>CAYYWL010000008.1:3714-28605 GCA_964475135.1 uncultured Owenweeksia sp.
TTGAACACGGTTCCGAGGCACGCGCAGCGAATCGACTTCTTTTGAAGGTTGCTTTGAATGACGCCGCCCGCACCAACGAGCATCAGCACGAGGGTAATCCAGTTGGTGGCCGTCGGAGCCCAATCTGCAGCATAGGCCAGTCCGAGTCCGAGCTCCACAATAGGGTAGGCAAGGCCCCAAGCCGGAGCCAGCTTGGCAATCCAATCGTACATGCGGTACGAGCTCGCAAATGACGTGACATCAAGGAGTTTGAAGTAGCTGAAGCTCAAGAAGAAGCCCGCCATAAACCAGCGCATCCAGCTGTGGGCAGTCAGAGATTCACCGAGCGATAGCGCGGGTACCAACGCAATCAAGGCGACCAAGGTGAATAGGGGGCGGTAGGTGGCCCAAAAACTGCGCGATTCAGGCTCTGCAGCCGGCGCAGCAGGCTTTGCTGCAGTGATGGCTAGTGCGGTGTAGGCTCCTGCAGAGGCCACGAGGTTGGTGATTTCGCTGTCGGTAAGGTGCTCTTCAGCCCGAACTTCCATCTGGCCCGCGGACAAATCGACAGTCACGGTGCGAACTGAGGGATTGGCTTTTACGGTATTGGTAATTCGGGCAACACAGCTTCCGCAGTGCATACCATCGATGGCGAAAATTCGGGGCTCGTTCATGATCGTAAATTTACGATCACTTCCAAGTGCGGATTCGGTGACCTGCCTCACGCAACGTGGCGTCATCTTTTGCAAAGCAAATCCTCAGCATGCGGTTTTCTTTGGGCGGAACCCTATAAAACGGGCTTAACGGAACAGTAGCCACGCCTGCCTCTCGGGTAAGCTGTTCGGCAAATTCCCGATCCGCGCGGTCATTCACCGCTGAATAGTCCACCAAGAGAAAGTAGCTCCCCGCGCTGTGAAGCGTCCGAAATCCGCTCTCTGCCAGTGATGCGGCGAGCAGGTCGCGCTTTGCTTGAAAAAAATCAGCGAGGTGGTTGGGGTAGTCGGGGCGGGACTCAAGAAAGTCGGCCACGGCGTGCTGGGCGGGCGTTGACGCCGAGAACGCGATGTACTGGTAGGCCGTACGAAGGCGCAGGCTGAGGTTTTCGGGAGCCAGGACTACGCCGAGCTTCCAGCCGGTTACGTGGTAGGTTTTTCCGAAGCTCAGCGCACGCAGGCTTCGGTGCCGCAAGCTCGGGTGGTGGTGGGGACTGGCCAACGAAGCCCCGTCAAACACCATAGTTTCGTAAACTTCGTCGCTCAAAACCACCACATATTCAGGAATGCGCGCTGCGAGCTCTGCCCAGTCTTGGTGGGTCCAGACCATTCCCGTTGGATTGTGCGGGGTGTTCACCACGATCATTGTGGTGCGCGCGGTGACTGCGGCGGTCAGTGCATCCCAATTGATGCCGACACGTTCTGTGGCAATTTCAAGCGGAACCGCTATGGGTACTGCACCCGACATCACCACCGCGGGATGGTAGGAATCGTAGGCGGGTTCGAGCAGAATGACTTCGTCTCCCGGGCCGCACAGAGCCTGGATGGCCGAAAAGATCCCCAAGGTCGCCCCAGGAACCACGGTGACTTCAAGCAGGGGGTCGTACGCCATTCCATTGCGCCGCAACTGGTCGGCCGCGACCGCCTCGCGCAGCCTTAGCAGCCCCGGCATGGGGGCGTACTGCGCGGATTCCCCGTCCAAGGCGCGGTGAAAGGCGGCAATGAGTCCGGGGTCAGGGCCAAATTCCGGAAACCCTTGGGCGAGGTTGAGCGCTCCGTAGCGTTGTGCGAGTGCCGTCATCTCGGCAAAAATGCTGAGTCCTGCAGGTGCAAACATTAGTCGAGGTCTGAAGGAGTGAAGGCGAGGGGCAATAGGTTGCTGGCGTTACCAACCAGCCAAACAGGGCCTGCTTCGGCGGCCAGCACAAGTCCCAGAGCGTCTTTTTGCCGCACGTGCTGTTCGACGAGAGCTTGGCGGCACATGCCGCAGGGGGCAAGCGGAGTGTGACCTGGGCCGCTGCTCGGGCGGTAGGTCACCGCCATTTCGAGAATTTGCGCACCAGGTGCGATGCTGTTGACCGCCGAAAGTGTCACGCGCTCCGCGCAAATTCCGATCGGGTAGGATGCGTTCTCTTGATTTGAACCGGTCACGATTTGCCCGTCAGCCAAACGCGCTGCGGCGGCCACTCGGAATCCGGAATACGGAGCATGCGCATGATCCAATGCGCCAATTGCCCGCTCGAGCAGTTCGCGTTGGCGGGCGCTGAGTTCAGCGCGCTCGACTACTTCAATGGGGACCTGGATGTTCATGCCGTAAACCTAGTCAATTTCAGCAGGGAACGCACAAGCTGTAACTGATTCTGAGCGCGAACCCAATTGTGCTCGGGATAATCAATTCGGTAGTAGGTGCTGCCGTTCGCGGCATCGGTCGCAAAACGCAGGGCTTGCACCCAACTCAGGTAGGCGGGCATGAGGCTCACCGTGTCCTCGTGAACGGCAACTTCAGGCCAGCCATTGACGTAGCCTTCCCATAACTCGCGTACGGTTTCGGGGTCTGCGGAATTCCCCTTCGGGTCATCTTCGGCCCTGACTGCGGCCATGCTCCGAACTAAATCGGCAAAATCACTGCCGAGGTAGCCCGGCTGAAGGGTGTCGAGGTCGATTGCGCGGAATCCTTGTTCACTCAGAATCATGTTGGCACGCTTGGCATCGTGGTGCTGAACCGCCGGAATGAGTTTCGACTCTAAGTTTAAAAACGAAGGCGCAAGATCCTCTAATTCAATGCATAATTCAGAATACTCAAGAGGGGCCATTTGGCGCACATTCGCCCATTGCGCCCATCGAAGTGCCGCGCTGTGAAAGTCAGGGAGTACGGTCTTCCACGGCGCAGGGCGCTCGTTCAGCTGGCGGTTGAATCGCCCCCAAAATTGGCCACAATCATAGGGTGCTGCGTGCTGCGCGACTTCGTGAATCCAAGGTTGGATCCGCCATCCGCCCGCGTCGTGAATGCCTCCGTCACGGCGCAGAATGGGATTCACCACGAGCTCTGAGGCGGGCGATGCCCTGAGGAGAATTAAATTCTGCTCTATGGCATCCAGGTCGCTAAAAACGCCGCGGTTGACGCGCTGCGCGAACACAAACTCGCCAGAGCCAAATTCCGCACGAAAGCTCTCGTTAATGAGGCCGCCCGAAACGGACGTCAGCGCTACGGGCTCGGACCTGCCCCAATCGCTCCAGCTAGTACTGATCATAGAACCCAAAAATGGGCTTGCGCTGCGACCACGTTCCGCGGGTAAAGTCGGGAATTGCCTGCGGAGCCGAACCTTCAGCGATTGACTTTTCAGACAACGGGGTCACGGCGTACCAAGTTGCCAAGTCGTAGACGTCAAAGGGGAACGGCTCGTTGCGCTTGAGGCACTCGATGAACGCGTTGTCCACGAAGTAGTCCATTCCGCCATGCCCCGCGCCTGCGGCTGCCTCAGAATGCTTGGCCCACAGCGGATGGTCATTGGATTTCATCAACTCAGCCGTGTTGGCCCAGCGGTGGCTGTGGTTCATCGAATCTTCGAAGTAAATGTGGCCCTGGTCGAGCCCGCCCCACCCGAAGTCCTGCCAAATTCCACGCGTGCCTTGGACGCGGAATCCCAAGTTGTACGGGCGCTGCAGCGAGGTGTCGTGCGTCAATAAAATGGTTTCGCCGTTGGCACAGGCCAGGGTAGTTGTTACGACGTCTCCGCAGGCAAAGTTGACCTTGGCATTGGGGTGGTCGGCGCCCGCTTGGCGCACGATGTAGTCGTTGAGTCCCCTTGATTTGCTCGACATCGAGGTTAAATGAGTCAAACGATTCCCGCGGTTAATGTCCATCATTGCGGCCACAGGGCCCAATCCATGGGTGGGGTAGAGTTCGCCGTTGCGCTTCACGTAGTGGTCTGTACGCCATTGGGATTCGCTGTATCCGCGCTCTGCGCCGAATTCCACGCCTTTGCCGTAGGGTGATTTGCCGTCGTTAAATAGGACACCGCGCAGGTCGTGCTGGTATCCGCCTTGCCCGTGAACGAGTTCACCAAACATTCCTTGCCGCACCATGTGGAGCACCGCCATCACATCGCGCCGGTAGCACACGTTTTCAAGGGCCATGAGCGGAGTCCGGTTGCGCTCACTCGCTTCGACGAGGTCCCAGCATTCTTGAAGGCTTACGGCGCCTCCAACTTCCATCGCAACGGCTACGCCAGCATTGAGCGCGGCCACCCCTTGATCCCGGTGCCATTCCCATGGACTACTCACAAAAACAGCATCGAGTCGTTCTTTTTCAAGCATTCGGCGGTAGTCTTCGGGGCCGTTCCCGTACACCTTGGGTGCCTTGCGGCCCGCCTTTGCAACCATATCAAGCGCGGATGCCATCATATGTGCTTGCGGATCAGCCAAAGCAACGATTTCGACATCACTGCGCTGGAGCATGAGCTCCAGGTGGTTTTGACCACGCAATCCGGTAGCGATGAATCCCAGACGCAGTATCGGTTTTACCTCGGGCGCAAGGGCGTAGAGGTAGGATGGCAGTAGTGTGGCACCGGCTGTTGCGATGCTCGTGGTACGTAAAAAGTCACGTCGGTTCATGGGTTAACGGCATTTAGGTCCGCTCAAAATACGCCCAAACGTGGGCTTGGTCCGCGGCGAAGGTCATCCCGATCCATTCGCTGCCCAATGCGTCTACGCGGAGTGGGATTCCGTGGGCGACCCCTGTGCGCACTGCGTCGGGAATACCAAATTCACCGGAATCGGTTCCGTCCGAAGGCCACCACTGCAGTGTATCCGAATTGAATAACCATGCGTTCATCGAAACCAATGGGTCACCCAAAATAGTAACGTCGGCATGCGTCAGGCCTTCGCGCTCGGTAATCCCGGTAAGCAGTCCATTGTCGCTGCGGTCGAGAAGCGCTCGGTTGACAGGGCCGTGGGCTGAACACACCGCGCTCAAGGGGTAGGCGAGGGCACCAATCCAACCGCGTTCCGCGTACGGTTTTGCGCTCTGCCACAACGATCCATAGTAGTCGTCACCATTGCCCACGGCCCATGCCTCGCAACCCAATTCTGAAGCCCGAAGCATTCCAAGTCGTAGCGCATGCCCTGTCCCGTTGGCCGACTCTTGCACGACAAAGTAGACGGGAATGGGCCAATTTTTGTCCTCCCAAATGCCAAGGTGCTCAGGGCGAACGACAAGTACTGCACAGTCAAATCCTGAGTTGGCCGCATCTCGGATGCTTCGCTCCGGGATGCATGCACCCTGTGCGTCCACTGCCACCAGTTGCTTGGGACCACCAAATCGCGTTCCGTGGCCCGCGGCGAGCAGAATGAGGGCTAGTTTCACCCTGCGCGGCGCATTTTAGTTGTTCGTTGCATTCGCCAAAGAAAACGTGGATGGGCACAATTTCGTACTCCAATTATCGGCGTCGAGAAAGGGTTCTCTCTGGGTTGGGTCTTCTGTGACTCTGATTTTAGGCGGCACCTGTATCGATTCGAAATCATGAGTTGCTCCTTGCATGTTTAGCAGTGTTCAAGGTTTTTGTCGGCGATCACGACCTAAAAATCATCAAAACATGAACTGACCTCATCGGGAATCGCCTTATATTTCCGTCCCAAATATCACCTATGATGCGTAAACATTTATTTAAAACACTCGGAATCCTTGCGGTTTCAGCGTTCATGACCTGGGGCTGCTCCAGTTCAGGGACCACACACGACTACAGCGTGAACGACCTACAGTTTGAGCTTGTAGGACCCTTATTTGAGGGCCCAAATCAAGGTCAGTATGCCTTAGAAATTGATCTACCCACAGCATTGGGCGATGCCTACGAAGAGGGAATGACGGTGACGGATGCGCATCTTAAAGGCGCAACTGTGATCGCTGGCGATAGCCTAGGATTCAGTCAAGTGCGATCGTTCGTACTTTCATTTGCCAGCGACAATTCAGAAGTTGCCATGCAAGAGGCGGCATTCAAAAATCCGCTACCCGAAGGAGCCACCGAGGTGGCACTTGACGTTGCACCTGATGCGGAACTCGGTGCCATCGTGGCCGAAGGCAAACTCTACCTCGTCCTTGATGCCGACCTCGCCGAAGACTTTTACGACGGCAACCGCAACTTCAAACTCAACCTTTCGCTCGAACTCACTGTAAAATCTTAATTTCAATGCTTCGCAAAATTTCACTATGGGCCATGTCGGCCTTGATCGCATTTGGATCACTCAATTTCGAACTTCAAGAATCCCCCGGAGACAAACTCCTAGGAGTATGGGAACCAAGCAACGGCCGTGCACGAGTTAAAATTGACCGCATTGGCAACAAGTACTACGGCCGAATCGTATGGCTCATTGAGCCCAACGATCCTGAAACGGGCCTTCCAAAGACTGACAAGAACAATCCTGATGCATCGCTTAAGAATGTTCCGCTAAAGGGATACCGCATGCTCAAGGACTTCGTGTACAACGAAGACGGCACCTGGTCTGAAGGAACCATCTACGACCCGTTGAGTGGCAGCACGTACAACTGCGTGATCAAGATGAAGGATAAAAATACCCTCGACATTCGCGGATACATTGGCGTTCAAGCACTTGGTCGCACGGATGTATGGAAGCGACTGTCAGTTCAACCCGCCAAGAAATAATGCGCGGTCCTTTACTACTGGCTGCATTAGCCATTGCGATCAGCCCCATGTGGGGCCAGAGCGATACAACGCTTCCCGATGAGGATTTTAGCATGTACGACAACATCGGTTTTGCCGATGCCGGAGCGAAGCGCTACTGCAGTCCCAAAATCGAGGGTCTGAGTCCAGCAAAGCTTATTTCGCTGGGCTACGACTACCAAGGTGGGTATGCGCTTAGTGCGGGTCAAATGTTTGCTGCGGACGGTTCTGAACTCACCGGTGCTAGTGCCGAAGACGCTCAGGTGAATGCGACCTACGGGATGCGCGCGGGCTTTAACATCCCGGTAATTTCAAAAACGCACCTCGTGTGGCAGATGGGAGCCAACTACTGGAACACCAACTATGCCTACGCCGATGCGCCTACTGCTTCATCGAATCCGCTACACCAAACGCTTTCAGAACACGGAATCCGCACCGCTGGAGTCAATACTACCGTGTTCAAGCCGCTGGACAGCAAGCAGTTCCTACTCTTTCAGGGTTCTGCGGACCTCAGCGGAACCTACGGTATTGGACTCATGCCCGCCGACTACCTGAAGTACTCTGCTGCATTGATTTACGGACGCCGTCCGACCGAAAAAAAGCAGTGGGGTGTGGGTTTGGCCCGTACCTACCGCGTGGGTGAAATCAACTACATCCCGGTCGTGCTGTACAATTCCACGGACGCGCTCAACAAGTGGGGCGCCGAGGTGCTCTTCCCTGCACGCGCGCACGTTCGACGGACCATCAACCCGCGCAACATGCTGTTTGCGGGCTACGAACTCGAGGGCCAATCCTACCGTCTCTGGCGGAACCCTGCCGGCGGCTTTGACCTTCGCGACCAGGAACTCGAAATTCGTCGTGGTGAAGCCCGTCTACGCATGGTCTACGAATGCTCACTTAAGGACTTTATTTGGCTTTCGGTTCAGGCAGGGTACCGCGTGAACTACCGCTACGACGTCGATCGTCTGGTGGGCGGAACCGAGATCTACCGCGCCTTCGGCATCCTTCGTGACGATCCCTACGCTCAAACCAACGGCCTAGGGAACCCTTTCTACTTCAACGTGAGTTTGAACGTGGTAAGTCCCTGATGCCAGACCGATTTAAAAGCAAAAGCCCCGCCAGATTGGCGGGGCTTTTTTTATTCGAAGTCCTGAGACAATTAGGCCGCGGGCGTCGCTACCACCGTGAAGGTGATCGTGATGTCGTCTGAAAGAACGTAGTCTTTTACGAAGTGCTTCCAGCTCACGCCGTGCTTCTGGCGGTCAAAAACCAAGGTTCCGGTGAAGCTCACACCTGACTCAGAAACGGTCATGTTGGTGATTTCAAGCTCCTCGTCTACGGTCACACCTTTAACCGTCAATTTGCCGCTCACCTTGTCGGTGGTAGCGCTTACGATTTCAAACGTAGCCGTTGGGAATGAATCAATTCCGAAGAAGTCGTCCGTTGTCAAGTGGGCTACGAGGTCGCTCGCGCGGCCGCCGTCTTGGTCCTTGTACGATGCGCTGTCGGTTGGCCAAATGCTGGTCATGTCGATGGTGAAGGTTCCGCCAACAAGTACGCTATCGGTAACCTCTACGGAACCTGAAGCAAGCTTCACGGTGCCGTTGTGGCCGTATACGCCGATGACTTCGCCCTTCCATTCTACGTTTGAAGCGGCTACGTCTACGGTGTAGGCGGCTGTTTCAGTTGCAACAACTTCTTCAGCGTTGTTCGAGCAAGATGCGGCGACCAATGCGATGGCGGCTGCAGCAAAAATTGATTTATTCATGGTTTTTTAAGTTTCGTTTTAGTGGGCACAAAGATACGCGTTTAAACACATAAAACAAGTTTTGGTGTTTGTACCGCGTTTCGACGTGCAAATCGAACCTACTAATCCCGAAAAACTCTGCGCTCTAACCAGATTGTACCGTAGGGCAGGAGCGAGGCAAGCCCGAACGCGGCAACGCGTCCAAAGCTCCACCGCTCGCGAATCCAAACCCCTAAGAGCAGGATGCAGAAAGCTACAAAGAGCCCGCCGTGCGCTGCGCCCACTATTTTGTTCGGCCATAAAATTCCAATCCCGTACTTCAGCGGCATTGTTGCTCCGAACGCCAAGTAGCTGATTCCCTCAGCAATTGCAACTTTACGAAAAAGTGAAATGAGGTTCATAACTAATTATTTACCAATACAAAAACGTCCAAAAATGGAACCGAGCAGATCATCTGCCGTGACTTCCCCTGTAATGCTGCCCAAGTGCCGTAGGGCATCCCGGAGGTCGTAGGCTACAAGCTCTCCGCTCGTACCCAACACAAGACTCTCGCGAGCACGCTGTAAGGAGTCGATGCTCGCTCCAAGGGCCTCGGCGTGGCGCGTATTGGCTATCAGAACATCTCCTTCAGGGATCTGAACCCTAGACTCAAGATGGTGCTCAAGCACTTCCAAGTCGCTTGGGTCAGGGCTCATCGCAAGGTGCTCCGGATAGGCCGATACATCGCGTGCGCCCCAGGTGTCGCGCTTCGTCAGCAGCAGTAGGACATCGGATTCAGGATTTGCTTCGCGTACACGGTCAACCAAATCTTGAGCTTCCAGTGCACTCGTATGCAGCGGATCCACGAGTGCGAGCACCATGTGCGCCTCGCGGATTTTGGCCCACGAACGCTCAATGCCCATTCGCTCCACTACCTCGTCGGTCTCGCGAATCCCCGCAGTGTCAATGAGTCGAAACATGAGGTCGCCCAACCGAAACCGTTCTTCGACACTGTCGCGCGTCGTACCTGGAACGTCGCTCACCAACGCACGCTCATCCCGCAGCAACCGATTCAGCAGTGTGCTCTTTCCCGCGTTGGGCGCTCCAACCAGCACGAGCGGAATTCCTTCCCGCAAGGCCTGACCCTGCCTAAAGGTGCTGCGCATTCGTGTGCACTCGTTTGAAACGGAATCCAGCAATGCAATCAAGTCTTCGCGGCGCGCAAACTCAACATCTTCTTCGACAAAGTCCAACTCCAGTTCAATGAGCGCCGCAAAATCCATCAACTGCTGGCGCAGCTCGGCCATGCGCTTGGAAACATTTCCCTTGAGCTGCTTCAGCGCGAGCTCATGACCCGCACGAGATTCTGCAGCAATGAGATCGCCCACGGCCTCAGCTTGGGCAAGATCGAGTTTGCCGTGCGCAAATGCACGCTGGGTAAATTCCCCTGGAGCCGCGAGGACCGCTCCCGCCGCAAGGAGCGCATCCAAGGCTTCTGCGGCGATGTAGGGTGATCCGTGAAGTCCGAACTCCACAACATCTTCGCCCGTAAACGATGCGGGGCCTTGAAACCATGTGGCCAGCGCCTCATCTAGGGGGCGCCCAAGCCGGTCCTTAAAGCTGCCTAGCAGGGCGCGACGGGGCGTCCATTGAGCACGCGTCGCAAAGCACTTTTGAGCGACATCCATGGCATTAGGTCCGGACAGGCGAATCACCGTTAAGGCTCCGATTCCTCGGGCCGTAGCTACAGCTGCAATCGTAGTTGAAATCACGCCCCAAAGGTAGTCCTTAGGCATAGCCTTTGCGGTACTGAACCTATGCGTTCGCTGCTGCTCTTTGGGATATTTACTGTGCTTGCCTTGGGCACTTCGTGCCGAGTGGATCACGCCATCGAAGCCGAAGACTCTTGGTTTTACAGCCGTCGTCCGACACAGCACCTTACCACTGCAGTGGGCAGTGACAGCATACATTGGGTACAGGTCGGCCATGGCCAGGATACTTTGGTTCTCGTGCACGGTTTTGGTCCGTACCCCAGCGTGCAGTGGCAGCCGGTCGTGTGGAAGTTTAGTCCGACCACCACCATTTTGGTCGTGGACTTACTTGGCTTTGGCGAGAGCACGTCCCCCGATTCTGCTATTTCGGTCAGCCAGCAAGTAGAGGTCCTTCGTGCGGCGCTTGGTTCGCGCGGATTTAATTCCGTTCACTTAGTAGGCCACAGTTACGGCGGAATGGTCAGCACCCTTTTTGCCAGCCGCTATCCTGAAATGCTCAAATCGCTCGTGCTCATTGACCCATTGCACCGCCACTATGACCTCGATTACTTAGATAGCCTTCAAAATCTTTGGGGCAGGCCGATTGAAGAAGTCCTGCTTCCGCGCGATGTGGAATCGTACGACGCAATGATGAAGGTCAGTGTTCATGACCCCTTCTTTTTGCCGGAATTCGTGAAGCAGCAAGTTCTCGACAATATTTACAGTATCAACCTCAATCAACGCGAGGCGATGCTGCGCGCCGTCCGCCGTGATGAAGAGTCGATTCGCGCCCAAGCTCAGGGTGCACAGATTCCAACACTAATTCTTTGGGGTGCTGAAGACGCACTCTTTCCGGTGCACGGATCCGCAGCCCTTGCCCGAGATTTTCCTCAAAGCAGTACGGTGGTTATCCCCAGGGCGGGACATATACCTCATATGGAGCGCCCGTTTGTGGTGCTTGAAACACTGGCGGAATTTTTCAACGCCCAATCCCCCAAATAGCGGGTGACTTCGCTTCAATTTGACTCGGAACTTCAGTGGATCGCCACTGCGCTACACTGCGGCAGGCGATCCACTCGTCGGGCGCACTGAGGTTAACCCCAACAAAAAGTCGTGTACTAGGACTCAGCGCTTGAATGAGTTCCGCAAAGAGCTTGGCATTTCGGTACGGAGTCTCAATGAACCAATGGCTCGAACCCGCGGCCGCTTCTCTATCCATGCGTGCGACCAGTGCCTTTCGCGCACCTGCATCGTGCGGCAGGTAGCCGTGAAAGCTGAACTGCTGACCGTTCAATCCACTCGCCATCAACCCAAGTAGGAGCGAAGAGGGGCCTGGCCAGGGCACGACGGTGATCCCGAGTTCGTGCGCTTTGGCGACCACTTCGGCCCCGGGATCAGCCATACCAGGCGCCCCCGCATCCGACACGAGGCCCATATCGTTCCCGTTGAGGCAGGCCTTCAGCAGGGCTGATGCATCGTTGCCGCCGTGCTTGGACCACGAATCCATGGCTAAGGCAGTAAGGTCGACATCTGGACAAAGAAGCCGAAGTTGAGCCCGTGCAACTTTGGGTGTCTCGACGATCCAGTACGTGATTCGTCCCACCAATGCTTGCAGCTCGGTATCAAAACCACGTGCGGACTCGGCTAGCGGAACCGGGATCAGATAGAGCGTTCCTCGCGAAGCCATTGTTCTAACCAATCGCGGCATGCCTGCTGAAGCAGCTGGACTACCAATTCAAAACCTTGTTCTCCTCCAAAATAGGGATCTGGAACTTCGCGCTGCTCATCAGGGAAACTAGCCTCGAGTACCAACGACACCTTGGGGTCTGGACTAAGTGTGAGCACGTTCTTGAGGTTCGACCGATCCATTACCAAAATGTGGTCAAAGCGTTCAAAATCGGTCCGTTCAATGGGGCGCGAACACTGGTGGCTAATCTCTAAACCGTGCTTCCGCGCTGATGCTTGCGACCGTAAATCGGGATGCTCCCCTTGGTGATGTGCAGAGGTTCCGGCGCTATCTACAAACCAGCCGTGGTTTGGTCCGAAACGCTCCAAAAGTTCAGATTCCATGCAGGCCTGAGCTACTGGTGATCGGCAAATATTGCCGAGGCACACCATGAGAACCCGGCGCGAACGCATTACGCCAGGGTAAGCTTCTTGCGAATGTCGTCGACGTACGTACGGAACCGCTTGTCCGTTTCTGTCAAATTTGAAACGGTCCGGCATGCGTGGAGCACCGTCGCGTGGTCCTTGTTGCCAATTTGCGAACCGATTGACGCTAACGAATTCTTGGTCAATTGCTTGGCAAAGTACATAGTCAACTGGCGGGCCTGTACGATCTCTCGTTTGCGGGTCTTGCTGCGCAACAGCTCCACCGGCATGTCAAAGTAGTCGCAGACAACCTTCTGAATGAAGTCAATCGAAACCTCGCGGGTCGTGTTCTTCACAAACTTGTCGATCATCGACTTTGCGAGTTCGACCGTGATCTTTTTACGATTGAGCGACGACTGAGCGAGCAGTGAAATCAATGCGCCTTCGAGCTCGCGTACATTATTAGTGATCGAGTAGGCCAGGTATTCAATGACATCTTCGGGCATCTCAATGCCGTCAGCGTATAATTTTTGGCGCAAGATGGCCATTCTGGTTTCGAGGTCGGGACGCTGCAGGTCTGCCGACAAGCCCCACTTAAATCGAGAGAGCAGACGTTGCTCCATGCCCTGAAGGTCAACCGGAGCACGGTCAGAGGTCAAGATAATTTGCTTACCCTGCTGGTGTAGGTGGTTAAAGATCTCAAAAAACACATCTTGAGTCTTCTCTTTGCCACCAAACGAGTGCACGTCGTCCATAATCAGGACATCGATGAGCTGGTAAAAGTGGACAAAGTCGTTCTTCGTGTTATTTCGAATTGAATCGATGAACTGCTGGGTGAAGCGCTCGGCAGACACATAGAGCACGGTCTTTTCAGGGAACCGGTCCTTGATTTCGATGCCGATGGCATGCGCAAGGTGCGTTTTTCCCAGTCCGTTGCTTCCGTACAGAAGAAGTGGATTGAACGACGTTCCGCCTGGCTTTTGCGCTACGGCATAGCCCGCACTTCGTGCCAAACGGTTGCAGTCTCCCTCAATAAAGTTCTCAAAACTGTAGTTCGGATTAAGCTGCGACTCGATGTGTACCTTTTTCAGGCCCGGAATCACGAATGGATTGCGGATCCCGTCGTCTCCGATGCGTGCAGGCAGCGAAACCTGTGGATTTTCAATCGGGCCACGGTTGGCCGATGGAATGTCCATGTTGGACGTACCCAAGTGAGCGGACTCCTGGTCCATGACGATTGAGTACACCAAACGTGCATCACTTCCCATCTCTTTCGTGATGGCAGACTTCAGGAGTTTGACGTAGTGGGCCTCAAGCCACTCATATACAAACTTTGACGGCACCTGCAGGGTAATGACCTTACCTTGGAGCTTGACAGGCCGAATTGGTAAAAACCAAGTCTTGTATGCCTGAGGACTAATATTGTCCTGGACATACGAAAGACAGTTTCTCCAGACGGCTTCAGCGGTGCGCTCCATCGTTGCGTTTAGGTTAGTAATTTGAGGTGCCGATTGGGGAGTGGGTGAAGGCTTTTGTGTGGCCGGGTAGCACTTCCTTTTTCGGACCACGAAATTGTCAATTAATTCTGTTGAAAAAAAATTGATCACCTATTGATTTTAAAAAACTTTTGTCGTTGCATAAATTTTATTGAGCCGTTGTAAGTGCTTGGAAAAATTTTATAAGTAATTGAAATACAATAAGAAATACATTTAAATAATGTTTGTTACAACACATAAAATGCGTGTTCGCTATGCGGAGACCGACCAAATGGGCTACGCCTACTACGGGACCTACTCGACCTATTTCGAAGTGGCTCGGGTTGAGGCCTTAAGGAGCCTGAATATCCGTTATGCCGACATGGAGGACAACGGTGTCATGCTCCCCGTTCGAGACGTGACCATCCGCTACCGACGACCACTTAAGTACGACAGCTTGTTCACGGTGACCACTGAAATTCCAAAACTGCCAGAAGGGAGCCGTCTATTCTTTCGCTACCAAATTCACGACGAGGCGGGTGAATTATGCACTGAGGCCGAAACCACGCTTGTCTTTGCATCGACAGAAACGGGACGCCCCGTGGCGCCACCGCCCGATTTGCTTGAGGCGCTTGCCCCGTTTTTTAAGGAATAACGAGAATCCGAACATCGTCCGTCCAGTACCAGCCGGCGGGCGGAAGGTCTGAACCATTCACCAGAACCCACTGCCGCCCCGAGGCGTCTACGACGTGAAGCCGTTCGCAGAGCTTTGCGGGCCACTGACCGGGGCGCAGCACTACGGTTCCGCGCGAAGGGACGTCTCGTTCGTCCATGGACATACCGGGTGTTAGAATTTGCCATGCCGCGAAGTCCGTGTGAAGTCCTTCGGCGTGAACCCCGCCGTGCTTCACCGTATCCGCCCGAAGTACCGCCTCGGCAAATTGCCTGAATGTGGTGGACGAGGTCAAACTGTACAGCGCTTCCATTACCAGACCATCCATAACTGTGGCACCCACGCGCTGCCGCCCGCGCACCAAAGCGTCAACTAAGACCGAGGTGTGGCTGTAGGGGCCCGTGAATGTCAACCCAGTATACATTTTTTGTTGGTTGTTAACTGCTGACCGTCCCGACCAGAACTCATTATGGCCGTCCCACGTAAACACGAGTGGCCAACGGTACGGGCTTTGGATTCGCGACCACGACACCGCCCAGTAGTCGCAAATGGCCTCTTCAAGGGCTTGGCGCTGGATTCCGATATTGGTACCCGGAGCGGCCCCGTAGGCCATGGCATGCCCGTATTCGTGCACAATCACGTCCGCATCTTCGGCGTCGTCCACGCCCCCTTCGCCGAAGTAGAGCCGGGGAGGAGTGGTTCCGAAGTCAAATGCGCTTTGGTCTGCGCCACCGTAGGCATTGACATCCACGGGGATCGCGTAGTTCACCATTCCGCCGTACCCCAAGCTGGCCATGCGTTGCTTCCATTCATAAATGTGGTACAGCACGTTAATCATTTCAAATTCGGAATCGGAACGGCTATACTTCGCATCCGGACCGGGCAGTACCGGTACGGCGACGCTGGGTGGATCGAATTCCTGAATTACCGCTGCGGAATTGGCGAGGGTAAATCCAACCCCGTTCCACGTCAGTTGAACATTAGCCTCTGTGCGAAGCGAGTCAAGCACCGCTGTATTTCCGTCGTTCGCGTCCACGTAGATTCCGCCATAAGGGACGTTGGCCACCGAGAGGGGGTCTGGAGCGAACACATATGCGGACACGGCCGTATCCAACCTTCGAATTAAGTCCAACGAATCAATGATTCGTCCCGCGACGTCGTGCCAGTAGCGTATTCGTGAGAGTGGATGGGGGCGGTACATGTCTCGGCGTTCTGCAGCAATCCATTGTCCGTCGCGGACCAGCCATACGGGCACCGCAGCGTGGGTCAATGGATGCGCTCCGGGGATTGCCTCCGGAAGCACAGGGACAATTCGGTAGTCAATACTGCCGTCTGAACGAGCTGCCACCACCGCGTCGGCACCTTCGATTTCGATTCCTTCCCGAAATCCTTGGTAGCGTCGGTAGGTGCTCCAAGGAGTTGTTCGTACCGCCGTCTCGACCCATTCGGTGCCATCAGGCAGCGCGGTGGCCCCATGAATCAGCTTGTGCTGCAATTCCTGGGCCTGTAACGCTGTCGCAGCAATCGCGGTGAGAAAAAGTGCTGTGCGCATCATGATTTAAAGGTAACGCGCTCGCAGCGCTGCAGTTCGTCGAGACCCCACTGCGTGACGTGCTGCCATTCTGCATGCAGCGCTGGCGCCTTGGGGCCACCCGAGGGAACGTGATTCGGTGAAATCAATTTAAACGCTTCGTCCCACAGCCCAAGCCGCACAAATTCTGAAGTTGTTTGGGGTCCACCTTCGACAAGCAATCCACGCAGGCCAGATTCGTGCAGGCAGCGATGCAGTGCCTCGTCCGCGGATTCACCAACGTGGGGTTCCCAAATGCTCCAACCTGACTCCGCAACCTCGATTCGGTCACGGTCAGTAAGTCTGCGCGCGGCCCACACGATTCGTTCTAAAGGGGCTCCGGCAAGCGCGCGCACGCTTCCTTGGGGGCGGTCAGCCTTCCATGTTCCGAATCCCACAAGAATTGCCCCGCAGACTT
The DNA here is from genome assembly GCA_964475135.1 of uncultured Owenweeksia sp. Classification (GTDB taxonomy): domain Bacteria; phylum Bacteroidota; class Bacteroidia; order Flavobacteriales; family Schleiferiaceae; genus TMED14. Next base: position 20,068 of record CAYYWL010000008.1, read on the forward strand.
GGCGCAGGCGGTGGGTCCACACTTGAGTTTCGGGCCCAGAGATTGCCCAGGGTCCAGGGTGTTCGGTGCTGCGCGGTCCGTCCACGGTCCCCGCGGAATCCTCAGCCCATTTGAGTGTAACGAAGGGGCGCCCCTCACGCATTGAGGTGAAAAATCTGCGGTTTTGAACCTCAGCTTCTTCGCGCATCAATCCGAGTTCTACATGGCGCCCGGCCTGGCGCAGCATCTCTATTCCGCGGCCCGAAACCAACGGATTCGGATCCTCGTGGGCGACCACGATTCGCTGGATCCCAGCATGCACGAGGGCCAGGCTGCACGGCCCGGTCCGCCCCGTATGGCTGCACGGCTCCAATGTGACGTACATCGTGGAATCCGCAACACGGTGGGCATTCGCCCCAGAAACCGAACGAAGCGCCATGACCTCCGCATGCGGTTCACCTGCACGATGGTGGTAGCCTTCGCCAATCACGTGGCCGTCGTGCACAATCACGGCTCCGACGAGTGGATTGGGGTGCGTAAAGCCCTCGGCCTGAGCGGCCAATTCGAGCGCACGGCGCATGAAGGTCTGGTCGTCTTGGTGCTTCACCTCGCGAAGGTACTGCGCTACCTTTGGGCCGTGACCTGGCGCGAACTTCAGCATTCATTTCTCGAGGCGCGGAACCGCTTCGCGGCCGAAGAAGCCCGCGCCCACTGGCGCCGTTGGGTTGAATTTCACGCGCAGCGTTCCGCGGGAATGATTGCGTTGGACGGGAATTTGCCAGCCGCCGACCACGTTCTTGAGCGTTGGAACCGTGACGCTGAAGACCTCTATTCCTCCAAACCCATTCAGTACATCCTTGGATTTGAATACTTTGACAATCTACGTATTCAGGTGAGCCCAGCGGTGCTTATTCCGCGGCCTGAAACCGAAGGACTCGTCCAACTTGCAGCCGAACGTGCCCCGCACGCTGGAAATGTGATCGACCTAGGTACAGGTAGTGGCTGCATTCCGCTCGCGCTCACCAAGAGACGACCTGACCTGCACATACGGGGACTTGACGTGAGTTCCGAGGCCCTTGATGTGGCGCGCAGCAATGCTGCCGAGCTCGAACTCAACGTGGAGTGGATGCTCGGCGACCTAAATGACGACGCCCCCGACGGTCTTAAGGCGGACGTGGTTCTCAGCAATCCACCGTACGTGGGTGCGAACGAACAACTTGAGCCTGAAGTGGCTGACTTTGAGCCTGCTCTAGCGCTCTTTGCGCCAGCTGATGACATTCTCTTTTTCTACCGAAGGGTCCTTGATTGGGCGGATCAGGTAGGGGCGAAGCAACTCGGTTTGGAATGCCATTCTGCGCATGCTCAAGCCACTGCAGAACGTGCGCAATCCCAAGGGTGGACCACCGAACTACTTCGCGATCAATTTGGTGCGCCGCGTTGGGTCTGGGGCACAAAGCCGGAACCTAAACCCTACCTTTGAAGGCATGACTCCGTTCGAACGAATTGATCAGCTCCGCCGCGAACTGCACGAGCACAACCGGCGCTACTACGTCGCGGATCAGCCGAGTATTTCTGATGCCGAGTTTGACCGTCTCTTGCGCGAGCTTCAGGACCTCGAATCCGCACATCCTGAATACGCTGACCCCAACAGTCCCACCCAAAGGGTCGGCGGCGGGCTTGTCAAAAATTTTGAGCAAGTGGCCCACCGTCGGCCGATGCTTAGCCTCGCAAACACCTACAGTTTTGACGAACTTGACGAGTTCGTGCAGCGCGCCCACGATTTAGCGGCCACCACAGCGCTCGAGTGGAGCGCCGAACTCAAATTTGACGGCGTGGCTATTTCGCTGTGGTACGAGGGCGGATCCCTACAGCGCGCCCTAACCCGTGGCGACGGCGTTCAAGGCGATGATGTCGTGGCGAATGTGCGCACCATTCAGGGAATCCCATTGGTTCTCCCCACGGGTGCACCGCGCGACCTTGAGGTTCGCGGCGAAATCGTGTACCTCCACCGCGACTTTGAAGCCTTGAACGCGCGCCGCAGCGCGGAGGGCCAGGATGAGTTCGCCAACCCGCGCAATGCAGCGTCCGGAACCTTAAAAATGCAGGATTCCACCGAAGTTGCCCAGCGCCGTCTGAGCATGTTCGCCTACGGAGCCTACAGCGACGAGCAACCCTTTGCGGCCCACTCTCAAGCCATGGATGCTCTTGCGCAATGGGGGTTTCCGGTGGCGCCTCGTGCCGAGCGATGGTCGGCCCTCTGCCGGTCCGCCGCTGAACTCAAGGACTATTTGACCTACTGGGATTCCGAACGCCAGCACCTACCCGTGGCCACAGACGGAGTCGTCATCAAAGTCGACCGCGTCGAACAGCAGCAGCGCATGGGAATGACGGCCAAGTCGCCGCGCTGGGCCATGGCCTACAAGTTCAACGCAGAGCAAGCCTGCACTCCGCTGCGCGAAGTCATCTATCAGGTGGGCCGCACCGGGGCGATTACGCCTGTGGCCGTCCTTGATCCTGTGTGGATTAGCGGAACCCAGGTTCAGCGCGCCTCCGTGCACAACGCCGACCAAATTGCCAAGCTCGACCTTCACTTTGGCGACTGGGTATGGGTCGAAAAGGGCGGTGAAATAATTCCCAAAATCACCGCGGTAGATCTGACTCGCCGTCCTGCTGATGCACTGCGCGTGACGTTTGCCACCAACTGTCCCGACTGCGGAACCCTGCTCGAACGCCGCGACGGCGAGGCCCAGCACTTCTGCCCAAACCGCGGTACCTGTTCGCCCCAAATCAAGGGCCGAATTGAGCACTTCATCCACCGGCGCGCCATGGACATCGACGGAATCGGAACCGAAACCGTCGACCGCCTCGTCGACCTCGGCTGGGTTCATACGCCTGCCGACCTCTACGATTTGGGGCCAGAAGGCTGGAGCCGACTTGATAAATTCAAAGAAAAGTCGGTGTCCAATGCCCTTGCAAGCCTAGAAGCAAGCACGAACGTGCCCTACGAGCGGGTCCTTTTTGCTCTCGGAATCCGCCACGTGGGCGAAACCGTCGCCAAAAAGCTGGCCAAAGCCTTTGAACGCATTGAAGCGATCGCGGCAGCTTCGACCGAAGACTTGCTCAACGTGCCCGACGTGGGTCCTCAAATTGCCGAGAGCATTACATCGTGGTTTGCCGACCCAGCAAACCAAGATGAACTCCGCCGTCTCGCGGAACACGGTCTACAGTTCGAGCGTGCCGCCCCTACGTCTGACGCCTCGGATGTGCTTCAGGGCAAGTCCTTTGTGGTGAGCGGAGTCTTTACTCACTTCAGCCGCGACGGAATCAAAGACGCCATCGAGCAGCACGGCGGCCGCGTGGCGAGCAGCGTGAGCAGCAAAACCGACTATTTATTGGCAGGCGAGGGCGTAGGTCCGAGCAAACGCGCCAAAGCAGAATCACTAGGTGTTACCTGGTTAACCGAAGAAGAATTTCGAGCATGGATTGGCTCTACAAACTAGCAAAGCCCCTACAGCAACGGGCATGGAAAAAGGCTGCCGACGAGCGCCCAACAAGCTTGGCTTGGCCGGGGTGGGAACGCGCACGCCGCATCGGAATCATCTTTGATTCCCGCGCCGAAGAAGGCTATCTGGACTCGTTGCGCCAAGTGGTCGCGGCACTTCAGGCCCAGCAGCGCGCCGTTGCGCTGATTGGTTGGACTGGCGAGATGCGCCCCAAGAATGCCCTCTATTCAGGGCGCCAGCTGATTTTTACCGACGATTTTTCGTGGAACGGATCCGTTCAAGGTGGCAATGCGCTCGAATTCATGCAGTCCGAATTCGACCTCGTCGTGGCACTACACCGTAGCCCCGACAGTCCCATTGATCACTTGGTGGCACGAACTCCTGCTGGCCTTCGCGTGAGTCTCACCGGAGCCAACGACTTTTACGATGTGCGCTACCACAGCGCAGACCGCCTTCCTATGGACTACTTTCGTGCCTTGAGCGCATGGCTCGCTAAAATTCCGCCCCGATGAACGCACGCGTGAACCCGTTTCGCGGCACCGGCATTGCCCTGGTGACCCCTTTTAATGCCCAGCACGAAGTCGACTATGCCGCACTGGCAAAGCTCGTCAACCACTGCATCGATGGCGGAGTCGAGTTTTTGGTTGCCCTCGGAACCACCGCCGAAACCGCCACTCTAACCTCGGACGAGAAGCATCGCGTCGTAGCGGCGATTTGCGAAGTAGCCTCAGGCCGTGTCCCCGTGGTGCAAGGGGTAGGGGGTAACGATTCCTCAAAGGTTGCCGCCGAACTCAAGGCGGGTCTCCACGAAGGTATCTCGGGCGTGCTCAGCGTTTCGCCGTACTACAACAAGCCGACGCAAGAGGGTATTTACCGCCATTTTGCCCACATCGCAGGAGCGACCGACCTTCCCATCATTCTTTACAACGTGCCGGGTCGAACGGGCTCGAATATGGCCGCCGAAACGACTCTGCGCATTGCGCACGAGGTTCCGCACGCGGTTGCCATCAAAGAAGCGAGCGGTAACCTTGAGCAGGCCATGGCCATTATTCACGGCGCCCCTAAAGGCTTTGATGTGCTGAGCGGCGACGACAACTTGACCCTTCCATTGGTGGCTTCTGGAGCCCACGGTGTGATTTCGGTGAGCGGCCAAGGGTTCCCTAAAACGTTTAGTCAAATGGTTCGCGACGCGCGGGCTGGCCGCATGGAAGCCGCTCGAGTGGGGCACTACGCAATGCTGCGCTTCACCCAGCAACTTTTTGCCGAGGGTAATCCGGGCGGAATCAAATCTGCCCTCGCGCACCTCGGAATCATTCACCCCGCACTTCGTTTGCCGTTGTGGCCCGTTTCACCCCAACTCGATGCGGCCTTGGCCCAATCGGTACGCGAATTGCAGCAGCACGAACTATGAAGAACTGGATCCTAATGGCTGCCGTTGTAGCCCTAAGCTCGTGCGGCGACTACAATAAAGTGCTCAAAAGCACTGATCCGGCCTACAAACTTGAGCGGGCCATTCAGTACTACGACCAAGGAAACTACAGCAAGGCGTATCCGCTGTTTGACGAACTGATGTCTTCGTACCGCGGAACCACCAAAGCCCAAGACGTCTACCGCTACTTCGCAAAAACTCTGTACGGTCAGCGCGACTACTTGCTCGCATCCTACCACTTTAAGCGTTTTGCCCAAACGTTTCCTGCGGATGTCTTTGCAGAGGAAGCGGCCTACCTTTCATCGTACTGTGCCTACCTCGAGGCGCCATCTAAGACCTTGGATCCTGCCTATACCTACCAGGCCATGGACGAGCTTCAGCTCTTCATCAATACGCACCCCAACTCTCCGTTTCTCGACAAGGCCAACAGCCACATGGACGAGCTTCGCGAACGCCTTGAAGAGAAGAGTTACCTGATTGCCAAGGGCTACCACCACCGCAATCAGTATGCGAGTTCGGTCGTTTCGTTCAACGTAATGCTGAGCGAATACCCAGACAGTCCGCGCCGCGAAGAGGCGATGTACTTCCGCATTGAATCTGCGGTGAAGTACGCCGAGAACTCGATCGAAGCCAAGAAAGCGGAGCGCTTTCGCGACGCAGATACCTACGTCAAGGAATACCTCGCGGCTTATCCTGAAGGTCCCCACGCCGGGCAGGTTGCGTCATTCGCGCGAAGGGTAGCTGCCGGTACCAAAAAATAGTCGTACTTTTGCCCTCCCAATTGCAACTTTTTTTCACACAGAACCATGGATAAAGCCCACCTCGCTGCCTCGAAGACGACCAAAACGTTGGACTTCAATGAGCTTGACGCCTCAACGGGCAACATCTACGAAGCGATTGCCGTGATTTCACGCCGTGCAGAGCAGATCAACGAAACGCTCCGCGCCGAGATCAACGATAAGCTTCAAGACTTCGAAGTGGTGACCGACAGCCTCGAAGAGGTGTTCGAAAACAAAGAGCAGATTGAGATGTCGCGCCAGTACGAAGCGCTTCCTAAGCCCCATGCTATGGCGGTTCACGAGTGGCTCGACGGCAAGGTATTTTACCGCTACCCCGAGTCCGAAACGACCAAGTCGTAAGGCAATGAGTTTGCAGGGTCGACGCATCCTGCTTGCCGTAAGCGGCGGCATTGCCGCGTACAAAATCCCTTTCTTGGTTCGCCTTCTGCGCCAGTCCGGTGCTGAAGTTCGCGTGGCGATGACTCCCGCCGCAGAAGAATTCGTGACGCCACTCACCCTGTCCGCACTAAGCGGATCACCGGTCGAGCGACATCTGGTCAATCAGACCCCGGGTCGCACAGCCTGGAACAACCACGTTCACATGGCCGAATGGGCCGAAGCACTTGTGGTAGCGCCCGCAACCAGCAACACCATTGCCAAAGCGGCCCATGGCTTGTGCGACAACCTCGTGCTTTCCTTAGTGCTTTCGGCAAAATGCCCTGTGTATTGGGCTCCGGCCATGGATTTGGACATGTATGCCTATCCTGCTACCCGCGCCAACCTTGACGTACTGCGTGCGATGGGCCACACTGTGTGGCCGTCTCCCGAGGGCGAACTTGCCTCGGGCTTGAGTGGGGCGGGACGCATGTCAGAACCTGAATTCATGCACCGCGCGCTTGAACTTCACTTCGGAACCCGGTCCTTTTGGTCCGGAAAAACGATCCTGCTTACATCCGGGCCGACCGAAGAATCGATTGATCCAGTTCGCTTTATCAGCAACGGTTCGAGTGGAAAAATGGGCGAGGCATTGGCTGCTGAGGCCGAGCTCCGAGGGGCAAAGGTGCGCTGGATTCGTGGGCCACTTCGCCGTGCGGACCAGACCTGGACCGAGCGCGTGCACATTACGTCGGTGCGTTCCGCGAGCGAAATGCACGACGCGGCACTGCGTGCCCTTGAGGGATCCGATGTGGTGATTGCCGCCGCCGCCGTGGCGGACTTTAAGCCATCGGAGTTGCGCACCACCAAGAGCCCTAAAGGCGAGCTTGCCAGCGGAATCAATCTGGTTCCCACGCCAGACATTCTTCAGTCGCTTGGCGCGCAACGCCGCCCTGGTCAAGTTTTGGTTGGATTTGCGCTCGAAACGGGGAATGGCGTGGATTCCGCACGAGGCAAACTGGCGCGAAAGGGAGCGGATGCCATTGTGCTCAACTACGCGACGGCTGAGACGGGAATGGATTCCGACACCAACCAAATCACTTTGGTAACTGCAAATGGGGCAGAAGAGGGGCCGCTGGAGTCCAAAGTGGCTGCGGCGCAGCGAATCCTCGATTGGGTTGAGCGCAACGCTCCCACGGCGTAACTTCAAGTCGTGAAATTCGCTGTTCTCATCATCGCTCTGTGTGCGTCGGTTCTGCTGCCTGCACAAGAGTTCTTTCTTGAAGTAAAGGTTCAAGCTCCAGAGGTTCAAACTAATGATCGTCAAGTTTTTACCCAACTTGAGCAAGTTGTGCGAGATTTGGTCAATAACCGGGTCTGGACCGAAGACACCTGGGAAGAGGGTGAGCGGATTCGCGGATCGTTTGTGTTTACGATTCGCGACTACGACCAGAGTTCAGGTCTCATGACGGGCAACCTTCAGGTTTCGTTTGCACGCCCCGTGTACGGTAGCGACTACAATTCCACCACGATTTCGTTCCAAGATCCCGACGTGCGCTTTCGCTACCGGCCCAATGAAATCGTCGATTTTCAGCCCAATCAGTTTCAAGATCTGGCCTCAATTGTAGGTTTTTATGCCTACCTCGGACTTGGGTTGGACGAAGCTTCGTTTGATCCCCAAGCGCGGGCACACTTGCAAACCGCGCTTCAGATCGCCCAAATGGCTCAGGCTTCGGGTGCTGGCGGAGGTTGGGATCGATTTACTTCGACGCGGAACCGATTTTGGATCATTGAGGACTTGCTGAATCCGGCCAACGAAGCCTTTTTGGAAACGTGGTACCGCTACCACCGCGATGGCCTTGACCGACTGTCCAAGCTCGAAACCCAGCAGCAAGCCAAGCAATCAGTTGCGAATGCACTTTTGGCACTTCGGCCGATCCACACGCGTCAGCCGAATATTTTTCTGCTTCGCTGGTTTTTTGACAGCAAATCGGTTGAGATTCAGCAGATTTTTTCGGGCGGGCCAGCCGTGGCCCTTCAAGATGTTTCAGATGCCTTGCAGGTAATGGATCCTTCAAACGCAAGTAAATACTTAGCGATGGGTAAATCCCGCTAACAAACCCGAGGTTTGCGCCATGCTTTGCCGACTGCACATCGAACGATTTGCGCTGATTGACCACCTTGAGTTGGCCGTCAAGCCCGGTTTTACCGTGCTTACAGGTGAAACAGGGGCGGGTAAGTCCATCTTTTTGGGCGCACTTCAGCTTGCGCTGGGCGGGCGGGCCGAGTTTGCGTCCATCGGTCAGCCAGGATTTAAAAGTGTGGTCGAAGCGGAATTTCGCGTGCCCTCAGACCGTCAGTCGGACCTGGGGTCCACCGATTGGGATTGGTGGAGCGAGGGGAACGACGCTTCGCTCGTGCTGCGGCGTGAAGTGCATCCGGGTGGTCGTAGCCGCGCGTTCATCAACGATTC
>CAYYWL010000008.1:28705-43779 GCA_964475135.1 uncultured Owenweeksia sp.
GAAGAAGCCAAACTTCGCGAGCAGCTCAAGCTTCTCAGCAACCAGCAGGAACTTCAGGAACTTAGCGCCGAGGCCCTCACCGCAGTCGATCGCGATGAAGTAGGCCTTGAATCACTCGCTGGCCAACTTCGTAAGCTTGGCGAGCGAGCCGAACGCCTGGGAGTGTCCAACGACCAGCTCACGAGTATGGGTTATGCCCTAGAGGACCTCGTGCGCGACCTTCGGGGACATTGGCAAGATCTTGTCGATCAATTAGATGCCAATCCAGGTGAGTTGGATTTCGTGGAGGAACGCCTCTCGGCCATTGATCGGGCTCAGCGCAAGCACCAGTGCGTTGACGACAGCGCACTCATTGCACACTGGGAGACCCTTGAGCGGCGTCTCAAGGTGTGGACAGAAGGTGCCGAAGAACTTGAGCGGGCGAGGGCAGAGGTACGTGAAGCATCCTTCAAGGTAAGTGCGGCAGGAGAAGATTGGAATCAGCTTCTCATGAAAGCCGAACCTGCGATGGTCACAGCGGTGACCGGAGGTCTGGCTGATTTGGCGATGTCCCAAACCCGAATTGCGGTTCGGGCAGTGCGCCGTTCCGCTCCGAGTCCATTAGGCACCTATGCCTACACGCTGGAATTCAGCGCGAACCCAGGCCAAGAGCTTCAGGAGCTCGCTAAAGTGGCCTCAGGAGGCGAGCGCAGCCGCCTCATGCTGGTACTCAAACGCTACTTGGCCGAGCGCAAAGGATTGTCAACCGTACTCTTTGACGAGATTGACACCGGGGTATCGGGTGCGACCGCGAGCAAGATGGCCCATATGCTCCGAAGCATGAGCCAAAATGCCCAGATTATTGCAATCACCCACTTACCGCAAGTTGCCGCGTTAGGGGCACAGCACTGGGTTGTCGAGAAAATGATTGACGGAGACCGCACGCTGACGCAGCTTAAAACATTGAGCGACAGCGATCGAGCGCCCGAAGTGGCCCGCTTGCTTTCAGACGGAGACCTCAGTGCCCTCGCAATGGCTCAAGCCGAAGCCTTAATGGCGGCGGCCGAGTGATTTTCACGATATTTGCGGCATGAACAATCTACTTGCCGGAAAAAAGGGCATCATCTTCGGAGCCCTCAACAGCGACTCCATTGCCTGGAAGGTCGCCGAACAGTGCCACGCACAAGGCGCTCAACTCGTTCTTACGAATGCCCCCATGGCGATGCGCATGGGCGAAATCAATGCTCTTGCAGAAAAGACGGGCGCACCGGTCATTGGTGCCGACGCCACGAGCCTCGAGGAACTTCAGAACTTGATTCAGGGAGCTATGGACCATTTCGGTGGCAAGATTGACTTTATCCTGCACAGCATTGGAATGTCCGTCAACGTCCGCAAGAGCCGTCCCTACACCGACCTCAACTACGACTTCTTGACCAAGGGTTGGGATGTGTCGGCGGTCAGCTTTCACAAAGTGCTCCAGACAGCCTACCAAATGGACGCCCTCAGCGACTGGGGTAGCGTGCTCGCGCTGAGCTACATTGCCGCCCAGCGCACGTTCCCAGACTACAACGACATGGCCGAGAACAAGGCCTATCTGGAATCAGTTGCGCGCAGCTTTGGATACCACTACGGAATCCGCAACCACGTGCGCATCAACACCATCAGCCAGTCTCCCACACCGACCACCGCAGGCAGCGGCGTGAAGGGCTTTAATGCATTCTTGAGCTTCGCCGACAAAATGAGTCCATTGGGCAATGCAACTGCCGAAGACTGCGCCAACCTCTGTGTGGTCATGTTCAGCGACATGAGCCGCCGAGTGACGATGCAGAACCTCTACAACGACGGGGGCTTTAGCAACACAGGTGTAAGCCAAGAGGTGTTGGATACCTACATGAAGGGCGCCGAATAGCGCTGCACGTACTGAATAAAAAAAAGCCCGCTTCGGCGGGCTTTTTAGTGCTTTAGAACTCGCTCTTCTCGTGAAACACGATTCGGTCGAATTTTTCTTGGGTCATGTGCAGTCCAAATTGAGAGTCGGCCAAAAACACCAACCTTCCAAACTTGTCGTGGGCGAGTTGGCGTGCTTTCATGCGTTCAAGTTCCGCAAGTTGTCCGGCGTCCTTGCCCTCAACCCACAGTGCTTTGTAGGCGGGGAATGGTTCGTACGAGCACTTCGCTCCGTACTCGTGCTCAAGTCGGTACTGAATGACCTCATACTGCAGAGCGCCGACGGTTCCGATGACCTTACGTCCGTTGGCGACCAGTGTAAAGAGCTGCGCGACCCCTTCATCCATGAGTTGGTCCACACCTTTAGCTAATTGCTTGGCCTTCATGGGGTCCGCGTTGTTGATGAAGCGAAAGTGTTCGGGCGAAAAGGACGGAATTCCGCTAAAGTGAAGCGACTCGCCGCCCGTTAAGCTGTCCCCAATTCGAAAGAGCCCGGTGTCAGGTAAACCCACGATATCTCCGGGATAGGCTTCTTCAACTACTTCGCGCTTGCTGGCCAAAAACGTCATTGGCGAGCTGAATTTCAGGTTCTTACCCTCGCGCACGTGCAGGTAGTTGGTGTTGCGTTCAAAGGTTCCGCTAACGACTTTGACAAACGCGATGCGGCTGCGGTGATTTGGATCGATGTTCGCGTGAATCTTAAACACAAATCCGCTGAACTTCGCCTCTTCGGGGTGAACCACGCGTTCTTCGGCGGCTTTAGGCTGGGGGTGCGGAGCAATTTCTGCAAAGCAATTGAGTAGTTCGCGCACGCCAAAGTTGTTGAGGGCGGAACCAAAAAACACCGGCTGAAGCTCACCACGCAGGTAGGCTTCGGGGTCAAATTCGGGGTAAACGCCCGCAACCAGTTCCAGTTCCTCGCGAAGTGTTTGTGCTGCCTTAGCGCCGATGCGCTCCACCAATTCCGGATTGTCGAGGTCACTAAAGGCCACGCCTTCAGCTACTTTTTGTTTGTTTACTTGGTCGTAGATCAAGAGGGACTTGGACCAAAGGTCGTAGACTCCCTGAAACTGCGAGCCCATACCAATAGGCCACGAAAGAGGGCAGAGGCGAAGCCCCAATTTGGATTCGATTTCGTCCAGTAGGTCAAACGCGTCGCGGCCCTCGCGGTCCAACTTATTGATGAATACAATGATGGGGGTAGCGCGCATGCGGCATACGTTGACCAACTTTTCAGTCTGGGCCTCAACACCTTTTGCTACGTCGACGACCACGATTGCACTGTCGACTGCGGTCAAGGTGCGGTAGGTGTCTTCGGCGAAATCTTGGTGACCTGGGGTGTCGAGAATGTTGATGTGCTTGCCTTGGTACTCAAAAGCCATCACTGAGGTGGCAACCGAAATTCCGCGCTGGCGCTCGATTTCCATGAAATCTGAGGTAGCGCCCTTCTTGATTTTGTTGCTCTTGACGGCTCCGGCCTCATTGATGGCTCCGCCAAAAAGAAGCAGCTTCTCGGTGAGGGTCGTTTTGCCCGCATCGGGGTGCGAAACAATTCCAAAGGTTCTGCGGCGCTGAAGCTCCGTGTGTAAATTCGACATATCGGCTAAATTGCGGGCTGCAAAGGTAGGTAGTTCCGCGCCGAACCTTTTTTAAATCTATGGGTTAAAGCCACTATGGAGTCGTCGTACAGCATCAAAGATTTGGAGCACCTCACGGGCATTAAGGCCCACACGCTCCGTATTTGGGAGCAGCGCTACGAAATTGTCGTGCCCAAACGCACCGACACCAACATTCGCACCTATTCCGACGACGACCTAAAAACCCTGCTCAACGTTGCAGTTCTCATTCAAAAAGGCTGGCGCATTAGCAAAATCGCCGATTTATCGCGCGAACAACTCAGTCAAAAGATACTTGAAGAAGCCCTTCAGCACGGAAGCCAAACTGCCCAAGTTACTCGCTTAATCCAAGCCTGTATCGACCTCGATGAGTTAACCTTCTCGCAGATTCTCGATACGAGTATTCGCGAGGCGGGAGAGGAACACACCTTTACGCACGTTGTTGGTGGATTTATTTACCAAATTGGCTACATGTGGCAGACTGATGCCATTGGCGTAGCCCACGAGCACTTCGCGAGTAACCTGATCAAGCAGAAAATGTACGCGGCGCTCGATCGCCTCACAGACCAGAGAATGTCGGTTAAGAGCCCTGCAGTTCTCATGTACCTGCCACAAGATGAGCTCCATGAACTCGGGTTGCTCTATCTACACTATTTGCTCAAGGCGCGCGGAACCACGGTGGTCTTTCTCGGGCAGTCGCTTCCGCTCGAACACCTTGCGGTTTTGTTTAAGCAAGCAAACCACTTTAAGTTGGTGGTAAGCGTTTGGACGACTCAACCTTCTCGAGAGTCAATAGATCAGTACGTTTCAGATGCTCGCTCATTTATGGGTGATGTTCCCCTCTGGGTAACTGGGTTAGCAGTCTCAGACTGGAAGTCACCAGATCACCTTACCGTGGCATACCCAAATCTGGCCAGTCTTGGCCAACAGCTGACATCTGAGTTAGCTCTGTCGTTCTGAGCTAGTTAGTTTAGTTCGGCACCATCTTGTTTATGCTTTTTATAAAAAGTTTAAACAAATCGTCGGCACGGCACATTTCTTGTTTAACTTAGTGCTGTAATTGTTAAACAAAAGCGACATGCCCCCAGAGTCCTTTGGTCCCCAAATTTTTCAGCACGAGCAGTTCTTGCGCGGTTTAGCCATGAAGCTCACGCGCCATTCTGAAGACGCTGAAGACCTCGTTCAAGAGACCTTTTACAAGGCCATCAAGAACCAGTCAAAGTACCAAGAGGGCACAAACCTTCGTGGATGGCTGTATACCATTCTCAAGAATACGTTCATCAACAACTACCGCAAGAAGAAAAACCAAAACACCTACGCAGACGACAGCGAGAACCAGTACGTCCTTGGGGGTATGATGGCCAACCGCGAAGATGAAGCCGACAGCCCCTACGAAATGGCCAACATCATTGAGCGTATCGAGAATGTAGAGCGCACTTATTTGGACGCATTCATGATGTACTTTAATGGATACAAGTACGAAGAGATCGCTGACCAAATGGGCATTCCCTTGGGAACGGTCAAAAGCCGTATCTTCTTGGCACGACGTAAAATGATGGACCAGCTTCGCGGAATCCGCGGCAACGACTAAATGAAGAAGAAAGCAATTGTAATTGGCTCCGGCTTTGCTGGAATGTCAAGTGCGGCCTATTTAGCCCAAGCGGGTTATGACGTCGAAGTGCTCGAAATGCACGATGGCCCAGGAGGTAGGGGGCGCCAGTGGGTTCACGAGGGCTACACGTTTGATCTAGGACCTTCATTTTACTGGATGCCTGATGTGTTTGAGACGTTTTTTGGTCACTTTGGCAAAAAGTCTAGCGACTACTACGAGCTTCGCCGCTTGGATCCGTCCTACAGCATTTATTTTGAGGACGGCCCGATGCCCATACCTGCTAAGATGAGTGAAATTGAGGCGCTATTTGAGCGACTTGAGCCGGGTTCCGCAGTGCGTCTTCGGGAATTCCTCAAGGATGCCGAATACAAGTACCGCGTCGGAATTGACGATTTGGTGCGCAAACCTTCGCGGAGCGTGTTCGAATTTGCCGACGTTCGAATTCTAACAGGACTCTTGCGCATGGATCTGCTTCGCAGCATTCGCAGCAGCATTGCCAAGGTTGTCAGTCACCCCAAACTTCGCCAACTCCTAGAGTTTCCTGTGCTCTTTTTGGGGGCGACGCCGAGCAATACGCCAGCGCTTTACAGCTTGATGAACTATTCAGACTTCGCTCAGGGCACATGGTACCCCATCGGGGGAATGTATTCAGTGGTCCAAGGATTCTACCAACTTGCTCAAGAGCAAGGTGTGAAGTTTCACTTTAATCAAGAAGTTACGGGTTTTGCCTACAAAGGCAAATCCATATCAGGCGTCTACGTGGGAAATACACTCCACACTGCAGACGTCGTGGTGGCCTCGGCCGACTATGCGCACGTCGAACAAAAATTGGTGAAGCCGGAATTCCGCCGCTACACTGCCAACTACTGGGCTAAGCGCAAAATGGCTCCATCTGCATTCATGTACTACTTGGGTCTTGATACCAAACTGAAAGGGTTAGAGCACCATACCCTGTTTTTTGATGCGGACTTTGACACCCATGCCGACGCAATCTACACGAACCCACGTTGGCCCGAAAAACCTCTTTTTTACTTGAGCATTGCCTCGGCCACTGACGCAAGCGCTGCACCCGAAGGCAAAGATGCACTGGTGATTCTGATCCCAATGGCGACGGGCCTTGAGGACGATGACGCCACCCGCCAGCGCTACCTCGACATGGTCGCTGAGCGCATGAAGGCCCAAATAGGGATGGACATCCGCGAGCACATCGTGATTCAGCGAAGCTTTGCCTACCGCGACTTCGTCAAAGAGTACCACGCGCACCGCGGCAACGCCTACGGATTGGCCAATACACTGGACCAAACTGCCATTCTTAAGCCAAGCCTTAAAGGCAATCTCAACAACTTGTACTACGCCGGGCAACTTACCGTTCCCGGGCCCGGAGTACCTCCGTGCATCATTTCAGGAGAAGTAGTTGCGCGCGAAATCACCAAAGAACATCCTTTAGTATGATGGACCTCTACACGAAAACTTCAATACGAACGAGCAAGGGAATTACCAAGGCTTACTCCACTTCTTTTTCGCTCGGAATCCTTGGTTTATCCAAGCCGCTTCGCGATCCGATTTATGCGGTATACGGATTCGTGCGCGTTGCAGACGAAATCGTAGATACGTTTCACGGCACAAACCAGCGCGACCTGCTGGAGCGCTTTTGGGCCGATACGGACCGCGCCATTGATGAGGGGATTTCGACGAATCCGGTCCTACACGCCTTTCAGTATGTCGTGAATGCCTACCAGATTGACCGTGGATTGATCAATACGTTCTTGCGTTCCATGGAAATGGATCTGGAGGACCGCACCTACGACCAGAATTCGTACGAACAGTATATTCTCGGTAGCGCTGAAGTTGTAGGACTCATGTGCCTAAAAGTCTTTGTTAACGGAGACCAAGCTCAGTACGAGGCGCTCACGCCGTACGCGATGAAGCTGGGTTCCGCGTTTCAAAAAATCAACTTTTTGCGCGATGTAGCTGCTGATTTTCAGTCTCTCGGCCGCACGTACTTTCCCAATGTTGACCTCGCGCAGTTCGACGACGATGCCAAAATGGCTATTGAGCGCGACATAGAACGCGACTTCCGTAAAGGCTACGAGGGCATTCTACGTCTGCCCAAGGGTTCTCGGTTCGGCGTCTACATCGCCTACATGTACTACTACGCGCTCTTTCAAAAAATCATGCGCACCCCATCATCCGAAGTGTTTTCGTCGCGCATCCGCATCTCTAACCGTAAAAAATACCGTCTCTTTGCCAGCTCATTCGTGCGCCATGCATTGAATTTGTTATAGCCTACTATGGAAACAGTTATCCTCGTCAACTCGGCCGATGAGCCGATAGGGCGGATGGAGAAGTTCGAGGCGCACCAGCGCGGACTCCTTCACCGCGCATTTTCAGTTTTTTTATTCAACGAGCGCGGAGAAACCTTGCTCCAGCAGCGCGCGGCAGGTAAGTACCACTCGCCACTATTGTGGACCAACTCGTGCTGCAGCCACCAGCGCGAGGGGGAATCAAACCTTGAGGCCGCAACGCGTCGCTTACATGAAGAGCTTGGCATTGAGCCTTCTCAAATCTCTGACTTGAAGGATTCCTTTCACTTTATTTACCGCGCCGAATTCGACAACGGACTTACGGAGCATGAGCTTGATCACGTGATTCTTGGTCGCTTCGACGGAACCGTCACCCTCAACACCGAAGAGGTCGAGGCAGTGCGCTGGATTTCAATGACCGACTTAACTCGTGAAATGGAAGCCCATCCCGAGCAGTTCACTGTCTGGTTTCAAATCATTTACCGCGAGTACCAAAGCCACCTTCCGCAATGAATACCAAACCACTTCGCGCTTCGGTTAGCCGGCATGCGCACTTCAATGCGGCCCATCGGCTCTACGTAAAAACTTGGACGGACGCCCAGAATGAAGCTCAATTTGGCCCATGTTCCAACCCGCGCTACCACGGCCACAACTACGAACTCATCGTCAAGTTGACCGGCCCCATTGATCCGGTCACGGGCTATGTCTACGACCTCGGAACCCTTTCGAGCCTCATCAAGCGCGAAGTAGAAGCTCGCCTCGACCACCGCAACCTCAACGAGGAAGTTCCTGAATTCTTTGACCGTGTACCTTCGGCCGAATTCATTGCGGTCGCTATCTGGGAGTGGCTGCGGCCGCACCTACCTGTGCATGTAGACCTGCACATCACCCTGTACGAAACCCCACGAAACTTTGTCGAATACGATGGCGCACAATAAATCTTTTCACGGAACCCCGACCAACAACGGCATCAAGCCGGCTAACGGTCGCCACCTCGCTACTCCAACGATTGAAGAGAATCTTCTTCAGCCGGACTCTGAGAAAATTGAACGCATTGCCGAGAAATTTGGCGAGATCATGGACATCTTAGGGTTGGATCGTAGCGACGATTCACTCAAGGATACTCCGCGTCGTGTGGCAAAAATGTACGTACTCGAGCAGTTTGCGGGACTCAATCCGCTCAACAAGCCAGAGGTTACGCTGTTTGAGAACCGCTACCACTACGACGAAATGGTGCTCGAACGCAACATCACGCTGCATTCCACGTGCGAGCACCACTTTGTACCCATTTTGGGCGTTTGCCACGTGGCTTACTTTTCATCAGGTGAAGTAGTTGGGCTTTCAAAGTTGAACCGAATTGTGCGCCACTATGCCAAGCGCCCCCAAGTTCAAGAACGACTTACCGAACAGATTGCGGCTGAACTCAAGCGCGTGCTTCGCACCGAGGACGTCGCCGTCTACGTGGACGCCGAACACCTTTGCGTAAAAATGCGTGGGGTAGAGGATGCCCACAGTTCTACCGCAACCAGCCATTTTAGCGGAAAGTTCCGTGAGCCTGCCATCCGCGCTGAGTTCTTGCAGGCAATGAAGGGCTAAGCGGTGGTACTCTTTTGGTTTCGACGCGACCTTCGTCTTGCCGACAACGCGGGCTTATTTCGCGCCCTTGAGCTCGGTATCCCGGTGCAGCCGGTATTCATTTTTGACCGAAACATTCTTGACCGCCTAGAGGATCGTACCGACGCTCGCGTGCAATTCATACACGGTGAAGTCGGACGACTGCGTGACGAACTGCAGGCCTTGGGTACAAGCCTTTGGTGCGGTTACGGAATCCCCGAAGACATTCACCACCAGTGGATTCTAGACCACCCTGAAATCCAAGGAGTTTTTGCCAACCGTGACTACGAGCCCTACGCTCGTGAACGCGATGCCCGCATTGAAGCACTGTACCGCGAGGGTGGTCGGTGGTTTAAAGGCGCCAAGGACCATGTGGTTTTTGAGAAGTCTGAAGTGGTTAAGCCTGATGGGTTGCCCTACACGGTGTTTACCCCCTACAGCCGCCGTTGGCGTGCCGCCTTAGAGGCTAATGGCATTCCGAGTTACCCGTCTGAACGCCTTCTTGATCTGGGACTTCGCAAGTCGGGGCCGCAGAATCAGGTTCCGTCGCTTGGATCCATGGGGTTTGCACCAAGCGGCATATCCATTCCTCCGAAAACCTGGTCGCACGACACCCTCGTCCACTATGCCAAGCGGCGCGATATTCCGTCTGACGAGCAGGGCACCACGCGCCTTGGTCTGCACCTTCGCTTCGGAACCATTAGCGTGCGCGCACTCCTTCGAGCGGGCCAAGAGGCGAGTGAAACCTTTGTAAACGAGTTAATTTGGAGGGACTTCTACCAAATGGTCCTTTATCATTTTCCCGACAGTCCGCACAAGGCTATCAAGCCAGCCTATGACCGAATCGAGTGGGAAACGAATGAAGTACACTTTGCCGCGTGGTGCGAGGGCCAAACAGGCTATCCGATGGTGGATGCCGGGATGCGCCAGCTCAACACGACTGGCTACATGCACAACAGAGTCCGCATGGTGGTCGCTAGCTTCCTTACCAAGCACTTGCTCATCGACTGGCGCTGGGGAGAGGCCTACTTTGCCCAAAAACTACTGGACTTCGACCAGGCGAGTAATGTCGGAGGTTGGCAGTGGGCCAGTGGATCGGGCACCGACGCAGCTCCCTACTTTCGAATTTTCAATCCGCAATCGCAGCTTGAGAAATTTGACCGAAAACTGGAATATGTGAAAAAATGGGTTCCGGAATACGGTACTCCGTCGTACCCCCAACCAATCGTCGACCACGCTTGGGCACGCCAACGTTGCTTGCAGCGCTATAAGTCGGGTTTAGGAAGTACTCAGGACTGAAGCGCCTCCGCCTTCGGGTACCCGAACAAGCCCTTCTCTTTAATGATTGTATCTACATAAGTTGGAAGGCAGGTCTCCCAGCCTGTTTCACCATTGCGGATCTTGCGTAGGACTTCGCGGCTCCAAATACTGAGAATTTCTGGATCAAAATTCTCAATATCACGGACTCGGCGTGCTTGCTTCAGGTAGTCGTAAATGTTTTTAAACAAATCATTTACAACGATGTCATCCGTAGTAGTTATTGTCTCCTCGCCTCTAAACGGATAGGCGTAGATGACCAAACTCTTGGAGAACAAACGCCCCATAGCCTCAAGAATTCCGCCCGTAAGGTGGTCGTAGTACTTCTCTTCAAAAATCTCTTGAAGCGAAGGAACACCCATGATGAGCCCCATGCGCTTCTTGGTGAAGCTCGCGAAGTAGTCCACCAGACGGTAGTACTCTTGGTAGTTCGAGATCAGCACGGTTTGGCCAATGCTGCACAAAATATCCGCGCGGTCCAAAAAGTCCTGCTCATCGAGACTTCCGTCAGCTAGAAGATTGTTGAGTGTAATCTCAAAAAGCACTACGGTGTTCTCTTTTTCAACCTTGTTGGACTTGATGAACTCTTTGTAGCCCTTTTTGATCATGTCCATGTTCACCTTGGTTACTGGACGAAAGCTTCCGCGCATCGCCAAGATGTTCTTTTTGTAGAGCAACTCTGCAGGGAGCAGGTTTTTGCCTTCTGGACCAAAAATTACAGCGTCCGTAAATCCGTTTTTAATGAGCTGAAGTGACATTAAGCGGTTGTCTACGTGCTCAAAATCAGGACCTAAAAAGTTGATCAGATCAATTTCAATAGCAGATTTGTCAATTCCGTCGTACAAGCTCAGCAAGAACTTCTTGGGCTCGTCGTAGAGGTTGTAAGCGGCATAAATCAGGTTGACCCCCATGGCGCCAATCGTCTCTTGCTGGTACTTGGCGTTATCCTCATGCAGACGAACGTGTACAATCACCTCATTTGCCTCACCGTCGGGACGGGTTTGGTAGCGAATGCCCAACCATCCGTGGCCTTTAAACGTCTTGGCGAAGTTGATGGTGGCAACCGTGTTTGAAAACGCAAAAAAGCATTTGTCGGGAGACTTAGAACGGTCGATGCGCTCGTGCAACAGTCCGTACTCGTGGTACAGCATTTTGCGCAGGCGAGTTTCAGTTACGTACCGTCCGTCGGATTCTTGACCGTAAATGGCGTCCGAAAACTCCTTGTCGTAGGCGCTCATCGCCTTGGCAATGGTGCCAGAAGCGCCTCCGGCGCGAAAAAAGTGACGTACGGTCTCTTGACCTGCGCCAATTTCTGCAAATGACCCGTAAATATTGGGGTTTAGGTTGGTACGGAGCGCTTTCTGCGCGGCGCTTAAAACCATGTCAGCCATGTCATCAAAGGTAGCGTACATTTGGCCTGATGCCCTCGGTTTCGCTCGAATTTTTTGGAAGTGGCACGAGCCAAGGCGTACCCATAATTGGGTGCGCGTGCTCGGTCTGCACGTCACTCGATCCCAATGATCGACGGTTGCGCGCATCGGTGTTGATTTCGACCTCAACGACTAAAGTGCTCATTGACTGCGGCCCGGATTTTCGGCAGCAAATGCTTCGCGCTCAACACGCCCGCCTTGACGCGGTGGTGCTCACGCACGAGCATATGGATCACGTTGCAGGGCTTGACGACTTGCGGCCACTGATTTTTGCCCAAAACCAACCGATGCAGCTTTGGGCGACCGATCGAGTAGAGAAGAGGTTGCGCGAGCAGTTTGCCTACGCATTCAGTGCAAAGCGCTACCCAGGTGCACCTGAATTTGAACTTAAGCGGATTGAACCCTCCACAGAATTTACCATTGGTGATCAAGTGTGGATTCCGATTCTCGGACAGCACGGAACCTGGCCAGTACTCGGATATCGCATTGGGAACATTGTCTACCTCACCGACGTATCCGGGATGCACAAACAAGAGCAAGACAAAATCTGCGGCGCCGAAGTCCTTGTGGTGAACGCACTCCGAAAAACTCCCCACATTTCACACTTTAGCCTTGATGAGGCTGTTGAATTTGCCCGCGAAACAGGGGTTTCAAATGTCTACTTCACCCACATTAGCCACCAGATGGGGTTGCACCACGAAGTGAACACTGAGCTACCCCGTGGAATGGAATTGGCGTACGACGGGTTGAAGTTAACGACTTAGCAAGCGGACACTTCCACGTCGAGTACCGTGCCGACCGCACAGCCTTGACGAGGCCACGAAGGCACGTTGACTCCGAGCGAGGCGGTGCCTGACTGCTCACCTTCTACATTGAACAGGGTAAAGTCAGCGGGACTCCCAATGTTTACAGTCACAGAACCCAGGCCAAACAAGGAGCGTGGGCGGTGCGCCACTGCTTCGACCCAAGCCTCAAGGGCAGTGCGGTCCGACCGTACCGCGCAGTACCACGAAAAGCACTGCTCAATGGTAGTAGCTCCAAAGCTTGCGCTGCCCCATTCGCAATTCTTCAGTTCGTGATCCATGGGATCATGGTCGCTCACGATCAAATCGATGGTGCCATCTAGTACACCTTCCCACAACGCTTGCTGGTCCGCGCTGCTGCGCAAGGGGGGCATGAGCTTTACGGCGGTGTCGTAGGATTCGATGTCGGAATCGGTACCGACTAAATTGGCAATGGCTACGTCGGCAGACACGTCGAGGCCCCGAGCTTTTGCCTCGCGCAGCATTGCGACACTTTCAGCGCACGAAATCCCCGAAAGGTGCAGTCCTCCACCCGCATATTCAGCGATTGCGAGGTCGCGCTGCACGCGGATGGTTTCAGCTAGGGGTGGAATCGGAGCCATTCCCGACTTCAGTGCCGAAAGCCCTTCGTGTGCGACGCCGGTTGGGCAGAGGTTACGCTCCATGGGGAAGCTCCACACCCGAGCGTCAAGTCCTTGGGCATACTCGAGGGCCAGCTGCAGCGTGTGGGGGCGATCTAAGGGGTGCTTGTCGTCCGAAAAGGCTAAGGCTCCAGCTGATCGCATGTCCGCAAGTTCTGCGAGTTTTTCACCGTTTAGGCCTTGGGTAAGGGCCCCGACGGGAATCCACACCACGTGAGAAAACTCCGGAAGGGCTTCGATAGCTGGCCGGTTGTCGCGTGCGGGTAGGGTCGAGGGCATCAATGCTACATGGGTAAATCCTCCACGCAGAGCTGCTGCGGCAAGTGAATCGTAGGTCTCGCGTTCTTCGTGTCCCGGAGCCCCGCTGCGGGCCCGACCGTCAATCCACCCTGGGCTCAGCATCATTCCTTGTGCCCAAGCTACCTCAGGCGCGCCCTTGAGGGTCCCTGGGCTATCTATGGCCTGAATCTGTCCGTCTTTAATAAAAAGATCCACGGTCTGACCGTGAAAAGGTGACCGAGGATCCACCACGTGTATGCTCGGCAGAATGAATGCGTTTTGAGTCATAGCCGAGCACAAATGTAGTTTTTTTTTGGGAGGCGCTCTCTAATTTTGTGCCACCATCACGGGATGTGGCGCAGTTGGTAGCGCACTACGTTCGGGACGTAGGGGTCGCTGGTTCAAGTCCAGTCATCCCGACTGCAAAAGCCCCGGTTCTCGCTGGGGCTTTTCCAAGTTCAACACTTATTTTTGACGGCATACACATCAAACTACTGCAGCTATGAAATCGGAACTCGTACTACTGACACTGCTTCTGTCATTCGGAGTATCTGCCCAAGATGCACCACAGGTGCTCATTGAAAAGCGTATCATGGTCATTAAAGACGGTCAACAGTTCCAAGGGTCCCCAGACAGCGTACTGCGTCACTTTGGCATCAATTTGGACTCGCTACCTGTGGACAACGCAATTACCTTTCGAAGCAGGGGCGGTGAGGATCAAGCCCGACTTCTATTTAGCAACATTTCTAGTGATTCGAAGCCCCGTCTCGGAGTTCAAATAACCAAAATTGACGGGGTTCAAGGACTCACCGTTCAAGCAGTAGAACCGGTCAGTACCGCCGCGGCTATCGGTCTCAACGTTGGGGATGTCATTGCGACCGTCAACGGTCAACCAATTCGAGAACCCAAGGCACTCGTGGATTTAGTACAAGCATTAGGTGTTGGCGATAAGGTAGAAATTGTGTTCCGCCGAGATGGGGTAAAAAAGAAGGTTCAAGGCTACCTGATTCCTTCGGGTTCATTGGGTTTGCCACAAATACCGGACGGCCCATTGCGCATTCGCATTGATCGGGATACCGAAACGCGTGAATTTTAATCGAAGCCGGGTTGCGCCCGGCTTTTTTAATCACTTGCCCTATTAAATGTTTAAACATATATTTGCAGTATGAAAACCATTCTTCATCTGTCTTCGACGCGCGGAACAGCCGATCACGGTTGGCTAAAAACTGCGCACACCTTCTCATTTGCTGGCTACTACAATCCCGAGCGCGTTCATTATGGCGTTCTGCGCGTGCTCAATGACGACTGGATTGCTGGAGGAACCGGATTTGGCAAGCACCCGCACGACAACATGGAAATCGTGACGATTCCGTTGACCGGAGCACTGGAGCACCAAGATTCAATGGGCAACAAAGAAGTGCTTCGAATGGGTGAAGTGCAGGCGATGAGTGCAGGTACGGGTGTGTTCCATTCCGAATACAACGCGAGTGCCACCGAGCCTTGCTCGCTGCTCCAAATTTGGATCATCCCTGA
>CAYYWL010000008.1:43879-51022 GCA_964475135.1 uncultured Owenweeksia sp.
ACAACGCGAGTGCCACCGAGCCTTGCTCGCTGCTCCAAATTTGGATCATCCCTGATCGCCGGGGCGTGGAACCTCGCTACGAGCAGCGCTACTACGACGTAGAAGCCCTGGGCAAAGAATGGCATACTGTAGTAAATCCAATGGGGCAGGGCGAAGCCATGCCTATTCACCAGCAGGCATGGTTTTCACTGACCAAAATTTCGGCAGGAACCGCGCGCAACTACCGTTCAAAGCGCAGCGAAAACGGAGTCTACTTCTTTGTCATTGAAGGCACTGCTCACATTGCAGGTAGTGTACTTGAATCGCGCGATGGACTAGGCGTTTCAGAAGTCGATGAAGTGGAGGTAACTGCAACGACCGACTGCTTCATTTTGGCGATGGATGTGCCCCTTCGGCTCCCCGCTATAGCCTAACTTTGCAGGGATCATGTTTGAATCCCTAAGTGAAAAAATTGACTCCGCACTGCACCGGTTATCGGGGCGGAGCAAGATTACCGACATCAACATCGCCGAGGCGATCAAGGATATTCGCCGTGCACTCGTTGACGCGGACGTAAACTACAAGCTAGCCAAGGAATTTACCGACCGTGTCAAAGACCGGGCGATGGGCCAAGACGTACTCAAGTCGCTCGAGCCCGGCCAGTTGATGGTCAAGGTGGTGCGCGACGAGATGGCGGCCTTGATGGGTGGTTCCGCCACCGAAATCGCCAGCGGCAATGGTCTACACACCGTGCTAATGGCAGGCCTTCAAGGTTCGGGTAAGACGACGTTCACCGCGAAGTTGGGCAACCACCTCAAGCGCAAAAAGGGTCGTAAAGTCCTGCTCGCGGCAGCTGACGTCTACCGTCCCGCGGCGATTGATCAGCTCAAAACATTGGGCGAACAAATTGGAATCGAAGTATTTAGCCTTGAGGGCGAAAAAGATGCGGTTCGTATTGCTCGCGAAGCCCAGGCGTATGCCAAAACCAACGGTTTCAACTACCTCTTGATCGATACCGCGGGCCGACTCGCGGTTGACGAGGCCCTGATGCGCGAGATTGCTTCAATTCGAACGGCGACTTCGCCCGAAGAGATCCTCTTTGTCGTGGATTCCATGACCGGTCAAGATGCGGTCAACACGGCGAAGGCCTTTCACGACGTCCTCGACTACACGGGTGTAATTCTCACCAAACTCGATGGCGATACCCGCGGTGGTGCGGCCTTGAGCATTCGCCACGTCGTCCAAAAGCCCATTAAATTCATCGGAACCGGTGAAAAAATGGACGCCCTTGACGTCTTTCACCCCGACCGAATGGCCGACCGCATTCTCGGAATGGGCGACGTTATTTCGTTGGTTGAACGCGCTCAAGAGCAGTTTGACGTAGATCAAGCGCGCAAGCTCAACAAAAAAATTGCTACCAATAAATTCGGATTTGACGACTTTTTGGACCAGATCCAGCAGGTCAAAAAGATGGGCAATATGAAGGACCTCATGGGCATGATTCCGGGGGTAGGTAAGGCACTCAAAGGCATTGACATTCCCGACGACGCATTCAAGCACGTTGAGGCCATGATCCGATCAATGACCCCCGAAGAGCGAAGCAATCCAGGCATCATCAACGGAAGCCGTCGGGCGCGAATTGCCGCGGGCAGCGGCCGCAATGTGGCCGAACTCAACAAACTCATCAAGCAATTCGACGACATGAGCCGTGTGATGAAAATGATGCAGGGGCAGGGCGGACGCAGCCAGCTTATGTCCATGATGAACCGTATGCGCTGATGGCACTCATTCTCAGTGGCCGTGATGCCGCAACCGCATGGAAGTCATACATCCGAAAGGAAGTAGCAGGCCGCAGGGCTCAAGGTAAACGAGCTCCGCACCTCGCCGCCATTTTGGTGGGCGAAGATCCCGCGAGTCAGGCCTACGTGAGGGGCAAGGTTCGGGACTGCGAAGAGGTTGGGTTCAAATCGACCTTGATCACGCTTCCGGCCGAGGCCACCCAGCAAGAGCTTCAAAAGCACGTATCTGACCTAAACAGTAATCCCGCGGTAGACGGATTCATTGTGCAGCTTCCGCTGCCGGCCCACCTGAATTCCGACGAAATTCTCTTATCGATCAATCCACTCAAAGACGTCGACGGTTTTCACCCTGAAAATGTCGGACGTATGGCGCTCGGCTTGCCCACCTACTTGCCGGCGACGCCCTACGGAATGCTGTTGCTCCTCGAACACTATGGACTTTCTCCGGAGGGCAAGCATGCGGTGGTCGTGGGACGAAGCAACATCGTGGGGTCTCCAATGAGCATCCTGCTGAGCCGCAATAGCAAAATGGGCAACGCGACCGTCACATTGGCGCACAGCCGGACGCCCAACCTCGCCGAGGTATGCCGCAGTGCAGACATCTTGGTGGCGGCCATTGGTAAAGCCAAGTTCATTACAGCTGACATGGTGAAGCCGGGTAGTATTGTCCTTGACGTCGGAATCAACCGCGTGGACGGAAAACTCATCGGAGACGTTGATTTTGACGCCGTAGAGCCCATCGTTGGCGCGATTACCCCGGTCCCTGGAGGAGTCGGGCTGATGACACGCGTTGGATTGCTCATGAATACCCTGCATGCCGGCTCGTAATACCGCACTTCCGCTCATGGAAGCATTTCGCACCGTACAGGGCGAAGGGGCGCATACGGGGCGCCCGTCGTTTTTTATGCGCATCGGCGGATGCGATGTCGGTTGCCACTGGTGCGACGTCAAAGAATCTTGGGATGCTCAAAAGCACCCGCTTACTTCTTTGGATGAATTGCTTGAACTACCTGGTAATCAGGATTCCATTGTAGTAATTACTGGTGGAGAGCCTCTTATGTGGGACATGGGCCCGCTGACCGAAGGGTTAAGGGCGCGTGGATTTAGGGTTCACCTCGAGACCAGTGGCGCCTACCCAGTGACCGGAACATGGGACTGGGTCTGCCTTTCGCCCAAGAAAACTAAAGCGCCACTCGCTGAGTGGTACGCGCTCGCCAACGAGCTGAAGGTCATTATTTTCAACGACGACGACTTCAAGTGGGCAGCTTCGCATGCCGCACAGTGCAGCGCTCAGGTCGAACTCTTTGTGCAGCCCGAATGGTCGCGAAGGGACCAGAACATCCCTAAAATCATCGATTTTCTCGAGAGCAATCCACAATGGCGCCTGGGATTGCAGACGCACAAGTACATTGGTATGCCCTAAGCGGTCGTTCGAAGCTTAACGGGCTGAAATCTCGCGATCTACGCGCTCCACACCCTTCACGGACTTAAGGCGCTGAACAAGATCGCTCAAGTGGCTTCGGTCGGCAACGTGTACGCTTACAGTGCCCTGAAAGACCCCGTCGCTTCCGTCGATGTGAAAAGCCCGAATATCAATCTGCATATCGCTCGAAATGATCTTAGTTAGCTTTAATATCAGGCCCTTAGAGTCAATACCTGAAAAGCGAAGCACCGCATTGAATCCTTGGCGGGAACCTCGGTTCCATTCGGCCTTTATCACGCGCTCAGCAAACTGACCCTGGAGCTTTACTGCATGCTTGCAGTCCGTACGGTGTACTTCTATACCATTTTCTTCAATAAATCCAAAAATTCCGTCGCCTTGAATCGGACGGCAGCAGTGCGCAAGACGGTGTTCAAGTACCACCTCGTCGGGGCCAAAAAGAACCATGTTTGAAGAACTTGGCACGTCCTTAACGGCACCCTCTTTGGATTTCGGGCGAAACCTACGAAGGATGTACTGGTAAAATCCACCGCTGTCCTCGCGCAAAAAGTCCCGTAATCGCTCGCTATCGAGCTCACCCTTGCCAAACTTTAAGTAGAGTTCCTTTGGGTTGCGAACAGCAAAAAAGTTTAGCATTCGCTGCGTAGTGGACTGATTGAGCTCTATGTTAGCACGCTTGAGCATGCGCTCAAGGCGTGCTTTGCCTTCGAACTCTTGCGTTCGTGCACGGTCTCTAAAAAACGAACGCAATTTGGACTTCGCCTTGGGGGATGACACCCAGTCCAACCACGATTCCTGTGGAATCTGTGTATCTGAACTAATAATCTGTACCTGATCACCATTTTGGAGCTGGTGGCTCAAGGCGACGAGTTGCCCGTTTACTTTGGCGCCCAATGTCTTCATACCGAGGTCTGTATGGATCTCAAACGCGAAATCCAAGGGGCTGGATCGTTTGGGAAGCGTCACCATCTTACCCTGTGGAGTAAAGACAAAAATTTCGTCTGAAAACAGCTGAAGCTTAAACTGGTCTACAAACTCGACCGCGTTTTCGCTGTGACCCTCGACAACGTCGCGAATCCGTTCAATCCACGAATCGAGCGCGGCGCTTCCGGAACCGTCTTCTTTGTAGCGCCAATGGGCTGCATAGCCGCGTTCGGCCTCGTCGTCCATTCGCTTGGAACGGATTTGAATCTCAATCCAGTGCCCTTCTGGGCCCATCACCGTGATGTGCAGTGATTCGTATCCGTTGGCCTTCGGAGTCGTAACCCAGTCGCGCAATCGCCTTGGATTGGGTCTGTAGATGGAGGTAATCAACGAATACACCCGCCAGATGTCTGACTTTTCGCGCTTGGGCGACGAATCTAAAATGATGCGCACGGCGTACTTATCGTACACCTCTTCAAACGGAACATTTTGGTTCTGCATCTTTCGGCGGATGCTAAACACACCCTTGTTTCGTCTCTTTAGAGAAAATGTGAAGCCCTCGGAATTCATCAGGTCTTCGAGCCCGTGTCCAAAGCGTTCTAGGTAGGCTCCATCATTCTCTTCGGCTTGAACAAGTTTCTCTTCAAGCTCTTCATAAACATCAGGTTCTAAGTATTTTAAGCTCAAATCCTCAAACTCTTGCTTGAAGGCATAAAGTCCCATGCGGTGGGCGAGTGGAGCAAAGATGTACATGGTCTCAGACGCAATCTTTAACTGCTTCGCGTGCGCCATGGAATCAAGTGTGCGCATGTTGTGAAGGCGATCCGCCATCTTGATCAGGACCACACGAACATCGTCGCTAATGCTCACCAAAAGCTTGCGAAAATTCTCGCTCTGCATTGAGGTTTGCATGTCAAAAATGCCCTGAATCTTGGTCAGACCTTCGACGATGTAGGCAACGTTGGAGCCAAACATTCGGTCGAGGTCGGCGCGCGTGTATTCGGAATCTTCGATTACATCGTGCATCAAGGCCGCGGCGATGGACTGAGCACCCAAGCCAATCTCTTGAGAAACAATCTGAGCCACCGCAAGAGGATGAGTGATGTAGGGCTCTCCGGACTTGCGCCGCACATCTTTGTGGGCGTCTTCGGCTACTTTGTACGCCTTTCGAATCAGTGCAAGGTCCTCTTTGTCCGCGCCCCGTTCGGTAGCGGATTTCAGGAGCGCCCGGTACTGGCTCCGTACAATTTTGGCGTAGTCTACTTGCTCCATGGCTTTGAAGGCAACAGTGTGGCGCGGCACTCTCCAAACCCGATTCGGGTTCCGCCCGAAGTCCAGCCCCTCAAGATGAGCGTATCGCCGTCCTCGAGAAAAGCGCGCGTGCCTCCGTTGGCCAATGTGATGGGCTTAGACCCGTTCCACGAAAGCTCGAGCATCGACCCGTACGAGCCGGGCTCGTTGCCACTAATGGTTCCGGACGCCATTAAATCGCCGCTTTGAATGATGCAGCCGTTGATCGAGTGGTGCGCAATCTGCTGCGCAAAACTCCAGTAGAGGTACTTGGCATTGGACCGCGAAATCACGGTTTCGCTACCGTCGGCGCAGGCAATGGCCACCTCAAGCTCAAGGTCCCAGTGCGAACCCTCCCGGTTTTGCTGCAGGTAGGGCAGGGGAGCGGGGTTACTCTGATCTTCGCCCGCGCAGCGGCTGCCTTGCAGGGCCTCGTACGGAACAATCCACGGACTCATGGTCGAAGCGAAGTTCTTCGCCAGAAACGGTCCGAGCGGAACGTATTCCCACTGCTGAAGGTCCCTTGCAGACCAGTCGTTGAACAGCACGAGTCCAAAAATGTGCTCCTCGGCCTGATTTACAGGAATCCACGAAGCGTCGCGAGGACCGCCTTTCAGAATGATTCCTACTTCGAGCTCAAAATCCATCTTGACCGACGGACCAAACACGGGTGCAGGGTCGTTGGGGCCTTTGCGCTGCCCGTTGGGGCGCACGACGTCGGTTCCGCTCACGGCCACGGTCGAGGCGCGGCCGTGGTAGCCTACGGGAAGGTGCAACCAGTTGGGCAGAAGCGCATTCTCAGGATCGCGAAACATCATTCCGACATTCGTCGCGTGCTGGCGCGATGCGTAAAAATCTGTGTAGTCGCCAATGTGCACGGGCATCACCGCTTCAACTGCAGAAGCCGGTTGCTCGCAGCTGCTTCTTTTCGGGTTGGATTCCCAGGCGGAACCTTCGGCGTACAAGCCCGAAACCTTGGCACGAACCGCCGACCAAGCGGCGGTACCGCGGTCGATGAATCTGTTAAACGTTGCGGCGTCAAGCTCGGGAAACGCTCCCAAAAAACCAGCAGCCCGCAGGGCTTTAAAGCTCACCACGGTATCCCCAATGCGGGTAGCGAGGTGCACGCTTCCGTCGGTCCAGCGCACGGCGCCCCACGGAAGGTTGAAAAAGCTGAAATCTGATTGATCCGAAACCGGAATAAAGCTTGCCATGGCCGTATTTTTACGCCAAGTTACATGCTATGAACCGCGATTCCGCCCTCTTTGACCTCATCACTGCCGAACACCAACGTCAAGTTGAAGGCATTGAACTAATTGCATCTGAAAATTTCACCTCTCCGGCCGTCATGGAAGCCGTCGGGTCGGTGCTTACCAACAAGTATGCTGAGGGCTATCCCGGCAAGCGCTACTACGGCGGATGCCAAATTGTAGACCAAGTCGAGGACCTCGCACGCAACCGCGCCGCCGAACTTTTTGATGCCGAGTACGTCAACGTTCAGCCGCACAGCGGGTCGCAAGCCAACGCTGCCGTCTACCTCGCGTGCCTCAAGCCGGGCGACACCATCCTCGGGTTTGACCTTAGCCACGGCGGTCACCTAACGCACGGTTCGCCTGTGAACTTCAGCGGCCAAACCTACCGCGCCACGTTCTACAGCCTCGAGCGCGAGACCGGTCAACTGAACTACGCCAACATTCGCGAAATCGCCCA
>CAYYWL010000008.1:51122-57409 GCA_964475135.1 uncultured Owenweeksia sp.
GCCTCGAGCGCGAGACCGGTCAACTGAACTACGCCAACATTCGCGAAATCGCCCACCGCGAGAAGCCCAAAATGATTATTTGCGGAGCCAGCGCCTACAGCCGCGACATTGACTACGCCGAGTTCCGCAGCATCGCCGACGAGGTGGGTGCCCTTCTGCTTGCCGACATCAGCCACCCATCTGGGCTGGTTGCGCGCGGACTTCTCAACGACCCGATGCCGCACTGCCACTTTGTAACCACTACGACCCACAAGACCTTGCGTGGCCCCCGTGGAGGCATGATCATGATGGGCCAGGACTTCGAGAACCCTTGGGGCCTGACCACGCCCAAAGGCGAAATCCGGATGATGTCGCACGTACTCGACATGGCGGTGTTCCCTGGAATCCAAGGCGGTCCGCTCGAGCACGTAATTGCGGGCAAGGCCGTGGCCTACGGAGAGGCGCTCACCGACAACTACTTCAACTACATCGTGCAGGTGCGCCAAAATGCTCAGGCGATGGCCAAGGCCATGATGGCCCGCGGCTATGACATCGTCAGTGGCGGAACCGACAACCATCTAATGCTCGTGGACCTTCGCAACAAAAACGTGACCGGAAAGCAGGCTGAAAATGCCCTTGTCGCCGCTCATATTACCGCGAACAAAAACATGGTTCCGTTCGACGACAAATCGCCGTTTATCACTAGCGGAATCCGCTTTGGAACCCCCGCGCTCACCACGCGCGGCCTCAAGGAATCCGATATGGAAGCGGTGGTGGACCTCATCGACGAAGTCCTCCGCAACCCCGAAGACACGGGTGTGCAGCACCGTGTAGGTGAGAAGGTCAAGGCGATGATGGCCCACCGCCCGCTGTTCGTGTGGGAGTAGGCACAGGCTTTGCATGCAGACCGGTATGCGTATCCTAACCCTTTCTGCTGCCATCTTGGCCCTGTCGTGCCAAGCTCAAGTTAAACTGCCTTTAAATGTGCCCAAGGCCGCTACGTCCTTGCTGCCCAAAGCGACAACGACCCTCACAGAGACTGAAGTAGCTAATGGCCTCAAGGAGGCATTAGTGGCGGGAGTGCAAAAAGGGTCTTCAGTACTTGGAGCTGCCGGCGGATTTGCCCAGTCTGAAATTTATCGTTTGGCACTGCCACCCGAAGTTGCCGACCTCGAAGCCAAGATTAACGCGAGTCCCGTGCTTCGCGCGGCCCTCAAACCCCAATTGGAGCAACTCAAGACCAAGCTCAACGAAGGCGCTGAGCGTGCAGCCGCCAAGTCGTTTCCCATCTTTCGCGATGCTGTAGTAGGGATGTCGGTGCGTGACGCGATGGGCATCCTTAGGGGTGGACAAGGTTCCGCTACGCGCTACCTGCGCAGCGAGACTGAACAACCTCTTCAGACGGCATTTCGTCCGACGGTACAAAGTGCTTTGGACGAGGTTGAGATTGCGAAGTACTGGGAACCCGTGGCCAAAGCCATCAACCAAAACAAGCGCTTGCTTGGCCGCACCGAGGATATTCAGACGGACCTAGTGGCCTACGTCAACCAGAAGGCCACCGAAGCCCTTTTTCGAGAGGTTGCACTACAAGAAGACCGCATTAGGCAAGACCCCGTGCAGCGCACGACGGAACTACTGCGCAAGGTATTTGGTAGCCATTAAAGCGGACGGCCGTACTTCGCTTCAAATGCGATGGCACGCCGTCGAGCTTGCCACGAAGCAATTCCCGGGAGTTTATTGAGTAGAATGTCGGTTCCACCTACGAACCAAGAATATGAAGTTTGTAACCATTCTTGAAGGTTCTGCGGCCAAATTCGATAGGTGATCGAGAAACTACCCGTGACGTAGGTGATGTGGTGCCAGTAGCCCTTTGGGATAAAGAGCGTGTCGCCAGGCTCGAGAATCACTTCGTATCCTTCTAAGTGCTCAAGGTTTGGAAATGACTCGCGCAACTCCGTGAGCCGGCTAAAATCAACGGCGGAATGCACTGTCCCAGGAATCTGATATAGGCGGTCATTTTGCTGCTGGTCAAAAAGCAGTACACGTTTTTGCCCTTTGAAGTGGCTGAGCAACAAATCAATCCAATCAAAGTCGTAGTGGATTCGCGTATCGCTTCCGGGCGCACCAAAAAAGTATGCGGGCACATTGGCTACCCGAATTCCCAATTTGTGAAACCGTTTAGTGTTGGCGTGGTTTAAGCTGGGAGCATTCGTCCTTAGGTCAAAGGCAAAAAGACGTTCGTCCGAAGACTCGTTGCGTTCGAGTTGCCTGAAGTAGTCAGCGATTGGTTTTTGAGCAATAGGCTTCGGGAAAAACGTAGTGGACTGACCATTGGCAAATGCATTGCCTCGAACGCCTGCGGTCCGAGAACCAACAGCACGGCAAAGGCCGTCCCACGTCCACTGATTCGCTGGCCAATCATGAGCGAACTGGCGCATGACTAGGGGTATGCCGAGCTGCTTCGCTCGTTGGAATTCAGCCCTTATCTTCAGTCCGCGGGCTTCTGGCATAGGGTTAAGGTTCATGCCGCTAAAATTCACCGTGAGCGCCAAGCTGGATTTGGCAGAATGTGCCAAATATCATTTTTTCGAAGGCAGAAACTGCGAATGTTAATCCGCTTTATTACAAGTGATTTGTGGAATTCAATAAATTTGATCATGCAAAACCCTATTCTATCACTACTTCTTTGTACTGCAATGGCCTTGAGCGGAACGCTCAATGCGCAGTCCGAATCGAAAAAAACGTTAGCCGTACTGGATTTTGACGTACGGAATTACCCCGTTGATGCCCAGCAGCTTATCGATAAGGCGACCATCGAACTGATTCGCATCAACAAGTACGAAATCGTCGACAAGTACGACATTGAGTACATTTCAAAGCGCGACCAAGTAGACCTCAAGGGCTGCTATTCAAAGATTTGCCTTGAAGACATTGGCAAGCGCTTAAAGTGCGATTACTTGCTCACTGGATCCTACGATTTGCTTGGAGACCGCGTGGCCGTAACCGTGCGTCTGTACGACGTGGCCAAGGGCAGCTTTGCAGAATCCGCCAGCCGTATCTACCTGAACATTCCGCAGCAAAACTTGACGATGATGGAAGTAGCCATTAAGGATTTGCTTGCCGTCGCCAACGACGAAAACTTGATTAAAAAGTTGACCATCAGCGAAGAGTACGAGAGCGCGCTGAACAACCCAGAGACGGCCGTGATCAACAACAACGGTCCGCGCTTGGGCATTACGGGTGTTTTTGGCCCCAGCATGTCCATTTTGACTGCCGACCCCAAGGTAGGTGGGTTTGGCTACAGCTTGCCCGTCCTGACCTCGTTCGGATACCAGTTCGAGCAAGTGTTTGTCAACAGCGGCAACTTCCAGGCACTCTTTGAGTTCATTCCTTTGGTGGCCGGACTTGAATACGGCCGCGTAATTCCGAGCGCCAACGTGCTTTTGGGTATGCGCAACAGCCGCACCGGATGGGAATTCGCCGTGGGCCCCAACTTCACGACTACGGTAACGGCTGAAGGCTATATGCAAGGTGAGGATTTTATTATCAGTTCAGACTCAAATAGAGACTTGATTACCCGCCTCGATTCGCGCGGAGATCTCGCGGTATCAACCGGTCTGGTACTCGGATTCGGTAAGACATTTAAATCGGGTAAAATGAACTTCCCGGTGAACCTCTTTATTGTGACTCCGGGCCGTGGAGATTCATGGCGCGTGGGTACTTCAGTTGGATTCAACATTGTGCGCAAAAAGACCCCGAGTTTTGCCCCAATGACCTCTCCAGCTAAACCTCTGTCGCCGGCCGCTTCAGGAGCATCCGTGCAGCGAATCACCATCCAATAAATCTAGTTCTACGTTAAGGTAGCGCCGGGCCCCAAGGCTCGGCGCTTTCTTTTGCTAGCATACCGAAGTACTTTCGCATCCGCATGGAATCCGGAACCCGCCTCAATAAGTACATCAGCAGCCACGGGCTCTGCAGCCGACGTGAGGCGGATCGTGCCATTGAGGCGGGAGCCGTGCGAATCAACGGTCGGGTTGCGGTTCTTGGAGATACGGTTCGGGACGGCGACGAAGTGGAGGTGTACGGGCAAAAGGTGGTGGCAAGTTCCAAGCCCCGCGCTGTGTACCTGCTGCTTAACAAGCCCGAGGGCGTAACCTCGACGACCGACCAAAGCATTCGCGGCAACGTGGTCGATTACGTGCGCTATCCCGAGCGAATTTTTACGGTGGGTCGCCTTGACAAAGACTCGCGGGGCTTGCTGCTGCTGACAAACGACGGCGATTCCGTCAACAAAATTCTCAGGGCGGGCAATGCACACGCCAAGGAATATTGGGTTCAGGTACGGCGCCCAATCACAGATGCGGAGCTTGATGTGATGGCCCGCGGTGTTCCGATGCTTGGAACCCGGACGCTTCCGTGCACGATTGAGCGGATTAGTCCGCGTGCGTACAAAATCATCTTAATTCAGGGCTTGAACCGCCAAATTCGCCGAATGGCCGAGTACGTAGGGCACGAAGTAGCGATTTTGGAGCGCAAGCGCATTATGCACCTCACTGACAAAGGATTGCCGACGGGAGCGTGGCGTGAATTGACGGATGCAGAAGTGGCACAACTGCTCGACGCAGTCAAAGACAGCGATGGAGACCCAACAGCTCGGGTAGAGGGTCCTCGACCCAAGGATTTTCACCAGCCGGGACCAGGCTATCGTGGTGAACGACCCCCGCGCAGGCGATGAGGTTGGCGCTACTTGCGCTTTGTGCCGTGCTGCTGTGGTTGGTGGCTCCGTACTGGCTTCAAGAGGGCATGTTTATGGACGGGCAGATATATGCGGCCGTCGCACAGAACCTTGCAGATGGATTGGGAACGTTTTGGGCTCCGGTGTACCAACCGTCATCCCCGGTTCCGTATTCAGAGCAGTTGCCGATGTTCATAGGCATGGAGTCGCTGTTTTTTCGCCTTTTGGGCGGAAGCGTGTGGACCGAACGCGTGTTTATGGCCGTGGCTTGGATTGCCACTGCAGCGGGACTTTGTGCGCTTCAATTAAAGTGGTGGCCAGAGCGCGGCCGAGAATCGGCCGTTTGGACTGTGGCGGTGTGGAGCTCGGCTCCCCTTGTCAGCTGGGGCATGGGCAACCACGTGCAAGAAATGTGGATGGCTCCGTTTGCGGTTTGGGCGGTGGTCGCAATGTCGCATTCTCACTGGGTGTGGCTGGGTGGATTGCTCACGGTCTCTGCAGCATTGTTCAAGGGGCCGCAGGGACTGTTTCCGTTGGTGTGGCTTCCGCTGGTTGGCGGGCTGGGGTTGCTTCCCCGTGGAGCGGCGGCCCGCAGGTTTGGGATCGTTCTGCTGACGCTCGGTTTGGCGGCCGTCGGACTTTGGTTGTGGGACGATGCCCGCGAAGCGATTGAGCGCAACGCGGGGAACCGCTTGGTCCGGACCTTCACCCAAGCGCGCGCGGTAACTACTGCGGATCGATTGTGGTTACTTGGACCGATTCTCGGGCAGTGGGCGGTGCTGCTTGGTGCTTCGCTGGCGGTGGAGTGTATTCGTTTTGGTTCACTGCGAGCTGCGCTCGACCGCAGGGTTCTAGCGTTGCTTGCGTTGGGGTTGAGCGCGTCGCTCCCGCTTATGGTAACGCACGAGCAGCGAGACTTTTACGTGATTACTTCGTTGCCCTTTGTGGCCCTCGGCCTGGGTAATTTATGGGGCGGAACCAAGTTGGCGCGCAGTTCAAAGTTCGCATGGGCACTTGGAGTGATCGCGCTGGTGGGCTTGAGTTCATTGCCGTGGCGGCGCGTGGAGCGGGATGCAGAACTTAGGGCTTCGCTCCAAACGTTTGAGGGTGCGTTTGAGCCCAGGTCGGCGTTCAATGTGGTTCCGGAATTGAGGTTGAACCACGAGCTGGCCGCGTACGCGATGCGCTTGTACCGTTGGGAAGTGGATTTGGCTAATGAGCGGCCGCACGCGAATGTGGTGCGGATCGATTCGGTTCAACCTGGGAGTGTGGTTCTTTTGGTGAAGACCGATTCGTTGCGATAGTTTGCTTCGTTGCTGTGGGTAGTGCCCACGAATGGGTGGGGCGGAACTATCTTTCGGCCACGAGACAATCCACATTTGCATGTCTGACGAAGACCGACCCGACGCTGCCTTTCACGAGAAAAAGGCTAAGAACAAAAAGACCACCAACTACGGGGGAGGTCAAAAGCTGAAGATGAAAAAGGCGCTGAAGCACATGAAGCCTTTAAAGCCAGGCTCGAAGAAGAAGTAGGGGTCCTGCGTTAACATTTTGACTAGGGGGATTAGTGGGC
>CAYYWL010000009.1:0-8792 GCA_964475135.1 uncultured Owenweeksia sp.
ATGGAGTACAAGCTCGCCAACCTGGTGCACGACGGACCACTGGTCGAGTGGGCACGCCGCGCCGCAGCGCGCATCGTAGACGAAGACCCGCAGCTCGAACAACCTGCCCACGCGGCCTTGAGGGCGCGATTTAGCGACTACGCCCGAGGCCGAATGGCCTGGGGGCGAATCGCCTAGCTCTTCCACCCGAGGCAATGTGACTTTGGCCCGATTCCTGCGGTCCGTGAGGGCGTACCTTTAGTCCGATGAAGCCCCGACTGCACCTGCCCAAGCCCAAAATTCGCCCCTTCTGGCGGTCGGTCCGACTTACGCACCGTTTTTACATCATCACCGGGGGCTACACCTTTATGAAAGAGGGGCTTCGCAAGATGGGCTGGGCCTTGCTCTTTTTTGGCATCGCACTTTGGGCACTCAATAAGTACGTTTTTGACTTGACCTCGGCCGCCGAATGGGTAACGGGGCAGTTGCCTTGGTACCTCGTGGCGCTGACGATGTTCGCGAGCGAGATTGTGGTCGGTATCCTCCCCCCCGACCTCTTTATCATTTGGACCAAGAGTCTCTCGCACCCGTGGCTTATGGTCGGAATCCTTGCCTCACTTAGCTACCTAGCCGGGGTCATCAGCTACGGAATCGGGCAGCAGCTGCATCGGCTCCCTCGAGTGAAGCGCTGGGTCGACGGCAAATTCGCCACCCAATTCACCCAAATTCGCCGTTTTGGTGGGCTTCTCGTAGTACTTGCGGCAGTCACCCCACTACCGTTTCCGCTGGTTTCTACCATTGCGGGCATGGTCGGGTACCGGTTTCAGTGGTACTTATGGGCCGCGTTGACGCGTTTTATTCGCTTTGCGCTTTATGCCGCGGTGATTTTCGGCCTCGTCTAGACCGAACTACCTTTGCGCCATGCGCATTTCATTGGACTGGCTCTCGGACTACCTTCCGACCTCACTTAGCGTTGCCGAAATTGGCGAACGCCTTACCGCTACGGGACTCGAAGTTGAAAAGTCCGAGGTGTTTGACGCCCTTCCGGGCGGGCTGCGCGGAATCGTCGTCGGCGAAGTCCGTGAGGTGCGCCAGCACCCCAACGCCGACCGCCTTCGCGTAACCAAGGTCGACGTAGGTGCCCCGGAATGGCTGAACATCGTGTGCGGCGCGAGTAACGTGGCCGAAGGCCAGAAAGTCGCCGTAGCCACCGTCGGAGCCGAACTCTTCCCCGTCGGCAGCGACAAACCTTTAGTGATCAAGAAATCCGCACTGCGCGGCGAGCCCTCTGAAGGCATGGTTTGCGCTGAAGACGAACTTGGCCTCAGCGACGACCACGCCGGAATCATGGTGCTGCGCCCCGACGCTCCCGTCGGTCAGCCCATGGCCGAATACCTGGGCCTCGAGAGCGACCACGTGCTCGAAATCGGCCTGACCCCCAACCGCATGGACGCCATGAGCCACTACGGAGTGGCCCGCGACCTGCGCGCCTCACTGCTGCGCGACGGCCAGGACGTGATGTGGACCGAGCCCACCACGGTGGACCTCAGCAGTACTGCAAGCGGGGCCACTGCGGTACGCGTCGAAGATTCCGCCGCCTGCCCCCAGTACGGAGCCTTGAAAATCACCGGCGTGGTCGGAAGCCAACCCTCGGCCGAACCCATCCAGCAGCGCCTCAAGGCCATTGGCCTCAACCCCATCAACGCGCTGGTCGACGCCACGAACTACGCGATGCACGCCCTTGGCCACCCCCTGCACTGCTTTGACGCTACTTCAGTTGGCGGAAGCATCGTGGTTCGCCGTGCCCACACGGGCGAAACCTTGACCACGCTTGACGGCGTTGTGCGGACGCTGCACCCTGACGACCAAGTGATTGCAAACGCCACCGAGGCCATGTGCCTGGCCGGAGTGTTCGGAGGCCAAACCTCTGGCGTTTCGGCTTCGACCACCTCGGTCGTCGTGGAATCCGCGTGGTTTGACCCCGTCGTGACCCGCGCCATGGCCCGCCGCCACGGTCTGAACACTGACGCCAGCTTTCGCTACGAGCGCGGCGTAGACCCCGCCATGGGCCTCGCCGCCCTTGAACTTTTTTGGACGCTGATCGAAGCCCAGTTCCCCGAAGCGCGTATTGAAGGCCTTGACTGGGAGCGCGCCAACGACCCACGGTTTGTGGCCCCTACCCTCGAAGTTTCGATGGACCGCATCGGGCGCCTGCTCGGCGAACGACTGCCTGACGAGGTGTGCGAAGGGATTCTCGAATCGCTCGACATCGACGTGGTAGCCCAGAAGGGCGACCTGTGGACCCTTGGCTTGCCCGTCTACCGCTGGGACGTGCGCCGCGAAGCCGACGTAGCCGAAGAACTTTTGCGCATCTGGGGATTCAACAACCTCGCCGAGCCCGAAGGCCTACGCGTGCGCAGCCAGCCCGAACCCCGCCGCAATGCCGAATCGCTTCGCCGCGTGGCCGCCGACTACCTCGTGGCTCAGGGCCTCAATGAGGTCATGAATTTGTCGCTGACCCGCGCGGCATGGTTTGCCGAGCATCCATCGATTCCGGCCGAAGAAATTGTGCACGTGCTGAACCCGCTCAGCCAGGACCTCGGCGTGATGCGCCCCACTCTGCTGTACAGCGGGCTCGAAACCATATCCTACAACCTCAAGCGCCAAGAGGACCGCTTGGCCATTTTTGAGTTCGGACGCCGCTACGGCCAGACGGCCGAGGGCCGCTACGAGTCGGCAGAGCTCGGCATTTGGATCTGCGGCGCCTACCCCGACGCGCACTACAGCCGCCCCAACACCTCGGCCTCATTTGGGGTGCTCAAAGGCCTTGTAACTGGCTTGCTTCAGCGCCTCGGAATTTCGTTCACCGAGCGACCCGGCGGCGACGTGGCCGGATTTTGGTCTGGCCGTCTCGACCTGCTCGGCCCGGACGGAACCGCCCTTGCCTACCTCGGATGGCCCGACGCCCATGCCCTAGCGGCCACCGACGTCGACAAGCCTGTGCTCGCTGCCCTCGTGCAGTGGGACGCCGTGGTCGAAGCCGCCCAAAAAGTGCGTACGGCCTATGTCGAGCCTCCGAAGTTCCCCAAAATGGTGCGCGACTTGGCCTTGGTGGTCCCCGTGGGCACTGCCTACGGAACGCTGGTCGAAGGGCTCAAGTCCGCCCCGGTGAAAACGCTTGAAGCGATTGAACTGTTTGATGTGTACCAAGGCAAAGGACTGCCCGAAGGCACGATGTCGTACGGAGTTCGCCTCACCTTTAGGGATTCAAGCAAAACACTTCAAGACCAGCAGGTTGAGGGAGCTGTAAAGCGCATGCTCGAGGGAGCCGAAAAGCACTGCGGGGCGAAGCTTCGTTAGTCGGGTTACCCTAAGTTTTAAAACAATAAGGGCCTCCCGTGGGGAGGCCCTTATTATTTACGACGTACGGTACTCCTTAGCTCTTCGAGCTGAAATTCAACGCATTGTCGTAGCGCTGGCGGTAGTCTGAAACCATTCCCCAGTCTTCGTCGTCAACGCGCACCGAACCTTTGGTCACGTGGCCCAAAAGGTCGAATTCTACTCCGTTGCGCATCATGATGTCTAAAAAGCGCTCTTCGTCTTCGGGGTGAACACTCACCACGATGCGGCTCTGAGCTTCGCCAAACAAGAAGGCGTCGGGACGAATCTCGGCGTCGGTGGTAAGGTCAAAGCCAAGACCTCCGGCCATAGCGGATTCAAGCAGGGTCACGAAGAGTCCACCTTCAGACACGTCGTGGGCCGAAGCCACCACGCCTTCGCGAATCAACTCGGCCACTTGGCGCTGTACTACGTATTCCTCATCGAGGTCAAAGTACGGAGCGGGCGAGGCCGTGATTCCGTGCTCGTGCACCAGGTACTGGCTCGAGGCAAGGTCGTTGCGGCTGCTGCCGATCATGTAGATCAAGTCGCCCTTGGACTTGAACCCGAGGGTGGTCACGTGCTTGACGTCGTCGACCAGGCCGATCATGGCAATCGTTGGAGTCGGGAACACGGGCTCAACCTTGTTTCCGATGGCCGTCTGGTTGTAAAAGCTCACGTTGCCGCCGGTTACGGGGGTCTCGAACTTCAAGCAGGCCTTGCCCATCCCCTTGATGGATCCGACAAACTGCCAGTACACCTCGGGGTTGTAGGGGTTGCCAAAGTTGAGGCAGTTGGTGATGGCGCTGGGGGTTCCGCCCGAGCAGGTGATGTTGCGGGCGTTCTCGGCCACGGCGATCATGGCGCCTACCTCGGGGTCGGCATGCACGTAGCGGCTGTTGCAGTCTACGGTCATGGCGAGGGCACGATTGGTTCCGCGCAAATTGACGATGGACGCGTCGCTGGCGTCGTTGGTCGAGCGGTTGATGGTTCCGACCATTGAATCGTACTGCTCGTAGATCCAGCGCTTTGACGCGATGTTCGGAAGCGCCACCACGCGCTCGGCCACGGCCTTGAGGTCGGCAGGCACGGGCACGCTGTCCACGTTGAATTTTTGG
Organism: uncultured Owenweeksia sp.; assembly: GCA_964475135.1. Taxonomy (GTDB): domain Bacteria; phylum Bacteroidota; class Bacteroidia; order Flavobacteriales; family Schleiferiaceae; genus TMED14. Next base: position 4,476 of record CAYYWL010000009.1, read on the forward strand.
TACTCGGCGTAGTACGCGGGCTCTGACCACTCGCGGTGGTAAACGGGCGCTCCGCCACCCAGCACGAGGTGCTCGGCCGGGAGGTCTCCGATCAGCTCACCGTGCCAGTAGTACTGCACGTTGGGGCCCGCGGTCACCTCACCGATGAGGGCGCAGTGAATGTCCCACTTGTCAAAAATGGCCTCTACCTCGGCCTCGCGGCCCTTCTGAACTACGACGAGCATGCGCTCTTGAGACTCCGAAAGCAGGATTTCCCAGGGGTGCATACCGGCCTGGCGGGTCGGAACGCGGTCGAGATGAATCGTCATGCCGACGTTTCCGCCCGCACTCATTTCTGTGGTCGAGCAGGTGATGCCCGCGGCACCCATGTCCTGCATGCCCATGACGGCTCCGGTATCGGCGAGTTCCATGGTCGCCTCGAGGAGCAACTTCTCTTGAAAAGGGTCGCCCACCTGTACTGACGGAATGTCGTTGGCCGAGTCTTCGCTCAAATCTTTGGATGCGAATGCGGCTCCGTGGATGCCGTCGCGACCTGTTGACGAACCGACGATGTACACGGGGTTGCCCACGCCGCGCGCTTTGGCGCTGATTTGGCCGCCCACCTTGACGATTCCGGCCGAAAACGCGTTTACGAGCGGATTCTGCTCGTAGCAGTCGTCAAAGTAGACTTCGCCTCCAACCGTCGGAATTCCGAAGCTGTTGCCGTAGTCGCCAATTCCCTTGACCACCCCGTTGACCAGCCACTTGGTGCGGTCGGTGTTCGGATTCCCGAAGCGCAGCGAGTTCAGCTGCGCAATCGGACGGGCACCCATCGTGAAAATGTCGCGGTTGATTCCGCCCACGCCGGTCGCGGCGCCCTGATAGGGCTCTACCGCTGAAGGGTGGTTGTGCGACTCAATCTTAAACGCGCAAGCAAGTCCGTCGCCAATGTCGACTAGCCCGGCATTCTCTTCGCCGGCCTTGGCGAGCATATGCGGACCCTCTTTGGGCAACGTCTTTAGCCACACAATCGAGTTTTTGTACGAGCAGTGCTCGCTCCACATCACCGAATACATGCTGAGCTCGGTGAAGTTGGGCACGCGTCCGAGGCGCGTACAAATCGCGTCAAATTCTTCGGGCAAAAGGCCGAGCTCTTGGGCTTGGGCTACGGTAGTAAGGGCAGTTGATTCCATGCGCGTCGTTTGAGGCGCGAAGGTACGGCGGCGGCTGCCTACCTTGCGGCTATGAAGGCAGTTTACTCCCCCCTTTTACTCGGAATTTTTGGGCTTTTTGCGGCCTGCAGCACGGCACCTGAGTTTGACGCCGTTCTGACGAATGCCCGCATCGCGGAATTTCACGGGGACAGCCTCAGCTACCGATCGGTGCACCTCGCCCTGCGCGACGGGCGGATTGCGGCGGTGGTTCCGGCTACCGCGGCCGTTCCTGCGGCCCGCGACACCACCGACCTCAGCGGGTCGTTCGTCTACCCTGGATTCATTGACGCCCACGCCCACTTTCTGGCGCTTGGCCAGGCCCTTGAGACGGTGGACTTGGTCGGAACCCGCAGCTGGGCCGAGTGCGTCGACCGCGTACGCCAGTACGTCGCCGACCACCCCGAGGTCGCCGTGGTGCGCGGCCGCGGATGGGACCAAAACGACTGGGCTGACAAGGCATGGCCCACGTCCCGAGATCTCGACGGGCTCACCGACAAGCCCATCGTTCTTTCGCGCATCGACGGCCACGCGGTGGTCTGCAACCAAGTCGCCCTAACCCAGTCCGGAATCACTGCCGCCACCCGCATCGACGGAGGCGAAATCCTTCTAGCCGCCGGCAAACCCACTGGAGTTCTGGTCGACAACGCCGAAACCCTACTGCGCATCGCCGAGCCTTCGCGTGAAGAAAAAATCCGCTACCTGCAGGCCGCCGAGCGCTGGTGCGTGGATCTCGGCCTGACTGGCGTGCACGATGCAGGACTGCCCACTGGCGACATCATGCTGATCGACAGCCTTCAGCAGGCCGGAACGCTGCGCATGCCCCTGTACGTCATGGTCGCCGAGAGCCCCGAAGCCCTCGACCACTGGCTGAACCGCGGCCCCCTCGAGACCGACTGGCTATCGGTGCGAAGCTTTAAGTTCTACAGCGACGGCGCGTTGGGCAGCCGCGGAGCCCTCTTGCGCGCTCCCTACCACGACCGCCACGACCACTTTGGGCTGGCCCTTCGCGGCACCAAGTACCTAAAGGCCGCCGCCGACCGCCTCGCCAAGGCCGGGTGGCAGATGAACACGCACGCCATCGGAGATTCCGCCAACCACCTCATCATCAATGTGTACCGCGAAGCCCTCAGCGCCCCAGCCGCAAAAAAAGACCTGCGCTGGCGCGTCGAGCACGCCCAAGTGGTGAGTCCCGAAGACCAGATCCTCTTTGGCAATGGCATTGTTCCGTCGGTGCAGCCCACCCATGCGACGAGTGATATGGATTGGGCGCCAGACCGCTTGGGGCCCGACCGCATGCCGCACGCCTACGCCTACCGGGCGCTGCGCGAGGCAAACGGCGGATGGATTCCGCTCGGAACCGACTTCCCAATCGAGCACCCCAACCCGATGTACACGATTTTGGCCGCTACGGCCCGACGCGCATTGGACGGCCACCCAGCCGAGGGTTTTCAGATCGAAAACGCCCTGACCTTGGCTCAAACCCTGAAGGGAATGACTGCAGACGCCGCCCGCGCTGCCTTTCAGGAGTCCGACCGCGGCGAAATCCGCATTGGAAATTGGGCGGACTTCACCATCTTTGAGGTAAACCTAAACGAATTAACCCCCATGGCCCTCCCGCAGACCTCGCCAACCCAGGTGTGGATCCACGGCGAGCGCCGCAAGTAACTTACGAGCATTCACGCATGAACGCACCCAAACGCCTTTTTGATTTCGCCCACTACGCGGCGGCAAAGCATCCGCGCCCCGACGCACTCAACACCAAAGTCAACGGCCAGTGGCAGTCGATGTCGACCACCGAATTCATTGCCAAGGCCGAGAAACTGGCCTGCGGGCTCATCGACCTCGGCCTCAAGCCGGGCGACCGCGTCGGAATCATTTCGACCACCAACCGCACCGAGTGGAACCTCTGCGACCAAGCCATCCTCAGCGCGGGCGGCGTGGACGTGCCGATGTACCCGACGATTTCGCAGGCCGACTACACGTTCATTTTGAACGATGCCGGAGTGCGTTTTTGCTTTGTGAGCGACCCAGAGCTCCGCGACAAGATGGAGGCGCTGCGCGCCGACGTGCCCAGCCTCGAAGGCGTGTTCACGTTTACGCCGACCGAAGGTTCCGCCTGCCTTGACGACGTCGTGGCCCGCGCCACCGACGCCCACTGTGCCGAACTCGAGGCCCGCAAGGCCGCCGTGCGCGAAGAGGACCTGGCCACGCTGATTTACACGTCCGGAACCACCGGCACCCCCAAAGGCGTCATGCTGAGCCACCGCAACATCGCCTCGAACGCGGTCGCAGGGGCCTCGCGCCTGCCCGTCGGCCCCACCGGCAAAGCCCTGAGCTTCTTGCCCTTGTGCCACAGCTACGAACGCGTGTGTGTCTACGTCTACCTCACCAACGGCGTGGGCGTCTACTTCGCTGAATCGATGGAAACCATCGGAGACAACCTGCGCGAGGTGCATCCGCAGGTGTTTACGGCGGTTCCGCGCCTGCTCGAGAAGGTGTACGACAAAATCATGGACAAGGGCAAGGCCCTGACCGGCATCAAGCGCGGACTCTTTTTCTGGGCCGTCGGACTGGCCGAGCGCTACGAGCACGAGGGCCTGAGCCCACTCTACTACGCCCAGCTCAAGCTGGCCCGCAAGCTGATCTTTAGCAAGTGGCAAGAGGCGCTGGGTGGCGAAACCTTGGCCGTCGCCAGCGGAGCCGCCGCGCTCAACCCCAAGCTCGCTCGCATCTTTGCCGGAGCCGGCATCAACGTACAAGAGGGCTACGGACTCACCGAAACCTCGCCCATATTGGCCGTCAACCTGCCCACCGGCCAAGGCCATAAGCTGGGCACCGTCGGAACCGCCATCGACGGCGTCGAACTCAAGCTGGACGCCGACGGCGAGATCCTCGCCAAGGGCCCCAACGTCATGATGGGCTACTACAACCGCCCCGACCTCACCGCCGAGGTGATGACTGAAGACGGATGGTTCCGCACCGGAGACATCGGCGAATTCGACGCTGAGGGCTACCTGCGCATCACCGACCGCAAGAAAGAAATTTTCAAGACCGCCGGAGGCAAGTACATCACGCCCCAGGCCATGGAAAACGCCTTCAAAATGTCGCCCTTCATCGAGCAGTG
>CAYYWL010000009.1:8892-28205 GCA_964475135.1 uncultured Owenweeksia sp.
GCCGCAGGCCACGTAACCCCCACCCTAAAGCTGCGCCGCAAGCCCATCTTGCAGATGTACGCCGAGCAGTACGAGGGGCTGTACGAGGAAGCGAGCAACTAGTAACTAGCAGCTAGCATAGCGCCGAAACCGCTCCAGCACCGCCTGCATGTCGTCGGGCAGCGGAGCCTCAAACACGAGGCGTTCGCCAGGCCGCGAGGGGTGCTCAAAACCGAGTAGCCGCGCGTGCAGCGCTTGGCGCGGAAGCATTTCAAGCGTCTTGTGGGCGAACTGCGCAAACTTGGGCAGCTCGGGACGGTGCGGAGCCTTATCGCCTCCGTAGACCGCATCGCCGACCAGCGGATGCCCCAAGTACTTCATGTGCACCCTGATTTGGTGGGTGCGGCCCGTTTCAAGCCGGCAGGCCACGAGCGTGGCAAAGTGGTAGCGCTCCAGCACCTCGTAGTGGGTGACGGCGTGCTTTCCGTGCTTGCCGTCGGGAAAAATCGCCTGCACCTTGCGGTCCTGCAGCGAGCGTCCGATGTGGCCGGTCACGGTTCCGCGGTCCTCGCGCACATTGCCCCACACCAGGGCGTGGTACTCGCGGTCGCAGCTGTGGTCGGCAAACTGCTTCGCCAAAAAGGCGAGCGCGTAGTCGGTTCGGGCCACGACCAGCAGGCCTGAGGTGTCCTTGTCGATGCGGTGCACTAAGCCGGGCCGCACTTCGCCGCTCGCGCCGGGCAAATTCTGAAAGAGGTAGAGGAGGCCGTGCACGAGGGTTCCAGTAAAGTGGCCAAATGCCGGGTGCACCACCATGCCCGCGGGCTTGTTGATCACCGCGAGGTCGTCGTCGAGGTAGACGACGTTGAGGTCGATGGGCTCGGCCTCGAGCACAAATTCGCGCGGAGGCTGCGCCAGCACCAGCGTAACCTCTTCGCCGGCCTTCACCCGGTGGTTCGACTTGACGGGCAGGCCGTCGACGCGAATGGCTCCGGCCTCGGCCGCCTTCTGAATGCGGTTGCGCGAGGTTTTCTCGAGAAAATTGTAAAGGAATTTATCGACGCGCAGCGGCTTTTGGCCCGCGTCGGCCACAAACCGGTGGTGAACGTAGAGTTCCTCTTCGGTGCCAGCGCCCTCTTCGAGCTCGTCGTCGAACTCGATCACTGCTTAATCAGTCGGGTTACGTGGCCAGAATCGCTTCGAATCAGGTACAGCCCTGCGGGCAGGCCGCGAAGGTCTAGATTCCAAGGCTGAGAAGCGTCGGGGCGCGCAGCAGTTGCGACGGCAGAACCCAGCGCATTGAGCACCTCTAGGCGGAGTCCTGTCCCGTGGACCACCGCCCAATCGATTGCGGGCTGGGGAGCCACGGTCAAACCGACGGAGCGCTGGGGCTCGCGGGTGCTGAGGTCGCCGGGGGTTCCGCGAAAGAACGGACGAAGGGCCAACGCCCCCGGAAGCTGGCTCAAAAACCACTCGCCCACCTCGCCAAATGCCTTGGTGGCGCTGGTGTGCACGTCAAGGCCCAGCACGGCGCGGGGCATGCCCTGGTCCGAATTTGAGGTCTCCATGACGACTCCGAGGTAAACGTCGCGCGGCACCACAAGTCCCAACGTGTCAAGCACGTAGTGGCGGCCGAGCTGGCCGGTGTAGTTCCAAGCCACCTCGTAGAGCGAATCGCTCACGTAGATGGGATCGCCCGGGAAGCCGGCGGTATCGATGGTCCAGACCCCGAGGCGAAAGCGCTCACCCTCGCCCTGTGGGCCGGCGGGAATCCACTCGAGGTCCATTCCGCGCAAGGTATCGGCCTGCAAAAACTGGTAGCGTTGGGCCCAGCGGGGTTCGACGCCTTGGGCCACTCCGTAGCCGCGCTCGATGCTGCCGTCGTCGACTACGTAGCGCTGGTCGCACGCGATTCGAATTCGGGCGGTGTCGTTGCTGCGGTCGCCCACGGCTTCGCCGTCAAACCAGTAGGCGAGGTTCCAGACAAAGGGCCCTGTAGGAATAAGTTGCGGGCGGTTGAGCGCCAAATTAAACGGGGTCGCCACGTTGTGCAGCAGGTTTGACACGACCGGAACTGTCAGGCGGCTCTGCAGGACGGTGCCTGTAGCGTCCGTCCAACTCAACTTGCCGAGGTTGAGCTGCCATCCGCCCACCGGAACGATGCCGTTGCGTCGGTAGGGCGTGCGCACCGAATCGCGCTCGAGCAGTACCCGGTTGTAGTGAAACCACGGCACCTCGCGGTAGACGTTGAGCAGTCGGGCCGGAGGCATAATCCACGTCGGGTCAAACAAGGCGGAATCGCCCAAGCCCTGCGTGGCGCTGAGCTCGAGGTAGTCCACCAAAAACACATCAAAGGCGCCAGAAGGGGCTCCGTGACGGCCGATGCGCACTCGGGTCGCCGAGGATCCGTTGGCCGGAACCGCGAACGTGTAGGCCTTCCAGCGGTCGTCGGCGAGTCCACCTCGGATTCCGCCCATACGTACCCACGCGGTATCGGTGCTGCTCCAAGCGTGCACCACCAGGCTGTCGCTGGACTCGCACGGGTCGCCAAAGCCGCCCTGCTGCACGCGAAACCCGAGCACCGCCCCCGACGGAGCCGCAAACCACGGGCTGTACAGCGCGTCGCCAATCGTGTCAGTGGACAGCAGGCCGGGTCGGTAGGGCGCACCGCTGGCCGAAATTCCGTCAAATACAGCGACCCCAAGGCTCAAGGGCTTGCGCGCCATGGTTTGTGACACCTGGACCCCGCGCGAGGTCCACCCCGAAGGAATTCGGTGGTCAAAGCCCGCACTCAGCGGCAGGCTTAACGTGTCTGAAAACGTTTTAAACGACTGAAACGTGTGCGTAGCCGCCCCACCCCAAGGCACCAGGGCCTGCTCGACGGGCTGGGCAGATGCCGCAATCGCCACCAGCCAAAGGCCCACAAACCAAGCTCTTACTTGAGCCATACGCGAACTTTAGCCTGGGCAGGAAGCGCGGGCGCGCCGTTGGAGTTCACCGGGCTCTGGGACTGAATAGCTGCAGAGGTCGTATCGCCTTCCATCCACTGGATTCCGAGACCCGAAAGCTGCAGCAGTGCCTTGGCCTCGCCGTAGCTGAGGCCGGTCACATCGGGCACGGCTTGCGTGAGGTCGCCGCTTCGCATGCCCACACGCAGCGTGAGTCCGGCGCCCTTGCGAACGCGGCTGCCTGCTTCAAGGGGGCGTCCGTTGTATTCCACTTCCAAAACCAAACCGTCGGTTACATCAGGAACGTACTGAATGTCTGAAACGTACAATCCGCGCGAACGAAGGTCGAGTTCGGCACGCGCCAACGTGCGCTCTTTAATGGCCGGCAGGCGCACCAATTCGGGCCGCGACCGGTTGATCGTAAGCATCACTTGGCGGCCGGCCTTCACGACGGCTCCGGCGACCGGGTACTGCTGGTACACCTCGCGGGGGCGCAGCTCGCGCCGGTACATGGCGGAATCCAGTAAAACACCTTCCAACTCAAGTTCCGCAAGCGCAGACTGGGCGTCCTCCAAACTCATTCCGCTTAAATCCGGAACCGTTTGCACCTCGCCAAACCCCGTTACCCATTTAAGAATGGATTGGGCCGACATGCCCAAAACGATAAAAAACAGCAGCGCCAGCACCGCGTTGACCGCGAACGTCTTGCTTTTAAGAAACAGCCACAGATTGCCCATTGGCACAAAGGTAGTCCGAGGCATCTATCTTTGGCCCATGCGTCCCCTTGTTGCCGTAGCCATGGGCGGCTACTCTAGTGAATTCGGCATCTCGCTCCTGAGCGGAAGCCACGTATTTGACGTCCTCGACCCCGTGCGCTACGACCCCGTGCGCCTCGAACTGCACCCCGGCGACGGGTGGAAGGCATTCGACGCCTCAGGCCTGCCCCTGCGCTTTAGCGACCGTACCTGGACGATCATTGACATCGACGGAACCGAGCGGCGTATCGACGCCATCCTCAACCTCATCCACGGCCACCCGGGCGAAGACGGCACCCTCGCTATGGCCTGGGAGCAAGCCGGCATCCCCTACTCGAGCTGCAGTCCCGCCGCCTCGGCGCTCACCTTTCACAAGCTGTGGACCAACGCCGTCGCCCAGCGCTTGGGTGTTCGAGTGATGCCGTCGGTTCACCTTCGGCGCGGAGCCGACGAGTCGGCCGTCCACGACTTCTTGGCCACCCAGACCTACCCCCTCTTTGTCAAACCTTGCCGCAGCGGTTCCAGCTACGGTGTGACCCGAATCACGTCAGCCCACGAGTGGCCTGAGGCCCGCGACTTCGCGTGGCACGAAGACGACGAACTCGTCGTCGAACAGGGCGTCGTCGGAACCGAACTGGGCTGCGGCGCCTTCGTCGCCCCGGACGGGATCCGCATCCTCGGCATCACCGAAATCGTACCCAAAAAGGCCTTCTTTGACTTCGAAGCCAAGTACCAGGGCGCCTCTGAAGAAATTACGCCGGCCCGCATCGCAGATTCCGCCGCCGAAGCCGTTCGCCGCGCCACCCAGCGCCTCGTCGAAGGCATGGCGCTTCGCGGATTTGTGCGCGCCGACTTCATCCTTCCCGCCGACGGAACCGCCCCCGTCCTGATCGAAATCAACACCATCCCTGGAATGAGCGCAGAGAGCATTGTTCCGCGCCAGCTCGCCGCGGCCGGAATCTCAATGCGAAGCTTTGCCACGGACCTCGCCGAATCCACCCTCAACCGCCATGAAGACCGCGCTGTTCCCCGGATCTTTTGATCCCCTCACCCTCGGCCACGAAGACGTCGTGCGCCGTGCCGCGCCACTCTTTGACCGACTGGTCGTGGGAATCGGCGTGAATACCGACAAAAAGTACATGTTCTCGCTCGAGCAGCGCATGGCCTGGATCCGCGAATCCTTTGCCGACCTGCCCCACGTTGAGGTGGCGAGCTACGAAGGCCTCACCATCACGTTTGCCAAGTCGCTGGATGCCCACTATATGGTACGAGGACTGCGCAACCCCGCCGACTTCGAATTCGAAAAAGCCATCGCCCAAACCAACCGCGAACTCGAACCCCACATCGAAACCGTGTTCTTTCAGACACGGGCTCGCTACGCCTATATTGCCTCAAGCCACGTGCGCGAAGTCATTCGCTACGGCGGAGACTACACGCTCTTCGTGCCCAGCGCGGTGCGCATCACTTCCTGAATCGTCGCGTAGGTATCCTTCGCGGCCTCGCGCCACTCTGCTTCGGCCATCCAGCGCACGTCCTCAATGCCCTCCTCGGTTTGGGGCGTCAATTCGGGCCTTCCGTCCACCTTCATTCGGAACCAGTGCGTCGTCTTGACGTACGCCACACCCTTCATCTCGTAGCGGTGCAGCGTATCGCAAAGTTTTGATCCCAAGGTAATTCCGCCGATTCCGCACTCCTCTTCGACCTCGCGCACGGCGCATTCGTCAATGGCCTCCCCGGGCTCCAACTTACCCTTCGGCAGGTCCCACTGACCCAAACGGTGGATCCATAGAACCTCTCCGAATGAATTTTCTACCCATCCGCCCGCCGCAGTGACGGGTTGCTCGCTGTACTTTTGCGCCATGATTTTTGAAGCTACGTCGGCCGAAACATTGGCCGGACTCTTACTGCAAATTAAAGCCGTTTCACTGCGTCCCGACGAACCCTTTACCTGGGCCTCTGGACTCAAGTCGCCGATTTACTGCGACAACCGCGTCACCCTGTCGCATCCGCGCGTCCGCACGTACTTGCGCGAGCAAATGGCTTCACTGATCCAAGATCAGTACCCTGCCGTAGAAGCCATCGCCGGAGTAGCCACGGGCGCCATCGCCCTCGCCGCCCTCGTCGCTCAAGAACTCGACCTACCAATGGTCTACGTTCGTTCGGCGCCCAAAGAGCACGGCCGCCAAAACCTCATCGAAGGCGAATTGCCCAAAAACGCCCGCGTGGTGGTTATCGAAGACCTCATCTCAACCGGCAAATCTTCGCTCCAAGCAGTGGACGCACTTCGTGACGCCGGTGCCCACGTCCTCGGAATGGCTGCCATCTTCACCTACGGCTTCCCCGCCGCCAGCGAGGCATTCACGGCTGCCGACTGCAAGCTCCGCACCTTGAGCGACTACGACCACCTTCTTAAGGCTGCTCAGTCGCGCGGAACCTTGACCCAAACCGAACTCGAAGCCCTCTCGGGCTGGCGCCTCGACCCCAAGGGGTGGAGTGACGCTAAGGGGTAGTTGCGCTCGCGCCAAAGGCGCTCGCAGTTACTTGCTCCTTGCTTCTCGTTGACACCTTTGACGCACACGTTGCTTCTCGCCTCTTGTTTGCGCTCAAGGCTTTGAGGCCGCTACCTCCTTGTTTCTCCTTCGCAACGGTGGCGCCACAAGTAACTAGAAACTAGAAACAAACGAGCCAGCCTCGCTAATCTCAGCCAACCTTGCCAACCTCGCCAACCTCAGCCAACCTCGCCAACCAGCCACTCCAACTCCTTGTGACCCACCCAGCGGACGCTTCCGTGCTCGAGTTGGATTCCGAGGCGGCCATCCGGAGATAGGAATTTGGGCGTAGCGGCAAAGGTTTCGCCCGAGGACCGGTCGCGAAAGCGATTGAGTTGGCGCCAGCCGAGCAGCTTGGATGCGTAGCGATCCAAAACATCAGACCCGACGGGAGACTCGAGGTGCGACGCAAGTAGGGCCGCCAGCTGCTCGGCCATTCCGTCCAGTCCAAGGCCCGGTAGCCAGGCGCAGCCCTCTGGTGCTTGCGTGACGTTGATGCCGATTCCGAGAAACCAGCGCGTGCACATGCCGCCTTGCCAGTAGGCTTCGGTGAGGAATCCGCCCAACTTCTGCCCACTGAGGTACAGGTCGTTTGGCCACTTGAGCTGCACGGCGTACCCGCGGGACTCGAGCCATTCAGCCACCGTGAGCGAGGCCTGCGCGTGGCGCACAAACACGTAGGACGCCGTCCACTGCAGCGCGGGGCTCACGAGGGTCATAAGCAAGCTCGAATGGGGAATGTCGGCCCAGTGGGTTCCGCCACTGCCACGCCCCTCGGTCTGCGCACCTGCCGTTATGGCAGTCCATCCGGCCTGATTCCACTGGTCGGAATTCGCGTGCGCCCAAGCCTGAGTGGAGGGCAACTCGCTGAATTTGATGTGCTTAATAGTATCTATTGCGGGCGGCATTCTGCAAAAATGCGGCGAATTCGGCGGCAATTCCGCCACATTCAGAAATTGGCACCCAAATTGTGCTTAACCGCGGGTAATTTTACCGAATGACTGCAACGTTTGCTGAACTTCCCCAGATTGTACGCAGCGCCATCGAAGGCGTGAGCGACATCAAGGGCGAAAACCTCGTACTACTCGACCTTCGCGGGCTCGACAACGCCGTGTGCGACTTTTTTATTGTCGCTGAGGCGCAATCCACCACCCAGGTCAACGCGATGGCCGATGCGGTACACAAACGCGTCCGCGAGGAAGCCAACGACAAGCCGTGGCACGTCGAAGGCGCCCAGCAGTCTGAGTGGGTGCTTATGGACTACGTCTCGACCGTAGTACACCTCTTTCAGCGCGAAGCCCGCGCTTTTTATGATCTTGAAGGATTATGGGCAGATGCACCCTCGGTGGCGCTTCCGCAACAATACCTCGTTGAAGCTGTTTAACTACTGATGAGCAAAAAGAACAAGGGCCCAAAGCCCGGGCCTGCGCCCAAGGGCGGCCTCCCCAAATTCAACTTTAGCTGGATTTACATTGCGGTCTTTGTCGGACTGCTTGGGCTTCAATTCGCTCAGAGCCAGTTCGGAACCCAAACCGAACCCTCGAACTTTAACGAGCTGAGCACGCGCATTCAGCGCGGCCACGTCGACCGCGTCAAGGTGGTCAACAGCAAAGAAGTCTACGTATTCATCAAGGCCGACACGCTGGCGGCCGTCAAAGAGTACGAGGAATTGGCCAAAACTTCGATTGGAGACGCGCCCAATCAGGGTCCGCACTACGTATTTGAAATGCCTGCGGAATCGTTTGACCGCGCGATGGAACGCTTTTACGCACAGAATCCCGACCTCGGAGAAGTCAGCGTAGAGTACAAAGACGAGCCCAACTACTGGGGCGAAGCGCTTGCGTGGCTGGTTCCGATTTTGCTGTTTGCTGCACTGTGGTTCTTCCTCATGCGCCGCATGGGCGGTGGCGGTGCAGGCGGCCCTGGCGGACAAATTTTCAACATCGGCAAGAGCCGTGCGCAAATGTTTGACGCCGACAACGCGGTAAAAATCACGTTCAAAGACGTTGCTGGCCTCGACGGAGCCAAAGACGAAGTCCTCGAAGTCGTCGACTTCTTGAAGAACCCCAAAAAATACACCGACCTCGGCGGTAAAATCCCCAAGGGCGTGCTGCTGAGCGGGCCTCCGGGAACCGGTAAAACCCTCCTCGCCAAGGCCGTAGCCGGAGAGGCAAAGGTTCCGTTCTTCTCACTGAGTGGTTCCGACTTTGTCGAAATGTTTGTGGGTGTCGGCGCCAGCCGTGTGCGCGACCTCTTCAAGCAGGCTAAAGAAAAGTCGCCGAGCATCATCTTTATCGACGAAATCGACGCCATCGGTCGTGCCCGCGGCCGCAACGCCTTTAGCGGCGGCAACGACGAGCGCGAAAACACACTCAACCAGCTCCTTACCGAGATGGACGGATTCGGAACCAACGAGCACGTGATCGTCATGGGCGCCACCAACCGTGCCGACATTTTGGATCGCGCCCTCATGCGTGCCGGACGTTTTGACCGCATCATTTATGTGGACCTTCCCGAGGTTTCAGAGCGCATCGAAATTTTTCAAGTTCACCTTCGCCCGCTCAAGCTTGGCGAAGACGTAGACGTCGAGTTCCTCGCGCGCCAAACCCCTGGTTTTAGCGGAGCAGACATCGCCAACGTGTGCAACGAAGCCGCCCTGGTGGCCGCACGCAAGAACAAGAAGGTCATCGAGAAGCAAGACTTTTTGGATGCCGTGGACCGCATCGTCGGCGGGCTCGAAAAGAAGTCCAAGTTCATTACCCCTGAAGAAAAAGAAGTAATCGCGTACCACGAGTCGGGACACGCCACCGTGAGCTGGCTGCTCGAGCACGCCTCTCCGTTGGTTAAGGTGACAATTGTTCCGCGCGGACGTTCATTAGGTGCCGCCTGGTACCTGCCCGAAGAGCGCCAATTGACCTCTAAAGACCAAATGCTCGACGAGATGTGCGCCACCATGGGTGGACGCGCCGCCGAAGAGGTCATCTTTGGCCGCATCACCACCGGAGCCCTCAGCGATCTTGAAAAGGTCACCAAGCAAGCCCGCGCCATGGTTTCGGTTTACGGTCTAAATGAGCGCATCGGAAACATTACCTACTACGATTCGTCAGGTCAGAACGAATACCAGTTTGACAAGCCCTATTCAGAGCGCACCGCCGAGGTGATCGACGAAGAGATCAGCAAGCTCATCGAAGGCCAGTACGAGCGCGCCAAAGAATTGCTTCGCGCCAACCGCGACAAGCTCGAAACCCTTGCCAAAGAACTGCTGACGAAAGAGGTCATCTTCCGCGACAACTTGGTCGCCATCTTCGGAGAGCGCCCTTGGATGAGCCGCGAAGAGCGCCTTGCCGCACATTCTGAGGCCAAGCCCGAGGTGAGCATCGAGACGCCCGAGGCTCCGAGCCAGGAGCTAGAAGCCACGAACGACGAGCCGCAGGCTCCGAGCCAGGAACCAGAAGCCAGGAACGACGAGCCGCAGGCTCCGAGCGAAGAGGCAAAAAATGCCTAAGGCATTCGGTGGATTGCGTATAAATTATCCGTAATTTTCACCCCTGTATGGCGGGTTGGATCGGAAAATTTCTTACCGTACTCAGTGGCGCTCCCCAATCCCCTGGGGATGAGGCTTCTGAGCCACAAAAGACCTATGCTGGGATCACCGATCCCGTAGATCTGGCTTTTGTTCGCAGGTTTACCCAAAGTGCCGGACTCTTCCTTTACTGTGGCAGTGCCGACGAAGTCGTCGAAAACCTCAAAGCAGTAGGCGCCGAAACCGGTCAATCGCAGTTTTTTGTTCCTGAGAAGTCACTGCATGCGTGGTTTGCCCAAGCAGGCCTCCAGGTGATCTACGACAACCCTCTCGAGGCCGACGCCATGGCGACCACCTGCCACGCGGCAGTGGCCCAAACCGGCGGAATCATGATCACCGACGCCCAAACGCAAGGACTAAAGTTCGCCCAGCTTCCCGCCATCCACCTCGTGGTGGCCCGCGTGTCGCAGGTGGTGAACAGCCTGTCGGACGGAATGTCCGCCATCAACAAGTACCACCGCGAGCAGCGCCCCCTGAGCATTATTACCCTCAAAGGCAAGCGCGACGAGGCAGTACTTCAAGCCAAAGTCGACCCGAATAAGGGACGCGAGCTCTACTTCTTCCTCGTCGAAGACCACCTATTCACCGACCTATGATGCAGCGCAGCCTCTGGGGCCTCGTGTATGCCCTAGTTGTCGCGTTCTTGTGCATCGGACTGCCCTGGACGCCCGCCCTACTCTTTTTGCTCTTACTGGGCGTAGCCGTCGAGCTCATTCGAATGCCCAATTTGAACCCGCGCCAGCGTTCGGCCGGACTCCTCTACACCTTCGCCAGCGCACTTGCCACAGGTTGGTTGTGGGGCGTCGGCGGCGGGCAATCCATACTCGCGGTGTTCATTCTCATCTGGCTCTCGGATTCCATGGCCTACGTGGGCGGACGCCTCTTTGGCCGCACCCCAATGGCTCCGGTACTGTCGCCCAAAAAGACCTGGGAGGGCTTAATCACCGGCATTCTTTTTACGGTCGGAACCGCCTTCGGCCTCTTTCACCTCGCCCTGGACGTGTCGCTCAAGCTTACCGTCGTACTCGCGGTGGTCGTCGCCACCACCGCCCCCATCGGCGACCTCATTGGGTCCTACTTCAAGCGCCAGTCCGGCGTAAAGGATTCAGGGGTTTTTCTCCCGGGCCATGGCGGATTCCTCGACCGCCTCGACAGCTACTTGCTCTCGAGCATCACGCTGGTCCTCGTCCTCTTAGCGTTCCAAACATTTTAACTTTCTCGATATGCTTCACCGCGAAGGAACCAAAACCATTTTCGTCAGCCTCCTCATCCTGGCCGTTCCGTACGTGCTGCTGACCCAGTTGGGCGCCCCAGAATGGGCCGTATCGGCCTACCTCGTGCTTGCCCTCATCCTTCTCGGCCTGGTACTTCAGTTCTTTCGGAACCCAACCCGCACCACCGTCGCCGAGGCCGGCGACGTGATCGCGCCCGCCGACGGAACCGTCGTGGTCATCGAAGAGGCCGAAGAACCCGAGTACTTTCAAGGCAAGCGCAAGCAAATCAGCATTTTTATGTCGCCCCTCAACGTGCACGTCAACCGCGCCCCCGTGAGCGGCCGCACCGTATTTGCCAAGTACCACAAGGGCAAGTACCTCGTCGCGTGGCACCCTAAGTCAAGCACCGAAAACGAGCGCACGACCCTCGTCTTTGAAACCCTCAACCACGGCGAAGTCATGATCCGCCAAATCGCCGGAGCCGTTGCCCGCCGAATCGCCGTCTACGTCAAGCCCGGCCAACCCGTTTCTGTGGGCGAAGACGTCGGTTTCATTCGCTTCGGGTCGCGGGTCGACATCTTCCTCCCGCTCGACGCCGAAGTCCTCTGCCAAATTGGCGACAAGCCGAGCGGAGGCGAAACCGTGATTGCCCGTCTGCGGAGCAACTAATTAGCGAGGTTGGCTCGTTGGCTTAGTGCGCTGCGCGCTGCGCGCTGAGGCCGCTTCGCGGCTAGAGCTGCTTCCCAGCAATTTTCTACACGGAATTTTCGGTTAATCAACTGAAAACGTGAATATTAGCCGTTTCGAGAATTTTGTAAAAAAGTAAAATCCGGTTAATCCCGAACGGATTGTGGCGCTTCACGACTTCAGCGCGCTGATTCTTGTTTCTTGTGCTTTGGAATCGCACTGTTGAGCACAAGAAACCAGAAACCAGCTACAGGTAACCTACGAGCTAACCTTGCTAACCAGCTGCATCGCCTGGTCAAACAGTTCGTCGGGCGTGACCTTTGAGTTGTCGAGTACGATGGCGTCGTCGGCGAGCAGCAGGGGGCTGTCGAGGCGTTCACGGTCTTCTTTGTCGCGCTGAAGCAGGTTGGCCTTGACTTCTTCGAAGGACACGCTGCCGGGGTTGGCGGCGTCCATTTCAGCAAAACGGCGCTGGGCGCGCACGTCGGCATCGGCGGTTACAAAGAGTTTGAGTTCGGCGTCGGGAAAGACCACGGTTCCGATGTCGCGGCCGTCCATGACGACGCTGTGGCTGCGGCCCATGGCCTGCTGCTGGGCGACTAGGCGGCGGCGCACCGGAACAAGCGAGGACACGGCGCTCACGACGCGGCTGACGTCCATGCTCCGTATGGCGTCTTCGACGTCTTCGCCGTTGAGGATGGCCCGGTTCCGCCCCTGCGCGTCGCGAGCGAATCCGAGGTGAATTTGGTCGAGCGATGCGTTGATGGCGACGGCATTGATTCCGTCGGGAGAAGCCCACGAATTGCGAATGGCGAACAGGGCGACCATGCGGTACATGGCTCCGGTGTCAATGTACAGGTAGCCTAGGGCAGATGCGAGGCGCTTGGCGAGCGTCGACTTGCCGGTCGAGGCATAGCCGTCCACGGCGATGCGGAGGGTCTTCATAGGTTCCGAGTGTAGGAAAATTGCGTGAATCGACCGGCGACGTGGTAAACGGCCTGGGACCACTGAAACTGGCTTTTGCCGGCTTTGAGGCCAAAGCCAAAGCTCAGGCCCGCGTTGGTGCGGCGGGTGGGCAGCTGCATTTCGAGCTGGCGCCGAAAGTCGTAGCCGATCTGAAGGCGAAGGCGCCCGCCCAACTCTGCCTCCACGGCGGTGGCCAAGTGCCTGAGGGCGAGGTTCGTGAAGGATGGAGTGTTGTACGTCACCGCACCCGTCAACGGGTCGCGCACTTCGCGAAGGGGTTCGTAGCCGGCCAAATTCCAGCGCTGCAGGTCGCGGGCGGCAATGTGGATGCGAAAGGGCGCATAGCGGAATTTGCGGCTGATCCCCGCATGCACGGCGGTGGGCAAGGCTTCGGGCGTGGAGCCCAAGGGGTCAAGACTGAGTCCGGCGTGCTGAAGGACGAGGGCCGCGTGGAAGCGTCCGCTGTCGCCGACATAGGTCGCGCCAAGGTCCATGGTGAGTGCCTGGGCTACGAAGTTCGAGGCCGTCTGAAGGGTCCAGCGTGCCGTGGCCCCGACGAGGATTTCCCGGTCGCCTTTGAGCTCGAGCGCCCGTGCGACCGTGGCGCGCGGCCGGGATTCCTGAAACCGAAATTCGCCCACGATTCCGCCGAGTTCGTTGGTCTCGGGCATGCGGCCTGAGTTGAGGTAGTCGACTCCGACGGCCCAGTGCCATTTTTTGGCGGAACCGGCCGCACTCATATGCCCCAAACGCAGTCCGCTGGGGAGCGAGCCGGTACTGAGCACGGCCTGACGCCGATCTAAGCCTGCGGCCAGGGAAGGATTAAAAGTAGAGGCTCCGGCATCAGAAGGATAAGCCCAAGCTGCTCCGGCCAACGCCGTCCAGCGTGCGGGGCCCGCCGTGTTCATCGACGACCATGCGAGGTTTTGTGCCACTCCCACAAGGGGCCACGCCAGCACTGCAAGCAGGAATCCTTTTCTCACTTCCGAAAGTTACGCCTTGGCCGCAGTTGGCGCGTCAGACGCTGCAGAAGTTGGCTTGCGGACGCTGAGGACCTTGGCGTTCTTGACCTTCTTGTCGGTAACTGAGTACTCAAGCACCTCGCGCATCGTTTTGACGTAGCGCACCTCGAGCCCTTTCAGGTAAACCTCGGGAATCTCGCGCACGTCGCGTTCGTTGTCGGCGCAGAGCAGCACCGTTTTGATTCCGGCCCGCTTGGCGGCGAGGAGTTTTTCTCGGATTCCGCCCACCGGAAGCACCTTGCCGCGCAGCGTGATTTCGCCACTCAGTGCGAGGGCGTTGCGCACGCGGCGCTGCGTGTAGAGGGAGGTCAGGGCGGTCAGGAGCGCGATTCCGGCCGAAGGACCGTCCTTGGGCACCGCGCCCTCAGGCACGTGCAGGTGAATGTCGTACTGGCTGAAATGCTCGGGTTCCAGACCGAATTCCGCGGCATTGGCCTTGAGAAAGGTCAGCGCCAGGGTGGCGGACTCCTTCATGACGTCACCGAGGTTTCCGGTAATACTCATGCGGCCCGACCCAGGAGCAATCGTGGATTCGAGGTACAAAATGTCGCCGCCCACGGGGGTCCAGGCGAGACCGGTGGCCACACCCGCTACGCCTTCGTTGGCGTAGTCGTCCTTGCGGAAGCGCGCCACGCCCATAATTTCAGTAAGGTCCGTGGCAGTCGGCTTGAACGGAAAGTCCTTGCCCTCGGCACGCGCCAACGCGGCCTTTCGGGCGAGCTTGGCGAGTTGCTGGTCGAGTCGGCGTACGCCTGATTCTCGGGTGTAGCCCTCGATCAGTGCCGACGCCGTGGCGGCCTCGAGCTTGATCGCCTTGGGCTCAAGTCCGTGCTCGCGCAGCTGCTTGGGCATCAAGTGGTTTTGAGCAATCTTGACCTTCTCTTCGCGGGTGTATCCGGTGACCTCGATGAGTTCCATTCGGTCGCGAAGGGCATGCTGGATTCCGCCCAAGTTGTTGGCTGTAGCGATAAACAAAACCTTGGACAGGTCGTAGCCCATCTCGAGAAAGTGGTCGTGAAACGCGTGGTTTTGCTCGGGATCCAGGACTTCAAGAAGCGCACTCGAGGGATCGCCTTGAACGCCCATGCCGAGCTTGTCGATTTCGTCGAGCACCAGCACTGGGTTGGACGCGCCCGCCTTTTTGATTTGCTGCAGAATGCGGCCTGGCATGGCTCCGATGTAGGTTTTGCGGTGGCCGCGGATTTCGGCCTCGTCGCGCATTCCGCCCAGCGACATGCGCACGTAGGGGCGGCCAAGTGCCTCAGCCACAGAGCGTCCAAGTGATGTCTTGCCCACCCCCGGAGGGCCGTAGAGGCACAATATCGGACTCTTGAGGTCGCCCTTAAGCGCAAGCACGGCAAGGTGTTCGAGGATGCGCTCCTTGACTTTTTCAAGTCCAAAGTGGTCGCGGTCAAGGATTTTGCGCGCCTTTTTCAGGTCGTGGCGGTCTTTGACCACGTGGTTCCACGGCAGGTCGAGCATGAGCTCGAGGTAGTTGCGCTGGATTCCGAAATCCGGAACCTGTGGGTTCATACGCTGCAGACGCGCCAGCTCCTTTTCGAACTGCTGGGCCGCTTCAGCCGACCAGTTCTTTTCGGCGGCACGCTGCCGGAATGCCTCGAATTCGGCCTCAAAACTGTTTCCGCCCAATTCCTCTTGAATGGTGCGCATCTGCTGCTGCAGAAAGTACTCGCGCTGCTGCTGGTCAAACTCGACGCGCACCTTGTTGGCGATGTCGTTTTTGACCTCGAGTAAGTGCTTCTCTTGGCTCAAGTGCTTGAGCACCTGCTGGGCGCGCTTCTTCAGGTCGTCTTCCTCGAGCAGGAGCTGCTTGGATTCGACCTCGAGGTTGGTGTTGCTCGCAATAAAATGCAGCAAAAACGTGTCGGATTCGATGTTTTTGACCGCAATTTGGGCCTCGGTCGGAATGTTGGGGCTCTCTTGAATGATTTCGAGTGAAAGCTCGCGAATCGTCGACATGAGCGCCGTGAATTCGGTATCGCCCTCGGCTGGAACCGCCTCGTCCAGGTACTCCACCCTCGCGCGGTGGTAGGGCTCGTCGGTCAGGAGCTCAAGGATGCGAAAGCGGCGCTTGCCCTGCAAAATGGCGGTGATGTTGCCGTCCGGCATGCGAAATGACTTGACCATTTGCACCAAGGTTCCGACCGGATGCAGGTCGTCAGCCGTCGGCGTTTCGGTGTCTGCGTTGCGCTGGGCCACGACCCCAAAGAGCTTTTTGCCCTTTTGGGACTCCTGGATCAGGCGAATGGACTTGTCGCGTCCGGCGGTAATTGGGCTGACCACGCCCGGAAACTGCACCGTATTGCGCAGCGGCAGCAGGGCCAATTCAGAAGTGAGGTCCGCCTCGGGAACCGAGTTGTCCTCTTCGTTGGTAATGAGCGGAATAAGGTCCGTGTCCTCAGACAGGAGTGAAAAGCGGGGTACTTCCATGGGCCGACTATTGGGCAATGGCCGTGCCACCGCGAAGGTGTGCCGTTTGCGCAAAAATTTCGGACAAAATGTCGGTCGTGGCAGCGTCCAGTTGCCGACCGCGGCGTGCGAGCACCCGCTCGGTCGTGGCCAATGCCTTGTCGAGGCGGTACTCAGTCATACCCTGCGAACCACCCCAGGAGAAGTCCGGAATAAAGTTTCGAGGAAAGCCCGCTCCAAAAATGTTGCACGCGACACCCACCACCGTGCCGGTGTTGAACATGGTGTTGATTCCAGCCTTGCTGTGGTCGCCCATTACCAAGCCGCAAAACTGCAGGCCGGTGGGTTCAAAACGGCCGCTGGGGTAGCTCCAGAGCTTGACCTCGCTGTAGTCGTTTTTGAGGTTGGAGTTGTTGGTGTCGGCGCCCAAGTTGCACCACTCGCCCAGTACGGCGTTGCCCAAAAAGCCATCGTGGCCCTTGTTGCTGTTGCCCCAGAGGACGGCGTTGTTCACCTCTCCCCCCACTTTACTTCCGGGGCCAATGGTCGTGGCGCCGTAGATTTTGGATCCGAGCTTAAGTTGCGAGCCTTCGCCCAGCGCGAGTGCGCCGCGCACGAGACTACCCTCCATGATTTCGCTGCCAGCTGCCAGGTAGATGGCTCCGGTCCGGCTGTTGAGCACACTAGCCTCGGCCACCGCGCCTTCTTCGGCAAAAATTCGGTCGCCAATGAGGGTGTTGGTGCCGCTGATCGCTGCGGAACTGCGTCCCGCCGTCAAAAGGTCAAAATCGGCCTCAAGGACCTCGGAATTGGCCGAAAAAAGATCAAATGGGCGGCGGGTCAAAAGTGCTGAATCGGCAAACACCACATTTTCAGTAGCATCGGCGCCATGGCTCGCCAGCCATTCGCCCTTGGCGTCGACAAGCTGCTGGCCGGGACGAAGCGAAGCGACGGCGTCCACAAGGGCATCGGTGGCAACCAGGCAACCGCGCACGTGGCGCACGGCATCGCCTTCGGGCTGACTCAGATCAAAACTACCGGCCAGGTAGGCGGCCGAATGGTACGAAAACGTTGAACCCGGGCTGCGCAGCGACCATTTTTCGCGAAGGGTAGTTACACCTAAGCGCAGGTCGGCCACAGGCCGGGTCCAAGAAAGGGGCTTGAGCGTCTCGCGCTCGCCGCGGTCGTGGAAGATGTAGTGCATCCCCACGAAGGTAGCAGCTTACTTCGAGAATTTCGCGTAGCGGTTGCGGAACTTGTCCACACGACCCGCAGTATCGAGAAGCTTTTGCTTGCCCGTGTAAAATGGGTGCGAGTAGCTCGACACTTCCATCTTTACAAGTGGGTAGGCCACACCGTCAACCTCGAGGGTCTCTTTGGCATTGGCGCAGCTGCGGATCAAGGTGATGTCACCGGTGCCCATGTCTTTAAAAGCACACACACGGTAGTTGGTAGGGTGGAGGTTGTCTTTCATCGCTTCGTTATTTTAGATCGAGGTTTGGCCCGATCCCCATTTTTTGCGGACGGCAAATGTACGAAATACTTTCGACCGGAGTTTTATTTTGAACTGCAAATTTCGCGCTCGGATTCCGAACTGCAAAACTACGCCCCCGGTACGACCTTTGCAGCCAGCACGACCACCATGTTGATCAAGCCACTTCGGCCACTAGCCACCGCATTCATCCTCGCCCTGCTCGCCCTCGCGTCGTGCCGGCCCGAGTACCGGTTCGCTCCCGAGCCGGTGACACTCGTGCGCAGCCAGGACACCGTCTACCTCGACACCGTCTTTGCCACGGTCGGTAGCTCCACGCGGAGCGTCCGCCTTGTCAACCCCAGCGCCTACGACATCAACCTCAGCCGAATTAGCCTTGGCCGCGGAACCGAGTCCCCCTTTCGCTTCAACGCCAACGGCCAGCCCGGACCTGAGCTCGAAAACGTGGTGATTCCGGCCCGCGACAGCATCTGGATTTTTGTCGAAACCACTGCGCCCCGCGGCGACGGCGAGATGCTCTGGGAAGATTCCCTGCGCGTTGAGCAAGGAAGCTTTGCCCAAAACATTTATCTCGTGGCGCTCGCCTGGGACGCGCACTTCCACTACCCCAACCGCGTCCTGACGATTCCGCAGCCCGAACCCTACCCCGACATCCTTATTCCCTACGTGATTTTGGGTGCCAACGAGGTTTGGGCCAACGACAAGCCGCACGTCGTCTACGGCTACGCGGTGGTTGACAGCGGGGCCTCCCTGGACATTTTGGCGGGCGCCCAGGTTCACTTTCACAGCGGCTCCGGCCTTTGGGTTGCTTCGGGCGGAACCCTTCGGGTCGATGCCGCCGGGGCCGGATCCTACGACGAACCCGCGGTGCTTCAGGGCGACCGCCTCGAACCTTTTTACCACAACATCGCCGGCCAATGGGGTGGCGTGCTGGGTGGAATCTTTTTGCAGCGCGGCGCCCGGGCCGACATTCGCAACGCGTGGATCCGCAACGGAACCCTCGGCATTCGCTGCGACAGCGTGGCCGACGGCGAGCCCCACAACCTTATGGTGCGCGACAGCCGTATTACCGACTTCAGCCGTGCCGCCATCTACAGCGGATTTGGCCGCATCCGACTCGAAAACACCGTCGTGGCCAACTCCGGCCTCTACAACCTCTACACCTTGGGCGGACGCGTCGAAGCAGACCACTGCACGTTTGCCAACTCATTCCCGGGACCCCGATCTACGCCCTCCATTGGCCTCTTTAACCGCTACGACGACGGAACCGGAACCTTTCGCTACCGCGCCCTGCTGCAGGCCGACGTTCGCAACTGCATCGTGGACGGAAGCCAAGAGTCCGAAGTCGGCTTCGGATACGGACCCCAAGCCGCATTCAACTACCGCTTTGAAGGATCTCTGCTCAAGCTGAACCGCTTCCCCGACCCCGCCCTCTACGACGTCAACGACCCCGCGCGCTTTGAGGGCTGCGTGTTCAATGTGAATCCGCAGTTCGAGGCATCAAGCGCGTTTAACTACCGACTCAAATTGGGCTCGCCAGCCCTCGGGATCGGCTGGCCCAACGCCACCAACGCCGTTCCGGTTGACGCCCTCGGGCAGCTGCGGCCAAGTCCGGCTGACGTGGGCGCCCTAGAAACGTTGTAAACGGCTGTTTATCCCAAACCCACTAAAAACGCCGGAGTATCCAC
>CAYYWL010000009.1:28305-36934 GCA_964475135.1 uncultured Owenweeksia sp.
AGGGCGCGGTGGTAGTCGTAGTTCGACCCGTAGCGGGCGTGCTCGGCAATCCGACCCCACTTCATCCACGAGGCAAAGAGGCGTTGCACGTCAAATCCGCGCTCGAGAGCGAGGTGGGTCACGCTGCGGCACCCGCGGCCGAAGTAGCGAAAGAGGTCATCCGAAAGGGCATCGAGCTCGGAGTCGGTAGCGTCGGCCGGAACCACCGCTGCCGAGGTACGAGCCCCACGCAAAATGCGCGGAACCGTCGAAAAGTATTGGTCAAAATGTGCGACGGCATGGTCGCCTCCGGTGGCAATTAACGCCTCCACGCCGTTGAGCCGTTCCACCACCTCGAGGTCGGCTTCGGAATCGAGCGACTTCAACCGGCGAAGTACTTCAGCAGTTAAAATGGGGTCGTCGGATGAGGGCTTGAACCGAACCCGGTGGCCCGCAACGTAGCCGCACAGCAGGTCGTGCAGCGCGACCAGCGGAAGGTTTCCCGCGCCCACCATTCCGACGGTTCGCGAAGTGGTTCCGCCCAATGGCCACATCGGAATCCACGCGTCGAGCGACTCGCGCCTCAGTGCGTCGGTCCACGCATTCAGCGCGTCCGCGGTGAATTCAGGCGAAAACCAGGGATTTCGTGCTGAAGCGCTCGCCAAAAGTTGGGGATCCGCGGCCATGCTGCGCAGCTCCGAACCGAGGCGTTCAAGGACCAAAAAACGAGTGCAGAGCAGGGCGGAATCAAGCATCAGTGCAGAAAAAAGGGCGTATCTTTGCCGCCACAAAAGTACGCTTCGAATATGGCCATTAAGATTACCGACGAGTGCATCAACTGCGGTGCGTGTGAGGCAGAATGCCCCAACAACGCGATCTACGAAGGCGGCATGGAATGGCGCTTCGCCGACGGCACCAAACTCAACGGAGGATTGGTAAGCAAGAGCGGACTAAAGACGGATGCGTCAACCGCTCAAGAGCCCGTGAGCTTTGACTACTACTACATTGTGACCGACAAGTGCACCGAGTGCGTGGGATTCCACGAAACACCCCAGTGCGCCGAGGTGTGCCCGGTGGACTGCTGTGTACCCGACGAGGACCACGTCGAGTCGCGCGAAGAGCTCGAGGCTAAAAAATCCTTCCTGCACCTGGATTGATGCGCCACGTAGCCCTGATTCTGATTGCGCTTGCCGCTGGAACAGGGAATTCGTGGGCCCAATCGCCCGCCCTTGATTCGTTGGTTGCCGTCTCGCGCAACCGAGAGCTGAACGACGCCCCGCGACTTGAGGCACTCGATTCGTTGGCAGCGCAGACACTTCGGATTCTTCGCGCCAATCCCTCGGCAAAGCCGGTTCCGATCCCTGAAAACGCCCTGCGCACTGAGAGCCCTGACGGGCGGATTGTGCTGGTTACCCTGAATGCTCCGCTGAACGACGGGAGCTATGCCTACCGCGGCATCGCCGGCCGCCCGGACGGTGCGAAGGGTATGGTTTGGGTTCCGCTCACCGAGGGACAGTGGCCCGAAGCCATCGTGTACCGAATTACCTCGGCGCGCTACCGCCGCAAGACCTACTACATGTCGCTTTGGTTCAGGCCGCACCTCAACGGGGTGCAAGAAAAGGGCATCGAGCCCGTGATTCCGACCCGAAGCCGTTTGGTGTTTGGCGCCCGCGTCTTTGCGGTCAAGAAGTTCAACGACGAAACGTTTAAAAAAGCACCCGAGCGACTGGTGCTGCGCTACGGCCCGATGGCCACCGCCGCCGTTCGCCCCGAGAAGCCCGGAGTAATTGTCATCGACGAAGTCGCCCCCATCCGCGACGCTCCCAAAGGGCAGTACCGCTACTACGGCCCGACGGCCGTGCAAACTCGACTCATTTTTCGCGACGGAAAATGGCGTTTTGAAACCTTACCCTAACCTAAGCCCCCTAACTTTGCACCCATGAAAAAGCACAACTTTACGGCTGGACCCTGCATTTTGGCTCCCGAAGTTTTTGAAGGCGCCGCAGCCGCAGTTCGCGAATTCGAAGGAATGGGGCTTTCGCTCCTCGAAATCAGCCACCGCGACAAGAAGGTCGTGGCCGTAATGGAAGAAGCTCAGCAGCGTGTGCTACAGACCCTTGGACTGGGCGACGACTACGCCGTGCTCTTTCTGCAAGGCGGCGCGAGTAGCCAGTTTGCGATGGTTCCGTTCAACCTTCTGACGTCGAGCGGCCGCGCCGGTTACCTCAATACCGGAACTTGGGCCACCAAAGCCCTCGAAGAAGCCAACAAGCTCGCTCCCGGGCAAGCCCTTGAGCTCGCTTCGAGCAAGGACCGCAACTTCAGCTACATCCCCAAGGTATTCGCGATTCCGAACGGATTGGACTACGTGCACTATACGTCGAACAACACGATCTACGGAACCCAAATGAAGGCCTTCACCAAGACCGACGGTTTGATGGTCTGCGACATGTCGTCCGACATCTTCAGCCGCCAAATGGACTACTCGGCCTTTGACCTCATCTACGCCGGAGCCCAGAAAAACCTCGGACCCGCCGGCGCCACCTTGGTAGTCGTGCGCAAGGACATCCTCGGCAAATCCGGTCGCTACATTCCGACCATGTTTGACTACCCCACGCACATCAAGGGAGAGTCGATGTACAACACTCCGCCGGTGTTTTCGCTTTACGTCAGCCTGCTGACGCTGCGCTGGATGGACGCCCAAGGCGGTCTGCCCGAAATGGAGCGCCGTGCCAACGCCCGCGCCGCCGCACTCTACGGTGAGATTGACCGCAACCCTCTTTTTGTCGGAACCGCCGCCACCGAGGACCGCTCGCCAATGAACGCCTGCTTCCTTTTGCACGACGAAGCGGCCCACAAAGACGTGTTTGACGGACTCGCTAAAGAGGCAGGTTTGGTCGGACTCGCCGGACACCGCAGCGTTGGCGGCTACCGCGCGTCGATGTACAACGCACTTGAGCAATCGAGTGTCGAAGCCCTTGTTGAAGTCATGCGCGAAGTCGAACGCCGCGCCTAATCATTTTTTTATCTCTTTCTCATGATCGTACTCGCCAATGACGGCATCGCAGCCTCAGGTCAAGCCAAACTCGAGGCCGCCGGCCACACCGTACTGACGACTAAAGTTGCCCAAGAGCAGCTCGCGGACTTCATCAATTCCGAAAAAGTGGACGTGCTCCTCGTGCGTTCGGCAACCACGGCCCGCGCCGCCCTTATCGACGCATGCCCCGGACTCAAAATGATTGGTCGTGGCGGAGTCGGCATGGACAACATCGACGTCGACTACGCCAAGAGCAAAGGAATCAACGTATTCAACACGCCCGCTGCCAGCTCTGAGAGCGTGGCCGAGCTAGTGTTTGCGCACCTCAGCGGCCTATTGCGCTTCTTGCCCGACAGCAACCGAATGATGCCCCTTGAAGGCGAAGCCAAGTTCGACGGACTGAAAAAGGCCTACGGAAAAGGCCTCGAACTGCGGGGCAAAACCCTCGGAATCATCGGATTTGGCCGCATCGGCCGCGCCGTAGCCCGCCAAGGCTACGGACTCGGAATGAAGATTGTCGCCCACGACCCCTTTGTGACCGACGGAAGCTTCGAGGTACAGTTTGCCGACGGCCAGAAGCTCAGCACTTCAGCCACGATGCTCAGCATGAGCGACTTACTTGCTACGTCTGACGCCGTAAGCATTCACATCGCCGGCAAATCTGAAGTCCTCGGAGCGGCCGAGCTCGCCCAGATGAAAAAGGGAGCCTTTTTGGTCAACGCCGCCCGCGGCGGAGTCGTCAACGAAGAAGCCCTACTTAACGCACTCGACAACGGCCACCTGGCTGGAGCCGCCCTCGACGTCTTCACCAACGAGCCCACGCCCCACGTCAACTTGCTTATGCACGAAAAGCTTTCACTGACTCCGCACATCGGAGCCGCCACCGAAGAGGCTCAGGACCGCATCAGCACCGAGTTGGCCGAAACCATCATCGCGAACGCGTAAACTGTGGCGCGATTTGAGCCCTTTACTGCGGTTCGTCCGCCCCGCGCGCTTGCCGGTTTGGTGAGCACGCGTTCGTACGTCACGTACAGCGAAGAGGAACTAGCGCACAAACTCGGGACCAACCCCTACTCTTTTCTGCACGTTCTTCAGCGCCGCTCAGCGCACGAGGATGCTCGGTTCAGCGGTGTCCGCAAGGGGTTTGAAGATTTTTTGGCCGACGGAACCCTCGTTGCCGACGCCGAGCCCCACATCTACCTCTACCGCCAGCAGTGGTCGGGGCATACGTTTGTGGGCTACCTCGGATTGGTTTCGCTCGAGGACTACAGGGCCGGACGCATCATCAAGCACGAGCACACCCTCGAGGCCCGCGAAGCCCTCTTTGCCCGCTACCTTGAAACCGTCGGATTCCATGCGGAACCCGTACTTCTGACGCACCCCCCGCTCGCCGAACTCACGGCTACAGCCGCACAAGTTCAGGCAACCGAGCCCCTTCTGGACTTCGCTACGACGGACGGCGCGGTCCATACCCTTTGGGCCGTACCCGCTCCCGAGCCCGTGCAGGCGGCTTTGGCGCAGCTCGGACGCCTGTACATCGCCGACGGCCACCACCGCATGGCCTCATCCGAACGGCTCGGTGAAGATGCGCACGTCATGGCGTACTTAGTGGACAGCAGTCAACTGCACATCGCCTCCTTTCACCGGCATATAGCGGGCGTTCCGCAAGGCGATTGGGTCGCATCCGTGGGCGCCAAGTCGCTGGACCACCGCCCTGAGGGCCTCCCTGAGCGCGGATTTTATGCCTTGGACCACCGCGGATGGTGGCAATTCGACCCAGCGGACCTAGCGTTTCCCGAAAGCACGTGGCTGTTCGACCGCATCTTAGCTCCGTTCTGGGGCGTGGTGGACGAGCGCCACGATGCACGGATCCGCTACGAACCAGGCGTCGTCGACCTTGCCACCGTCGAAGCAGAACGCCGCGACCTCGAGACCATTTTTGTGCTTCCGCACCCGCACTGGCGCGACATCGAACGTTGGGCTGACCAGGGCAAATCGGTTCCGCCCAAGTCCACCTACATCGAGCCCAAATTGCGGTCGGGCGTAACCTTATACGCCTGGAAATGAGCGCAAACCTAAAAGCTTACGTCGAGCTCAAGGCCCAATTGCCCGCCGGAACCACCCTGGTCGCCGTAAGTAAGTTCCAGCCGAACGAAGCCATCGAATCGCTGTACGCCGCCGGCCACCGCGACTTTGGCGAAAACCGTGTGCAGGAGCTTGCCGCAAAGGCCGCCGTGCTTCCGAAGGACATTCGCTGGCACATGATTGGCCGCATTCAAACCAATAAAATCCGTGAGTTCGCGCCTTTTGTACACCTCGTGCACAGCGTCGACCGCATGGATGTACTGACTGTACTGCAAAAGGAAGCCCTGCGTGCCGGCCGAACCATCGACATTCTGCTTCAGGTCCACATTGCCCAAGAAGAAACCAAGGCAGGATTCAGCCCCTCAGAGGTGCTCGGGCTCTGCGCGGTAAACGTCTTAAACGCATACCCTAACCTCCGCGTAGTTGGATTGATGGGCATGGCCAGCCTCACCGAAGACCGCGACCAAATCCGCAGCGAGTTTGCCCGCCTGGCAAGCCTGTACCGCGCCGCCCAAGAGCAACTTGGCGTGGGCCAAATCACCGTGCTCAGCATGGGAATGAGCGGAGACTACGACCTCGCGATCGCTGAGGGCGGCAACCACATTCGCGTGGGTTCATTGCTCTTTGGCGCCCGCAACTAGCAACCAGCAGCCAATATGTACGCCGTCATCGACCTCGAGGCCACCGGAGGCAAACCCGGTCAAGAACGCATCATTGAGGTTGCGATTTTCATGTTTGACGGCCGAAAAATCGTAGACCAATTCATTTCGCTGGTGCGCCCTGAGGTTCCGATTCCGCCCTTTGTCCAAAAACTCACGGGAATTCGCGAGCAGGACGTGCGCACGGCTCCGCGCTTTCACGAGGTCGCCAAACGAATTGTACAAATGACAGAGGGAGCGGTTTTTGTGGCACACAACGCCCCGTTCGACTACCGCATTTTGCGCGAGGAATTCGCCCGTCTTGGATACGACTTCCAAAGGGTGGTTTTGGATACGATTCCGCTCTCTGAAAAGTTCTTACCGGGAATGCCCGCCTACGGACTGAGTACGTTGTGTACGGAACTGAATATTCCGCACACCCGCAAGCACCGCGCAGACGGCGACGCCCGTGCCACCGTGCAGCTGCTGCAAATTTTGCTTGAAAAAGACCGCGAGAAGTACATCGAGGGTGTCTACCTCAAGCAGCCCTCGGCGACTGGTAAGCACAAGTTCAGCGAGCAGCTCGAACGCTACGTCAAAACGACCGGGCTCTACTACCTGTTTAACGCCGACGGACGCGTGCTGTACGTGGGCAAGTCCGACCAGCTGCGCGTGCGAATCGACCGCCACTTCCTGTCAACCAGCGAGAAGGCGCTGGCCCTGCAGGCCGAAGTCGCCAACATTCGCGTGGAAGAGACCGGCAGCCTACTGCTCGCCGACATTCTTGAGCACGTAGAGCTCAAAAAACTCAAGCCTCCGTACAACCAGGCCAAAGACAAGTACCGCTTGCGCTTTGGCCTGTTCCCGATCGAAACCGACGAGGGGGTTTTGTGGGACGTTCGCGGAATCAGGCGCGAGCCACCCGCCCTGCAGGTGGATTCGGTTGCTGACGGAGTTGCGCTGCTCGGCGGAATGGCCGAGGCCCGCGGCTGGGCACTGAGTGATGTAATGCTACCGAGGTTGGTGCCCGATGTGGAACCGGAACGTTCCAACCGAGACGGACTACCCCGATCCACGGATGAAGCGCTTGAAGCGCTTAACCGTTTTCTATGGCCTGAGGGCAGTGTGGTCTACCTCGACAAGGGCCGAGGCCCGGGTGAGAAGACCGCCTTTGTGGTCGAAGACGGGCGCTTTTTGGGCTACGCCTTCGTGCGCCTTGAGCAGGAGGTCTACGACCTTCCTACCCTAAAAAACCGCCTAACGTTGCTCAGCCAGCAGCCCTATTTGCGCAGTTTGCTGGCCGAATACGTGCACACGGGGCGCCTTACTGCGGTGCGCCCGGGAATTTTTCCTACCTTGGATGAAGATTTAACTGAAACTGCACTATGAAAAAGACTGCTGCCCTCGCCCTTGCGGCGCTGTTCACTGTCGGAATCGCTGTGAACGCCCAGGCTGACACCGACCCCAAAAAGCCTGTTGCTACGGCAACATCGGCTAAGAAAAAGAAAAACAACAGCAAAGAAGCCGCTTCGTGCGAGCCTGCTAGCGCCGCCAAAAGCTGCCACGGCGAAGCTGCACCTGCCGTCAAGACGCAAGGATGTGCTTCAGCTCCGGCTGGTGGTTCGTGCTGCTCAAAGCCTGCCGCTCCTGCAGGCGGTAGCGGCAAGTAATTCCACTGCACGCACAAAAGAAAGCCGGCCCCGCAAAGGGCCGGCTTATTTATGCGGTGTAGGTCGCGCCTAAAGCTTCAACGCAGCGGACGCGATGAATTGATTGATACGGTTGTCGGTTTCGAAGTCGATTCCGCCGAGAGACAGCGTTTGACCAAAGGCTGAAAGGGAGCCCTCGTAGCGGGCACTCACCTGAAATCCGCCCAGCTTAAGGCCTACGCCAACTTGACCTCCCCAGCTTCCTTTACCGGGATCGGTGAGGTTCAGCCCACCTGTTTCGGCCAATGCCAGCGAATACACCGGTGCCACAAAGCCAAACAAAGGGCCGAGCTTCACGCCCACCTCGACGGGAACATCCAAGCGAATTAACGACCAATCAATTACCTCAGGGGTAAAGCTGGCGTCTTGAATGACAAACTGCTGGTTGAGGCCCGTGAGCCACACTTGAGGCTGCGCGTAGAATAGTCCGGCAGAAGCTCTATAAAAACCGCCGGCATGGTAGCCCGCGCGGCCGGTCGCCACTGGCGTAAACGTGGGATCAATCAACGGATTGAACGAGACGCGAACGTCCGCAAGGTGGTAGCCAGCGGTCACGCCGCGTGTGAGTTGGGCTTGGGCTCCAAGGGCAAGAAGTCCAAGGCCAGCAGCTAAAAAGATTCGCTTCATACGGGATTAGCCGCCAAAAAGCGTTCCACGTTGGTGTGAATGCGGGCTTCGGGGTCTCCGTCAGGAGCCGGTTCAAACGTTTTACCCGTAACCAATTCGTAGAGCTGGATGTAGCGCTTCGACACGTCGGCCGCCCATTCGTCGGTGAGTTCAGGGATCACCTGACCATCCTTGCCCTGAAACCCATTGGCGATCAAGAACTGGCGCACGAACTCTTTGGATAGCTGAACTTGCGGCTCACCTGCCGCTTGGCGGGCTTCGTAGCCGTCTGCGATAAAGTAGCGCGACGAATCGGGCGTATGGATTTCGTCGATCAGCACGATACGGCCGTCGGGCAGAATTCCGAATTCGTACTTGGTGTCAACCAAGATGAGGCCGCGCTCGCGGGCCATTTGCTGGCCGCGGGCGAACAGCGCACGGGTGTAGGATTCGAGCTGTACGTAGTGGGCTTCGCTGACGATTCCGCGCGCCAAAATCTCTTCGCGGCTGATGTCTTCGTCGTGGGTGCCGATGGCCTCTTTGGTGGTGGGGGTGATGATGGGCTCGGGGAGCGC
>CAYYWL010000009.1:37034-50785 GCA_964475135.1 uncultured Owenweeksia sp.
CGTGGGTGCCGATGGCCTCTTTGGTGGTGGGGGTGATGATGGGCTCGGGGAGCGCATCCGACTCGCGAAGACCTTCGGCAAGCGCAACGCCACAGAGGGTGCGTCCGCCCGCGGCATAGGTGCGCCAGGCGTGGCCGCTCAAGTAGCCGCGAATGACCATCTCAACTTTAAACGGTTCCGCGGTGTGGCCCACACTCACCACAGGGTCGGGGCTGGCCACACGCCAATTCGGAACCAAATCCGCCGTCGACTCGAGAAAATGCGCCGCCATTTGGTTCAAAACCTGACCCTTGTGCGGAATTCCCTTGGGGAGCACCACGTCAAAGGCAGATATCCGATCCGAAGCCACCATAACCATACGACCACCCTTAAGGCGGTACACGTCGCGCACTTTGCCGTGGTAGACGGATTCTTGACCGGTAAAATGGAATTCGGAATGGGTCAACGCCATGGTTTAGGATTTAGGTAGTTGGTTGTCAGCTTCGCGGGCGGTACGGGCCGCCAAAGATTTTTGGCCCTCGGCGTCGTAGGCGGCAATGATTTTGCGCACCAGCGGGTGGCGCACCACGTCGCGTCCGTCGAGCTCGATGTGGCCGATTCCCTTCATTCCGCTGAGCAGGCGAAGGGCATGGGGAAGACCTGATCCGGCGCGCGGAGGAAGGTCGGTCTGCGACGGGTCACCGGTCACTATGAACTTGGAAGACGGGCCCATACGCGTAAGGA
This sequence comes from uncultured Owenweeksia sp., assembly GCA_964475135.1. GTDB lineage: Bacteria > Bacteroidota > Bacteroidia > Flavobacteriales > Schleiferiaceae > TMED14. The sequence continues at coordinate 37,758 of CAYYWL010000009.1, forward strand.
ACATCTTCATTTGGGACACGGTCGTGTTTTGGGCTTCATCCAAAATGACAAAGGCGCGGTCGAGGGTGCGGCCCCGCATGAAGGCTAGGGGTGCGATCTCGATAGTTCCGTTTTCGAGGTACTGCACCAGGCGCTCGGCCGGAATCATATCGCGCAGGGCGTCATAAAGCGGCTGCATGTAGGGGTCGAGCTTTTCTTTCATGTCGCCCGGCAGAAATCCGAGGGACTCGCCTGCTTCTACGGCGGGGCGGGTCAGGACCAGCCGGCGAACTTCTTTGTTTTTGAGCGCCCGCACCGCCAAGGCCACGGCGGTGTAGGTCTTGCCGGTTCCGGCGGGGCCGAGGGCAAAGGTGAGGTCGTTGGTTCCGACGGCATTGACCATGCGCTGCTGGTTGGCCGTGCGCGCCTTGATGACGTGGCCGTTGACCCCGTGCACAATTACCTCGTCGCCTTCGCTCAAGCTCTTGAGGATCGAAGGGCTGTCGTCGAGCACTATGCGCTCCAACTGGGCCGAAGTCAGCACGTTAAACTTGCGAATGTGACGCAAAATAAGGTCAAGTTTCTCCTCAAACATGGCCACGTCCTCGGGCGATCCGGTGAACTTGATTACTTCTCCGCGCGCGACAATTTTGAGCTTAGGAACATAGGATTCCAGCTGCCGAATCAGGGAATTGTGCTCCCCGTACAGAACTCGGGGGTCGACGTCTTCGAGGTGGACGATGCGCTCCATTACATTTACAGCTTCAAAGGTACACCTGTGGCCGTCATCACCCTCACCACCGACTACGGATGGCGCGATCCCGATTCTGCGGGTCTGCGCGGCCGAGTCTATGCCGAAATGCTTCGGACCGGAACCGTGGCTCCGGTCGTGGACCTGACCCACAGCATTCCCTCGCGCAACCTCAACGAGGCGGCCTACATTCTGCGCGGAGCCTACGGCGACTTCCCCACCGGAAGCGTGCACATCGTGCTCGTGGACAGCATCCATTGGCCACAAACCCCCTTGATCGCGTGCAGCATTGACGGACATCACTTTTTGGGCCTTGACAATGGACTGCTTGCGATGCTCCGGCCCGACGTGCAGCCGAGCAGCCGGGTACAGCTCGACCTCAAAAACCGCCTGGACTGCAGCACCCCCGAAGCGCTGCTCGCCGCTGCCGCCGCACACCTTTTAGACGGAGGAAGCCCCAGCCTCCTCGGTCCCGCGCGCAGCGAGTGGGTCGAGCGAAGCGTCCTCAAGCCCGAAGTTCGAAGCCCCCAAGCGGCCCTCGTGCACATTCAGTACGTCGACCACTACGGCCAGATCGTAACCGACGCCGACCAGGCTTGGCTGCAGCGTTGGCACATGGGTCAGTCGTTTGAAACGAATGTTCGTGGCCAGCGCGTCCGGCAGTGGTGGAATGCTGACCTACCCTCAGGCAGCCTCTACTTTCGGTACAACCGGCACCAGCTACTCGAAATCGGAATGGTCGACGGCGGAAGCGATTCCGTGAACCAAGCCGCCCGCCTGCTCGGGATGAAGCCCGGCGATGCCCTTGAACTCAAACTGCGGTGAACCCAAGCTTGACCCGAATCGTCCACCTCAGCATCGCGCCCGAATACCGCGAAGCGTTTGAAGCCTATGTCGCCCAAAAAATCAAGGTGGTTGCCAACCAACCTGGGTGCCTCAGCGCAACGTGGCTCCGCGCCCACGACGGAACCTACTTCACCTACAGCCAATGGCGTGGCGAAGAGTTTCTCGAAGACTACCGCCGTTCCGCCACTTTTGCCGAAATTTGGCCCACGTTAAAGGCTTGGTTCGACGCTCCCGCGCGCGCTTGGTCCTGCGACACCCTGACGCCATCCCCATGCTAAGCTTAGCCCGCCGCGAATTCGCATCCTTTTTTCAGTCCTCAACGGGTGTACTCGTGTTAAGCGTTTACCTCGGGTTAAACGCCGTCTTTTTGTGGCTTATGCCCGGCAGCTTTCATCTGCTTGACAGCGGATACGCCCAGCTCGACGGGCTGTTCATGCTGTCGCCGTGGGTATTCTTGTTTTTGGTACCGGCCCTTGCCATGCGCATGCTGGCCGAGGAACGCCGCGCGGGCACGCTCGATTGGCTTCGCGCCAAGCCGCTAACCACCTGGCACATCGTCACGGGCAAATGGCTCGCGGGCATGGCCCTTCTCGGCCTAGCCCTCTTGCCCACCCTGCTGTACGCCGCCTCGCTGTGGGTCCTTGGCAACCCCGTGGGCAACCTCGACCTGGGCAGCACCGCCGGATCCTACCTCGGCCTCTTCATCTTGGGCGGTTCCTACCTCGCGATTTCGCTGCTTTTCAGCGCCAGTACCGACAACTCCATCGTAGCTTTTGTCGGCGGAGCCGCCGGCAGCCTCGCCATGTACGCTGGGTTTGATGCGTTTGTAGACCTGCCGAGCATCGCCAACCGCGGCCTCTACCTGCTGCAGTGGGGCATCAGCGAACACTACACGTCCATGAGCCGTGGGGTCATTGACGCCAACGACCTCTTGTACTTTGCCGGCCTTACGGTAGCCTTTTTGGGCGGAGCGCGCATGATGCTCGAGCCTACCAAAAACCTTCGCATTGCGCTTCCGATTCTGATTGCGGTTGGAACCTTGGCCCTTTCAACCCTTCGCCCCGTATTTGTCCGCTTGGACCTTACCGCAGACCAGCGCTTCAGCCTCAGCGACGCGACCGAATCCCTAATCGACCAGGTTGAGGAGCCCATGCTGGTGACGATTTACCTCGAGGGGGACTTCCCTGCGGGATTCCAACGTCTTCAGTCCGAAACCCTCCGCTTGCTCGACGAATTCCGCGCACGCAACCGCAACATTCGCTACGAGCTCATCAATCCGTCCGAGAATCCGGATCCGCAGGTGCGCCGAGACACCTACACCCAGCTTCAAAACCTAGGCCTTGGCGCCATTCAGCTCGAAGTTCAAGAGGCCGACGGAGTTAAAACCCAGCAAGTTTTTCCAGGCGCCGTAGTCAGCTACAACGAGCGGCAGTGGCCTGTTTCGCTGCTGCTTGAGCAGTTCGCACAGGCTCCGGACGCCCAAATCAACGCCAGCATCCAAAATCTGGAGTACGCCCTGGCGTCCGCCTTGCGCGGCCTGCTGCAAACCGAACGCAAGCGGGTGGCCATCCTTGACGGACACAGTGAGCTCGAGGCCGTTCAAACGGCAGCGCTCGAACTCAGCCTGCGCAAGAGCTACGACGTGTTTCGATTCAACCTGCGCGAATTCCCGATCGACAGCACCACCGGCGAGCCCTCGCTGAGCATGCAGGTTCGGCGCCTCAACAGCTTTGACGGAATCGTCATGGCCAAGCCACGCGACGCCTTCAACGACCTCGACCGTTGGTTGCTCGACCAGTACCTCATGAACAACGGGCGCGCGCTCTGGATGATCGAGGCCGTGCACGCCGAAATGGACTCGCTGAGCTACGCGCCCGAGTTCCTGGCCTACCCCACCCTCGACTTCATCGGATTAGACGGTATGCTCTTTACCTACGGAGCTCGCGTGAACACCACCCTTGCAGCCGACCTTGTGTGCGCCGGCATTAACGACCAGCGGTCCGTACGCCCGTGGGTGTACTTCCCCTTGATGCTTCCGCAGTCCGAGCACCCAATCGTCAAAAACTTGAACGCGGTGCGCTACGAGCTCGGAACCACCGTGGACACCATCCGCGTCCCCGGGGTGCGCAAGACCATCCTGCTGCAGACGTCGCCTTACGCACGCCGCCGCCCGGCTCCGACCCAAGTCAGCTTGGCCGAACTCTACAATGAGCCCGTACGCGCCCTCTATACCGAGGGCCCGCTGGCCACGGCGGTGCTGCTCGAGGGCGAGCTTCCGTCGTACTTCGCCAACCGCATGGTGCCCAAAACGGAGCTCCCTGCCCCACCAGCCAAAGCCAATGACGCCAAACTCCTCATCGTGGGCGACGGCGACCTCGCCAAAAACCAGCGCAACATCGTGCGCAGCGACATTCCGCGCGGAGCCCCACTCCCGCTGGGCTACGACCAGTTTACGGGCCAGCAGTTCGGCAACTCTGACTTCGTACTCAATGCCATGGACTACCTGCTCGAGGGCAGCGGCCTGATTTCAGTGCGCGGACGCGACGTCAGCCTGCGCCTTCTCGATCGCCCTAAAGTCGACGCCCAGTCGGTATTCTACCAAGCGCTTAACTCAGTTGCTCCGATCGCCTTGGTCCTACTGCTCCACACCCTGTACCGCGTCGTACGCCGCCGTCGCTACGGACAATCCCAACCCAATGCCTCAGTCTAAATCCTTTCGCCTGCGCGGAACCCTAATCGTACTCGCCTTGGCCACCGCCGGGGTGATCTTTCTCATCGTTCGCGAAAACCGGAGCCACGACGACCTCAGCCCTGAAGCCTACGACTTTGCGATTGACGATACCGCGTCCATTGACCGCATCGTCCTTTGGAACCGAAGTCCCGACACCGCCGTCCTCACCCGTGAAGCGGGCGTTTGGCTGATCAACGGAACCTACCCAGCCCGCCCCGACGCAATTGAGGTCCTGCTCGAAACGCTCTACCGCGTGCGATTGCGCGGATTTGCTCCCGATGCCGCCACGACCAACATCCTGTCATCGATGGCGACCTACGGGGTACATGTGGATGTGTTTGCTGGTGAGCAAACGCTTAAATCGTTTACCGTCGGAACCGAAACACCCGACATGCTCGGCACCTACTTCCTTCGCGACGGATTCGGGCGACCCGTGGCCGTGCACATTCCTGGATTTAATGGCTACTTAAGTAGCCGGTTCTTTTTGCGCGAAGACCTTTGGCGCCATCGGGTGCTATGGCCCAACCAAGAGCCCGTGTCTGCGGTATCCATTTCGTACATGGATTCCGCGAAGGCCAACATAGAACTTATCAACAAGGACGGGAGTTGGTCGCTTTCAGGGCAACCCGCTGACGGCATGAAGGTCCAGGCCCTTTTGAAAGCTATTGCGAGCAGCCAGTACGAGGGCGTCATCATACCGTCTGACGGAGCCTACGCAAAGCAAGACAGCCTGAAAGCCTTGCCCCCACGTGTTCGAGTCGAAGTTCGGCGCACTGACGGAAGCGTGAATTCCATGCTGCTGTACCACATTCCAGGCGACCCCGAAGCGATTACGGACGACGGCCTACCCCAAACGTTTGACCCCAACCGTTTTTATGCGTTTTTGGACGACGGCCGAATGGTACTCGTACAGCGCTTTGGTCTTCAACACCTGTTGAAAAGTTCTCGCGGATTGCGTTCGTAGAGGTAATTACTTTGCAGCATGAAGTTCATCGTTTCCAGCGGACAGCTACTCCGCGCGCTACAGACCGTTTCGGGTGTCATACAATCCAACCACACCCTGCCGATTCTCGACCATTTTTTGGTTGTACTCGAACCCAATAAGCTCACCATAACCGCATCTGACCTAGAGACGACGATGACGACAACGTTGGACGTAGCTTCCGAGAGTTCCGCTACTGCGGCAATCCCGGCGCGGATGCTGCTTGACACCGTCAAGAGCTTCCCTGAGCAGCCGCTCACGTTCACCTTCAACCCAAGTGCACACAGCCTTGAAGTGAGCAGCGACTTCGGTAAGTACGCCATTTCGTACGTCGACGCCGCCGAGTACCCCAAGGCTCCAGACGTCGATGCCACGGTGACTGTTGAACTGCCCGCGCACGTCCTCGGAACCGCCATCGCTAAGACCCTCTTCGCCGCCGGTAACGATGACCTTCGCCCTGTAATGAGTGGAGTATTTTTTCAGCTCACTCCCGAAAGCCTCACGTTTGTAGCCACCGATGCCCATAAGCTCGTGCGCTACCGCCGCAGCGACTTTGCCGCACCACAAACGGCTGAGTTCATCATGCCCAAAAAGCCGCTGAACCTTTTGAAAGCCACGCTTGGCAGCAACGACGACCTCGTCGAGATTCGCTACACCGAGCAGAATGCCCAGTTCACCTACGACGGCGTCACCCTGATTTGCCGCCTCATCGACGGCAAGTACCCCAACTTCGAGGGTGTGATTCCAAAGAACAATCCCAACCGCATGACTGTGGACCGCGGAGCGTTCACCGGAAGCGTCAAGCGCGTGAGCCTGTTTGCCAACAAGACCACCCACCAGATTCGCCTCAAAATGGCGGGTAACGAGCTGTTCATCAGTGCCGAGGATCCAGATTTCGCCAACAAGGCCCACGAGCGCTTGACCTGCAGCTACGAGGGCAGTGACCTCGAAATCGGGTTCAACAGCCGATTCATCGTAGAAATGCTGGGCAACGTCGACTCAAGTTCTGTGGTTTGGGAATTTTCTGCGCCGAACCGCGCCGGACTCCTTTTTCCGGACCGCGCCAGCGAAGACGGCGAAGACCTGCTGATGCTGGTCATGCCGGTGATGCTCAACGCATAGAACCAGCGCAATGAACCTTTTGGTCGTGGCCGACGTGCACGGGTGCTCAAAGACCCTGAAAACGTTGGTGCGCGGTCAATGGAATCCGCACGACGAGTTTCTCATTTTAGTGGGCGACTTGGTCAACAAGGGGCCGAAGTCCGCCAAGGTGATTGAATACGTGAGGGATCTTCAAACCGAATATCCCTACAGCGTGTTTGTGGTGCGGGGCAACCACGAGCAAATGCTTGTCGATGCCTACGACCAGCCCACCCAAAAGTTGGCGTTTTTCGAGAAGTTCAAAAAGGACCTTTTGCGCCGCGGAATTCCACTGAAAAAAACCATCGACTGGATGCGCCGCCTGCCCTTAAAGTGGGAAAACAAGTACGTGCTGATCACCCACGCAGGGGTTGCACTGCACGCTCGAGACCCCTTTATCGCGGGTAACTTGCGCTCGGTACTGCACAACCGTTCCGCGCTAAAAAACGTCGGTAAACTCCAGATTTTTGGACATGTGATTCAAGAGCCGGGAATTCCGCGCTACTACCCATCGGCCAACGCGTGGGGTATTGACACCGGTTGCTGGCGCGGAGGCGGATTGCACGCCATCCGCCTCACCCGAACCGGAGAAATTTTAGAATTCCTTCGCGAACCGACCAACAGTACCGACCTTTGACGTACAACTCGCGACCCGAGCGGCCGCACCAACCCCTTAGATGTATGCCGAACGCACTATTCAACGTCCCCAAGGCCATTAACGAGCCTGTGTACAGCTACGCTCCGGGAACCCCTGAGCGCACCCGTCTTTTGTCGACCTACGAACGCATGCTCGGCGAGCAGGTAGATATTCCGATGTTTATCGGAGGCAAAGAAATCCGCACGGGGGAACTCCGCGACTGCCGCCCGCCGCACGACCACCAGCGCGTCATCGGCCGCTACCACTGGGGCACTAAAGAGCACGTCGAGCAAGCCGTAGACGCCGCGTTAACCGCCCACGCTTCGTGGTCGTCGATGCCGTGGTTTGAACGCGCCGGAATCTTTTTGCGCGCCGCCGACCTCGTAAGCGGCCCCTACCGCGCCACGATCAACGCCGCAACCATGCTTGCGCAGTCCAAGACAGTGCACCAAGCCGAAATCGATGCAGCCTGTGAGTTTGCGGACTTCTTGCGCTTCAACGTGCAGTTCATGACTGAGATCTACGCCCAGCAGCCCGAAAGCTCGCCTGGCGTCTGGAACCGCATGGAGTACCGCGCCCTCGAAGGGTTTGTTCTCGCAATTACCCCATTTAACTTCACCGCCATTGCTGGCAACTTGCCGTCTGCACCCGCCCTCATGGGCAACGTCGCCGTGTGGAAGCCCGCCGATGCCCAAATCTACTCGGCGTGGGTGATCATGGAAATCTTTCGCAAAGCCGGACTTCCGGACGGCGTAATTAACCTCGTCTATGCCGACGGACCCGCCGTGGGAGACGTAGTCTTTAAGCATCCCGACTTTGCCGGACTGCACTTCACCGGATCGACCGGCGTCTTCAAGCACCTTTGGAAAGAGATCGGAACCAACATCGACCGCTACAAAGCCTACCCACGCATTGTGGGCGAAACAGGCGGAAAGGACTTTGTCCTGGCACACCCCTCGGCAGACGCCGCCGAAGTCGCCACTTCGCTAAGCCGCGGCGCCTTTGAGTTCCAAGGCCAAAAGTGTTCGGCCGCCTCGCGTGCCTACGTGCCCGCAAGCCTTTGGCCCGCCGTCAAAGCCAAGCTCGTCCAAGACGTCAAGAGCTTTAAGATGGGCAGCCCCGGCGATCCCTCCAACTTTATCACGGCAGTCATTGACGAGCGTTCGTTCGACAAGACCGTGTCCTTCATCGACTACGCCAAGGGTCGCGAGGACGTCGAGCTGATTGTGGGCGGAGGCCACGACAAGTCCAAGGGCTACTTCGTCGAGCCCACTGTGGTGGTGACGACCAACCCGCACTTCCGCACCATGTGCGAAGAAATCTTCGGGCCGTTCCTGACCATCTTCGTCTACGAAGATTCCGCGTGGAGCGAAACCCTCGACCTGATCAACCGCACCTCAGAGTACGCCCTCACGGGAGCCGTATTCTCTCGCGACCGCTACGCCGTCGACGAGGCAACGCGCCGCCTCAGCTTTGCCGCCGGAAACTTCTACGTCAACGACAAGCCCACAGGCGCCGTCGTCGGCCAACAGCCCTTTGGTGGCGCGCGCGGATCAGGCACCAACGACAAGGCCGGTTCAGTTCTGAACCTTCTTCGTTGGGTTTCACCCCGAACCATTAAAGAAACATTGGTTCCGCCTGCAGACTACCGCTACCCGTTCTTGGGTAACTAGTTGCTAGTTACTGGTTGCTGGTTACTGGTGACTAGTGACTAGAAACAAGAAACAAGAAACAAGAAACAAATTACACGTTTAGGCCGGCAGTTCCACGATGACCTTAGTCTCGTAGAATTCCCCGGGTAGCCATTGGGACACCGGGTGGATTCGGTGGCGGATTCCGCGAAGTTCTTCGCTGAGGTCTCCGCCCTTGAGGGCGTACAGCGCGGTATTAGACTTTGAGGACCAGTGGCCTTTCATCCACTGCTTGAGTTCGGCGGCTGGAGCTACCGCTCGTGTCACCGCGAGGTCAAAGGGCCCTTTAACGGATTCCATGCGGCCCCACACGGGACGGACGTTGGTGAGTCCGAGGGCATCTGCGACCGCCTGGACCACCTTGATTTTTTTGGCGATCGAATCGACCAGTACCCATTCCACCTCGGGAAAGGCGATGGCAAGCGGAATTCCAGGGAATCCACCGCCGGTTCCGATGTCAGCAACCCTAAGGCCCGCATTGAGGGGCAGAACGTGGCCCAGCACGAGCGAATGCGCGATGTGGCGTTCCCAAAGGTTGTCCAGATCCTTGCGCGATACGACGTTGATTTGGGCGTTCCACTCGCGGTAGAGTTCCGGAAGCGCCTGGAGCTTCGCGATCGAATCGTCACTTAAAAAAGAAAATGCTGACGTGTCCATTAGCCCTTCCAAAAGGGTTTGGCCATCGGGTCGCGTTTTGGAATCCGACGGCGAACGGCGTCCACACGAATCCAAAACGGAACACGTACGGCTTCGAACCACGTACCAAAACGGCTAAAGTGCACGATGAGCATCGTGCCTACAACGGCGTGAAGTGCAATCCAGCTTCCGGCGGCAAACACGGCCTGGTTGCGGTAAAAATCGCGGAGCGGATCCAAACCTTCTTGTGCAATAAGAACCCAGTGACCGGCCACTCCAAGTAGGGCAATGAGCCCGGCGAGGTCCGTAATCCAGAGCCCGAAAAAGGCCAAAATCAGGGCAGTCTGTTCGGCAGTCGGGCGCACTTCGCGCAATTTGGGGTCACGCTGAATGCTTCCGCGCCGCGCAACCACCGCATCAACTGCCAACGCCACACGACCAGGTCCAGCAAGCACACCCATGAGAAGTTCGCCTTCACCGCCGTCGACGTGCATACTGTCCTGAAATCCCTTGCGGTCCATAAAATCCGTGGAGCGAAACGCCAAATTCACCGGAATGAGTGAGCTCGGAATTCCGCCCGTGTGCTGGCGCAGCCAAGCCCAGATTTGGCCCGCAGCCATTGGCATACGCACTGCAGACTTGGCGTCGACCACCTGAACGGGGCCCCAGACCGCTGCCACATTGCGGTCGTTCAACGGGTTGGTGAGCCATCCGAGCCAGTTCGAAAGATTCGCAGGCGGGATGGTCGCCGCGTCTACCCAGACTAAGTTGCTGCGCTTGGTCGCCTTGACGCCCAAGGTCATCGCAAGCTTTCGGGTGCGCCAAAATCGGTCGCTATGTGGAACCGTAACCACCGTCAGCCACGGGCACTGGAGGCGAAGCTGTTCAATGCGGTGGGCCGTATCGTCCTCACTCTGGTTGTCAACTACGACCATTTCAACGGTCGACGACAGTCCACTTGCAGCAAATGCCGCAATCCACTCTTCAAACCACGGAGCCGCGTTGCGGCCAACTACCAACAATGCCAAGTCCTTGGCCGCTGCGGGCGCACCCTCAGACACCTTGGGCTTGAGCGCCGACAAGCCACGCGAAGCGTAGGCCACGGCGATCAACGCTACGAGCGACGCCAGTCCAGACGACACCATGAGTGCCGACGCCATGGGCGTGAGCAGCCATCGGGAGGCTTCGGTATACCAGACTTCCATCACAGGGGCAAAAGTAGTCCAAGAACCGGCGCCGTACCTTTGCTCCGTGCAATTTGAAATCCAAGCAAAAGACCCCCATTCTGCGGCACGGAGCGGACTGCTTCACACCGCCCACGGGGTGGTTCCGACCCCCATATTCATGCCCGTCGGAACCCAAGGCGCTGTCAAAGGGGTTGGACCCGACCTACTCTCGGCCGACACCCGAGCACACATCGTTTTGGGCAACACCTACCACCTCTACCTGCGCCCCGGAACCGATGTCCTCGAGCAAGCCGGGGGCCTGCACGCATTCAGCACCTGGACCGGACCCATGCTCACCGACAGCGGCGGATTTCAAGTCTACAGCCTAGAAGACCGGCGCAAAATCCGCGAAGAGGGAGTGAAATTCCAGTCGCACATCGACGGTAGCACGCATTTGTTTTCACCCGAATCCGTCATGGATGTGCAGCGCTCCATCGGAGCCGACATCGTAATGGCCTTTGACGAGTGTACCGCATACCCCATCGAAAAAGCCTACGCACGTGAAGCCATGGAACGGACCCACCGGTGGCTCGACCGCTGCTTCGTTCGCTGGAACGAAACCGAGCCCAAGTACGGATACGACCAAGCACTCTTTCCGATCGTACAGGGTTCGACCTTTTCAGACCTGCGTAAGGAATCCGCCGAGTTCGTCGCCACAAAAGGCGCCTGGGGTAATGCTATTGGCGGCCTCAGTGTGGGCGAACCCCACGACGAGATGTATGCGATGACCGCCGAGGTCTGCGCGATCCTTCCGGCCGACCGCCCCCGCTACCTCATGGGGGTCGGAACCCCCGCCAACATCCTCGAGTCCATCGCATTAGGCGTCGACATGTTCGATTGCGTCATGCCCACCCGCAACGGCCGCAACGGCCAAATATTTACCCGCCAAGGAACCGTCAACCTCCGCAACGCAAAGTGGGCGCGCGACTTCAGTCCGCTTGACCCCGACGGAGATTCCGCCGTCGACAGCCGCTACTCAAAAGCCTACGTCTACCACCTTATCAAGGCTGACGAAGCCCTTGGCCGCCAAATTGCCTCACAGCACAATTTGCGCTTTTACCTCGCGTTAGTCGAAGAAGCCCGCCAGCGCATTGCCGACGGAACCTTCCGCGCGTGGAAGGACGCGCTAGTACCCCAACTCACTCGTCGCCTGTAACCGCTGCGCTGCGCAACCAAGGAGCTAATTTTACCAGCGAGCCAACCTCGCGAACGAGCCAACCTCACTAATCGAGCCAACGAGCCAACCTTGCCAACAAGCCAACGAGCCATTGATGAACCGTCCCCTGCTTCGCATTGACCGCTACCTCCTCGGGCAGTTCCTCGGAACCTATGCGCTGTTCATGGTGCTGATTATGGCCATTGCCGTGGTCTTTGACATCTCTCAGAAAATTGACAACTTTCTCAATCAGGGCATCACGGTCGGTTTTGCACTTGAGCACTACTACGGGCACTTCATTCTGTACTACGGATCCACGTTCAGCGCCCTCATCCTCTTTTTGTCGACGGTCTACGCCACGGCGCGCCTTGCGAACCGCTCTGAGCTCATGGCCATTCTAGCGGGCGGCTTGCCCTTTCGGCGCTTGCTTCTTCCCTTTGCCCTCGGAGCCGGAATCGTCTTCATCCTCATGATGCTCCTCAGCCACTTTGTGGTTCCGCAAAGCAACATTGCGCGGCTCGCATTCGAAGACCGCTACGTCCAAGACGTGGCCCCGAAGCGTCCGATCAATATTCACCGCCAAATTTTGCCCGGTCACTACATCTACCTCGAAACCTGGAGTCCCGAGCGCAAAGCCGGATACCACTTCAGCTACGAAGTCTTTGACGGCAGCAAGCTCGTCAGCAAACTCCGCGGGGACTACTTGCGCTACGACACCATCGCGCAGACCTGGAAACTCGACAACTGGGAACGCCGAACCTTTGCCGACCAAAGCATGAGCGACGTCACGCTCGGGCGAACGCTTGACTCCAACTTCGCCTTCAAGCCCACGCTGCTCAACCCCGACCAGCGCCGCACCGAGACCATGACTTCTCCACAGCTTATTCGCTTTCTCGCCCAAGAACGACTCAGCGGATCCGAGGCCGTCGCCTGGCACGAGGCCGAATGGTACCGCCGCACCGCCTACCCCTTCTCGATGTTCATCTTGGTGGTCATGGCCTTCTCGCTCTCTTCGGCAAAGCGCCGGGGCGGCTTGGGAGCGCCCATTGCCCTCGGACTGCTGTTTGTTGTGGTCTACATCTTCTTTATGCAGCTCGGGAGCATGAGCATGATGGCCCTTAACATCCCTCCACTTTTGGCAATTTGGCTTCCGAACCTCGTATTCGGAACCTTGACCGTCTACCTCTACCAAAAGGCACCGAAGTAAGTAGTTTTGCCTCATGTCGGTTCTGCGCCCCAACGACCATGACCCC
>CAYYWL010000009.1:50885-56260 GCA_964475135.1 uncultured Owenweeksia sp.
CTCGGCGGACGAATCCAGCGCATACCCACTTCTCGCCTCGGCTGGACCCTTGCTCTGAACGGCATCGTGCTCATGATCCACTGGGTCACATTTTACGCCGCCATCAAACTCTCCAACATTTCGCTGACCCTGGCCTGCTTGTCCACAGGGCCCTTGTTTACCGCCTTTCTTGAGCCGCTCATCTTTAAACGCCGCATTTCTTGGGCCGAAGTTGCCGTAAGCTTCGGAGTCGTCGTGGGCCTTCTCCTTGTCATCGGATCTGTTGAAGGTCAAGGCCTTGCAATCGCGGTGGGCCTCACCAGCTCAGGACTTTCTGCACTTTTTTCAGTCTTGAACGGCCGCATCGTGCGCCAAATGGAACCTGCCTCGATCTCGTTTTGGGAACTCCTGTCGGGCTTTGTGGGCCTAAGCGTAGTCCTTGCAGCAACGACGAACCTTTCCCACGTCCTTGCCGCTCCGAGTCCAAGCGACTGGTTCTACCTCGCTATTTTGGCGAGCTTCTGCACCGCCTTTGCCTTTGTGCAGTCCGTACGGATTATGCGCTACCTCAGCCCCTTCACGGTCGTCCTGGCAATTTCAATGGAACCCATCTACGGAATCATCCTCGCACTCCTCGTTTTTGGGGCGGACGAAGCCATGCCAACCCTGTTCTACTTGGGCTTCGCCGTGGTTCTCAGCATGCTTCTGGCAAATGCTTGGATTCAGCGGCGGAACCGCCTGAAGTTATCCACATCTACCCCATCCGCCGGCAAAAAGTCGTAGGTTTGACCCCTTCAGCACATCCTATGGAATACTTAGATTTTGAAGCGCCCATCCGCGAACTCGACGAGCAAATTGCCAAGGCCGAGGCCCTCGAGCTCGAGACCGGAGTATCGATGGCGCAGTCCATTGAAGAACTGCGCAGCAAGCGCGACGCTACCTTTCACGAACTCGCGGCAGGACTAAGTCCATGGCAGCGCGTTCAGCTTAGCCGCCATCCAAACCGGCCGTACACCCTTGCGTACATCAATGCGATGACTCAAGGTCAGTTCACCGAACTCCACGGCGATCGACAAGTCAAAGACGACAAGGCCATGGTTGGCGGCTGGGGATGGCTCGATGGCGAGTCGTTCATGTTTGTCGGACAGCAAAAGGGCATCAACACCAAAATGCGCCAGCTCCGAAACTTTGGAATGGCCAATCCCGAAGGTTACCGCAAGGCACTTCGTCTGTTCAAGCAAGCCGAGAAGTTTGGACGCCCAATTGTAACGCTGATTGACACACCAGGGGCCTTCCCTGGCCTCGAAGCCGAAGAACGCGGCCAAGGAGAAGCCATCGCCCGCAACATTATGGAAATGACCCGCCTCAAAGTTCCAGTCATCTGCATCATCATCGGCGAAGGTGCCTCAGGCGGAGCCCTCGGAATCGGTGTCGGCGACCGCGTACTCATGCTTGAGAACACGTGGTACTCTGTGATTAGCCCGGAATCCTGCTCGTCCATCTTATGGCGCAGTTGGGACTACAAAACCACTGCTGCTGAAGCACTCAAGCTCACGGCATCCGACATGCTCGAGAACAAACTCATCGACGGAATCGTCCCCGAACCCCTCGGCGGAGCCCACCGCGATCCCGATGCTATGTTCGAGACGCTCAAGCACGAAATCCTCAAGTACTACCGCGCTCTCCAAGCATTGGATCCGCACGAACGCATCGACCTGCGCATGGACAAGTTTAGCGCAATGGGAGTCTACGAAACCGCCTAACGACCAACCATGGAAGCCAACCAGCCAATGCAGCGCACCTCAGCCCGCCGCCCCAACCCGGGTAGTGTGGCCTTGCCATCTTTGGCTGGTAAGCTCCCCCCCCAAGCGATTGAGCTCGAAGAAGCCGTTCTCGGCTCGCTTTTGATCGACCGAAATGCCCTTTCAAAGGTCATTGACATCTTGACCCCAGAGACCTTTTACGTCGACGCCCACCAAGCGGTGTTCTCAGTAGTAAAGGATTTGTTTGCGGAATCGCAGCCAATTGACATCCTCACGGTCGCACAAGCCCTTCGCAAAGCGGGACAGCTCGAGCGCATCGGTGGCGAAGCCAAACTGATCAACCTCAGCACCCGCGTTTCGTCGTCTGCCCACATCGAATACCACGCACGGATCGTCGTTCAAAAGCACATCCAGCGCGAACTCATTCGGATCGCCTCAGAGCTCACCGAGAAAGCATACGACGAGTCCACAGATGTCCTTGACCTATTGGACAGCGCCGAACAGTCCTTGTTCAGCGTCTCCCAAGGTAACCTTAAGCGGAACTACGAATCCTCACTCAACCTCGTCAAGCAAGCGCTTGATCGCATTTCGGCCATCTCACAGCGCGAAGGCTTGTCGGGTGTACCGAGCGGATTCCGCGACGTCGACCGGGTAACCTCTGGTTGGCAAAAATCTGACTTGGTCATCTTGGCCGCCCGTCCAGGTATGGGTAAGACCGCCTTTGTCTTGAGTATGGCGCGCAACATTGCCATTACCCACAAAGTCCCCGTTGCGGTATTTAGTCTTGAAATGTCGTCGGTGCAGCTCATCACCCGTATGATCTCATCTGAGACGGGCATCGGAGCCGAAAAGCTTCGCCGTGGCAACCTGGACGCCACCGAATGGGCTCAACTCACCTCCAAGGTGAAGACCCTTCAGGACGCGCCGATTTACATCGACGACACCCCCGGCTTGAGCATTTTTGACCTTCGAGCCAAATGCCGTCGTCTCGTTTCGCAGCACCAAATCGGAATCATCATCATCGACTACCTCCAGCTGATGACCGCAGGTAATTCCAAGTCTGGTGGAAACCGTGAGCAAGAAATTTCGTCCATTTCGCGCGCACTCAAATCTATTGCAAAAGAGCTCGATATTCCGGTTATCGCCCTGTCACAGCTCTCGCGTGCGGTCGAAACCCGCGGTGGCTCCAAGCGTCCGCTTCTTTCTGACCTTCGTGAATCAGGTGCAATCGAACAAGATGCTGACATTGTGTCATTCATCTACCGTCCTGAATACTACGGAATCCACGAATGGGATGACGATTCTGGGGCTCCCGCCGATGGTCAAGCTGAACTCATCATTGCCAAGCACCGAAACGGATCGCTCGAAAACGTTCGACTCAAATTCGAAGGAGCCATGGCCCGATTCTCAGACTTGGATTCTGGCTACAGTGCACGCGGTCCCGTTGCATCTGGATCCAGCAGCGACGCCTTGTTCGAATCCAAAATGAACCACGTCGAACCGAACGAGGGCGACGACTACCCACCGTTCTGAGGTTTTATTCAAACATTCTCCACCGCAGAAACCACCTAAGTGTGGCCGGCGGAACCGGATAATTTTGGGCCACAAAAACAGTATTCGGAACCCATCCCTGGTTGGCATTTTGTGCAACAATACCGAGCTGTGCCTCTCCGAGGTAGAGCATAGCTGAAGCGTGCACCAATCCGCCCGCAGGCATAGGCTGGTCACTTTGGGAATATCCGAACAATCCCTTTTCTGCCACCCATACGGGGCGCTGCCAGCCGCCCGTCCATCCCTGGCCCCGAAGCTCAAACTGCACACGCATTCCGGGGTACAAATTCGGAATCTTTGCTGCGTAAACCAATCCAAGCTCACCATAACCAGGAGCAAGTCCCAATTCGGGCGACGAAGCCCAGCGGCCCTGCGCCAAGGCACGTACCGACCAATTCCGTGAAAGGTTCACGCGACCCTTCCAGTCCACTCCGAGCATTGCCCAAGAATCTCGGGCGACCCACGTAGCACTAGCATCCGACCAGTTTGCCACCGAAAGCATAGGATCACTGCTACTAAACTGGGCGCGAACAATGAGCTGCTCCCAAGGCTTGACCTTGAGCGCTCCACTTCGGACGTGCGAAACTGCTGTGCCCTGCCACGGCATGGTCCACCGCTGCGCCAACTCCACTTCCAACCACGGATTGGAACCAAAATCCAACCACCGCTGCCGACCGTAGCTGAACTCTACCGCCTGGCCCACGAGATCAACATCAGCCCGTAACCTGTTCCGACGTCCAGGAAACTCCCACGACCCCACTGGCGACCACCTGGGAATTTGACCCGGGGTCTTCCAAACCCCACTTTCCCAATACTGGGAATTGATAAGGCGTACTCCTGCTGACCACTTTGACCGCACCCTCGGTAGCAAATCAATCACACTGACACCGCGCATTGCGGGCTCAGACCAACGTGCACCATCGGCGCGTACCACACGCACGTCAAATACCTCGTACAGAATAGAATCTACCGACAACCCAGACCCCTGGAATGCAGATCGATTATGGCTCCAATTCAGCTCTATACCCAGCCGACTTCGTGCGTGAATCCATTCTGCCCGAATCTGACCCGATTGGCCCGCACGCTCAGCTTGGCTCCAACGCGTCGTCACCAGATCCCGATTGGGTTGCCAAAACTCAGCCTCGGTCAGTTGCGCTACATCCACCACTCCGCCGGCCTCTCCATCCACAGTGCGCTGTAGCCCAACTTGAACACTGTAATTCCATCTTCTTGCGGAATCCCTTCCCCAAAAGGAAGTGCGCAAACGATCCCGAAAGTGGTCCTCGGTCAGCAAACCACCACTCATTTGCAAGCGGCGAAAATCTACCCAAAAATGCTGGTAGTACTTGGGTGACGCACTCGCGACAACTCCAAACTCTTGACCACGGCCATGTGCGGACTGCCCCACCCAATCGACCACGGGCAAGGGCCCTTTGCGAACATTCCAATCTTGAGGTAGTTCCTGCACTGCATTCATCCAATATGGAACACCCACGGGTATCGATAAACCCAAATGCCCTAGACTAAAATCCCACGCGGAACTTCCAAGTGCGCTAACTCCCACCGCCGCAGGAGCTAATGGTGTCCTGAGCACTCGATCGTCAGCACCCTCACTCCGGAATAACACACCATCCCATACCGCTATCTTCCATGGAACAGGTCTTAGCGTATCCTCCATCCGGACCTCGCGGACTAATAAGGAATCCTTTACTACGTCTTGAGCTAGCACCGAAATCTCTGGACACAACAAAACCGCCCAAGCAAGTACAAAGCGAAGGCGGTGAATGGGGTTCATGGGTGCAAATATGATGCGAATAAAAACAAAAAACCCCCGCATATGCGAGGGTTTCTGTATAAGTATGGCGGCGACCTACTCTCCCAGCGTACTAGTACCATCGGCGCAAACGGGCTTAACGACTCTGTTCGGAATGGGAAGAGGTGATCCCCGTTGCAATAACCACCATGTTTTTACAAAGCTTTTTCATTGACACATTGGAAGCAACATAAAACATATCCTGGTCCGAATCCACGGGTAATTAGTACTACTCGGCTATGACATTACTGCCTTTACACCTATAGCCT
>CAYYWL010000010.1:0-2686 GCA_964475135.1 uncultured Owenweeksia sp.
TAGAGCACGTTTATGTACCCCGAAGACCTCATTGCGCCGATGCGCGCCGAACTCACCCAAGCTGGATTTGATGAACTCCGCGACGCCGAAGCGATGAAGGCCGCGATTCACGGTGAGGGCACCACCCTGGTCGTGATTAATTCGGTCTGCGGATGTGCCGCCGGCTCGTGCCGCCCCGGCGTCCGCATGGCGCTGTCCAGCCCAGGAATTAAGCCTACCCGCGCCGTTACCGCATTTGCTGGAAACGACAAGGCGGCCGTCGACATGGCGCGCGGCCTGATGCTGCCTTTTCCTCCGTCGTCACCTTCAGTGGCGCTCTTTAAAGATGGCGAGCTCGTTCATATGATCGAGCGCCACCACATCGAGGGCCGCACCGCCGAAGCGCTTGCGACGAACTTGACCGCAGCGTTCGAAGAATACTGCGCCTGAACCGCAGTCATGAACAGAGTAAAAGCCCGGCTTGTCCGGGCTTTTTTGTGATCGAGGGGACACGGTGTACTTGGTACACTATATAGGTTTGTTTTGTACATTGCGCTAACCTAACGTTAATACTCATGATGAAAACGCGTTCGATTTGGATGGTGCTTGCGCTCGCACTCAGTGCCGCACCAGCCTGGGCCCAGGGCCTAATTACCGGTTCGGTAAAAGGCCAAGACGGCAACCCGCTCCCCTCTGCAGTTATTAAAGAGTCTTCAACCGGAGCCACTACCGTGGCCGACGGAAATGGCCAGTACCGCCTCCAAGTTGCTTCAAAGACCGCAAGCGTTTCGGCGACCCTAATGGGCTACGTCAGCGAGACCAAAACGGTGCAAGTTGTCGGCAACGCGACGGTCAACTTCGTACTTCGCGAGTCCGAAGAGCAGCTCGACGAAGTTGTGATTGTAGGCTACGGAACGTCGAACGTCAAGGACCTCACCGGCTCGCTTGTGAGCGTTAAGTCAAAGTCGTTCCAGAAAGGGGCCTTTGCAAGTCCCACGCAATTGATTGTTGGTAAAACCCCAGGGGTGCGGATTACTGCAGGTTCCGGCCGCCCTGGTGAGGGAGCGCGCATTCGCATTCGCGGCGGATCCTCAATCAACGCCAGCAACGATCCGCTCATTGTCATCGACGGACTACCCTCTGAGGGCATGGGATTGATCAACCCTAACGACATTGAGAGCTTCACAGTGCTCAAGGACGCCTCGGCCACAGCCATCTATGGATCGCGTGCTGCCAACGGGGTTATTCTGATCACGACAAAGAAGGGTGCCAAAGACACTCCATTGAAGGTTGAGCTCAGTGCAGTGACTTCGCTCCGCACGACCCGCAACCGCATGGAGGTCTTGACTACCGAAGAATTTGTGGACGCAATCAACACCTTCGGAACCAACAACCAACGCAAGCGCCTCGCTGCGGCGCAGGGCTACTACCTCGAGGATGGAGTGGTTAAAATTGGGGCTGATTCCGCCACCGTAACCAACTGGCAGGATGAGATCTACCAACGGGGTATGGCCAACGACATCAACGTGGCGCTGAGTGGTGGAGTTAAAAACCTTCCGTACCGCCTGGGTATCGGATACTACACCGAGTCGGGCGTGCTTCGCACTTCGAACCTCGAGCGCTTCAGCTTGACCCTGAATGCCTCACCAAAAATTACGCGCAACCTGACCGCCAACTTCAGTGCAAAGGCCTATCGCGCCAACAATGTATTTGCCAACCAAGGTGCCATCGGTTCGGCGGTGTGGTACGACCCAACCCGTCCTGTGTACTCAGGTGATACTTCTGCCTACGGCGGATACCACGAGTGGAAGCTGCCTACTGGTGACCTCAGCAATCTTTCGCCGCGCAACCCTGTGGGCTTGCTCAACCTGCGCGAGGACATTGGTACCAACGACCGCTTGATCGCCAACGTTTTGTTTGATTACAAGCCATTCAGCGAGACCGACCTGCACATGTACCTCAACGTGGGTGGCGACTTCGGACAGAACCGTGGAACTGTTGTTGTCCCCGACTACGCTGCGATGAGCTTTGTAAACGGCGGAGAAAACAACCGCTACTACAACTTCCGCACGAACCAACTGCTCGAGGCCTACGCCAACTACAAGAAGGACCTCGCGGGCGGCAAAGTGAAGACGGATTGGACGGGTGGTTACTCGTTCCAAAAATGGCGCTCGTATGCAGAGAACCTGCCCAGCCTCCGCTTCAACGGCGACACGCTTTCGCCCGCCAACCCCTTCCCATTTGACATTGACAACGCGTTGATGTCGTTTTATGGACGTAGCAACCTCAACATCTTAGGGAAGTACTTAATCACAGCAACATTGCGTTCAGACGGTTCAAGCCGCTTCTCGCCAGAGAGCCGTTGGGGTCTCTTCCCGTCCGTTGCCGTGGGTTGGAACATGCTCGAAGAGAAGATGTTCTCGTCGCTCAAGGGCAAGCTGTCATCAATGAAGTTCCGCGCCAGTGTTGGTATTACTGGACAGCAGGACATTTTCAACGACTACGGATACATTGCCAACTACGCCTACGGAACCGGCACCGCCCAGTACCAGTTCGGCAGCAACTTCGTCGACGTTCTGCGTCCTGATGCCTACGACTACTTCTTGGAGTGGGAAAAGACGCGCACGACCAACTTTGGTCTCGACTTCGGAATTTGGAAGAACCGTGTGAACGCAAGCGTGGACGTCTACGAGAAGTACACGTACGA
>CAYYWL010000010.1:2786-56024 GCA_964475135.1 uncultured Owenweeksia sp.
TTTGGAAGAACCGTGTGAACGCAAGCGTGGACGTCTACGAGAAGTACACGTACGACCTGCTGGGCGTGATTCCGGTCGCCGCGGGCACCAACTTCTCAAACCTCGTGCTGACCAACGTCGGATCGATGTCGAACCGCGGTTTAGAGGCCAACCTCAACATCGTAGCCGTGGACAACGACAAAGCGAGCCTCGAGTTTGGTATCAACGGAGCCATCAACCGCAACCAGATCACCAAATTGACGCGTGACGCTGATTCGACCTCAAAGGGTATTCGCGTGGGCGGAATCTCCGGTGGCGTGGGCAACACCATTCAGATCCACCAGGTGGGCCACCCAATGTTCTCGTTCTACACGTACGAGCACCGATACGACGTGAATGGGGTGATCATCGAGCGCAACGGCAAGTTGGAGCGCTTCGACCCTAGTGCCGACGAGAACGGCAACGGCCGTATCGACGACATCGAGGCCTTCGTAGACCAAAACGGTGACGGAATCATCAACTCTGACGACCTCGTTATCATGGATGCCCAGCCCGAGCCGGTGCACACACTGGGCTTTACAACCACATGGCGCTACAAAAAGTGGAGCGGAGGCATGACCTGGCGCGGTGAATTCGGCCAGTACATGTACAACAACAACAACTCACTGCACGGAAACTTCTTCTCGGTGGGTGGTTCATTCCCGCACCTCAACAACATGTCGCGCGACTTCCTGAACACCAACTTTATGTTCAACACGACCGAGCAGCTCATGTCGAACTACTTCATCGAGCGCGCCGACTACGTTCGCCTCGACAACTTCTACCTCGCCTACGACTTGGGCAACCTGTACAAAGACAAGTACCCCGCTACGGTAAATTTCTCGGTGCAAAATGCCCTAGTGTTCACGAACTACTCGGGTCTCGATCCAGAACTCGCGGGCGGAATCGACAACATGATCTTCCCTCGCCCTCGCGTGTTTAACCTCCAACTGAACGTAACCCTTTAAGCCCACGATGACCATGAAGTTTGCAAAATCACTGGCCCTGGCCGCAGGTGTATCGCTGCTGGCCGCTTCGTGCGCGGACGACCTTAACCTCAAGCCGAAGTACGGCTTGACGGCCGAGCAGGTCTACGCCGACCCGAACAACTACATCAACGTTTTGGCTAAGATCTATGCGGGTCTGTCCATTTCGGGCAACAACGGCCCTGCAGGCATGCCAGACATCGGCGGAATCGACGAGGGCTTCTCGCAGTACGTGCGCGTCATGTGGAACCTTCAGCAGCTTCCGACCGACGAGTCAATTTGCGGTTGGGCTGACCCAGGCATCCCAGAGCTTAACACGATGGATTGGAACGACAACTCGCCTTTTGTCAGCGCGATGTACTACCGCATCTACTACCAAATCAGCTTGGCCAACGAGTTCATTCGCTACTCGAGCGAAGACTACCTCGCTGGTACTGACTTCAGCGATGCCGACAAGGTTTCCATCCGCCAGATGAACGCCGAAGCGCGCTACCTGCGCGCCCTGAGCTACTACCATGCGTTGGATTTGTTTGGAAACGTTCCGTTTGCTGACGAGACCGTGCGCCCTGGTTCAGAGCCACCCGTGCAAATCATGCGTCCGGACCTGTACGAGTGGGTGCTCGGCGAACTCAATGCGATCGAACCTCTATTGGCTGATGCGCGCACTGCCGACTATGGCCGCGCCGACAAGGGTGCTCTTTGGGCCCTTCGCGCAAAGCTTAACCTGAATGCCGAGGTGTACACGGGTACTGCCAAGTGGGCTGAGACCATGGCGGACTGCCAGCGCATTATCGACGCCGGGTACAACCTTGAGCCTATCTACGGATTCAACTTCAATGCTGACAACCACCTGTCACCAGAGATGATTTTTGTGGCCACATTTGACGGCAACCGTACCCGCACCTACGGCGGAACCACCTTCTTGGTGCACTCGCACATGGGCGGTTCAATGGTGCAGGCTGATTTCGGAACCACCTCAGGTTGGCAGGGTAACCGTGGCACGTTCAACTGGGCGAATAAGTTCACGATTCCGGGCGACGTTCGCGCTAGCTACCTCTACATGGACGGTCAAGAAGACACGATTACCGACGTAGGCGCGTTCACCCAAGGCATTGGCATCACGAAGTGGCGCAACCTCAACCGCGACAGCACGGTCGGAGTTGAACCTGGAACCTTTGTGGACATCGACTTCCCAATGTTCCGCTTGGCCGACTTCTACCTAATGTATGCTGAGGCTGCCGTACGAAGTGGAAGTAACTTGGCCGATGGCTTGGTCTACTTTAACAGAGTACGCCAGCGCGCGGTGGGTAACAGCAGCCAAAACGTTTCGTCACTCACACTAGACGAAATCCTTGACGAGCGCGGACGCGAGCTCTACACCGAAGGCCACCGCCGCCAGGATTTGATCCGCTTTGGCAAGTTCACCACGGGTGCCTACCTCTGGCAATTCAAGGGCGGCGAGCAATTCGGTACCGCTTTAGATTCCAAATACAACCTTTACCCCTTGCCGGGCGCTGACTTGAACGCGAACAAAAACCTGGTCCAAAACCCAGGCTATTAATCAACACCAATTCTTAACACAATGAAAAAAACCCTTACTCTTGCTGCTGCACTCGTTGCGAGCGCAGCTTTTGCTCAAGTTTCGGTTACCTACAAGGTAGACATCACTGACTACCTCGGTGCCGGCAATACCCTCGGTGCGAACGGAATGCGCGTAGGCGGCAACTTTGCTGACCAGGGCGCTACCAAAGGCGGTGCCGCCATGGTAAACTGGTCTCCATCAGATGCCAATTCTGGTATGACCGACGAAGGCAACAACATCTGGTCAATCACGGTTGACTACCCCGCGACAGCAGTTGGTGCTCTGCACTACTACAAGTTCGTCAACAACGATTGGGGTACCAACGAAGGCACTAGCGCATCTTCTACCATCGCTACTGGTGGTTGTGGTGTAGACGACGGCGCCGGTAACATCAACCGCACCATCACTATTCCTTCAGCGAATGCGGCGTTCCTGTACTGCTTTGACGCGTGCTTTCAGTGCGACGGAACTTCTCCCAACCTTTCTATTGAGAAAAACGAGACAGTTGCCTTGACGGTTTCTCCAAACCCAACTACGGGTGCGGTTAGCCTTGAGTTCAGCGCACGCGCTGCTGGTTTCGCCGGCATCAACGTGGTGAACATCCTCGGCCAGAGCGTAATGTCGTTCGAGCGTGCTGTTGAAGCTGGTGTGAATACCCTCAACGCCGACTTGAACGTTGCCAACGGAACTTACTTCGTAGAAGTTACCGTAGACGGTGCCAAGAGCGTGAAGCGCGTAGTGGTTAACCACTAATTCGCCCAAGCGATTGAAGAAGGGGCCCTCCGAATTGGAGGGCCTTTTTCATTTAACCTACCTTTAGTTCATGCTACGGATTTTTGCCTTTGCCCTCGTCGCCACAGGATCGGCGGCTGCCCAGACCCTTCGCGTGGATCCGCCCCATTGGTGGGTCGGAACCCCAGTTAACCGCCTCGAGCTGCTCGTGTCGAGCGACGCGGAACTTTCGTCAGCCACTATTTCGGGCCAAGGCATCACCGTGGTGTCAGATGTCGCCGCAGCCAATCCGCGCTACCGCTACGTGACGGTCGAAATCCAACCGGGCGCGAAGCCCGGTTCCGCCACCGTGGCCGCAGAGGCGGGCCGCAAAAGAATCCGCGCTGAATGGAAGCTTAAAGAGCGCCGCCCCCGTGCCGTGGCTCCAGGACTGAGCCAGCGCGACCTGATTTACCTCGTTACGCCCGACCGGTTCGCCAACGGCAATCCGAGCAACGACGACGTTGCGGGCATGACCGAGCGCGGAGTGGACCGTGCCCACAACTACAAGCGCCACGGCGGCGACCTCGCCGGAATGACCGCCCACCTCGACTACGTGAAGTCGCTGGGAGCTACGGCAGTGTGGCCCATGCCGCTCCTCGAGAACGACATGCCGGCCGCGAGCTACCACGGCTACGCGATCACCGACCACTACCGGATTGATCCGCGCTACGGAACCCACAGCGACTATGTGAACTGGGTTGACGGCCTGCACGTCCGTGGAATGAAGGCCATCAAAGACATGGTGTTCAACCATGTGGGCACGGGGCACTACCTCTTCCAGAGTCCGCCCGATTCCAGTTGGTTTAACGCTTGGCCCACGGACCGAAGCCAAACGGCGGAAGAGCGCGCCTTGGGCCGCTTTCGCACGCCCACGCGTTCGATTCACCGCTACCAAACGCTGTACGATCCCTATGGTTCCGAACGAGACCGCCAGCTGCAAACCGACGGTTGGTTCGACGGGTCGATGCCCGACGTGAACGGACGGGATCCGCACTGCGCCCGCTACTTTATACAAAACAGCTTGTGGTGGATCGAGGAGGCTCAATTGGACGGGTTCCGCGTCGATACATGGCTGTACCCCGATCAAGCGTTTTTGCGCGAGTGGATGGCCGCCGTAAAGGCCTTTGAACCGCAGTTTTACGTGTACAGCGAGTCGTGGGTGCACAGCGCGCACGCTCAGGCCTTTTACCTCGAAACGCATCCGGACTTGACCGGAGCCGCCGACTTCCCCATGTACTGGGGACTCAAGAAGGCGGTCGAGCGCCCCAGCGGCTGGAACGAGGGCATGGCCGACGTCTACAACGCCCTGGCCGCCGACTACCTCTACGGTTTTGACCGCGCCGGTGACCACCTCGTCACCTTTCTCGACAACCACGACGAGGGCCGCTTCTTTGGCAAAGTGGGCAAGGACCTCGACCGCTTCAAGCTCGGCCTCGGCATGCTGTATACCCTTCGCGGAATTCCAAGCATTTACTACGGAACCGAGCTGCTCTACAGCGCCCTTGACGACCACGGTTCCATGCGCCAGGACTTTGCCGGTGGATGGCCCGGCGACAAGACCTCTGGCTTCACCGGACAAGGCCTCACTGCCGACCAGCGCGAGGCCCAAGCCTACGTCCGCCAGCTCGGCGCCCTGCGCGCCGCCCACCCTCTGATCGGTACCGGTAACTTCATGCAGTTTACCCCCGACATGGGATCCTTCGCCTACGCGTGGTACTCAGATAATGAAGTGATTTTGGTGCTCGCCAACGGCGACGACCGCGCCCACCGCTGGCCCACCGAGCGCGTCGCCGAGCTGGGCATCACCCCGTCTACCACATTTACCGACCTCATTCAGGGCGGAACCGTGACCGCAGGGGGCGAACTCACGTTCCCGGCTAAGGGGATTCGGATGCTACGCGCTTCGCGCTGATCGGTACCTTGCTTCTGGTTTCTCGTTGGATATCGGTTCGTGGTGGACGTGATGCCAAGAACGATACGCTAGTTACGAGGTACGCGAAACCCGCTCGCGGGTTTCGCAGTATGAACCTTCCGCTCCCGGAGACGTTACTATCTTTGCCCTTATTTAGAACTTTTCCAAAATGCTCAAGGTATCTGAACCTGCCGCCCGAAAGGCGATGGAACTCATGCGCGAAGAAGGACTCAACCCTGAGTCGGCCTTTTTGCGCGTGGGGGTAAAGAGTGGGGGCTGTTCGGGGCTGAGCTACGACATGACGTTCGTGGCGGATGCACAGGACGGCGACCAACTTTTTGAAGACCAGGGCGTTCGCGTTCTGGTGGAAAAGAAGAGCTTGCTCTACCTCTTGGGGACCACGCTAGAATACAGCGGCGGCCTCAATGGTAAGGGGTTTGCATTTAGTAACCCCAACGCAACGCGCACCTGCGGGTGTGGCGAGAGCTTTGCGGTATAATTCATACGTACGATGAGTCAAGACGAACTGCTTCACGAGGTAACCGCATCCGAATACAAGTACGGATTTTATTCGGATGTCGAGACGGACCGCATCGCGGCGGGACTGAGTGAGGACGTCATTCGCATGATTAGCGCCAAAAAGGGCGAGCCCGAATGGATGACCGAGTGGCGCCTGGACGCCTACCGCGTGTGGAAGGAGATGACTGAGCCCGAGTGGGCCAACGTACACTACGAAAAGCCCGACTTTCAGGCGATTAGTTACTATGCGGCTCCGGTTAAAAAGCAAATTAACAGCCTTGATGAGCTCGACCCAGAGCTCTTGAGGACCTTTGAAAAGTTGGGCATCAGCCTTGACGAGCAGAAGCGCTTGAGCGGTGTGGCGATGGACGTCGTGGTGGATTCCGTGTCGGTGGCGACCACGTTTAAAAAGACCTTGGCCGAAAAGGGCATCATCTTTTGCTCGATGAGCGAGGCCATTCAGGAGCACCCCGAGATGGTTAAAAAGTACTTGGGCACGGTGGTTCCGAAGTCCGACAACTTTTATGCGGCGCTCAACAGCGCCGTGTTCACGGACGGATCCTTCTGCTACATCCCCAAGGGCGTGCGCTGCCCGATGGAGCTGAGCACCTACTTCCGCATCAACGAGGCCGGAACCGGCCAGTTCGAGCGCACCCTGCTGGTGGCTGACGAAGACAGCTACGTGAGCTACCTCGAGGGCTGTACGGCTCCGCAGCGCGACGAAAACCAGCTGCACGCGGCGGTGGTCGAGCTCGTGGCCTTGGACCGCGCCGAGATCAAGTACTCGACTGTACAGAATTGGTATCCAGGCGATTCCGAAGGAAAGGGCGGCGTATACAACTTCGTTACCAAGCGCGGAATCTGCGAATCGCACGCTAAAATCAGCTGGACGCAGGTCGAAACCGGCAGCGCCGTGACCTGGAAGTACCCGAGCTGCATCCTCAAGGGCGACTACAGCGTGGGTGAATTCTACAGCGTGGCGGTCACCAACCACCGCCAGCAGGCCGACACCGGAACCAAAATGATTCACCTCGGCCGCCACACCAAGTCGACGATCGTCAGCAAGGGAATTTCAGCGGGCCGCAGCCACAATTCGTACCGCGGATTGGTGCGCATGGGTCCGCGCGCCGAGCACGCCCGCAACTTTAGCCAGTGCGATTCGCTGCTCATGGGCGACCGCTGCGGAGCCCACACATTCCCCTACATCGAGGTCAAGAATGCCACGGCACGCACTGAGCACGAGGCCACGACGAGCAAAATCGGCGAAGATCAAATTTTTTACTGCCAGCAGCGCGGACTCGACATGGAGGCCGCCATCGCGCTGATTATCAACGGATACGCTAAGGACGTGCTCAACCAGCTCCCCATGGAGTTTGCAGTTGAAGCCCAAAAACTACTTGCCATCAGCCTCGAGGGCTCGGTCGGATAATTTGCAATCATCATGTTAGAAATCAAGAATTTGCACGCCTCAATTGGCGATAAAGAAATTTTGCGCGGGGTGAACCTGACGGTAAAGCCCGGAGAGGTTCACGCCATCATGGGTCCGAACGGATCGGGCAAGTCGACGCTGAGCAGCGTAATTGCGGGCCGCGAAGACTACGAGGTCACAAGCGGAGATATTTTGTGGGATGGCCAATCGATCCTCGAGCTCGCCCCTGAAGAGCGCGCTCATCTTGGTTTGTTTTTGAGCTTTCAGTACCCCGTAGAGATTCCGGGCGTAAGCGTTTCGAATTTCGTCAAAACGGCATTGAACGCGGTGCGTACCGCTCGGGGCGAAGAGCCCTTGGACGCCTCGTCGATGCTCAAGAAAATGCGTGAAGCGCTTCAACTGCTTGAAATGGATAAGGGCTTTTTGAGCCGCAGCCTAAACGAGGGATTCTCGGGCGGAGAAAAGAAGCGCAACGAAATCTTTCAGATGGCCATGCTCGAACCGCGTTTGGCGATTTTGGACGAAACGGATTCCGGACTGGATATCGACGCGCTGCGCATTGTCGCCCAAGGTGTGAATGGTCTGCGCTCGCCGAAGGCCAGCTTTGTGGTGATTACCCACTACCAGCGCCTGCTGGACTACATTGTTCCGGACGTGGTGCACGTGCTCTACAAAGGCCGCATCGTGAAGACCGGCGACAAGACCCTCGCCCAAGACCTCGAGGTGCGCGGATACGACTGGATCAAAAAAGAGGTGGAATGAACGACCGCCTCTCTGCCCAGTACTGGCTTCACGAGAAAGAGCTGACCGCCTACTCGAGTGAGTCCGTGCGCGACCGCCGCCGCAGCGCCATGGAGCGTTTTGAGGCTGTGGGGTTCCCGACTGTGCGGGACGAAGACTGGAAGTACAGCTCGCTGAAGCCCGTGCTCGCGCCGCACTACGGGCTGCGCCCGCCCTGTGCTCCGCTCGAAGACGAGCACCTTGAGTACAAGGACATCAAGCGATTCTTAGTCAACGAGTTGGATTCGTACCGCGTCGTGTTTTTGAACGGGCGCTACTCGAGCTGGTTGAGCGACACCACCCACCGCGGATTCGACGTCTGCACCCTGTCGGCGGCATGGAAGAAGTACCCCGAGACCATTGACCGCTACTTTGCGCAACTCACCGAAAAGCTGGGTCCGCTCGTGCAGCTCAACACGGCCCTGGCCTGGGACGGACTCTATGTGGTCGTGCCCGACAACGTGGTGGTTGACCGCCCGATCCAAGTGCTTTCGTTTACCACCGGAACCGAGCCGCGCGCCACGCAAATCCGCAACCTGGTCGTGCTCGGCGTCAATGCCCAAGCTGAAATCATCGAGCGCCACCAGTCCCTGACCGACCACCCGACATGGACCAACGCGGTTGACGAGGCCTACTTGGCCGCTGGCGCGCAGCTCCGCTGGGTGAAGCTGCAGCACGACGCCCCCGAGGCTTCGCTGACGCAGCACACGCGCATTCAGCAGGCCCGCGACAGCCGCGCCCAAGTGAACACGATCAGCACCGGAGGCCGCTTTATTCGCAACAACCTCGACTTCTTGCTTCAGGAGCCCGGAGCCGACGCCCGCATGCTCGGTCTCACGCTGGCCAAGGGCAAGCAGCTGGTCGACCACCATACTCTGGTGGACCACCAGGCCGCGCACTGCACGTCGCACGAGAACTACAAAGGCATCTACGACGACGGCTCTAAGGGCGTGTTCAACGGCCGGATTTACGTACACGAGGACGCCCAAAAGACCGACGCCTACCAGCAGAACGCCAACCTAGTGCTGCACGAGCGCGCCGAGGTCAACACCAAGCCACAGCTCGAAATCTTTGCCGACGACGTGAAGTGCTCGCACGGCTGCACCGTGGGCCAGCTCGACGAGGACGCGCTCTTTTACCTCCGCGCCCGCGGAATCAAAGAGCCCGAAGCCCGCGCCCTGCTCATGCTGGCTTTTGCCGAAGACGCCCTGGCCGGAATCGACCATCCTTCGCTCAACGCCAAGCTGCACAAGCTCATTGCGGGTAAATTGGGCGTGGATTTGACCCTCGACTTGTAAGGATTCGGTATCTTCGCTGCTCCGTCTCAACGACTGCAGCAATGAACAAC
The DNA here is from genome assembly GCA_964475135.1 of uncultured Owenweeksia sp. GTDB lineage: Bacteria > Bacteroidota > Bacteroidia > Flavobacteriales > Schleiferiaceae > TMED14. The sequence continues at coordinate 12,135 of CAYYWL010000010.1, forward strand.
TACCGTTTCTGGAACAACGCCCTCGGCTGGACGACCTTCGTCGTCGCCCTCGTCACCTACACACTCACCCTTGAGCCCACCGTAAGCTTCTGGGACTGTGGTGAATACATCACAACCTCGGTGAAGCTTGAGGTTGGACACCCTCCGGGTGCCCCTGTATTTCAACTCGTAGCCAACGTGATGTCGCAGCTCGCCTTGGGCGACGTGACCAAGCAGGCCTACTGGGTCAACTTTACCAGCGGACTCTCTTCAGCCCTCTCGATCCCCTTCTTGTTTTGGACCATCACCATGCTGGCTAAAAAGCTGGTGCGCGGCGAGGAATCCCTCGGTCAAAACATCGCTGTGCTCGGCTCTGGCCTTGTGGGCGCATTGGCCTTCACGTGGTCGGACTCATTCTGGTACAGCGCCGTTGAGGGTGAGGTGTACGCCATGTCGAGCTTCTTTACGGCTGTGGCCTTTTGGGCAGCGCTCAAGTGGGAGGCCGCCGCGGACCACGATATGCGCGCCAACCGCTGGCTACTGCTGGTGGCCTACCTGACTGGACTCTCGGTGGGGGTTCACATCCTAGTCTTCTTGACCATCCCCGCGGTCGTGATGATCTACTTCTACAAGAACTACCCCAAGGTGACCTGGAAGACGTGGGTGGTGGCTAACGCCGTATCGGTGTTTGTGCTGGCCCTCGTATTTGCCGTAATTATTCCGGTCATTTTGCGCTTGTTCGGATTCTTTGAAATCACCGCTGTCAACAGTTTGGGCTTGCCCAAAAACACGGGTTCGGTGCTGATGGTGCTCGCATTGATTGCGGGCGTGTACTTCGGAATCCGCTGGGCCGTCAAGACCAACCGCCCCCTTGTTGAGCAGGGAATCTTGGCCGTCGTGATGCTGCTGATCGGCTACTCGAGTTTTGTGGTGCTGGCCATCCGCTCGAACGCCAACACGCCGATTGACGAGAACAACCCAGAGGACGCGATGTCGCTCTTGGCCTACTACAACCGCGAGCAGTACGGAGACTGGCCGGTGCTCTACGGGCAGAGCTTCAACAGCAAGCTCGACAGCCGCAAGCCCTACGCCGACGGATCGCCGACCTACCTCTACAGCGAGGCTACTGGCAAGTACGAAGTGGTTAACGACGGCAAGGCGGCCAAGCCGAACTACGCCAAAGACGAGGTCGGATTTTTTCCACGCATGTGGTCTGACCAAGCCGACCACGTCGAGAACTACCAGCGGATTTTTGGAGCCAATCCCGACAAAAAAATCACCTTCTCGGAGCACTTCAAGTACTTCATGGACTACCAGGTGGGCCAGATGTGGTTCCGCTACTTCATGTGGAATTTCGCCGGACGCCAGAACGACGACCAGAACCGCTACGAGCTGATCAACGGCAACTGGATGACCGGCATTGACTTCATTGACGAGATGCGCCTCGGGCCGCAGTCCAATTTGCCCGATTCGATGGCGAAGCAAGAGGGCCGCAACTACTACTACGCCCTGCCGCTGCTGCTGGGATTGCTCGGGTTGTGGTTTCAGGCCAAGCGCGACCAGCGCAACGCCTGGGTGATCACGCTGCTGTTCTTGTTCACCGGCCTGGCCATTGTGGTGTACACCAACCACAAGCCGTTTGAGCCGCGCGAGCGGGACTACGCCTTTGTCGGATCCTTTTACGTCTTCGCGATTTGGGTCGGACTCGGAGTGGTGGCCCTGTACGAGCTGCTCGCCAAGTACCGCTCGACGGCGCTGGCACTGGGTGTGACGGTGCTGACCCTAGGGGTTCCGACGCTGATGGTGGCCGAGAACTGGGACGACCACGACCGCAGCAACCGCTACACGGCCCGCGACATCGCCAAGATGTACCTCGACAGCTGCGAACCCAACGCGATCTTGTTCACCAACGGAGACAACGACACCTTCCCGCTGTGGTACGTGCAAGAGGTTGAGGGGTACCGCACCGACGTGCGCATCGTCAACCTGTCGCTGCTCAACACGGACTGGTACATCGACATGATGAAGCGCAAGTTCTACGACAGCGAACCGGTTCCGTTCACCTTCAGCAAAGAAGAGTACGTGCAGGGTACCCGCGACGTGCTGTACTTCCAGGACATGGGCCTCAAGGGCCGCTGGTACGTGCAGGACTTCTTGGACTACGCCAAGCGCAATGACGACGGCGTGATGTTCACGGCCTTTGCCGGAACCGATAGCCCCAAAAAGCTTCCGTTCTTCCCAATGAAGAACTTCCGGGTTCCCGTGAGCAAGGCCGACGTGGTCAAGGCGGGTCTCGCCAATGATTCGACGGCCATCCCCGAGTACATCGACTGGAACTGGGGCAGCAGCATCGTCGCCAAGCGCGACCTGATGGTGATCGACCTGATCGCCCACAACGACTGGAGCCGTCCCATCTACTTCTCGACCACGGTCGGAAGCTCGCCCAGCTCGTTCTTCTGGCTGCAGGACTACCTTCAGCTCGAGGGCTTGGTGTACCGATTTGTTCCGGTGGCTTCGGCCGGAGCCGGCAACGGCTACGAGTTCGGTTCAGTCAACACCGAGAAATGCTACAACCTGATGGTGAATCCTGAGGGAGCCGCCGGCAAGTTCAACTTTGGCAACATGGATGTACCCGACGTGTTCTTGGACGAGACGGTGCGCCGCTCGACCTTCAACCTGCGCGCCACCTACGCCCGCACGGCCAACGCTCTCGCTCGCGCGGGCCAGACCGAGAAGGCCATTGAGGTGCTCAATACGGCAACAACCAAGATGCCGGTGTCCAAGTTGGGCTACGACTACTTTTCACTCGGGTTGATTGAGGGCTACTACGTGGCCGGAGACGCCGAATCCGCCAAGGCCATGGCCGAAGGCTTCAAGACCGACATCGTGCAGCGTCTCGAATACTTTGCGCAGTTCAAGGGAAAGCAGGCCCGCCAGGTGCGCAGCGAGGTCGAGGCCAACATGCAGTACCTGCAAATGCTGGCGCGCATGAACCTGCAGTACACCGTAGGCATGGCGCTCACCCAGGAGGCCTATCAGGCCGACCCGATGGTGCAGCTTTACGAGAAGTACGCCCAGCAGTTCGGAATCCAGCAGCAGCAGTAAGGCTGACGCAATCGTGCATAAAAAAGCGGGGGCCTCAGGCCCCCGCTTTGCGTTGAGTGCGGTCCGCGCGGGCAGACCGTCACCGCCATCACTAAAGTGTGCCCCGGCGTTCCTGCTCGCGCTCGATGGACTCGAAGAGGGCCTTGAAGTTGCCTTTTCCGAAGGACTTGGCGCCCTTGCGCTGGATGATTTCGATGAATACGGTGGGGCGGTCCATCAGCGGTTTGGTGAACAGCTGCAGAAGGTAGCCCTCGTCGTCGCGGTCGACCAAGATTCCGAGCTCGCGAAGCGGAGCCAGGTCTTCGTCAATCTCGCCCACGCGGTCGAGCACCTCGTCGTAGTAGGTGTCGGGCACCATCAAAAAGTCGACGCCGCGGGCACGCAGGGCCGTGACGGTCTCGATGATGTTGTCGGTGGCCAGGGCCAGGTGCTGTACGCCCGGTCCACCGTAAAAGTCGATGTATTCCTCGATCTGTGACTTTTTGCGGCCCTCGGCCGGCTCGTTGATCGGAAACTTGATGCGCCCGTTGCCGTTGCTCATCACCTTGGACATCAGGGCGGTGTACTCGGTGCTGATGTCTTTGTCGTCAAACGAAACCAGCTGGTTGAAGCCCATCACCTTGGCGTAGAACTCGACCCAGGTGTTCATTTCGCCCCAGCCCACGTTGCCGACCATGTGGTCGATGAACTTCAGTCCGCAGTCGGCAGGCTGAAACTCGCGGTTTAGCGGAATGTAGCCGGGCATGAAGGCGCCTTTGTAGTTTTTGCGCTCCACAAACAAGTGCACGGTGTCGCCGTAGGCCTTGATTCCGGCCAAAACCACGCTGCCGTGCTCGTCGGTCAGGGTGTAGGGCTCAAATGCGGATTCGGCGCCGCGCGAAGTCGTCTCCTTCCAGCTTTGGGTGGCGTCGTCGACCCAAAGGGCTACGTTTTTGACGCCGTCGCCGTGCGTGACCAGGTGGTCGTTGATGGGGCTCGAGGCCGTCAGCGCCGAGGTCAGGACCAGCACGATTTTGTCCTGCTTCAGGACGTAGGACGTGCGGTCTTTGAGGCCGGTTTCGAGTCCGGCATAGGCCAGATCCTGAAAGCCAAAAGCTGTTTTGAAGTAGTGGGCGGACTGCTTGGCATTGCCAACGTAGAGCTCTACGTGGTCGGTGCCGTTCAAGGGTAGAAAATCAGACATGGTGCGAAATTAAAGCCAACGAGCAACTAGTAACTAGCAGCTCGTTAAAGCCAAGATTGGGTATAGTTTGGCCACTCGATGTCAAGGGCCGCCTGCGTCAGGCGCAGCGGGCGAAAGGTGTCGACCATTACGGCGAGCTCGTGCGTCTCCTTTTGGCCGATCGAGCGTTCGTAGGCGCCGGGGTGCGGACCGTGCGGAATTCCGCCCGGATGCAGCGAAATAAAACCCTTTTCGACGTGGTTGCGGCTCATGAAGTCGCCGTCGACGTAGTACAGCACCTCGTCAGAGTCGATGTTCGAGTGGTTGTAGGGGGCAGGAATCGCCTTGGGGTGGTAGTCGTACAGTCGGGGCGCAAACGTGCAGACCACGAAGTTGTGGCCCTCAAACGTTTGGTGCACGGGCGGCGGCTGGTGGATGCGGCCGGTGATCGGCTCAAAGTCCCGCGCGTTGAACGCATAGGGGTAGTGGTAGCCGTCCCAGCCCACCACGTCAAACGGGTGCGACGCGTAGACCACGTCGTAGATGAGTCCCTCTTTTTTGATTTTGATGGTGAACTCGCCCAAGGCGTCGGTGGGCGCCAAGTAGGTTGGGCGGCGCAGGTCGCGTTCGCAGAATGGCGAGTGCTCAAGAAGCTGGCCGAACTCGTTTCGGTAGCGCTTGGGCGTCAAAATCGGAGACCGCGACTCGGTGATGAAGAGGCGGTTGTCGGGCGTGTCGAAGGTGATTTGGTAGATGGTTCCGCGCGGAATCACCAGGTAGTCCCACTCGCCGAACTTGAGGGTTCCGAACAGCGAAGTCAGCACGCCGCTGCCTTGGTGCACAAAAATGAGCTCGTCAGAATCGCCGTTTTTGTAGAAGTAGCCGTCGGTTCCGCGCGTGGGCGCCGCGTTCTGCAGGGCCACGTCGTCGTTGAAGAGCACCGTGGTGCGCGACGCCAAAAAGTCGTCGGCGGGCTTCACGTTAAAGCCCTGGAGCATCCGTGGATTGAGGTTGTGGCCGAGGGCGGCCACGGGGCGGGCGTCGACGGGTTCCGAAATCGTGCGGATCATCGTCGGGCGGTGCAGGTGGTAGAGCAGTGAGGCCATTCCGTGAAAGCCTTCGGTTCCGAAGAGCTGTTCGTAGTGAATGCCCGATCCGTCGGCCTTTTCAAACACCGTGTGGCGCTTGGCGGGAATGCTTCCGAGTTGGTGGTAGAACGGCATAACGAGGGTTGTGTTACGTGGTTTTGGGGGCAAAAGCGCCCTGGTTGAATTCTTCGGGGCGGGCGCGGTGAAAGCGCTTGGTTCCGCCTTGTGCGCCGACGTTGCGGCGGATTTCGGCCTGCGCCTCTTCGGGCAGGTGAATGACTTCTTGGCACTCGGCCGAGCAGGTGCCTTCGTGCTCGGCTGCGCAGCTCGGACACTGCAAAAACAGCAGGTTGCAGGCTTTGTTCGCGCAGTTGGTGTGGTGGTCCCAGGGGGTTCCGCACTGGTGGCAGTGGGCGATGACGTCGTCGCTGATGCGCTCACCGAGGCGTTCGTCAAACACGAAATTCACGCCCTTGAACGTGTTCTCGAGGCCCTCTTGCTTCACCTGGCGGATGTAGTCGATGATTCCGCCGTGCAGCTGGTTGACGTTCTGAAACCCGTGGTGCTTCAGGTAGGCCGAGGTTTTTTCGCAGCGGACTCCGCCCGTGCAGTACAGCAGCACCGGAGCATCCTCTTTGCCGCGCAGCTTTTGGAGGACCTCGGGCAATTCCTCGCGAAAGGTGTCGGCTTCGGGCAGCACCGCGCCCTCGAAGTGGCCCACTTCAGACTCGTAGTGGTTGCGCATGTCGACAATCACGGCGTTGCCGGCCTTCATCAAAGCGTTCCACTCGGCGGCGGTCAGGTGGCGTCCCACGTCGGTCACGTCGTACTCGTCTTCGGCAAGGCCGTCGGCCACAATTTGGTGGCGGACCTTAATGGTCAGCTTCAAAAAGGACTTGCCGTCGTCTTCGACGGCGAACTTAAAGGGCATGCGGTCGAATTCGGGCCAGGCGTACAGGGCGTCGGCAAAGGCCGTCCAGTTGGGCTCGGGCACGCTGATCTGGGCGTTGATGCCCTCGCGGGCCACATAGACCCGGCCAAAGACGCCCAGCGCGTCCCACTCGGCGAAGAGCTGGTCGCGCACGGCCTTGGGATCGTCAAGGCGCACGTAGCGGTAGAACGACACGGTACGGCGCGCAAAGGGCTCGGCCGCCAGACGGCGCTCCAAGGTGGCGCGGTCGTAGAGGTTGCGCAGCGCAGGCTTTCGGCGCTTTTTGGGCGAATCGGATTGCGGGTCGTGCGAAAGGTCCATGCCACAAAGTTCGGCAATCTTGCCGAGTGCGGAACATGACATTCGTCAGTCCCGAACGCGCCCGTTCGGCACCTAACTTTGACCCTATGAACAAGGTATTGGTTCTCGGAGCCGGCGGCCAAATCGGCACCGAACTCGTAGCGGCCCTGCGCAGCGAGCGCGGCCCAGAAAACGTGTGGGCAGCGGACCTTCGGGCGGACGCCTTAATTCAACCTGCTGTGGCTCTCGACGCCACTGATGCTGCGGCCGTGCGTGCGCTTGTCGCGCGCGAAGGCATTCGCGAAGTCTACCAGCTCGTCGCCATGCTGAGCGCCACGGGCGAAAAAATGCCCGACAAGGCATGGGCCCTGAACATGGACACGCTCTTTATCGTGCTCGACATGGCCAAAGAGGGCTTGCTAGACCGCGTATTTTGGCCTTCGTCCATAGCTGCCTTTGGACCGACCACGCCCCGCGTGGACACGCCGCAGTACACCGTCATGGATCCAACCACCGTCTACGGCGTCAGCAAGCTCGCCGGAGAACTTTGGTGCCAGTACTACCGCCAGAAGTTCGGTGTGGACGTGCGCTCGCTGCGCTACCCTGGCCTGATTTCGTGGAAGACGCCCCCGGGGGGCGGAACCACCGACTACGCCATCGACATCTTTCATGCGGCCCGCCGCGACGGACGCTACACGAGCTTCTTGGATGCCGAAACCCGCCTGCCGATGATGCACATGGAGGACGCCATTCGCGCTACCCTTCAGCTCATGGCCGCCCCCAAAGAAGCCCTCAGCGTACACACCAGCTACAACGTGGCGGCCGTGGACTTTACTCCGGCGGAACTCGCCGCCGCCATCGCCCAGCGCATGCCGGGATTCACCATAGACTACGCCGCGGACTTTCGCCAGGCCATCGCCAATAGCTGGCCCCAGCGCATCGACGACTCCGAAGCCCGCCGCGACTGGGGCTGGAGCCCGCGCTACGACCTCGACGCCCTCGTGGACGACATGATGGCGCACATCTAAACCCCCGTGGACGCCACCTGGGAATTTGCCACGACCATCTCGGTCAGTGAGGTGCTGGGTGGAATGCGCTACGCGGCGATTCCGCCCGAAGTGTCTTCGCCCATTCGCGAAGCCAAAATCAAACGTTTGGTTGCGCAGCTCAACGACGGAGAGGAATGGTCTTGCGCCCTCGGCAGCGCTGGCCCCGGCGAATTCATGATCATGGTGTCGAAGGCGCGCCTCGACGCCCACGGGCTGCGGGTGGGCAGCTTGGCCCAGATGAGCCTGAGGCCAGACACAAGCCGGTACGGAATGCCCGTGCCCGAGGCTCTCGCCGATGTGTTTGCGTTTGACCACGATATCGAGGTCGCTTTTCAGCGGCTGCTCCCGGGGCGGCAGCGCAACCACTTGCACCATATTGGTTCCGCCAAAAGTGAAGAGACCGCTGCCAAGCGAATCGCCGCGCTGCTGCGCGAGCTCGGCTTGTAGTTAGTCGACGAGCGGGTAGCGCCCCACCGGATGCACGCGGCGCCGGGTAAAGACGAAGTTGTTGATTTTGCCCCTTTCGTCAAAAAAATAGAGGCGGCAGAACGAGTAGACCGCCGTGCTTCCGTCTCGGTTTTGCCAGTCCTCATAGGTCACGACCACGGCCATTTCGCGGCCAAACCGAAGCATCGTCCACGGAATGACGGTGGTGTAGCGAACTAAGTTGTGCTCGTGGTCCTTGGTCCGGTGGTCCAAAAGGTCGAGCACCTCGGCACGGCTGTAGATTCCAAACGTACCCTGGGCATCGTGGTACTCTACGGTGTCGGCAAGCAGCGATTGCTGAACGCGAAGTACGTTTCGGTAAATGGCTTCAGTAAAATCCATTGCTTTTTTTGCGGCGGAATCAGAACCAATGCGCGTCGCCGAATAAAAGTGAAAGTTCTCAGGGCGTCGGGTGGGCCGAATGGGCCGCGCACTGTCGCGGGGCCACTCCGTTTGAAATAGGGCGATCCCGGTGAGCTTTCCTTGTGGGTTCCACGCAACGACAAAAACCATAAACTGGTCGCTGCCATTGAGTTGGGACGACTTCCAGCGACTGAACACGTAGGCCACGTGCGATTGGGAACCTTGGTTGTAGACTCCACGCACGTTGAAGGCTTCGTAGGTTACATCGCCGAGTGTGGTTCGCCAAGCTTCGAGCTGGGCTAGGCCCTCAAGTCTGGCTGCATATGGAGTTTCAGCGACGGCTACAAACAGCGAATCGTTGGCCACTGCCGCGATGCTGTCCCATTCGGCATGGGCCAAGTTGCCGACGATGCGCAGGCTTTTTTGGTCAAAGACGGAATCGGAATCCACTAAAGGCCCCGGAAAACTCATCGGCCGCGAGAGGTCAGTCCACACAAAACTCTTTGGGGCAGGCTGAGGGACGTCGGCAGTAGGACTTTGGCAGGATAAGATTGCCAAAGAGCTTAAAATGAGAATTGTACGAAGAATCTGAAGCACAACTAAAGGTCAGGCTTAAGGTTCAACATGCAAAAATCGCTTTGGCGCAAAACATCAACAAATTACGTGTCTAAACGTCAAATTTATGCGCAAATTTTTGATTTTTAGTCGCTTTGGAATCGAGTGGGTCCATTTTGTTTGACTTTGTGTACCCATCAGCATGAGGTCACCGTGGCCCAGCGCGAAGCGCTGGGTCCATTGGTCTAAGTCGCGGCGCACGTCAAAGTCTCGGGTTGCCCCCAAGCTCAGGCTGACCACGTGGGGGTCGGGTCCGAGCTCGGGTTCGTGGTCGCGGTGCCAGCCCATTGAATCGCGTCCGTCGCGGTAGAGGTTGGCGAGAACTGTGTTGGTGCGGATTCCGAAATCGCGCTCGAAGCGGTCGCGCAGGGCCTTGAGTTCAGGCGACCACCCACAACCCTCGAGCGGTCGGTGGGCGTAGGTGTAGCGCACGCCAGGGTCGCCCTCAAAAAAGGTGAGCCGCGGTTCGGGAACCTCGCGGCCAAACATGCGGATGCGCCCTTGGGTCCAGTCGCTGCGGGCTTCGAGTGCGGCACAAAGGGCGTCGGCCTCTGCGGGACTCATCCAGCCCTTGAGGTGGGTGAACGGAATCACTTCCACACCGAAGCAATCCAGTCGAGGGTGGCGTCAAAGGGCCTGAATCGGATTCCCCACGCGACGGCATTGCCGTTGCGGTAGCCACCCTGATTGGTTGCCGCGCGGACGCTGTCTTTGGTAAGCTGGGCGGTGGGTCCGCCAAGGGCCTCGACGGCGGCAAGCAGGCGCCACGCCAGCTCGTACGGCCAGCGAGCGCGCAGCACGGGCGCGCGCCGGGTGCCGAGGCGGTCGGCGATTCCGCCATAAAACGCTTCAAACGTTTGGTTGCTGCCACTTACAATGTAGCGCTCACCCCAAGAGGGCTGGCGCAGGCCGTGTACTACGGCGTCGGCTACGTCGCGCACGTCGACCCAGCCGGTGCTTCCGCCAGGAACGGCGGGGAGCCCTTTGGCGGCGCTGCGAAGTAGGCGGCTGCTTCCGTCGGACCAAAACGGCAGGCCAAGAATAACCGAGGGGTTTAAAATCAGCACGTTAAGGCCCTCAACTTCGCCCCGGCGCACCTGCATTTCGGCGTCGAACTTGCTGCGGGCGTAGGGGTTGAGGCCCTTGCGTTGGGGGTCGGCGGACTCGTCGAGGGGCACTTCGGTTCCTTGCAGGACCGCCACGGACGAAATGTGCACGAAGCCCTTGAGGCCGTGGTGCAGTGCCGCGTCGACCATGTGTTCGGCCAGCATCGGGGTGCCGCGCAGCATGAGGTGCTCGTCTTTTTTGCGAAAGGACACCAGGGCCGCGGCATGCACGGCGTAGTTGGCGCCCTCGAGGGCGGCCTCGACGTCGGTGGGGTCTTCGAGGTCGGCGCGGAACCATTCTACCTCGTCCCAACGGGTTCTGAAGCCCTGAAATTCCCAGCTCCGGCGCGCGGAATCCAGCGACGCCTTCGAGCGGTACAGCCCGCGGACGGGGCCCATTCCGGCCTCGAGAAGCGCCAGCGCGATTTGGCTGCCCAGCATGCCCGAGGCTCCGCTCACTACGATCATGATCCAAAGGTAGCGCGGCGGCGGGGACGCCCTAACTTTGCCGCATGACTGCGTTTGTAGAAGAACTCCGCTGGCGGCGCATGCTGCACGACAGCATGCCGGGCACTGAAGAATTTTTGAATTCCGGCCCGCAAAAGGCCTACATCGGCTTTGACCCCACCGCGGATTCGCTCGGCGTGGGCAACCTCGTGCAGGTCATGATGCTCGTTCACTATCAGCGGGCGGGCCACCAGCCCTTCGCCCTTGTGGGCGGAGCCACCGGCATGGTTGGCGATCCCTCGTTCAAGTCGGCCGAGCGCCAGCTGCTCGACATGGACACCCTGCAGCACAACCTCTCGTGCCAGCGCGACCAGCTCGAGAAGTTCCTCGACTTTGGCGGCCCGAACGGAGCGCGCATCGTCAACAACTACGACTGGTTCAAAGAGATGGGCTTCTTGGAGTTCATTCGCGACGTGGGCAAGCACATCACGGTCAACTACATGCTCGCCAAGGATTCCGTCAAAAGCCGCCAGGAGTCGGGCATCAGCTTCACCGAATTCAGCTACCAACTCATTCAGGGTTACGACTTTTACCACCTGTGGAAGCACCACGGAATCCGCCTTCAAATGGGCGGAAGCGACCAGTGGGGCAACATCACCACCGGAACCGAGCTGATTCGCCGCATGGGCGGGGGCGAGGCCTTCGCGCTGACCACGCCGCTGATTAAGAAGGCCGACGGAACCAAGTTCGGCAAGACCGAAGGCGGCAACGTCTGGCTCGACCCCAAGCGCACGTCGCCCTACCAGTTTTACCAGTTTTGGCTCAATGCAGCCGACGCCGATGCCGGCAACTACATTCGGATTTTTACGCTCAAAGGCCGCGAAGAAATCGAGGCCCTCGAGGCCGAGCACGCGCGGGCTCCGCACCAGCGCGCCCTTCAAAAGGCACTGGCGGCCGACATTACGGCCCGGGTGCACGGCGACGCGGCCCTCAACCAAGCCCTTGTGGCCAGCGATATTCTCTTTGGCGGAGCCACAGCCGGCGCCTTGCGCAGCCTTGACGAGGCCACGCTGCTTGACGTGTTCAGTGGGGTTCCGCAAATGACGATTTCGCGTGACGCCCTCGCTGGCGGCCTCGGAATCCTCGACGTCATCGCACCCGACACGACCCTCTTCCCCTCGCGCGGAGAGGCCAAAAAGCTGCTCGCGGCCGGAGGCGTTTCGCTCAACAAGCACCGCGCCGAGCCGGACCAAACCGTGACCGCCGCCGACCTGATCGCCGGGCGCTACCTAGTGGTGCAAAAGGGCAAGCGCAACTACGCACTCGTCGTAGCGACAAGTAACTAGTTGCTAGTAACTAGTTGCTGGTCAACGGAATGTTGCGGTACGCCAGTTCTTCGAGCGCTTCTTTGAAGGCGGGCGTGGGTTTTTGGGCGTGCATGACGGTTCCGACGCTGGTGGTTTCGGTCAGCTTGAATTTGGGGAGCTCAATGGGACCGCCCTCGAGCACGATGCTTTGCACCGCTGACTCTCCGCGGGTCACTACAAGGATGCGAAAGCGCGGATTGGCCTGGTTGCTGGCGTCGCGGCGCATGAGGATGAAGGCCTTGTAGCCGCCTTCAGCAAGCGCCTCGGGCAGGTTGGTGGCTTCAATCTCCGTAAATCCAAAGTTCTTAAAAAACACCTCGGCGTCCTCCCAAAACGGGCGGCTGCGCTTGGCATTGAGTAGCTCAGCGAGGGCCTCTTCGGGCCACGAACCGGCCTGCAGGTGGGTGGAACGGACTTCGCCTTCGACGGTTCCGACCTGGTACTTGCGCAGCTTGCGCTCGGTAGCCGGCTGCGCCCCCGTCAGCGGCACGTCGGCCCCGAGCGTTTGCCCGATGACCTCGCCGCGCTCGTTGAAGAGCGACGAACCGGGCATAATTACTCCGCCTGAAAGCGAAGAGTTAGCGACCCAGACGCGCTTGCGCACGGTGAACCCGCGCTCGGTGCGCTCGGCAAAGACTTCGGTCGAGTCGTTGAGCTGAAAGGCCTCTTGGCCGGCGATTTTGGCTTTGGCGTAGCCGTGAATCCGTTGTGCGGAACCGCCCAAGGCGGCCACCAGAAGGGCAAAAAGTAGAACGTTTTTCATCATAGGGCCATTAAACTGCATCCGCGAAGTTCGGCGCCCTCGAGGCGTCCGAGGACTTCAAAGCTACCGTCGGCAAAAACTCGGCCAGCGTCTTCGGTCGCGATAAAGGCGCACGAATCGGCGTTGGCGAGGTCGACGATGTTGATTCCGCAGCGCGATTCAAGCGGAGCCTGCAGGCGCGGCGCCTCAAGGTCGCGCGGAATCACGCGCATGCTGGGCGGGCAGCGAAAGCGCCCTTCGCCCTGGGAGTAGGCCTGCGACAGCAGCTCGGTCATGCCGTACTCGCTGTGGATGCGGTCAAGCCCAAAGGCATGTTTTAGCGTTTGGTGCACCTCTGCGCGGCTGGGTTCGACGCGGCGGCCTTTCATGCCGCCGGTTTCCATGATGATGCTGTGCTTGAGGGGCATGGACTTGGGCAGCGACTCGGCCCAATCGAGCAGCGCGAAGGTGACGCCCAGAATGACGGTGGGCACACCGTTGGCCTCAAGGGTTTCGAGGCGAAACCGCAGTTCGTCCAAGCCCTTGAGAAAGAATCCGCTCTCGCCGGCGGGCGACTGCTGCACAAAGTGCTGGGCCATGGCCACGAGCGACGATCCCTCGCGCTCGAGGTAGCTCGGGAGCAGGCAGAGCCAGGCGTAGTTGCTCGGCGCGCCGTAGAAGTAGGCAAAACCGGCTTCGGCGTTGCGCAGGTAGGCCTCGAGCCGGGCGACGTCGTGGCGCGAAGGGGTTTGGCCGGTGGTTCCCGACGAAGTGAAGGTGGCTTCGGGTTCCCAGGTTCCGGTGCGCACTTCACGCGTTTTAAACGCTTCAATCGGCAAAAACGGAACCTCGTCCAGCGTGCTCACCGCCTCAATGCGCGCAGAATCCCAGCCCTGAAGGCGGACCCATTCGGCGTAGACTGGGTTATGGGCCGCCTGGTAGCGAAAGAGGGCGAGGGCGATGCGCTCGAACTCGGGGTGCACAAACGGGAGCTGGCTCACGGTTCGAGCGGTCGACTGAGTTGGTGGGTGCGGGCCTTTAAGCTGTCCATGATGACCTCGTAGCGGGCCACCATTCCCTTGGGGTCGGCGTGGTAGTAGTCGTAGCTGCGTGCGACTTGGTCCGAAGTGTAGCCATAGCGGGCAAAGGTTCCGCCGTAGACCTCCCACACGGGAATGCTGTCGCCCATAAGGTGTTCGCCTCCGCGGGCGCCCTCGATGACATGCATTTCGAGCAGAAGCTGGGTGAATTCGGCGTCCGGAATCAGGTCCGAAGGCTTGCTGCGCGGTGCCACCGGTTCAGCCACGTTGCCGCAGCTGGCTAGGCTGAGGGCGAGGGCGAGTCCGATGAACGTGCGTGCTACCATCCGCGTTCAAAGATAAGTCGCTGTCCAGCAGGGGCGTTGCGGTGCTTTCCGTCGCGGTAGACGATGGTTCCGTTGACCCAAGTTTGGTTGACGCGGGCGGCAAAAGTGCGACCCTCGAAGGGCGACCATCCGCACTTGGTGAACATGTCGGCGGCATGAACGGTGTAGGGGCGGTGCGGGTCGACCAGTACGACGTCGGCGTGGTAGCCTTCGCGCAAAAAGCCGCGCTCTTGGATTCCAAAGAGTTGGGCGGGTTGGTGGCACATCAGTTCGATGATGCGGGCGTAGTCGATGTCGAGGCGGCGGGCCAACTCGAGCATGGCGGGCAGGCTGTTTTGAATCAGCGGACCGCCACTGGGCGCCTCCACATACATTCGCTGCTTCTCTTCGAGGGTGTGCGGCGCATGGTCCGTGGCCACCACGTCGATGCGTCCGTCGAGCAGGGCGGCGCGCAGGGCGTCGCGGTCGGCGGAGGTTTTGACGGCGGGGTTCCACTTGATGCGGTTGCCCAGTTCGGCGTAGTCGGCGTCGCTGAACCACAGGTGGTGCACGCAGGCCTCGGCGGTGATTTTCTTCTCGGCTAGGGGCAGGTCGCCGTCAAAGAGGTCGAGTTCTTTGCCGGTGGACACGTGGTAGACGTGAAAGTGGGCTCCGGCCTCGCGGGCGAGGGCCACGGCGCGCGACGAAGACAGGTAGCAGGCCTCTTCGCTGCGGATCAGCGGGTGGTCGGCGGCGGTGAGGTGCTCGCGGCCTCCGCGCTCTTCGATCAGGCGCTCGAGGTTGGCGCGCATGGTGGGCTCGTCTTCGCAGTGCGCGATGAGCTGGTGGTCGACTTCGCGAAAGATGCGCTCGACCGATGCGGGGTCGTCGACGAGCAAGTCGCCGGTGCTCGAGCCCAAGAACATTTTAATGGCGGCCACGTCGCGCTTCGAGGCGCGCTTGAGCTCTTCGAGGTTGGTGTTCGAGGCTCCGAGGCTAAAGCTGTAGTTGGCCCACGAAACCTCTGCGGCTCGGGCAAACTTGGCTTCGAGCAGCTCGAGGGTGGTCGCGGCTGGAACCGTATTGGGCTGCTCGACGTACGAGGTGACGCCCCCGGCGACGGCGGCCATCGACTCGGTCGTCAGGTCGGCCTTGTGGGTGAGTCCGGGCTCGCGAAAGTGCACTTGCGTGTCGATTACGCCCGGAATCAGGAGTTTGCCCCCACCGTCCACAATCTGGACGCTGTTGTTTTTGGGCGAAATGCTGTCGTCGATCCGCTCAATTCGGCCGCCCGAAAGCAGCACGTCGGCTTCGTAGCTGCGCCCCTCGTTGACCAGGCGCGCGTTTTTGATGAGGTAGGTAGGTATGGTGTCGGACATTGCGAAGTATTACCGGCCAAATAGGCTCGATAGCTTCAGCAAAAGTACCCCGAATACGGCCTCGCGTATGATTCCGCGCGACATTTTGCTCTGCCCCGCCTTGCGGTCGGTGAAGATGACCGCTACCTCGGCGAGGTTGAATCCCTTACGCCATGCGCGGAACTTCATTTCGATTTGAAAGGCGTAGCCCACAAAGCGGATTTTTTCGAAATCGATGGCCTCAAGCACGGCCCGGCGGTAGCACTTGAAGCCGGCGGTGGTGTCGTGAATGGGCATTCCGGTGATGAAGCGAACGTACTTCGACGCAAAAAAGCTCAAAAGGACCCGGCTCATCGGCCAGTTGACCACGTTGACGCCGTTGCTGTAGCGCGACCCGATGGCCAGGTCGGCTCCATACACCTCGCAGGCCTCGAGCAGGCGCGGCAGGTCCTTGGGGTCGTGCGAAAAGTCGGCATCCATTTCAAACACGTACTGGTAGTCGTGCTTCAGGGCCCACTTGAATCCGTGGATGTAGGCGGTTCCGAGGCCCAACTTGCCCTTGCGCTCGTTCAGGTGAATGCGGCCGGGGTGCTTTTTTTGCACCTTACGCACCAAATCCGCGGTGCCGTCGGGCGAACTGTCGTCGACGATGAGCACGTCAAGACCCTGAGGAAGCGCAACCACGGCCTCGATGATGGCCTCGATGTTTTCGCGCTCCTTGTACGTGGGAATGACGACCAGGGCATAGGGCATGACGCAAAAGTAGGGGTTCCGCGCCGACTTCGGTTGGGCGGACTTCGTACCTTTCGGATTCCGCCCGCTAACACCCTGTGCTGATGAAAAAGCTCTTTCTGCTCGACGCCTACGCCCTCATTTTTCGCGCCTACTTCGCCTTCGCGCGGAACCCGCGGGTGACCAGCAAAGGCCTCGATACGTCAGCCGTTTACGGGTTTTTGCTGGCGCTGCTCGACGTGATTGAGAAAGAGAAGCCGTCGCACCTCGCGGTGGTGTTTGACATTGGCGGTTCTGAGGTGCGCGAGCAACTTTTTTCAGAATACAAGGCCAACCGCGACGAGACGCCCGAGGGCATTAAGGTTGCGGTGCCCTACATCCAGAAGTTGCTGGGCGCGATGCGGATTCCGGCACTGGGCGTTCCCGGTTACGAGGCCGACGACGTCATCGGAACCTTGGCCCACCAAGCCGAAAAGGCCGGTTTTGAGGTGTTCATGATGACGCCCGACAAGGATTTTGGGCAGCTTGTGACCGACCGAGTCAAGATGTACAAGCCGTCGCGCGGTGGCGAACCCGCCGAGGTGATGGGCCCCGCCGAGGTCTGCGAAAAGTGGGGCATCGAGCGGGTGGATCAGGTGATCGACATCCTTGGCCTGATGGGCGACGCGGTTGACAACATTCCCGGAATCGCCGGGGTCGGCGAGAAGACCGCCGCCAAGCTCCTCGCCGAGTACGGAACCCTCGAGAATGTGCTGGCGCACGGCGACCAAATCAGCGGCAAGCTGGGCGAGCGCGTGCGCGAGCACGCCGAAATGGCGCGACTTTCTCGTGTTTTGGCGACGATTTTGACCGACGCCCCCATTGAGCTCGACGAGGCCGACCTCGTGCGCGAGCCAGCCGACGAGGATGCGCTGCGCGCCCTGCTCGACGAGCTCGAAATCCGCTCGCTAGCGCGGCGCTTGCTGCCAAGCGCCGCTGCAGCTGCGCCCTCGGCCGAGGTGAAGCCGGCGGCGGCCGCGCCGCGGCCCGCCACCGGCGCAGATTCCGCCCAAATGGACCTGTTTGGCGGTGGAGCCCAAGAAGGCGAAGGAAGCGAACCTGCCGCGCCGCACATTCTGGGCGGCTCAGCCGCAACCCAAGCCCACACCTACACCTTGATCGACACGGTCGAGGCCGCCCGAGCCCTTTCGCGCAGCCTTGACGGCTTGCGTGAGCTCGCCTTTGACACCGAAACCACCGGACTTGACGCCCTCGAGGCCGAAATGGTCGGCTTTTCGCTCTCGTGGGAAGCCCACACGGCCTACTACGTGGCGCTTCCGGCCGATCGCGCTGCGGCCCAGGTATGGCTGGAGCTCTTTCGCCCGCACTTCGAGCGCCCCGACGTCACCTGGATCGGCCACAACCTCAAGTACGACCTGCAAATCTTGGCCAACTACGGCATTCGCCTGGTCGGCACTCTTCGCGACACCATGCTCGCCCACTACCTCTTGGAGCCCGACCAGCGCCACGGCATGGACGCACTTGCCCAAAACTACCTGGGCTACACGCCGATTTCGATTGATTCCCTCATCGGAGCCAAAGGCAAAAACCAAAAGAGCATGCGCGACGTGCCCGCCGCCGAAGTGGCTGAGTACGCCGCCGAAGACGCCGACGTGACCTGGCGCCTGCACGAGGCCTTCACGCCCAAGCTGGCCGAGGCCGGACTCGAATCGGTGCTGCACGACCTCGAATCCCCGCTTGTTCCGGTCCTGGCCGACATGGAACGGGCCGGAATGTGCGTCGACCTCGAAGGCTTGGCGCGCTACTCGGTTGAGCTGGGCGAAGATTCCGCCCGCCTCGAATCTGAGGTGCGCGAGCTCGCCGGAGTCGACTTCAACCTCGGGTCGCCCAAGCAACTCGGCGAGGTGCTGTTTGACCGCCTCAAGCTCGACCCCAAGGCCAAAAAGACCAAGACCGGCCAGTACGCCACGGGCGAAGAGGTGCTCGAAAACTTCCGCTCGGCCCACCCGATCGTCGACAAGTTGCTCGAATGGAGGCAAGTAGGCAAGCTCAAGAGCACTTACGTGGACGCGCTTCCGCAGCTGGTGAATCCGCGCACCGGACGCATTCACACCACCTTTAACCAGGCCGTGGCCGCCACCGGCCGCCTGTCGTCGACCAACCCGAACCTGCAGAACATTCCGATTCGCACCGAGCGCGGACAGCGCGTGCGCGACCTGTTCGTGGCGGGCGGAGAGGACCGGGTGCTGCTCAGCGCCGACTACTCGCAGATCGAGCTCCGCGTCATCGCCTCGATGAGCGGCGACCAGGGCATGATCGACGCCTTTGTGAGCGGCGAAGACATTCACGCGGCGACGGCGTCCAAGGTGTTTGGGGTTCCGCTCGCCGAGGTCACCCGCGAGCAGCGTTCGCAGGCCAAGACGGTGAATTTCGGAATCATTTACGGCGTTTCAGCCTTCGGACTCAGCCAGCAAAGTACCCTCTCGCGCACCGAAGCCAAGGAGGTCATCGAGCAGTACTTCGCCACCTATCCCGGAATCAAAAAGTACATCGACGATCAAGTCGCGGCTGCCCGCGCCAAGGGCTACGTCGAAACTCTTTTGGGCCGCCGCCGCTACCTGCGCGACATCGATTCGCGGAACCAGGCCGTACGCGGCCATTCCGAGCGGAACGCGATCAACGCGCCCATCCAAGGCACCGCCGCTGACATCGTGAAGCTCGCCATGATCCGCATCCACGACCGCCTGCAGCGCGAAGGCCTCAAGAGCCCCATGATCCTTCAGGTCCACGACGAACTCGTGTTTGACGCCTACACGTCCGAGGTCGATGCACTTCGCGAGCTGGTCAAATCCGAAATGGAGGCGGCGTTCACGCTTTCGGTTCCGCTGGTCGCTGAGACGGGGGTGGGGCGTACGTGGTTGCAGGCGCATTAGTTTTTGCCCTTCGCGCCTTCGGCGCTCGGGCTAGGGCTGCTTCGCAGCTAGGTCGCTTCGCGCTGGAGCGCCTGCGGCGCGGTGGTGGCTACCAGTTGCTTGTTTCTGGCGCTGTGGCTACTGGTTTATTAATCATCTGTGAGCCAGTTACATCCCTAGTTTCAACGTGGTGAGAAAAAGTAAAATCCGGTTATAACCGAACGCCTTGCCGTGCCTCGCGGCTTCGCCGGTACCAGAAGCAAGAAACCAGCAACCAAAGAGCCAACGAGCTAACCTTGCCAACGAGCCAAGCTCGCTAAAGCTCCACCTTCTCGCTGTGGTACAAGCCGTCCCAGCTGGCGACGATGAAGACGGTTCCGCGGGTGGGACGTGGAAGGGCGATGCGGCCGTCAGAGGGCAGGTCGTAGAGGGTTTGGGTCCAGAGGATGCGGCCGGCGGAGTCGTACATCCAGAGGTCGAGTCCGGTTTCGGGGCGGCCGAGCGGGAGCTGGATGGCGGCGTTGGTTCCGCGGCCAAGGACCGAAAAAGTGAAGGGCTGCGTGGCCGGAACCTCTTCGACACCAATGCCGTTGCCGGGCTTGAGAACGACGCGGTAGACCGTGGGCGTGGCCGAGGTGGACGCGCTGGAGTTGCCGGTGAAGGGGTTTTCGAGCTGCGAATCGATTCCGCCGACAATGTGGCCAAGGACGAGGCTGTCAAAGCTGGCGGGCAGCAGTTGGACCTCGTGGGGCGTGTGCGCGACGGCGGGGTTGGCCAAGAATTCGGCAGAGGCTCCCTTGAGGCCGGGCATGCTCACGGGAAGCACCACTTCGTGCAGGCTTTGGTCGGAATCGCGAACGACGGCCGAGATGGTCGATACGAACGGCACGTTTTGGTCGTCGACGAGGGTTCCGTTGACGTAGTGGTACTGCGAGATTCCGCCAAAAAAGAGGTTGAGGTTGCGCTCGGTGGCCGAGTCGTAGAGCACCGTGGACGCGCTGTGGTAGTGGCTCAGGTACTGGCTGAAGTCGGTGCGCGGAACGATTCCGGTCGCCGTGACCTCGACGGGGTACAAAAAGGGCAGGTCGATGGTGGGCTGAAAGACTCCGGACGAGATCATGAAGCCGGGGGTGCCGTTGGCGTAAATCTGCGGCATGAGGTTGTAGTCGCGGCGGTGCAGGTGCACGGGGTCGACCACGGAGTCGACGTTGGCGACCTGAAGCTGGCCGCCCGGACGGCGCAGGTCAAAGCTGCGCACGGCGTTGGTGTAGGCTTGGCTGAATCCGGGTCCGTGGGTGGGGCCGTGGGGGTTGTAGCTGCCGTCGAATCGGTGGCCTCCGACGAGGTAGAATCGGTCGCCGAGCAGGGCGAGGTGGCCTCCGGTGACGGCAAAGCGCGGGTGGTTGATGACTTCGATTGCGGGGGCGAGTGAGGTTCCGCCCTTGACGGCCGAAATGAGGGCCGGAAGGCTCATTGCGACCAAACCGTTGTAGGTTTTGTGGGCTCCGGCGGTGGCCGAAAAGCCGTAGCCTCCGAGCACGTACAGGCTGTCGCCGTGCTGCGCGTAGTTGGGGTTGGTCGACCGCAGCTGTTCTTGAAGCGGAACCGACAGCGTCGTCAGCGGAGCCGACCAGACCTGGCCACTCGAAGGGTTGACAACGTACACGTTGCTGTTGTTTTGGGCGGACGGAAACGACGCAAAGGGTTGGCGCGCATGGATTCCGTCGGTGCGCCCTCCGACCAAAACCCACTCGCCCTGGTACTGTCCGTGCGCAAACGAGTGCAGACCCGGCAAGCCACTGAAGGTTACGGGCTGAAGGCTGACTTCGTACGGAAACCAGTTTTGGGCCGCGGCCGCTGCGCTGAGCGTGACCGCCAAGAGGGTAGTGAGGCGTTTCATGGGGGCAAAATACCCCAATTGGTCGGAATGCTTTGTGATGTAGGTTGCGCTAGAGCGCCTGCGGCGCTTTGGTGGTTTCTGGTTGCTAGTTGCTTGCGATGTTGCAACTGATTTTTTAATGATCTGTGAACCAGCTACATCGCTATTTCAGCGTGGAGAGAAAAAGTAAAATCCGGTTAGAACCGAACGTTTGACTTGGCATCTTGGTTTTGGTTTCGAGTATGTGGGTTCTCGTGAAGGAGTAACCAGAAACCTTAAAATTTAAGCGGCAGCGTCAGCTCCTTCCCATCGCGCAGCACGGTCACGGTGGTTTCGGCTCCGGGTTCAAACTTGGAGAGGGCTTCCATGTAGCCGGTCATGTTGGTGACGGCGTGGGGGCCGAGGGCGACGACGACGTCTCCGCGATGAAGGCCGGCGCGGGCGGCGGGCTTGCCGTCGGTGGTTCCGTCGATGCGCATGCCTTGGCCGTCGTAGAGGTAGTCGGGCACGACTCCGAGCGTCACCGTAAAGCGCGGAGTGTCGCTGGCGCTGCTCTTGGTTTTGGTGAACGGAATCTCGGCCTGGCCGTCGAGGTGGCGCAGGACGGTTTCGACGAGGTCCACGACTTCAGCGAGTCCGTCGTAGTTGATTTTGCCGGCGTCGTCGCTGGGCATGTGGTAGTCAGCGTGCTGGCCCGTGAACAGGTGCAGCACGGGCACGTCAGTCAGGTAGAACGAGGTGTGGTCTGAGGGCCCCACGCCGCTGGAATCGATTTTGAGGCGAAAGCGGTCGGCGGCTCCGGCCGCGGCAAGGGCGGGGGGCCAGGCGGGCGAAGTTCCGACGCCGTACAGGGCGAGTTGGCGGGTGGCACCCAGGCGTCCGACCATGTCCATGTTGACCATGGCGGCCGGTTTGACGGGCAGGGCGGCCAGCTTTTTAGCGAGGTCGTTCGAGCCCCACAGGCCCTGCTCTTCGCCCGAAAAGGCGACGACAATCACGCTGCGCTGGAGCTTGGCGCGCTTGAAGCGGTAGGCGAGCTCGAGCACGGCGGCCACGCCGCTGGCGTTGTCGTCGGCTCCGTTGTGGATGGCGGAATCCTTGCCGCGGTAAAGGCTGCCTTCGCCGCCCCAGCCCCAGTGGTCGTAGTGGGCTCCGACGACCAGCGGAGCCAGTTTTGGGTTGCGGCCCGGCACGACGCCGACCATGTTGGTTCCGGTGACAGGCGATCCGTGGGCGACGCCGTGCACCTTGGGTTGGGCGCTAAAGGTGACGCGGTAGTCGGGGGCCAGTTCGTGTTCGGCCAGCTTGAGCGAAGCCATACGGCCGCTGAGGTAGGCGGCGGCTTTTTGTTCGCCGCGGGTTCCGACTTTACGGCCCTCCATGGCGTCGTCGGCGAGCACGTACACGTCGGCGCGGAGCCGTTCCACGGCCTTCGGTTGGGGCTTGGCTGACTGTGCGAGAACAGTCAGGGGCAAAAGCAGGGCGAACAGGCTTCGGATTGGGATATTGCGCAGAATCATGTGAGTGGATGGGCTAGGTTTGCGCCGCTAAAGTACCTCCAAGCAATGAAGATGAATGCCCTATTTGGCGCCGCAATGACCCTTTTGGCCGCGTCGGCCGCAGCCCAGACCGCCAAACCCAATCCGCGCGAATTCGATCGGGCCACCCTGACCTATGCCGGCGAGAAGTACCTCAAGAACGTGCGCCAGCTGACCTTTGGTGCCGACAATGCCGAGGCCTACTGGAGTTTTGACAGCAAATCACTCATTTTTCAGTCCAACAACCCCGAGTGGGGGGCGAAGTGCGACCAGATCTACCTGTATTCAGACGCCGGACAGGTTGAGGCCACGCCCCGCATGCTTAGCACCGGTATGGGCCGCACCACCTGTGCCTACTTTATGCCGGGCGACCGAGAGATTCTTTATGCGTCGACCCATAAGGGGGATGCCGACTGCCCGCCCGAGCCCGAGCGCACCCACGGGCGCTACGTGTGGCCCATTTACCAAACGTTTGATGTGTTTACTGCGGACCTCGAGGGCCGCATTACCCGACAGCTGACGCACGAGCCGGGCTACGATGCCGAGGCCACGGTTTCGCCCAAGGGCGACCGCATCGTGTTTACGAGCGACCGCAGCGGCGACCTCGAGCTGTACACGATGAACATCGACGGCAGGGACGTGCGCCAGGTGACCTTCGCACTGGGCTACGACGGCGGAGCCTTTTTTAGCCCCGACGGCGAGTGGCTGGTGTGGCGTGCTTCGCGCCCCCGCACGCCTGAGGCGGTGGCCAAGTACACGAGCCTGCTTGCCGAGCACCTTGTCGAGCCGACCGACATGGAACTCTACGTGGCCCGCGTCGACGGAAGCGAGATGCGTCAGGTCACGCAGCTGGGCAATGCCAACTGGGCTCCGTTTTTTACCCCAGACGGCACGCGCATTCTGTTCAGCAGTAACCACGCGTCGCCGATGGGCTTCCCCTTCAATTTGTTCATGGTAAATCTCGACGGAACCGGCTTGGAGCAGGTCACCTTCGACACGGCGTTTGACTCGTTTCCGATGTTTTCGCCGGATGGCAAACGTTTGGTGTGGGGCAGCAACCGCAACAACGGCGGAACCCGCGCGACCAACCTATTTGTCGCCGACTGGGTTGACTGAAGTGTCCTTGTTTTATTTGCT
This sequence comes from uncultured Owenweeksia sp., assembly GCA_964475135.1. Classification (GTDB taxonomy): domain Bacteria; phylum Bacteroidota; class Bacteroidia; order Flavobacteriales; family Schleiferiaceae; genus TMED14. Next base: position 35,776 of record CAYYWL010000010.1, read on the forward strand.
AGAACCGAATAGGCCCTTTCCAAACTGCTCGATTGTTTCGTAGCCTCTTGTGAGCGGCGAACCCTGCATGAGTTCTGCCTCACTGCTGCCCTTGACACTAAAAGGTTTGGGGTAGACTACAATCAAGTTTTGAAATTCCAAGTACTTACTTAGTTTGCTTGGGAGTGACTCCATATAGGGTGCATAAGAAGGAGAGCCAATGCGTCCGCATGAAATGACTACCAGATCCCCGAGCCGAACGAATCGGGTGGCGACCAAAAGATCGTCCCAGTCATCAAACGGATGGTGCACGGTAGAAAGGGTCAATTTGTGCCCTTTTAGGGCGTCTGTAACCGCTGCATACCCAGTAGAGTTGGCCACGACAAGGACCTCGAGCGATTGCTGTCTTCCCAAGTGAGCGACTGCATGCAACCAGCTTTCGAATCCGTTTTCACGCTCAGAAAGTGGCGGACAGATTAAAATCATGCGCTTCACCGTAACCAGTGGTTCGATTAATCGGCACAGGAACACATTTCGGTCAATTTTTTCAACAAGGCTAGAGACAGACTCACCGAGGAGCGTATTTACCAAACTCGGTTTGATAATCCAGTCCAAAAGCACTGTCGTTGCCTGAAGTTCCCGGCTTGTTCGCGCAATTCCGCTAGAAATGTGAAAGTCCAAGGTGACGTGCGGCTGGACCGGGATTTCGGCAGCCGCACCTTGGCTGACATAAGTGCGCAATTGCTGCTGGGCTTGAGCCATCGCCCCCTCGGCCAGTTCGTCGTTCGGAATAATGGTCAGAACGGTAATTGGCTTGGACTTTACAGATGTCCGCATCGCCATGGCTAGCTCAACAAGTGCGGTACTTTTTTCTCCGCGAATGTTGGGAATGAGCATGTGCTCAACGTCAGTGCGCTCAGGTACCGATGCCACAGGATCGTCCTGGAGTATTTTTTTACCTGCTCGTTCGGTAGCTAAGGTTGATGCCAGGCTCGTGAACAGAATTAAGATAATGGTTCCGTTAAGAACCGCTTCGTCAAGGATTCCCTCGTTAAAACCAACCATGATCACTGCAATGGTTGCGGCAGCATGGGCCGAGCTCAGCCCAAAAATCAACTGTCGCTGCGCACCAGAAAAACGAAACACGAGCTGGGTGGCAAGTGCTGCGAGCCATTTGCTCACTAAGGCAACTGTGGTCAAGGTAAGGGCGATTACCCATGCATTGAATCCCTTAAAAATCACACTCAGGTCGACAATCATTCCGACCGAAATCAAGAAGAAGGGAATAAACAGCGCGTTGCCCATGAATTCAATGCGGTTCATTAGGGCGCTCGTATGCGGAATCAACGGATTGAGTGCTAGTCCCGCCGCAAACGCACCAATGATGGGCTCAACTCCAGCAACTTCAGCCAAGAACGCCGCAAAGAAGACGATCGCAAGCACAAAAATGTAGTGGGCGTGCTTTTCGCTTTCGAGTTTGCGAAAAAACCAGCGGGCAAACCGCGGAATTGCGAAAAACATGATTGCTGAAAAAATGGCCAGTGAAACTCCAAGTTGAATCCAAAAGCTTTGATCCAGAGCTCCGCGGTGCATTCCTACTACTACGGCCAAAATGATGAGGACGGCGGTGTCCGTTAGGATGGTTCCGCCCACGGCAACCGCAACCGCGAGATTACGTGAAATGCCCAGTCGGCTCACAATGGGGTAAGCCATCAGGGTGTGTGTTGCGAACATACTCGAAATGAGCAGGCTAGCCACAGGGTCGTAACCTAGAAAACGAGTGCAGACGGGGTAGCCCACCGCAATGGGGATCGCAAACGTAAAGAGACCAAAGACGAAACTGCGGTTTCTGTGAGCCTTAAAATCGGCTAAATCAAGTTCTAGTCCCGCAATGAACATGATGTAGAGCAACCCAATGGTCGAAAACAACTGCACAGCGGAGTTTTGCTCCAAAACATGGAATCCGTGCGGCCCAATGAGCACACCAGAAAGAATAAGTCCAAATATTCCCGGAAGCCGAAGCCCCTTAAGAACAATGGGAGCGAGTAAGATGACCAGCAAAATCACCGAGAAAACCAGCACCGGGTTTTGCAGCGGCAAGCTGAATTCGTGGATCCAGTGCTGAATGAACTCGTTCATAGTCCCAAGATAGGGCCTTGAACCCGAATGCGCTTAACGCTTGCGCAGACGAATGCTCTTGGGCGTAACCTCGACGAATTCGCCGCCTTGGACGTACTCGAGGGCTTCTTCGAGGCGCAGCACCTTGGCGGGAGCAATTCGCATCTTTTCGTCAGAGCCTGAAGCACGCATGTTGGTGAGCTTCTTGCCCTTGGTCAGGTTGACTTCGAGGTCGTTGCCGCGCGTGTGCTCGCCGACAATCTGCGACTTGTAGATCTCTTCGCCGGGTTCGATGAAGAAGATTCCGCGGTCCTGCAGGCGGTCGATGGAGTAGGCGAGGGCCGTGCCCTGTTCCATAGAGATCAGCGAACCGTTCATTCGGCGCGGAATCTCGCCGCGCATCGGCTCGAATCCGGTGAAGCGATGGTTCATGATGGCTTCGCCCGCCGTAGCGGTGAGGAGTGCCGAACGCATGCCGATGATTCCGCGGCTCGGAATGTTGAAGGTGATGACCATGCGGTCGCCCTTGGGTGTCATGTTGGTCATTTCGCCCTTGCGAAGGCTGGCCATCTCGACGGCGGTTCCGCTGTTGGCCTCAGGAAGGTCAATGATGAGTTCCTCGACCGGCTCGCACTTGACACCGTCGATCTCTTTGGTGATGACGGTGGGCTGGCCGATTTGGAGCTCGTAGCCCTCGCGGCGCATCGTCTCGATTAAGATCGAAAGGTGAAGTACGCCACGGCCGTAGACGTAGAACGAGTCGGCGGTGGCTCCAGGAACCACGCGCAGTGCGAGGTTCTTCTCAAGTTCTTTCTCAAGGCGGTCCTTGATGTGGCGGCTGGTGACAAACTTGCCCTCGCGCCCAAAGAACGGAGAGTCGTTGATCATGAACAGCATGCTCAGCGTGGGCTCGTCGATGGCGATGGTGGGCAGACCCTCAGGGTTCTCGGCGTCGGCGATGGTGTCGCCGATTTCAAAACCTTCGATTCCGGCTACGGCACACAGTTCGCCGGCGTGGACCTCGCTGACCTTGGCCTTGCCGAGTCCTTCAAAGGTGAAGAGTTCTTTGACTTTGGCCTTGGTGATGCTGCCGTCGCGCTTGACGACCGACACGTTGGCGCCCTCTTTGAGGCTGCCGCGGTGTAGGCGTCCGATGGCCATACGGCCTTGGTAGCTGCTGTAGTCTAGGCTGGTAATCAGCATTTGGGGCGTACCGGTCAGCACTTCAGCGGCCGGAACGTGCTCGAGCACGACGTCGAGCAGGTACTCAATGTTTTCGGTTTGGGTCTTCCAGTCGGGGCCCATCCAGTTGTTTTTGGCGGAACCGTAGACGCACGGAAAGTCCAGCTGCTCTTCGGTCGCGTCCAGCGAGAACATCAAGTCAAACACCATTTCGTAGGCCTGCTCGGGGTCACAGTTGGGCTTGTCGACTTTGTTGACCACGACGATTGGGCGAAGCCCCATTTGCAGGGCCTTTTGAAGCACGAATCGGGTTTGTGGCATGGGGCCCTCAAAGGCGTCGACCAGCAGCAGTACGCCGTCGGCCATGTTGAGCACGCGCTCGACCTCGCCACCAAAGTCGGCGTGGCCGGGAGTGTCAATAATGTTGATTTTTACCCCTTTGTAGGCGACACTTACGTTCTTGGCAAGAATGGTGATTCCGCGCTCGCGCTCCAAATCGTTGTTGTCGAGAATCAACTCCCCGGTCTCCTGGTTCGTGCGAAACAGCTGGCAGTGGTGCAGGATTTTGTCAACCAAGGTGGTCTTACCGTGGTCAACGTGGGCGATGATGGCGATATTTCGAATCGGAGTCATAGGGTAGGTAAAAAGCGCCGCGAAGGTACGCTTTTCCCTAGACGTGGCCCCCTACTTGTCCAGATTATCAAATCGGTACAACGGATCCAGCTCGTAGTCGTGCTGGAGTTCGCAGAGTGGATTAATGAGTCCATCGTTGAGTCCGTATACCCAACCGTGCAGGGTGGGCGCCTTTCGCTCGTTCCAGGCGCGCTGGATCACGCTCGTTTTGGCCAGATTCTGAACTTGCTCGCGCACGTTGAATTCCACCAGGCGGTTGACGCGTTCAGAGGGGTCGTCGTTCACGTCAATTTCGGCGGAATGCAGCCGGTGAACGTCCTTGATGTTGCGCAGCCACTTGTTAATGATTCCGAACGATTTGTTGGTGAGCGAGGCTGCGACCCCGCCGCAACCGTAGTGGCCGCAGACGATGACGTGCTCGACCTTGAGGTAGTGTACGGCGTACTCGAGCACCGACAGCAGGTTGAGGTCGGTGTGCACTACCATGTTGGCGATGTTGCGGTGTACAAAAATTTCGCCCGGAGCAGTACCCGTAATGGTGTCGGCCGGAACCCGGCTGTCGCTGCACCCAATCCAGAGGTACTTGGGCGTCTGAATGCTCGACAGGCGGTTGAAGTACTGGGGGTCGTCGTAGCGACGGCCTTCAGACCATGCCTTATTGGCTAAGAGAAGTTGATCGATATCGCGCATGGCTATAGTGAGTTAGGACCAGGGTTCGAGAATGTGGGACTGGTGGGCGGCCCGGCGCACGCTCACGCTAACCCCTTTGAGGCCCGAATGTGTGGCGTAGTCGTGAATCACCTCGACGATGTCCGGATCAATGAAGTCGGCTTGGCTGATGTCCACCAAGAGGTCGCATCCGCGCGGGAGCTTTTCGAGCGATTCCTTGAGCTTGCCCTTGTTGAGAAAGCTGACGTTGCGGCGCAGCTGCAGGATGTAGTTGGTTCCGAGGTTCGTCAGCGAAATGCTCGAGCGAAAGTCGTTGAAGGCGATAAATATGGTCGCAATGAGCAGACCCAAGGCAATGCCCTTGAGCAAGTCGGTCAGCAAAATCGCCACGACGGTGAGCGCAAACGGAACCCACTGCAGCACCCCCTGGCGGACCAGCGGGGCAACCACCTTTTTGGGGTGGGTCAGTTTGTAGCCCGTCGCGATCAAGATGGCAGCGAGCGTAGCGAGCGGAATTTGGTTCAGGACGCCCGTCAGGAGCACGACACTCAGGGCCAGAATCACGCCGTGCAAAATGGCGCTCCAGCGGGTTTGGCCCCCAGCCTGGGCATTGACGCTGGTGCGCACGACCACTGAGGTCACGGGCAATCCGCCCAAAAATCCAGAAACCATGTTTCCGGCCCCCTGGGCGAGCAGCTCGCGGTTGGTTGGCGTCACGCGCTTGAGGGGGTCGAGGCGGTCGGCGGCCTCGATGCTCAAAAGACTTTCAAGGCTGGCAATCAGGGCTAACGTTAGTGCGGTGGCCCAGACGTTTGGCTGGCTGACCGCATCCCAGCGCGGAACCACCCATGACGCCGACGACAGTTGGGGTAACTGCACCCGGTGGTTGGCCGCCACGGCCCAGGTGTCGCCCAAGAGTTGGGGTAGCGCGGTAGCGAGAAGGGTTCCGCCGGCCACGGCGATAAGTGCTGAAGGGATAATACGGCCCAACTTCGTCTTGGCGTAGCCGATCACTTCGGCCAGCTGCAGCCAAAGCAACGCGGCGATTCCAACTGCAGCGGCACCTGGGCTGAGCGCCCCCATAGCGTGAACGAGGGCCGTAAAGGTGTTGTCGTGGTCGGCCTGGTTAAAGCCCTCGTCGCCAAAAAAGTCCGCATCGTAGCCCACGAGGTGCGGAATCTGCTTAAGGATTAGGATGAGCCCGATGGCCGCCATCATTCCTTTAATCACGGTGTTGGGGACGTAGTGACCCACCACGCCGAGCTTGAGCAGGCCCATTGCGATTTGCACGACGCCTGCAAGGACCACCGCCACCAAGAAGACTTCGAACGAGCCCAGGTCGCTGATGGCCGTTAAGACGACGGCCGTGAGGCCCGCGGCAGGTCCCGAAACGCTTAAAGGCGACCCACTAAGGGCGCCGATGACTACGCCGCCTACCACGCCGGCGATGATTCCGCTCAGCATGGGGGCGCCTGAGCCCAAGGCGATTCCGAGGCAAAGGGGAAGGGCGACCAAAAAAACCACCAGGGCGGCGGGCAGGTCAGCATTGAGTTGGGGGCGAAATGTGGGCATAAATAAATTGGATTCCGAAAATAAGCGAATCCGATGGATGGATACGAATTCAGTGGCCGACGTTTTTGGGTATAATCCAAGTGAGTTACTTGTGTCCAAAAAGCGCAAAGTAACTAAGTTGGATTACCTTTGGCCCCCTTTTAAACTCCTCGCCGATGCGTACCAAGTACCAAGACCTTATCGAGCAAACTTTTGAGTGGCCCCAGCAAGAATTCTCGACTGAGGACTCAGAGTTGCTCTGGCACGGAATTCCGGTGATGGAATTAATCAAGCAGTACGGAACGCCGCTTAAGGTGACGTACGTGCCCAAAATTTCAGAGCATATTCAAAAGGCCAAGCGGATGTTCAACGTGGCGATGGCCAAGGTGGACTACCAGGCGGACTACCATTTTTGCTACTGTACAAAGTCCTCGCACTTTCAGTTTGTACTCGAAGAGGCCCTTAGAAACGACATTCACCTCGAGACTTCGTCGGCATTCGACATCAATTTAATCGAGACACTTGAAGAAGAGGGACGCATCACCAAAGACCAGTTCGTTGTGTGCAACGGCTACAAGCGGGCGCAGTACACTGAGAATATTGCGCGCCTGATCAACAACGGTTGGACGAGCGTGATTCCGGTTTTGGACAACCGCGAAGAGCTCGACTTGCTCATGGAGCAGGTCAATCCAGAGAACGCGCATCCGGTCAAAGTGGGTATACGTATCGCAGCTGAAGAAGAGCCCAAGTTCGAATTCTACACGTCCCGCTTGGGGATTGGCTACAAGGAAGTGGTTCCGATGTTCAAGAACTACATCCAAAACATCCCGAACGTCGAGCTGAAGATGCTGCACTTCTTCATCAACACCGGCATCAACGACACCGCCTACTACTGGAACGAGCTCAACAAAGCTGTGCGCGTGTACATCCAGCTCAAGAAGATTTGCCCTTCGCTCGACTCCCTGAACATCGGTGGCGGATTCCCGATCAAGAACAGCTTGTCGTTCGCCTACGACTACGAGTATATGGCTGAAGAAATCATTGCCCAGATCAAGCAGACCTGCAACGCCGAGGGCATCGAAGAGCCGCACATCTTTACCGAGTTCGGCAGCTACACGGTGGGCGAGTCCGGCGCGACCTTCTACAGTATCATGGGCGAAAAGAAGCAGAACGACCGCGAGAAGTGGTACATGATCGACTCGAGCTTCATGACCACGCTGCCCGACGCCTGGGCGATCAACAAGCGCTTCATCATGCTGGCGATCAACAACTGGGACCACGACTACGAGCGGGTGCTCTTGGGCGGACTCACCTGCGACAGCGATGACTACTACAATTCCGAGCAGCATTCCAACGCGATCTTTTTGCCCAAGCTCAAGGCCGACTCGCCGCAGTACATCGGGTTCTTTAATACTGGGGCCTACCAAGAGTCGATTGCCGGGTACGGCGGAATCCAGCACTGCCTGATCCCCGCGCCCAAGCACGTCGTCATTAGCCGCGACGCCAACGGAGACTGGAACACCCGCCTGTTCGCTAAGGAGCAGAGCTACAAGTCCATGCTCAAAATTCTCGGCTACTAAGCCTTTAGGAAGCCCCCGAGGCTCCGTACGTTTGTTCAGCAATCTTCTTAATTCCCTTCTGCCATGTCACGCGGACCCATTTCTCAGTTCATCGAAAACCACTATAAACACTTCAACGCGGCGGCACTCGTCGATGCTGCGAAGGGCTACGAAGCCCACCTGACCGCAGGAGGTAAAATGATGGTCACCCTTGCGGGGGCCATGTCTACCGCAGAGCTGGGCCGGTCGTTTGCCGAAATGATCCGCCAGGGCAAGGTTGACATCATCAGCTGCACCGGTGCCAACCTCGAAGAGGATCTCATGAACCTGGTGGCCCACAGCCACTACGAGCGCGTGCCGCACTACCGCGATTTGACACCCGCCGAGGAGCGCAACCTGCTCGACCGCGGACTCAACCGTGTGACGGATACGTGCATTCCCGAAGAGGAAGCGTTTCGCAAGCTGCAGCACCACATTCACAAAGTGTGGTCGTCGGCCGAGGCCAAGGGTGAGCGCTACTTTCCACACGAGTACATGTACCAGATGATTCGCCTGCCTGAGTTCGCAGCCGAGTACGATTCCGCGGTCGACCCCGCCAACTCGTGGATGCTGGCCGCCGCAGAGCGCAACCTGCCCATCATTGTTCCGGGCTGGGAAGACAGCACCATGGGCAACATCTTCGCGAGCTACGTCATCAAAAACGAGCTGAAGGCGAGCACCATGAAGTCGGGCATCGAGTACATGGCCTGGTTGGCTGACTGGTACGTGGCCAACTGCCGCAATCCCAAGAATCTGACTGCCCCGTCGGTGGGCTTCTTCCAAATCGGCGGAGGCATCGCGGGCGACTTCCCGATTTGCGTGGTTCCGATGCTGTACCAAGACATGGAAATGGAGGACATCCCTTTCTGGGGCTACTTCTGCCAAATCTCAGATTCGACCACGTCGTACGGTTCGTACAGTGGAGCCGTTCCTAACGAAAAGATCACCTGGGGCAAGCTCGACATCGATACACCAAAATTTATTGTCGAGTCTGATGCTACAATCGTTGCCCCGCTTATGTTTGCGTGGATACTTAAATGGTAATCTACCCCCATGGAAAAGCGACGCATTATCGTTGACTACAAGAACATTACCTCGGAACAGCTCTCGCTGATTACCGACCGTTACCCTGAGGGTTTTGCGCCCGAGGACATGATTTCGTTCAAAAATTCCAAGGGTGAGACCGTGCGCGCGGTTCCGTTGGAGACGAGCGACACCAAATATTTGTTTAAGGTTTCGATCGAAATGGAGCGCCGTATGGAGGCCTTCATGGACGAAGACGACGATAGCGACACTCCAGCCGAAGACGACGCCACGCCCGACGAGGACGTGGCCGAGGACCTCGACGACTGATTCTGGCCTCTAGGTTTTTCGGACGTAGCTACCGCTGCGCGCTGCGACCCGCCCGGACCACATGAGTTGGGCAAGGGTGGCCAAGATGTCTTCAATGGCGAGTCCGGTGCGCCGCCGTAGTTCTTCAGCACGCATAGGGCTAGAGAGGTGGGCGAGAAGCGCGTCTGCCGTCGGGCCCATGTGGTGGGTGCGCTGCGTACTTGGCACGGAATCCCAGTTCATTCCATCCAGCAGCTGTGCGGGGTGCAGCGCAAGTTCGGCAATGTGCTCGGCCACCAAACTCAGGCAACCCTGACTGTGGACGTCGCTAATGCGCCCCGGAAGCGCATACACGCTCCGGTGGTAGCCGTGCGCGACCTTGGCCGTAATCGACGCACCACTTTTCATCGAAGCCTCAACCACCAGTACGCCGTCGCTCAACCCCGCAATGATGCGGTTGCGCCGCGGGAAAAACTCGGCCCGCGGCGGCGTTCCAAAGGGCCATTCCGAAATCCACGCGCCCCCCTCGAGCAGAATCCGCTCGGCAAGCCGCGCGTTGCGCCCCGGGTGGGCCGTCTCGAGCCCATGCGCCAGCACGGCCCAAGTCGTCAGGCCCGACCGAAGGGCCTCTTCGTGGGCGGCTGCGTCGATTCCCAGCGCAAGTCCGCTGACAATACAGGGCTGTGCCAAGGCCAATTCGTGCACCCAGTACTCGGCCATCAGCAGTCCGTCCGGGCTGGGGTTGCGCGTGCCCACCACCGCGAGGCAGCGCGGCTCCTCGCGAAGTTGCCCCTTTACATACAGCACGGGAGGCGGATCCGGAATCTCTGCCAAGCGCCTCGGATAGTCGGGGCTTCCCAGCACAAGGGTTTGGATTCCGTGGGCTCGGTGCTGCTCGTCGGCGCGCTGCAGCTCGCGCACGGTTTGCAGCACCACTTTGGTCCACTGCCCCGGAATCCGCGCTGAGGCGGATTCAAATTCGCTCCAGTTCGGAGCCAGTTGGCGCAGCCAGGTCAGTTTTTGCCGGTGCGTCCGCTCAATGCGGTCCAGTGCCAGGCGGTAGTTGAGGTCGTCGTTCATGGGCCCAAGTTGGCTCGGCGACTTTGTTCGAGTCGGTTGCTAACGTAAGCAAGCGTTTATTACCTTTGCCGACCACTTGGGGGTATAGCTCAGCTGGCTAGAGCGCTTGCATGGCATGCAAGAGGTCGTCGGTTCGACTCCGACTATCTCCACTAGATGATCCCAAACCCCGCCCGATGAGGGCGGGGTTTTCTTATTTAATGCGACGAAAGTTTGCGTTTGGTCGCTGTTAAAAGAGAAAACCACCCTCGCGGAGCGAGGGGGTTTGGGATTCCCTTCTCTGGAGGCCTCGGTGCACGTGAGCGCAGCGAGCGTACAACGACTACCTCCACCAAGTACGAAAAAACCCCGCTGAGTTTGGCGGGGTTTTCATTTATCCGTTGGTTTTTTGCAGCGGAACCTAAATTCAATCGGTTCGCGCCATAAGGTTCTCAATTAATTGTGCGCAATTGACCTCAGTTCCAGGGGCGAGATCCGCGGGAACCGTGTAAAGCAGTTCGCGTTTGCGATTCCGAATGATAAAGATCTGCTGCCCTACGGCCAGCGTAACCCCGCTTCGCGAAAGGGGCGATAGGTTCGGGTTCATTACACCCGGAATAACGAGTGGAATGGATTTGAGGAGTGGGTTGTAGAGCGTAAAACTGATGCTGGTGTCCGCGTGCACACTGACCTGCTCGTGTTCAGTGATTGCTGGCAGTGAGGGTTGTGCAAGCTGAAGAGCAGCAATAAGTAGAAGCATAGACTTGGGTGAGTTTATAATTTGGGCGTACCAATGCGCTTGGACTGAAAGCGTTGAAGGTGCTCGTGCGCGTGCTCGTGCACATTGTCGAGAAATGCCTGGGCTTGGGGGCTTAGCTTTTTGCCTTCGGGCCAAATAAAGGACCATTGGCTGCGAATGGGGAGTCCGCGCACCGGCTGAATAAACAGTTTGCCTTGCTCGAGGTCGGGCAAAATACTGACTTTCGGCATGATTGAATATCCCAGACCGGCCTTGATCGACTGCTTGATAGCTTCGTTCGAGGTGAGTTCAAGGCTGCGCTTCACGGTGATTCCGTGCTGCTGAAGGTAGCGTTCCATCATTTGTCGGGTGGCCGAGCCGGGTTCGCGAAAGAGGATCGGAATGCTTCCGAGTCGGTCGGGTGACCAGACTTCGGCAGAAACAGGGGGCTTGGCGCCGACGAGCACAAATTCGTTCTCCATGAGCACGTACTCTTCAACGCGAAGCTCTGGCTTGATCGAAACGAGGGCGAGGTCGATTTCGTTGCCCGTTAACTCCTGCAGAACCGTGTTTTTGTTCGAAACGTTGAGGCTAATGTCCAATGAAGGGTGCTGCTTGATGAACGGAGCCAGGAGGTAGGGCGCAATGTACTTGCCCGTCGACACCGTGCTGATGCGGAGTGGCCCGGTAATCTCGCCCTGGTAGGCGGCAAGGCATTGATTGACGCCTTCGGTGCTGCGCAGCACTTCGGCCGCTTTGACGGCAACCGTTTTCCCAAATTCGGTCAAGTACAACCGCTTGTGTACGATTTCGGTCAGCGGAATCGCGAAGTTGGACTGAAAGTTTTTGAGCTGAATGGACACCGCCGGCTGCGAAAGGTTGAGCTCTTCGGCGGTCTGGGTGACGCTCAGGGTGCGCGAAAGACGCACAAAAATCTCGAGCTGGTGGAGGGTGTACTTCATAAAAACATTTAATGCTCTTTTCGGTAACGCTAAATAAATATAAAAGTTTAAATAAACGGAGTTTTGCGCTGTGAATTGGATTCCGTCGCCTGACCAAAGGGCATTTGTAGCCACGAAGCACGGTAAAGACGCAGTTTTGAAGTCAGTGTTCGGCACGCAATGGGGCCTGAGCCTTGAGGCGGCCCTCGTCGACACTGACCTTCTCGGAACCTTTAGTGGCGAGGTGCCCCGTGCAGGTGATGTGCGCAGCACGCTTCGCGCCAAGGTGCGGATGGCTTTGGAGGTTTCACCTGATGCCGATGTGGTGCTGGCGACTGAAGGCTCCTTTGGACCCGATCCCGTACTCGGTTGGGTGCCCCTGCACGAAGAAGTGCTGCTGTGGTCATGGCCCCGGCAGGGCAAGGAACTCTGGGTGGCGCACCGCAGCCACGATACCAACTTTTCGAGCAGCGACTCCGCCGAATGGACCGAGGTTCGGCGGTGGGCTGAACGCGTCGGATTCCCATGGGCGCACCTGATTCTTCGCGACGCCCAGGGTCAGGTTGTCGCCAAGGGCATTAGCGATCCCACTGAGTTTGAACGAATGTGGCGCGCGGCCGCCGAGGGCGGCGCGCCGCGCGTCGAGACCGATATGCGGGCCGACCGCAACCCCAAGCGCCAGGAGGCTCTGCGCGCGTTGGCGATTAAAGTGGTTGAAGCGTTTGAAGCACTTTGCCCGAATTGCCGTTTTCCCGGGTTTGTGGCCCGCCCGGCGGAGCCGGGCGCGCCATGTTCCGCCTGCGGTTCCGCCACAAGACGCCCAAGGCTACTCAAGGCCATATGCACGGAATGCGAGCAGGTGGAAGTCCGGGATTCCGAAGACCAACTAATGGGGGTTGACCCCGCATACTGCGACCGATGCAACCCATAAACGACCTCATTGTACGCGGGGCCACCGTCACGCACCGAGGGCGGACCGAAGTGTGCGACCTCTGGGTGCGCCACGGGCGGGTGGAACGCCTCGAGCCCGAAGTGGTGCTGCCGGCCGGGGCGGTTCCGCGCGAAATTGACGGCCGCGGACTCTGGCTGCTGCCGGGGGTGATCGACAGCCACGTGCACTTTCGCGATCCGGGGTTTCCGGCCAAAGGAACCATGCACAGCGAGTCGCGCGCCGCGGTTGCGGGAGGGGTGACGACGGTGTTTGATATGCCCAATACGCTTCCGCCCACCATGGACGAGGAGTCGTGGACCGACAAAATGCGCCGTGCCCGGCAGCGGATGTGGACCAACTACGCGTTTTATGCGGGAGTGCACGCCGAGCGCTGGCAGGATTCGCTACGCATTGATCCGAGGCAGATTCCCGGCTACACCGACGACGGGCTGTACATGCAGGAGCGCGACGTGCTGCTCTGCAACCACCCCGAGGTACTCGAAAAAGTGCTGCTCGAGGTGCCCAAAATGCTCGCGCTGCACTGCGAAGACGAGCAGCGCATCCAGCAGCAGCTGCTCGAGGCGCAGCGCAGCTTTGGAGTGGACCTTCCGGTGCGGGCGCACAGTCAGATCCGCGACGAGCAGGCCTGCGTCACCGCCACGCAGCGGGTGCTCGAGGTGCAGCGCTCGGTTCCCCGCCCCGTACACGTTTTGCACGTTTCTACGGCCCGTGAGGTACAGTTGATTCGCGCTGCGGCGGCCGAAGGCCAGCCGGTAACCGCTGAGCTCTGCGTGCACCACGCCACATTTAGTCAAGGCGACTACGGACGTTTGGGCGCCGCGATTCGCTGGAATCCTTCAGTCAAAGCCAGCACCGACCGCGACTACCTGCGTCAAGCCGCCGCCCGCGGATGGATGGCGACGCTCGCCACCGACCACGCGCCGCACCGCTGGAGCGAGAAAGGCGGGCCCTACCACTGTGGATGCTCGGGCGCGCCATCGGTGCAGCACCTCTTGGTACAGGCCCTCGAGTGGGTGCACGACGGCGAGTGGACGCTGCCCCAGCTCGTGCAGCTCACCAGCCACGGGGTGGCTGACCACTTTGGTCTTCGCGACCGCGGATTCCTCGATCCCGGATGCTGGGCCGACTTCGTCTTGGTCGATCCCCTTGGCGGAACCGAAGTGCGCCCCGACACCAGCTACTATGCCTGCGGCTGGTCGCCGTGGGAGCGCAAATGCTTCCGCAGCCGCGTGGTCGCCACATTTGTCAACGGAAGCGAAGCGTTTAACGCGGACCAACGACTTTGGGCCCCCGCGGCACCCGGCCAATCCTGTCTATTTAACCCCACCGCATGAGTTTACTCCTCGAGAATTTCACCAGCCCCGCCCTGCTCTTTTTCTTACTCGGAATCGTCGCGTCGCTCATCCGAAGCGACCTGGAGCTTCCGCCTACCTCGTCGAAGTTTTTGTCGATCTACCTGCTGCTTTCCATCGGATTTCGAGGCGGCCAAGAACTCGCCCACGAAACCCTGCGCCCCGACAGTACCGCCGTCTTTGCACTGGCGGTCGCCTCGTCTATGCTGATTCCTATCTATGTCTTTTGGCTGGCGCGCCGCTCGCTGGGGGTGGCCAATGCGGGGGCTGTTGCCGCCGCCTACGGTTCTGTCAGCGCCGTCACTTTTGTCGCCGCCGGAACATTTTTGGACCGCCACGGCCTTCACTTGCCGGGCTACCTCGTCGCCGTGATGGCCTTCATGGAGGCGCCCGCGATCGTCGTCGGCCTCTGGCTGGCCCGCCGTGCGGGGGCTTCGGGCGGAACCGGATCCTGGCTCCGCCACGCCCTGACGAACGGTTCGGTGGTTCTCGTCCTCGGAAGCCTTCTGGTCGGTTTCGTCACCGACGAAGCCCAAGCCGAGGGCATTCGCCCCTTCACCAACGATCTTTTTAAGGGATTTCTCGCCGTCTTCTTGCTCGACATGGGACTCTCGAGCGGCCGCAACCTCAAGGCCCTCTGGGGCGCCGGCTGGCAGCCCTTCGCCCTTGCGCTGCTGCTTCCGCTCGTGAACGGAACTCTAATGGCGCTACTTTCATCGGTGACCGGGGCCCCCGTCGAAGCCCGCTTCATGCTCAGCGTTTTGGCGGCCAGCGCCAGCTACATTGCTGTTCCTGCAGCGATGCGAATTGCCTTGCCCGAGGCCAATCCCGGAATCTACCTACCCATGGCCCTCGCCCTGACCTTTCCGGTCAACATGACGCTGGGGATTCCATGGTACTACTGGCTGATTAGCTAGGTAGTTCGCGAGGTTGGCGAGGTTCGCTCGTTGGCTTTTTTGGCTTCGCGCTAGGGCTGATTCGTGGCGAATTTCTCTAAACGGATATTCGGGCTAATGAATTGACATGCAAGTAAGTATGCAATTCGAGGTTTGAGAGAAAAAGTAAAATCCGGTTATAACCGAACGGTTGGCTGAAGATGAAAGCCACTTTGAATCCGCAAGTTGCTCGCAACTAGTTGCATGCCAACGAGTTAAATAAACCGGCGCACTCTTTTCACGTAGTCCGCGTAGTCCGGGTACTTGCCGGCGCTGATTCCTTCGCTGAAGTTGGCGCTTCCGTGAAAGAGAAAGATGAGTAGGATGCAGCCGACGATGCTGGCGTTGAGCCATTCGCCGGTGGCGGCGCCGGTAAACAGGTAGAAGACGACCCAGATGGACTGTTCGCAGGCGTAGTTCGGGTGGCGAGAGCGGCTCCAAAGGCCGGTGTGCACGAAGCCTTTGCCGTAAACGGGTCCTAGGTCTTCGCCCGCGGCGATGCGGCGGTGCTTTTCGCGCTGGAAGTTCCACTGCTGCTGGTCCGCCACAAATTCAAGGGCGATAAGGGCGACCATGGCCAGGGCGAGCAGGGCGTCGAGGGTGTTGAGTACGCTGGTTCCGCTACTCGGACGCCAAGCGTAGGCGATCGGCAGGGTGAAGAGCAAAATCAAGCCCATTTGGTAGACGCAGATGAAGAGTAGGTGAAAGATTTGCCAGACCACGGGGCGGTTGAGCGGAGCCATTTGGCGCAAAACCTCCCAGCGGTAGTCCTCTTCGCCCTTCCAGGGGAGCCAGCTGTAGCCCCCGCGGCGCGCGAAGTTGAAAGTCAGGCGGGCGCCCCAGAGGCCCACGAGGCCAGCCATGAGGGTGGCGCGCGGATCCCAGCCGGTGAACCACGCGGCGTAGACGGCGTAGACGATGGGCACGGTGCTCCACAATCGGTCGACCTGGCTGTGGTTGCCGGTCAGCACCCCAGCGAGGTAGGTGTAGGCGGTGAATCCGGCCCAAATAGTGATGAGGTTGCTGAGGAGTTCTGTCTGCTCGGGCTCGAGCGCGGGGCTGTAGAACCAGGACCAGGCGACGGCGCCAATGAGGGTAAGGCCGAGAAGGATCGCGGTGCGAATCATGCGTTTGAAGTGATTAAAGCGTTTAGGTGCTGCTAATGTAACCAAACGGTTAAATTCAAACGTTTTTCTATCTTGGGAACCATGAAATTCAGCTTTTTGCGCGGCCGTCTGGCCAAGCGCGGTTGGGAGTACCGCGATTCGTTTCCCACGGGACTGCGTCAGTACGTGCTGGTGTTTGGCCCGCACACCCACAGCCGTGATTTTTGGACCGGACTCTGCATTCGCGAAGATTTGGGCCTGCACCACCTGCACGTGCTGGGCAAAAAGCCTCTTTTTCGCGGAATCCAAGGCTGGTTTTTGCGCAAACTGGGCGGAATCCCCGTCGACCAGCACGCCGCGGGAGGCATCGTGGGCCAGGTGGTGAAACACTTTCGAAGCGACCCTGATTTTTGCCTCGCGCTAGCCCCTGAAGGCACGCGCGCCAAGGTGGACGGGCTGCGCAGCGGCTACTACGAGATCGCTAAGGCGGCGGGGGTTCCGATTGTGGTGCTCGGAATCGACGCGGGACGCAAAATGGTGAGCATCAGCGCGCCCATTATGCCGTTGGACACCAAGGAGGCCACGGACGCCCGGTTGCTAGAAATTCTGGGTCCGCTCGAGGGATTTGTGCCCGAAAAGGGCCTGCAGCACCTTACGCCCGACCGCGCCAGCCGGCTGATGCCCGAGCAGCTGGCGTGGAACGCCCAGACCTTCCCCACCCGCTTGTTTTTGGACCAGCCCGTCGAGGGCGGCCGCATCCAAATGACGCACGCCGAGGCCTACGCCGAGGCGCAGCGCTTCGCCCGCGGACTCTATGCCTTGGGCGTCGCGCCGGGCGATCGGGTGGCCTTGATCGGTAAAAATTCCGCGCACTGGCTCATTTACGACTACGCGGTGTCGCTGACCGGAGCCGTTTCGGTGCCCATCTACCCCACGATCGACGGGCCGACGGCTCGGGCGGTTCTGGAGCATTCCGAGTCCAAAGTCGTGGTGCTTGGCAAGCTCGACGATGCGGGGCGCTACCGCGAATGCGTACCCGAAGGCATCGAGGTCGTGACCACCCCCGACCACCAGCGCGCGGACGCCCGAAGTTGGGACGAGGTCTGCGCGATGGGCGACCCCGCGGCGGTGTTTCCGACCCTGCACCCCGACGACTTGATGACCATCATCTACACCTCGGGCACCACCGGAATGCCCAAGGGCGTGATGCACAGCTACCGAAACTTCCAGGAAGCGTTTCGCATCATTTTGACGCAGTTCAGCTTTTTGCACCAGGAGGTGTTTTTGAGCTACCTGCCGCTCTGCCACGTGGCGGAACGCATGATCATCTCGGCCGCCGGCGTCTACCTCACGGGGCGTGTGCACTTCGTGCAGTCGCTTGAAACGTTTGCCGCGGACCTCGAACGGGCGCAGCCTACGGTGTTTTTGGCGGTTCCGCGCATCTGGGAAAAGTTCGGCGAAACCCTGCACCGCAAGCTGCCTGCGGCCTGGCTCCGCCGGGCCTTGGCCCCCGTCCTGCGCAAAAAGCTCGGGCTGTCCCGGGCGCGCTTGGTGCTGAGCGGCGCCGCCCCCATTCGCGCCTCGCTCATCGAGGAGTTTGCCAGCCTGGGCATCGTCATTCAAGAGGTCTACGGGATGACCGAAAACCTCGGAATCACCACGGTGAACTTCCGCGGAAAAGTCCGCATCGGCAGCGTTGGCCAGCCCTTTGCCGGAACCCGCGTCACCCTCGGCGACGGCGACGAAATCCTTTTGGAGAGCCCAACTAACACCCAGGGCTACTACCGCGAGCCCGAGCTCACCGCCGAACTCTTTCGCGGCGGAGCCCTCCACACCGGCGACGTCGGACGCTTCGACGCCAACGGCTACCTCTTCATCACGGGCCGCATCAAAGACATTTTCAAGACGGCCAAGGGCAAGTACGTCGCGCCAGCACCCATCGAGGGCCGCATCATGGAAGCTGACGAGGTCGAACAGGTCTGCCTGTTTGGCGTCAACCTTCCGCAGCCCGTGGCCTTGGCGGTGCTTACCGAGCACGCCCTCACTCAGGCCCGCGAAGTCGTCGAGTCCCGACTGCAGCAACTCCTTGACGCCATCAACCGCGAGCTTCCGCAGCACGAGCGCCTCGCCCAACTCATCGTCGTGCGTGAGCGCTGGGAGGTCGATAACGGATTCATCACTCCGAGCCTGAAAATCAAGCGCAACCAAGTTGAAAAAGTCTACCACGACCTCGTGCACGGCCTGGCGGCGCGCGGAGAAAAGGTGGTGTGGGCCTAGCTAGTAACTAGTTGCTAGTGGCTGGTTTTCGCGGCTCTGCCGCGAGACCATTTGCACCCGTTTGGCCGCGATGTCGGCTGCATCTTGCGGAACCTTTGACCGCCAAAGGTCGCGGCTCCCCGGTTCCGTGTTTCGTTTATTTCGATTAATGCACGATGCGACGTAGTTTTGCCCCTATGGCAACGGTAACCTTGCGCGAACTCGCGGCTCGACTCTCAAAAGCAGTGACGGCGCCCGGAAGCACCGTGGTGCTGCCCGAGCTCGAATTGGACCGCGCCGAAGCGATCGACCTACTGGACCGCCTTCAGCCCCGCGCCGAAGTCCTGACTTCGCAAGAGGCCGCCGACCTGCTTGGCGTTTCGCGCCCGCACCTCGCCAAACTACTAGACCGAGGCGAGATTCCGTCCCACAAAGTCGGAACCCACCGCCGCGTCCTGCGCGCGGACGTGGAGGTGTTTGCGGCCCAAATTCGCCTTCAGCGTGGGCGCGCACTGACTGAATTGATGCACTTGCAGGAATCGATGGGCCTTTACGACCATGATTCCTCGAGCAGTACTTGACGCCAACGTCCTCGCTGCCGAAGTAGTTCGGGATTTTATTTTATCGTTGGCGGAACAAGACTGCGTGCGTCCCATGTGGTCCCCCGAATTAGGGCTTGAGCTTCAGCGTGCATTAGTGCGAATGAAGGTTGCGCCAGTCGTGGCCGATAACATTTGGCGACTTTTGAATGAAGCGTTTCCGTTTGCGATCGAAGTTGACGTCGGGACCACATTCCCTGAGTTGCAGGTCCGAGATCCACACGATCTGCATGTAGCTCAGATTGCGGTTCATTCGGATTATTTAGTCACGTTCAATGTTCGGGACTTCCCAAGCCGCATTGGGACTGCACGGGTGGTGCATCCTGATGAATTCACATTAGAGCGCGTCTCGCTTCAACCAAAACGTGCACTTTGGGCTATTGAAACGATGTGTGCTCGGCGAACTCGTTCGATGCCTACGCGAAGCCAGCTCCTCGAGGCCCTCGCCCTAAACCGCCTGCCGGCGACGGCGGAATTCCTCAGCCGCCTTGGCGGCTAAACACAAGAAACAAGTTACACGTAACCCGTTAAGGCCGCGTACTGAACGCCGTCCACAGCCCGTCGTTGGCAACACTCAGTTGGTGCGGACGTGAGATGGTCTCGGTCTTCACCGGAACGTCGAGGACCACGCGGGCTCCGCCTCGCGTGACCGGAAGCTTCATGACGCCGTCCGTCGCAGCGTCGCGCGCCGCAACGAGGTCCTGCATGGCCACCTCGTCGCCCACTTGAAGGCCAGCCCACTCGTTGGGTCCAACTTTTTTGACCTCTCGGCCCATCCCGAGGTTACTCACTTTGACCTTGAGGTCGTTTTTGGCGGCGTCAAGTGGGTTCATTGCCTTGACTTCGCTGCCCTTAGCCTGGTACTCGAGGCCCACCAACTTCAGTGCTTCGGCGTACGGAAGCGCTTCACGACCCTCCACATGCTTGGTGAAGAACTCGCGCAGTCCAGGCGTTTCGGCCACCTCACAAAAGGCGTCAAAGAAACCGGCCTCGTCAAACGGACGCTCGGGTCCGTACTGGCTGTGCAGCGCCATGATGACATCGATGAGCGAACGCTGTCCCTGGTGGGCGCCACGAATTTGGGCATCGATGAGCCAGGCCATGACGGCTCCGCGGTCGTACACATGCATGTAGGCATCGGCGTAGGGCTTGTCGAGCACATTGCGCGACATTTCGGTGAAGCTGAATTTGTTGTTCGGAAACTTCTCGCCCTGCGAAATCTTACCGCGCATCGCGTCGAGGTACTCT
>CAYYWL010000011.1:0-15414 GCA_964475135.1 uncultured Owenweeksia sp.
GCGCGGTCCAGGGCGCTGCGCTGCTTTTGCAAGCCGACCAAAAGGCGATCCACGTGGTGGGTTTGCTCGTTGAGCGCGGCGCGCGCTTCGTTCATTAAACGCTTCGGAATTCCGACCCGTTGCGCCACTTCAAATGTGTACGAAGAGCCGGGCGAACCCATTTCAAGCGTATACCGCGGCTGAAAACTTTCTACGTCAAAAGCCATGTTGGCATTTTCGGCGCCGTCTAGTTCCTCAGCCAACGCCTTGATCGAATTGTAGTGCGTGGTGAAAATGCCCGTAGCGCCCGACTGGTGGATTTCGCGCAGAAAGACTCCCGCAAGCGCGGCTCCGAGATCGGGGTCCGAACCCGATCCGAATTCATCCACCAATACCAAGGTTTCAGGGTCGCACCATGCGAGGATCTCGCGCATTTTGGTCAGCTTGCCGCTGTAGGTTGAGAGCTCGTTCTCGACCGATTGGGCGTCACCGATGTCGGCCATGACTCGGGCAAACCAGCGCATCGTCGTGCGCGGGTGGGCCGGAACCAAAAATCCGCTCTGCAGCATGAGCTGAAAAAGGCCAACAGTCTTTAGGGCCAGTGACTTTCCGCCCGCATTGGGGCCCGAAATCAGCAATAGCCGGTGGTCGGGGTCAAGGCGCACGTTGAGCGGAACGATTCCCCGCCCCTTCTCGCGCTGCACCTTGCGCAGCACCGGGTTCACGCCCTGCTCGACGTAGATGACCTCGTCGCTCCATTGCGGAAGCACTCCGCCTTCAGCGCGGGCAAACCGGGCGCGGCCCGCAAGGCTGTCCCAGTCGGTGAGCCGCTCGTCGACCCGCGCGATGACTTCGCGGTACGGCCGGAGGGCCTTGGTCAACGCCTTGAGAATGCGGCGAATCTCTTTGCGTTCGTCCTCAATGAGTAAGCCCACCTCGGCGTTGACCTCAAGGCATTCCGAGGGTTCGAGGTAGACCAGTGAATTTTTGGCGCTGGAACCGTGAAAGGCTCCACGCGCCTTGTTTTTGTGGGACGCCGAAAGGGCCAGAACGCGGCGGTCGTTGCTCACGGACTCACGGATGTCGCCCAGCCAGCCCTCAGTGTCGTAGCGGCGCAGCACTTTATAAAAGATGCGGTCCGCGGCCACTCGGGCCTTCGCTAAATCTGCGCGAATCCGGGCGAGCTCTGGCGAGGCATTGCTCCGCACCAGTCCGTTGCGCTCAAAAACACCTTCGATTAAGCGCGGAACCTCATCTTCAGGCGGAAAAGGCCGGGCCAGGGCATCGAGCGTCGGCGCATACTCGGCGTGGGTTGAAATAAACCTAAAGGCGTTGGCGTAGGCCTGAAACTGAGCGTGGATCGCGAGGCACTGCTCGGCAGTCAGCACCGCTCCCTCAATGCGCAGCATGGGCAGGGCGTCGTCGACTTCTGCAGCGGCTACGGCCGGGAAAAAGTGGCCCCGCTCCATCAAGCGCAGCAGCTCGTCCACTTGAAGCAGTTCGGGCTCTACCGCGGCGCGGTCAGCACTGGGTTCGGCCTCCCGCAGGCGCAACCGGCCTTTTCGAGTCGCGGCATGTTCCGCGGCCAAGTCCTTGACGGCCTGAAAGTCAAGCAGGTCAGCAGCCTCGGGCGGGTACAGCATCGTGAATCGCGGAACTTAGTCCGCCTTTTCAGGGCGCATTTGCGGAAAGAACAGCACCTCTTGAATGCTCGACTGGTCGGTCAAAAGCATGGTCAGGCGGTCCATTCCGATGCCCATTCCTGAGGTTGGGGGCATTCCGTACTCAAGGGCACGCACAAAGTCGAGGTCAATAAACATGGCCTCGTCGTCGCCTTTGGCGCTGAGCTTGAGTTGCTCCTCGAACCGCTCGAGCTGGTCAATGGGGTCGTTGAGCTCCGAGTACGCGTTGGCGATCTCTTTACCGTTGATAAACAGCTCAAATCGCTCGGTCAGTCGGTCGTCGTCGCGGTGGCGCTTGCAGAGTGGAGACATTTCAACCGGGTAATCCGTAATGAACGTGGGCTGCACGTAGTGGTGCTCGCAACGGTCGCCAAAAATGGCGTCGATCAGTTTTCCCGAACCCATTTCGTCCGAAACCTCCACGCCAATGGACTTGGCGGCGGCGCGTATCTCGTCTTCGGTCTTACCCAAAAGGTCGAGGCCGGTATGCGTTTTAATCGCTTCCAAAATCGGCACGCGAGCAAACGGAGCCTGGAACGAAATCTCGGTTCCGCCCACCGTGAAGCTGTGGCTTCCCTTGACCTCGAGCGCGATCTGTGCCAGGGCCTTCTCGGTGAAGTCCATCATCCAGCGGTAGTCCTTGTAGGCCACGTAGATTTCCATGACCGTGAACTCTGGGTTATGGGTGCGGTCCATTCCTTCGTTGCGGAAGTCCTTGGCAAACTCGTACACCCCGTCGAATCCGCCCACAATCAAGCGCTTGAGGTAGAGCTCGTTGGCGATGCGCAGGTAGAGCGGAATATCTAGGGCGTTGTGGTGTGTCACGAAGGGCCGCGCCGCGGCTCCGCCCGGAATCGGCTGCAGAATGGGCGTCTCAACCTCGAGGTAGCCGGCCTCGTTGAAGATGCGGCGCATCACGCTGAAAATCTTCGTGCGGGCCACAAACACGTCGCGCACACCCTCGTTCACTACGAGGTCCACGTAGCGCTGGCGGTAGCGCAACTCAGGGTCGCTGAAGGCATCGTACACGGTGCCGTCCGCGTCTTTTTTCACGGTCGGAAGCGGGCGCAGCGACTTGCTCAGCACCTCGAGGCGGGTGGCATGCACGCTGATTTCGCCGGTTTGTGTGGTGAACACGTGGCCGTAGAAGGCTACAAAGTCTCCAAGGTCCAAGTGCTTCTTGAACACGTCGTTGTAAAGCGCCTTGTCGTCGCCGGGGCAGATTTCGTCGCGGTTGACGTACACCTGAATGCGGCCCGTACTATCCTGGACGCTGGCAAACGAGGCTTTGCCCATGATGCGTTTGGCCATGAGTCGGCCGGCCACGCACACTTCGGTGTAGCCCTCGGGGTTGGCGGCGAATCCGCTTAAAATATCAGCCGCATGATGGGTCACGGGCACTTCGGCCGCGGGGTAGGGATCCACGCCCAATGCGCGGAGTTCTCCCAATGCCTGGCGTCGAAAAAGTTCTTGTTCGCTGAGTTGGCGCTCCATGCGGCAAAGATAAGGGCTTGACCTCGCGCGGGGGCGAGCGAATCCGGGCGCCGTATCTTTGCGGCCCTCAAGTATTTTACTATGTCTGACCGCCGCGTTCGCGTTCGTTTTGCCCCCAGCCCCACCGGCCCGCTCCACATGGGTGGGGTCCGCACTGCTTTGTACAACTACCTATTTGCCAAAAAGTTAGGCGGAGACTTCTTGCTTCGCATCGAAGACACGGACCAAACTCGCTTTGTTCCGGGCGCCGAGCAGTACATCGTGGACGCACTGGCGTGGTGCGGAATTTCGCCCGACGAAGGCATCGGCGTCAACGGCCAAATCGCCGACCACGGGCCGCATGCGCCCTACCGCCAGTCCGACCGAAAGCCCATGTACCGCGCCTACGCCGACCAGCTTTTAGCCGCCGGCCACGCCTACTACGCGTTTGACACGCCCGAAGAGCTTGAAGCGATTCGCGAACGGTCGAAATCCGCCGGAAACCCCAACTGGCAGTACAACAGCATCACGCGCACATCGATGAAGAACAGCCTCACGCTGCCCGAAGACGAGGTGGCGCGCCGGCTCGAAGCGGGAGACCCCTACGTGGTCCGCGTGAAAATGCCCCGCAACGAAGAGGTCAAGTTTGAAGACCGCATTCGCGGCTGGGTAAGCGTCAATACGCTCAACCTCGACGACAAAGTCCTGCTCAAAGGCGACGGAATGCCCACCTACCACCTCGCCAACGTGGTCGACGACCATTTGATGGAAATCACCCACGTGATTCGCGGCGAAGAGTGGCTTCCTTCGGCGCCCCTGCACGTGCTGTTGTACCGCTTTTTCGGCTGGGAACAGCCAGAATTTGCGCACCTTCCGCTGCTGCTTCGCCCCGACGGAAACGGCAAGTTGTCCAAGCGCGACGGCGACCGCCTTGGATTCCCTGTGTTTCCCCTCAACTGGGCAAACACCGAGACGGGCGAGACCGCGAGCGGGTACCGCGAGCGGGGATTCTACCCCGAGGGCTTCGTGAACATGCTGGCCTTTTTGGGCTGGAACCCCGGAACCAACCAAGAGATCTTTTCATTGGACGAGCTCGTGCAGGCCTTTTCGATCGACAAAGTCCACAAAGCGGGTGCCCGTTTTGACTTCGAAAAAGCCAAGTGGTTCAACCAGCAGCACCTCCGCCAGCGATCACCCGAAGTGCTTGCGGCCGAATACCAAGCGGGCGTCGCCGCAGCATTTGGCGCCACGGTGGATACCAACTTCGCCGCCAAGGCGTTAACCCTCTTTTTAGATCGCGCGGAATTCATTTCAGACGCCGTCCATGCGGCCCCCTACCTATTTGCAAAGCCATCCGAGTACGATGCCGTGATGGTTGGTAAAAAATGGACGCCTGAATCCGCTAACCACTTGCGCAACTTGGTGCCGCTTTGGGCGGCAAGCAACTACAGCGAGTCAGCCCTCGAAGACGCGTTTAAAACGTTTCTCGCCGAAACCGGACTCGGATTTGGTGCCGTCGGCCCCGTTGTTCGCCTCGCCATCGCCGGAACCACCCAAGGCCCCAGCATCTTTGGAGTGATGGAGCTCCTCGGCCGTTTCGAATGTGAGGCCCGTATTGAAAAAGCCATTGCCACACTCGGATAAGGTATCATGAAACGCCGCACTCGAATCGACCTCGTCGACCAGCGCGAATACGCCTACCACGGATGCCTTCCTGAAGAGGCCATCATTGGCAGCGACTACCTGATCAACGTGCGCGCTTGGGCCAATGTGGTCGATTCCGCACACACAGACAACCTTTTAGACACCCTAGATTACGTGGCCCTGCGTCGCGTGGTTAGCGAAGAAATGGCAATCCGTGCCAACCTTCTCGAAACGGTTCTTGAGAGAATTACTACTCGCATACTCAATGAACACCCTGTTGTTGAGCGTATTAAGGTTTCGCTTGCCAAGCTCAACCCGCCTTTAGACGGAGACGTCAAGGCTGTGCGTGTGGTCTGGGACGTGCGCCGCTAGGCCATATTCACATCCGGCGCGCAGTGTTCGTCGGATTTCGCTACTTTTGCACTCCTCCATGGTCTCGTGGCCGAGAGGTTAGGCAAGGCTCTGCAAAAGCTTGTACAGCGGTTCGAATCCGCTCGAGACCTCCAAATCAACCGGTAGCCCCAAAGCTGCCGGTTTTTTTGTTTCTCTTTTCGAGCAACTAGCTTTTTAAGCGCTTCGCGCAAAGGCGCCTTTGGCGCGAGAGCTGCTTTACGGCTACAGCCTCTGCATGGCTAACATCGCTACGCAGCACCATTAACCAGTGGCCAGCCGCACGCAAGCCAACGAGCTAACCTCGCCAACGAGCCAACCTTGCCAATCTTGCCAATAGTGCTATATTCGTAAGACCAACCAATGAACCAAATCACTTATGATCCTCGTGCTTTCTCCCCAAGAAGGCCTGCGCAAGCGTTTCGAAGAAACACTTAAGGCCCAGCATATTGAGGTTGCTCAAGCGTCCAGTATAGCCGACTGGATTGAGCAAAACAGCCTCAAACTTCCCTACCTCGCGCTATTGGATATCACCCACACCCATGACGGTGGAGCGGCAATGATGGACGAACTCGGACAGCACGAAGACTTACACATGCTCTGGGTTGTTATGGTGTCGGTACCGTGCACCATCAGCCACCGAATTCAAAGTCTACGCAACGGCGCTCTTGACTGCTTGCCTGCAGATATAGATTCTGAAGAATTTATTCTCAAAGCCAAGCGATTCATGGAATTAAGTCCGCGGAGCAAGTACGCCCCACCGGCCGAAATGACAGAGCGTGAGCGAATTGTGGCAATGATTCAAAAGAGCCTCAAGCAAAACATCAACGTAGAGAGTCTTGCGCGCGCCCTTCACATGAGCCGCAGCTCGCTCCAACGAGCCTGCATCCGCCACTTCAAAATCGGCCCGAAAGAACTCATTACCCAGCATAAAATTCAGCAGGCCATGCGCCTTATCGAACTGGGATCCAACAATGTAGCGTCGCTTGCCTTTACTGTTGGCTACAGCAACGTCAACAACTTCATTTCTGCCTTTAAGCGCATGACCAACCAGACGCCGAAAGAGTACATGAAGCACAAGCACAAGCTTGAGGAACAGCATTCGTAAGAGTTAAACCGCATGGTTTGAGGGGCTACCTTTGCAGGGTAAGCCCTTTGAACTATGAATACCCCCTCTTTTCTTCGCGAACTCGGAATCCAGAACCACAACCACGGAACTTGGATTGGCACCCAATCCTTTGACAGTACTGAACGCATTTCGAGCAGTACTCCGGTAGATGGAAGTCTGATCGGTAGCGTATCGGTTACTACATCTGAGCAGTACCACCAAGCGGTCGAAGCAGCACATGCTGCCTACCTTGAATGGCGCAACGTACCTGCTCCCAAACGCGGAGAAGTTGTTCGTCAGTACGGCAATCTGCTTCGCCAAAACAAGGAAGCCCTTGGTGCACTGGTGAGCTACGAAATGGGTAAATCACTGGCTGAAGGCCTCGGTGAAGTCCAAGAAATGATTGACATCTGCGACTATGCCGTCGGTCTTTCGCGCCAATTGGCTGGTTTGACCATGAAATCAGAGCGTCCCGACCATTTTATGATGGAACAATGGCATCCAGCTGGTGTCGTAGGGGTTATTTCTGCATTCAACTTCCCCGTAGCCGTTTGGGCATGGAACGCCTGCATTGCCTGGGTTTGCGGAGACGCCGTCGTATGGAAGGCTTCTGAAAAAGTTCCGTTGAATGCAATTGCATGCCAACTCTTATGGAATCAAGTAGCGGAAGCCAACAACGTTCCCGCTGGTCTTTCGTGCATTGTTACAGGTGGTGCCAACGTAGGCGTTTGGATGTCTGAAGACAACCGACTTCCGGTGCTTTCTGCAACAGGCTCTACCCGAATGGGTCGCGAGGTTGGTAAAAAGGTTGCAGAGCGATTTGGCCGCAGCATCCTTGAACTTGGTGGCAACAACGCCATCATCGTTACACCTACTGCTGACCTAAAAATGACGGTGACTGCTGCCGTATTCGGAGCCGTTGGCACCGCTGGACAGCGCTGTACCTCTACCCGCCGCTTGATTATTCACGAAAGCATTTTCAATAAAGTCATCGACGCCATTAAAAATGCCTACGGCCAGCTGAAAATCGGAACCCCACTAAACGCTGAAAACCACGTTGGTCCTTTGATCGACACCGTTGCCGTTTCTATGTATCTAAAAGCCCTCGATGCAGTTGATGCCGCCGGCGGAACCTTTCACCTTCGCGGTACCCAACTTCAGGGTCCTGGATACGAAGGTGGGTGCTACGTGAGTCCTTCCATCGCTGAAGTAGAAAACCACTGGTCTATAGTGCAGCACGAAACATTCGCCCCACTGCTCTACGTCATGAAGTACAGCACCTACGAAGAGGCTATTGCCCTTCAGAATGGCGTTCCCCAAGGACTGAGTTCCGCAATTATGACTGGATCGATGCACGAAGCCCAGCGCTTTTTGAGTGCTGACGGTTCAGACTGCGGAATCGCCAACGTCAACATCGGTACCAGTGGTGCTGAAATCGGCGGAGCATTTGGTGGTGAAAAAGAAACGGGTGGTGGACGTGAAAGCGGATCCGATGCGTGGAAGGCCTACATGCGTCGCCAAACCAACACCTTGAACTACGGAACCTCACTTCCGTTGGCGCAAGGCATTGTTTTCAACATTTAACCATTATTATAATTCTTTTCTAAAACGTAGTAGTATTGGTCGGTTGATACGTTGAAAAACTTGAACGGAACTTCTTTGGAAGCTTGAGTTATCCACACATATCAACGCTTTATGAACCACGGAATTCGAACTACAGTATTATATTTCAGTAGTTTATATTTTTCTGTTCACAGAGGCATAACCGTCTATTCACGACCTAATGTTCTTAACTCACCAAAGCCAAGATGTCGGTAACCGAGCGTACTTCACCACGATCAGTGTGGATAATTGAGTGCTCTAGGTTGAATGATTGGAGTTGTGAGCACTTATTAGCCACTTATTAACGACTTATACACATGAAACTATCTCTCGGATCAGATCACGCAGGATATCCTCTTAAAGAGGCTGTAAAGGCTCACCTAACCCGTTTAGGACATGAAGTTCACGATTGTGGTGCATATAGTTTAGACTCAGTGGACTATCCGGACTTCGGTCACGCGGTGGCCAACGACGTACAGTCAGGATCAGCGGAACTTGGTATTGTCGTGTGTGGAAGCGGGAACGGCATCAATATGTCGGTAAACAAACATGAAGGAGTTCGAGGTGCCCTCTGCTGGCTTCCTGAGTTGGCTTCACTTGCGCGCCAGCACAATGATGCCAATATACTTTCTCTACCAGGTCGCTTTATCAGTGAAGCAATTGGTCTAGAATGTGTCGATGCATTTTTATCGGCTGAATTTGAAGGTGGCCGTCACGCGGGTCGTGTAGCAAAAATTTCTTGTGGCGATAACGTTTGAGATTCCAAAACTAAAGGGCTTCGCGAAGAAGCAAACTGCGGATTGGCTTAAGCAGGTCGCAGTGAGTGAAGGTGCGCGCATTCAGCGCCTTCACTACAAGTCATTTAAGCGCCAAGAAATGATTAAGTTAAATACTCAATTCCTTGGACACGAGTACGATACAGATATTATCAGCTTTTCGATCGACGAACATCCCCTTCCTATTGATGCTGATTTTGCGTTAGGTTGGGATCAGATCAACGAACAAGCTATTGAGTTAGACCAACCTTTGGTAAAAGAGGTACACCGGATACTGGTTCACGGTCTTCTGCATTGTCTAGGATACGACGACCATTCAGAAGAAGACCAGCACGTAATGAGAGCAAAAGAAGATTTCTACTTAAGTATTCATCCAGAGTGTTCCACGTGGAACAGTAAGTAGTATGATGACGTACGATATTGTTGTAGTTGGAGCTGGTCATGCCGGTAACGAAGCCGCTGCCGCCGCTGCGAAGCTGGGGACAAAGGTCCTTCTCGTGACAATGAACATGCAAACGATTGGTCAAATGAGCTGCAATCCCGCGATGGGTGGTGTGGCTAAGGGCCAAATCGTACGTGAAATTGATGCCTTGGGTGGATTGAGCGGTATTATTTCTGACAAGACAGCTATCCAGTTCCGCATGCTTAACCGTAGTAAAGGAGCGGCTATGTGGAGTCCACGTACCCAAAACGATCGCTGGAGGTTTGCCGAGGAGTGGAGGCTTGCACTCGAAGCAATTCCCAATTTAGACTTTATTCAAAGCACGGTTGATGAAGTGCTGCTCAATGGTTCCGAAGTACGAGGTGTAGTTCTTCAAAGCGGACAAGAAATTAGCTGCCGAAAGGTGGTTCTAACAAGTGGCACATTCCTGAATGGAATCATGCACATTGGTACGCGCCAAATGAACGGAGGTCGAAGTGCAGAGGGAACGGCACGCGGCATTACAGCATGCCTGCAGTCCTTTGGCTTTGATCACGGTCGTATGAAAACTGGAACGCCTCCGCGAATTGATGGCCGCAGTTTGGACTATTCCAAGTTTGAAGTTCAAGAAGGTGATGCGAAACCTGGAACCTTTAGCTACTGGGCCTCTAAGCCCTTAGCGCGGCAAATGAATTGCTGGATTGCGCACACATCAGAGTCTGTTCACGACACCCTGCGGTCAGGATTTGACCGTAGTCCTTTGTTCAACGGAGCCATTCAAAGCTCTGGTCCTCGCTACTGCCCCAGTATTGAAGACAAAATCAATCGGTTTGCGGATAAGACAAGCCACCAGCTCTTTGTAGAGCCCGAAGGTTGGAATACCGTAGAGATGTACATCAATGGTTTTTCTACAAGCCTTCCTGAGGAAGTCCAGCACGAAGCGTTGCGTAAAGTTGAAGGTTTTGAGAACGTAAAATTCTTCCGTCCGGGATACGCTGTAGAATACGACTACTTTCCGCCTACACAATTGAAGCACAGTCTTGAGACCAAACTGGTATCAGGATTGTATTTTGCTGGCCAAATCAACGGTACTACTGGCTACGAAGAAGCTGCCTGCCAAGGATTAATGGCTGGAATTAACGCGGCTCGCTCCATTCGGGACGAAGAGGCCTTGCAGCTGGACCGTAGCGAGGCGTACATCGGGGTCCTCATTGATGACCTTATCACTAAGGGCACCGAGGAGCCGTACCGAATGTTTACGAGTAGGGCAGAGTTCCGACTAAGCCTCAGACAGGACAATGCAGACCGCCGCCTAACAGCAATTGGACGCGAAATCGGACTGGTTGGAGACGAACAGTGGGCAGCTTTTGAGGCTAAGGAAGCGCAAAGGTTCCACGTGGAACAATGGCTTGACGCTCAAACGGCGGAACCCCAGCACTGGAACAGCTGGCTTGAATCCAAGGGTACAACTGCGCTACGTCAAAAGGGTCCGCTTTCGTCACTTATTGCACGCCCCCAGCTTAGTTTAGAGGAGCTCCGAAACCACCTGAATGGCGCAGATATGCCTACCGCTGACGATCTTGTGTGGGAACAAGTAGAAATAGACGCTAAGTATGCAGGCTATCTTGAGAAGGAACAGGAGCAAGTTGGCAAACTAAAACGGCTGGAGTCCGTTCGGATTCCAGCTGGTTTTGACTTTTTACGTATCACCGCGCTCAGTATCGAGGCGCGACAAAAATTGGAACGCCTTCGACCAGAAACAGTAGGACAAGCAAGTCGAATTTCCGGAGTTTCGCCTTCGGATATTCAAGTGCTACTGGTTCACCTAGGCCGATAGTTCCACGTGGAACAGATGAATACACTAAGTTGTCCAAACTGCGGGAGCAGTACGCGAACTTCTACACTCAAGGTGGTGGATCACATGGTCAGCCAAGAGGAGTTCGCTGTTGAATTTTGTGAATGCGGATTGGGAATAACCAATCCAAGGCCTGCAGAAATCGGCCCGTACTACGACAGCCCAGCGTACACGTCGCACAGTGATACCAATGCGGGGCTTTTTGGCACGCTGTATGGAGCTGCTCGGACGTTTGCAGCCCGACAAAAAGTGGGACTCATCAAGTCTACTACCAAAAAATCGCGGGGAAGCCTACTTGACTACGGTTGCGGCGTCGGAGTTTTTACGGCGCGGGCCGAACGCCAAGGATGGTCTGTGCAGGGAATTGAGTTGTCGGATGCCGCTAGGGAGTTAGCAAGCAACAAACTGAAAAACGGGCGTGTAGTGAAAGAGCGCTCCGAGCTCACGGCGACTTCATACGACGCCGTAACGTTGTTTCACGTGCTGGAGCACTTGGATGAACCCAACGAAGTTCTTCAGTGGGTGCGTGAACGCCTCAATCCAGGTGGAGCGCTCATCGTGGCCGTCCCGAACTATGAATCACCAGATGCACGGCACTACGGTCGTTACTGGGCCGCATGGGATGTGCCCATCCACTACTGGCATTTTTCGAAGTCGGCTATGTCTAAGTTGGCCCAGTCCAACGGATGGTTTGTCGAGTCGGTGCGCCCAATGCGCTTGGATGCGTTTTACGTAGCGCTGCTAAGCGAGGCCTATAAAACAGGGTCAAAAAATTGGTTTTCAGCTATTTATCAAGGAATACGAAGCAATATTTTGGGCGGAAGCCGCAATGCGTCGAGTCTTATTTACGTACTGCGAAAAGCCGCATAAACTGAATGCCCAGGTCGCTGAGGACGATGCGGCTGTTGATGTTCCGCTGGATGTCGGCTAGTGCGGCTTGAAGTAGCCCCTGAATTTCAGAATGCTTGGATTCATCCAAAAGCCGGGCAAGTCCGTCGGGCTGAAAAGCCACATCCGGAAACCACGCAAAGAGTGAGTTTTTTAGAGCCCCGTGGCGCAACCGCAACAGCTGCGAAAGGAGTTGAGCACTCACGTGAATCCACTGCTTTTGCTGCTCACGCGGTTCTTTGGCGAGTCGTTCTGAAAAGGCAAGTAGACCCACGAGATCCTTTTTGTAGGTAATGCGCATGAACTCTACAAAGTGCTGAAGGGGTTCGCGAAGTGCTTCGCGGTTGCGCAAGAGCATACTGGCTTGACCCGGCTGTCCGCCAGATAGTTCAGCGAGTACGGCAGCCTGTTCTGAACTAATTCCTTGATCCGTAAGAGCTTCGCTAAGTACGCCCGTCGGCACAGGTTTGACGTAGTGCACTTGGCAGCGCGACCGAATGGTTCCGAGCACCGAAGCCTCGTCGTGACTAATGAGCATCAAAAGGGTGCGGTCCAGCGGCTCTTCGACCAACTTTAGCAGCTTGTTTGCCGCAGAGTCGTTGAGGCGCTCGGGCATCCAAAGCACCACGACTTTGTAGCCGCCACTGTGGGCCTTGAGTGAGAGCAGGCGCTGGATGCGTGCGGATTCTTTGACCGAAATCTGCACGACTTTTTGCTTTCCGCCCAAGTGCTCAATCCACTCACTGGATAGCGGGTGGGGGTTTTGGCCCAAGAACGTGCGTACGTCTGCCAAGAATGGCGCACAGGTGTCTTCGTCGTCTCCACGGCCTTCGCCGCCAATGACTGGTACGATCCAGTGGACGTCCGGGTGTGCCATATTGTGAAGCTGGATGCACGATGGGCAAGAGCCGCAGGCTCCGCGTACCGAAACCTGTGCGCACAAAAGTCGACTGATGTAGTCCAAGGCGAGGGTCCAGGCCATTCCGCCATCTTCAGACACGAGCATTTGGGCGTGGGCCACGCGTTCGCGGTGCGCCGCTTGGTCGAGCCATAGCCCCCATTCGGGAAGCTTTTGAAGGGGAATTTGAAGGGGTGAAGCCAAAGTGAAGCGAAGGTAGCGCCCTACCTTTGCTCTACGAAAACGATCATTCTGCAATTCATGAAAACCATCGACCAACTCGAAGTTCGCGGCCAGCGCATCCTCGTTCGTGTAGACTACAACGTTCCGCTCCGTGAAGACGGTGAAGTTGCTAACAACCAGCGCATAGTGGCGACGATTCCGACGCTCAAGTCCATCTTGGACCGCGGAGGCCGCGCGGTATTGGTTTCGCACCTCGGTCGCCCCAAGGCAGCGGTTGATCCGAAGTTTTCACTTCGCCCAGTGGCGCACGAACTGGCGCGCGTTCTTGGACGCGAAGTACAGTTTTCAATCCACACCGTCGGCGCCGAAGCGGTGGCCGCCACGAATGCGCTCAATGACGGCGAGGTACTTCTCATGGAAAACGTTCGCTTTTTTCCTGGCGAAGAGGCTGGTGATGCGGAATTTGCCGCGCAGTTGGCGGAGTTGGGTGACGCCTACGTGAACGACGCCTTCGGAACAGCGCACCGCGCCCACGCCTCGACGGCAGTGGTTGCGCAGCACTTTAAAGGCCGCAGCGCCTTTGGCCACGTAATGGCCAACGAAATCAAAAACGTGGACCGCGTTTTGGCGTCGCAAGAGAAGCCCGCAGTCGCTGTGGTGGGTGGATCTAAGGTTTCGAGCAAGATCGTCATCCTAGAGCGCCTTTTGGGCCGCGTAGACGCCCTTTTGATTGGGGGAGGCATGGCATTCACGTTCCTCAAGGCTCAAGGAGCAGAAATAGGCAGCAGCCTCGTCGAAGACGAGCACCTCGACACTGCGCGCCAGATCATGGCGGCAGCCGAGGCCAAGGGAGTGCGGATTCACCTTCCGTCGGACGTAGTGGCGGCCGACCGCTTTGCGGCCGACGCGGCGACCCAAATTGTTTCGAGCCATGCGATTCCGTCGGGCTGGATGGGCTTGGATGTGGGTCCAGAGACCATTGCGTCCTATTCAGCCGTGGTTCGCGACGCGAAGACCCTGCTCTGGAACGGTCCGTTGGGTGTCTTTGAACTCGAGGCGTTTGAGCGCGGAACCCGCGAACTCGGCGAGGCCATCGCTGCGGCGACCGAGGCGGGCACACTCTTTTCGCTCGTGGGCGGAGGCGACAGCGTCGCTGCAGTGGAACAGTTTGGGCTTTCTGAGCGCGTGAGCTACGTAAGCACCGGCGGAGGCGCCATGCTGGAGTACCTAGAAGGCCGTGTCCTCCCCGGAATTCAGGCCGTCTACGACGCGGAATAAATTCGGGGTCATCCACTCCCCAAATTCGAGGGCATAGCTGTAGTAGGTCGACTGGGCGCGAAGTTCCGCACCCGGGCCGATGCTGGTAAATTCATCACCGATCCACCGAAGGGGAAGCGCCACGAGCGCGGCCACCAAGACTCCTTTGGCCATTCCGGTCAGGGCGCCTAAAAGGCGGTTGAGCCATCCGAGCAAAATCAGCTTCGACAAGCGTGTCGCGATTTTACCCAAGAGCACCACGGCCAGGTAGATTCCGAACAAACTCAGGTAGTAGGCTACGCCGTGCATGAGGCCCACGTCGTCAATGAATGCGCTTAAAAAGGGCTCAACCACCACCGCTAAGCGGCCCGCAAAGAGGTAGCCAAGGACCAACGCAAGCAAACCTGCGAGGTCATTGATAAAGCCCCGCCAAATTCCGCGGCCGGTAAAAAAAAGAAAAATTCCGAGAATGAGAACGTCGAGCGCCGTCATACGTCAGCAGCCACTGACACCCTCTACGTAGGGCTGCACGACGATTTCAACGGTCGCGGTACTGTCGGGAACCAGCTTGAGGTAGCTGCACCCAAAGACCACGGGGGGGTTGCCGCCTTTTTGAGCGGTAATTTGAAGTACCGCTGGAAGGCCGTACTGAAAGATGTCGTTGCCTTCGGCGTCGCGTACGATACCGTCTACGCCAGAGCGACCTTCAAAGTCGGGTATCGCGTTGACTACAGGGGCCGTAGCGCGAACTGTCGCATTTTGAAGGGCGATGGGCTCACCGTCTTCGTTGATGGCTACCACCTTGATTTTAAAGCGGTACACGGGCGCATCTTTCGGCGCGCACGAAGTTACGAGGGCTGCGAACAGCGTCGCAGAGAGGGCGAAAAGGCGAAGCGTGTTCACAAGCATCCAGAGTTAGGATCGCCGTAGGGGCGAAGAATGACGTAAGCGACCGCAGTGTCCCCAGGAACCACATGTACGTAAGAGCATCCGCGGTACGCGCCCTTGGTAGACTCGATGTCGAGGTAAGCCTCACGCTCGTACTTCCACGGTGTGTCAGTCCAGCCGCTCACGTCGGACTTTTTGTAGTAGTAGCCGGACGTGTTCGGATTGTCGAACAAGGTTCCGCTGCCAGGCACCGAAAGATGAATCCAAGCATTTTGAATGGCCACGGTATCTTCGTTGACCACACGGACCGCGATATAGCCAGGGCCCGTGCGCGGTTTTTCGCACGACGCCACACCCGCCGCAAGCGCTA
>CAYYWL010000011.1:15514-40231 GCA_964475135.1 uncultured Owenweeksia sp.
TAGCCAGGGCCCGTGCGCGGTTTTTCGCACGACGCCACACCCGCCGCAAGCGCTACGAGGAGCGCGGCAGCAGAAAGGATCCGGTAGTTCAATTGCTTTAGCATAGTTTTGCGGGCGAAAAGCAAGCAAATATAGCAGATTCCCCGACGATGCAGGCGAAAATTAAGGAATACCTCCACGAGGTCGCGTCAGCGGCCCCTTCGAACGCTCAAGAGGCTGAGGCCCTGCGCTTGCGTTTTCTCGGCCGCAAGGGTGTCATGAACGACCTTTTTGCCGACTTCAAGACCGTCGCACCCGAGGCCCGCAAAGAGGTTGGTCAGCTCCTCAACCAGCTTAAAACTGCTGTAGAGTCAAAGGTTTCGGAATTTGCGAACGCCAAACCAAAGGTTAGTATTCACGCTGAGGACGTCACGCGTCCGGCATGTGGCAACCTCCCTGGGTCGCACCACCCTGTGAGTCAGGTTCGCGACGAACTCGTCGATATTTTTCGCCGCATGGGATTCGCCGTGGCCGAGGGCCCTGAAATGGAAGACGACTGGCACAACTTTACGGCCCTGAATTTTCCACCCGAGCACCCCGCAAGGGACATGCAGGACACCTTCTTTTTGGCCCGCAACCCAGATTGGGCACTGCGCACCCATACGTCCAACGTTCAGGTGCGCACCATGGAGACGCGCAAGCCGCCGATTCGCATCATCGCTCCCGGCCGAGTGTTCCGCAATGAGGCCATCTCGTCGCGCAGCCACTGCATGTTTCACCAAGTCGAGGGACTGTACATCGACCGCAACGTGTCGTTTGCTGACATGAAGCAGACATTGCTTGAATTTGCCCAGGCCTTTTTTGGACCGCATACAGCGATTCGTCTGCGCCCCAGCTACTTTCCGTTCACTGAGCCAAGCGCCGAAATGGACATTTGGTGGGGCCTCGAAACCGAAACGGACTACCGCATGACCAAGGGCACGGGCTGGCTTGAAATCCTCGGATGTGGCATGGTGGATCCCGCCGTACTAGAGTCTTGCGGAATCGACCCCGAAGTGTACAGCGGATTTGCCTTTGGCCTCGGCGTCGAACGAATTGCCATGCAGCGCTTTGCCATTCCGGACATTCGCGCACTCTTTGAGAACGACGTGCGCCTGCTGCGCAGCCTCTAGGAGCCCTGCGCTAGAGGACGTCTTTAACCCGAATCGTATTAGTGGTACCCTTGGCTTCAATCGGCATTGAGGCCAACTGAACAATGCGGTCGCCTTGCTGGACTAAGCCGTCGGCTTTCAACTGCTTTGTGATGTCCACAAACGTGGCATCGGTCGAAACCATGTTGTCATAGTAAAATCCGCGAACCCCCCAGTGAAGCGACAACTTGTTCAAGATCTTATAGTTGGCGGTAAATGCGAAGACGTGACTCTGTGGCCTAAAGCTCGAAAGCAGCTGCGCGGAGTGGCCTGAAAACGTCAGGGTGCAAATTGCCGATGCCTCAACGCTGTTGGCCATTTTGGCCGCGTAGTAGCACATGGTATCAGAAATAAATCGTGCCGCAATTTCCTCAACGGGCTTGTGCTCTTTGCCGCGGAACGAGCACTCTCGCTCGGCAGCCTCAGCAATGCGGGCCATAGTTTGAACTACCTGAACGGGGTACTGGCCCACCGAGGTTTCGCCGCTGAGCATCACCGCATCGGCACCGTCCATTACGGCGTTCGCCACATCGTTGACTTCGGCACGGGTCGGCGTTAGGTTGTCAATCATCGTTTCCATCATCTGGGTGGCGACAATCACGGGTTTAGCTAGCTCAATGCACTTGCGCACGATCATTTTTTGGATAATAGGTACGGATTCCATCGGAACCTCTACCCCAAGGTCGCCGCGTGCCACCATGGCTCCGTCAGTGGCCTCAAGAATCGCGTCGATGTCGGCAACCGCTTCGGGTTTTTCGATTTTGGCGATGATTCCGGCGTGGTGCCCGCGCTCGTTCAAAATGGCGCGCAGCTCGTGAATGTCTGCGGCGTTGCGCACAAAGCTCAGGCCGATCCAGTCCACATTTTCTTCGAGTGCTACATCGAGATCTGCCAAGTCTTTTTCGGTCAAGCACGGAAGCGAAACGCGGGTATTTGGCAGATTCACGCCCTTTTTGGACTTCAGGGGTCCGCCCTGAATCGTTTCGGCCACGACCTCATCTACGCCGTTGGTTGACACGACCTTGAGCACGAGTTTGCCGTCGTCGAGCAGCACGTTTTCACCGACGCGTACGTCGCGCGGAAACTGCGTGTAGGTCATGAACACCCGCTCCTTGGTGCCTTCGCACTTCTCGGTGGTGAACGTCAGTCGGTCGCCCGGAACCAATACGGCGCCCTCTTCAACCACACCCACGCGAAGCTTGGGTCCCTGCAAATCGGCTAGAATGGCGGCATTATGGCCCGTCTCTTTGAGAATGCCGCGGATGCGTCGAATGGTTGCGCGGTGTTCATCGGCGGCCCCGTGCGAGAAGTTCACGCGAAACACGTTCACACCTGCCTCGAGGAGTTGCTTTAGTACTTCATCAGATGACGATGCGGGCCCTAGGGTCGCAACAATTTTAGTCCGTTTCACAGTTCGGAATCCTTTAGGGGGTCTAGTACAAATATGGCGTGCTCGGTCGGCGTAAGGCTTGTGCGGGGGTTGTGGCCAAGCAATCCAGGAACGCCGAGGAGCGTCTGCTGCAAACCTACGATTTCTTGACTACTTAACGGCGGGTCAAACGTTAAAAACGCTTTAATTCCGCGCGGTCGGGCCACAATTACTGCGGAACCCGGATCCGCCTCCATGTCGCCAAACAAACCACCACTCGGTCCCTGCACCCAATCGGCGTGGTGCGGAGCGTTCCAAATCAAACTGGTCGTTCGGTAGCCGTCGCTGCCGCGGTAGATCGCGTGGTGGTAGCGGGCTTCGGGTCGCGAACGCACTAAATCAGTACGTCGCGCCAAATTCCAATTCAAGCAGGCATTTAGGTGAAACACCGTCGGAACCGCGTCCAGCGACGTGGTCAGCGACCAGACCTCAGGTAGGTCCTCGTCAACGGCGTCGAGTACGAGGCGACGAGCCAATTTTTAGGACTTTGGCCGCCGCACGCGAAGCAGCTTCTTCGGCGGATTTTTTGGACTGACCGCTGCCCGTGGCGACCTCTTCATCGTCGACAAAGAAGGCAACCGAAAAGCGATTTCGGTCTTTGCCGTCCTCATCAATTACGTCAAAGCGAAACGTTTTGCGCTGCTTTTGGATGTGTTCAATGAGCAAACTTTTATAGCTGATGACCTCGGTTTCGACCTTGTCAAAATTGACGTAGGGATCCAGCATACGGCGGTGCACGAAGTAGCGAGCCGCGTTCCATCCGCGGTCAATGTACACGGCTCCGACCAATGCTTCCAGTGTGTTGCCTGGCACCGACGAGGTTTGCCCTTGGCGTCCGTTGCGGCTGCGGCCCATGTCCATCCACTGCGGAATGCCCATCTTTTCGGCGATTCGGTTGAGCGCCTTGCGGCTTACGACCTTTGAGCGCATCGAGGTCAGGTAGCCCTCGTCTCCACCAGGGTATTTTTCGTACAGATACTCGGCCATGAGCACGCCGAGCACTGCGTCACCGAGGTACTCAAGGCGTTCGTAGCGCATGTTGGCGCTGCGTTGGTTGGCGTCGGTCTTGACCTTGCGCCGAAAGGCGGCCAAATAAATTCCGGGGTCATTGGGCCGTAGGCCCGTCATGCTTCGAATCGCGGCCATTACCGTGCGGTGCTCTGAGGGCACCGTGCGGAACAGGCGAAGAATCGGCTGCAGCATCTAGATTTTCTTGAAAATCACCGAAGCGTTGTGGCCACCAAACCCGAAGGTGTTGGAAAGCGCAGCGCGCACGTTACGCTTTTGGGGCGTTCCGAAGGTGAAATTCAGCTTGGCATCAAGCTCGGGATCATCCGTGAAGTGGTTGATCGTCGGCGGAATAGTGTCGTGGAAGACCGAGAGCACTGCTACTGCGGCTTCTGCGGCACCCGCGGCACCCAGTAGGTGGCCGGTCATCGACTTTGTCGAGCTAATGTTGATTTGGTAGGCGTGGTCGCCAAACACCTCTTTGATCGCTTTGGATTCTGCCACGTCTCCAAGAGGAGTCGACGTGCCGTGCACGTTCACGTAGTCGATGTCTTCGGGCTTCATACCCGCGTCTTCGAGCGCATTGCGCATTACGTTGCGTGCGCCCAATCCATCGGGGTGCGGAGCGGTGAGGTGGTATGCGTCTGCAGACAATCCGCCTCCGACAAGTTCGGCATAGATCTTGGCTCCGCGCGCTTTGGCGTGCTCGTACTCTTCGAGCACCAGCGATGCGGCACCTTCACCAAGTACAAATCCGTCGCGGTCTTTGTCAAAGGGGCGAGAAGCAGTGAGGTAGTCGTCGTTGCGCGTCGACAGGGCGTGCATGGAATTGAATCCACCGATTCCGCCAGGTGAAACCGCAGCCTCAGAACCGCCCGTAATGATTACGTCGGCCTTGCCCAAGCGAATGAGCATGAGCGCGTCAATGACCGCGTTGGTCGAAGAGGCGCAGGCCGAAACAGTCGTGTAGTTGGGTCCGCGGTAGCCGTACTTCATCGAAATGTAGCCGCCACAGATGTCGGCAATCATTTTGGGGATGAAGAATGGGTTGAAGCGCGGAATCTCACCACCCTTGAAGAAATTGCCGAATTCCTCAGTGAATGTATCAAGGCCGCCGATACCCGAACCCCAAATGACGCCTACACGGTCTTTGTTGGGGTTCGAAGCTTCGAGTCCAGAATCAGCTACGGCCTCCTCAGCAGCGATAAGCCCGAGGTGGGTGCAGCGGTCCATACGGCGCGCCTCTTTGCGTTCAATAAAGTCTTCGACGTTGAGGTCTTTGACCTCGCAGGCAAACTGCGTTTTGTAGTTGGACGCGTCAAACCGAGTAATCGGTCCCGCCCCGCTGCGGCCCTCGAGGAGGGCCGCCCAAAATGCGGGAGCAGTATTACCGATCGGGGTCAAGGCACCAAGGCCCGTGACTACGACACGTTTGAGTTCCATAGTACGAGCTTAGGCCTTGGCGGTCTCGATGTAGGCAATTGCCTGACCTACAGTTTGAATGCCTTCAGCCTGATCGTCAGGGATTTGGATGTCGAATTCTTTTTCGAACTCCATGATGAGCTCAACCGTATCGAGTGAGTCTGCACCCAAGTCGCCAGTGAATGAGGCCTCGGCCGTTACTTCTGACTCGGGAACTCCCAATTTATCTACGATGATGCTTTGAACGCGTGCGGCGATATCCGACATAACCAATGGTTTTGAGTTATTGATGGGTGCAAAGAAAAGCCAATCTTTGGAAATGTGGTGCATTTCACCCGCTACCTTTAGGCCGTGAATTCACCAAAAGTTGCAATCCTCGTTTCGGGCAGCGGAAGCAATGCCGCATCCCTGCTCGATTTTTGGTTCGATGGCGCGGTGCGCGCGGTCGGAATTTGGACCAATCGAAAGTCCGCAGGAATTTGGAACCGGCCCCTCAGCGTGCCGATTTATCATTTTGTTCCAGGAGACGACGACGAAAAATTGCTGGACGCATGGCGCGCCGAGGGGGTAACGGCCCTGGTGCTGGCGGGCTACCTCAAACCGGTTCCGGCGGCGTGGATTCAGGCGTTTGGTGCCCTTTGCTACAACATTCACCCCGCGCTGCTGCCTGCCTACGGCGGGCACGGCATGTACGGCCACCACATCCATGAGGCCGTGGTTGCTGCTGGCGAGGCGGAATCCGGTCTCAGCATCCACCGTGTGACCGAGCACTACGACGAGGGCCCCATTCTCTTTCAAATGCGCACGGCAATTAACCCCGGCGACACCGCCGAAGAGGTTGCGGCGCGCATCCTCAAAGGCGAGCATTGGGCCTATCCACGCGTGATTACGGCGGACCTTCTTGGGTTGCCGCTACCGACTGATTTACCCGAAGGATGGTCCAAGTAGACCTGTTTACGGACGGGGCAGCCAAGGGCAACCCGGGCCCCGGAGGCTACGGCGCCATTTTGCGCAGTGGAACCCACGAAAAAGAACTGAGTGGCGGATTTTACCACACCACCAACAACCGCATGGAACTTATGGCTGTGATTGTGGGCATTGAGGCCCTCAAGTCGGGCTGCTCTGTTCGAGTGGTCAGCGACAGCAAGTATGTCGTCGACGCGTTCAACGCCCGATGGATTGACGGCTGGAAGCGCCGCGGGTGGGCCAAAGTGAAAAATCCAGACCTCTGGAAGCGCCTCCTCAAGGCCATGGAGCCTCACCAAGTGCGATTTGAGTGGATCAAGGGCCACAACGAACATCCCGAGAACGAGCGCTGTGACCGCTTGGCCGTCGCGGCCTCACTGAAGCCAACGGAACAGGACTACGGGTTTCAGCCGTAAAGGCTTCTGGTTACTAGCTACTGGTTGCTAGCTACTAGTTTGTCTGCCACGCTGCGGTCGTTCATCAGGCGCGGGACCTTGTTTTGGCCGCCGAGCTTGCCCACGGACTTCATGTAGGTGATGAAGGCGTCGTTCGGGAGGGCGCGCAGCACGCAGTTGCGCAGGATTCCGCCCGAAATCAAATCTTGGTAGTACACGTTTTTGGCCTGAAGGGCGCGGTCGACGGTGGCGGTAAAGGCCTCGAGGTCGGCGGGAGCCTCGTCAAAGGCGACAAACCACTCGTGGTAGGGCAGTCCGCCCTCGCGGGGATTGACCTGCGGGGCGACGGTGAATTCGCGCACTTTGCCTCCTTGGGCGGCAACGGCTTGTTCGAGGGCGTACTCGACTTCGGATCCGATGACATGCTCGCCAAAGGCCGAGATGAAGTGCTTGATGCGACCGGTCACGCGAATGCGGTAGGGTGCCGTCGACACGAACTCGACGGTGTCGCCGATGCTGTAGCCCCATAGGCCGGCGTTCGTGTGCATGATGAGCGCGTAGTTGACTCCGGTTTGCACCTCGGCGAGGCTGAGGCGGGGCGGATTTTCGTCAAAAAAGCGGTCGGACGGAATGAATTCGTAGTAGATTCCGTTGTTGAGCAGCAGCAGCAAATCCGGGCTGTCGGGCTGGTCCTGGTAGGCGATGAAGCCCTCGGACGCGGGGTAGGTCTGTACGATGGGAATCTTGCGGCCAAAGAGCTCTTCGAAGCGGGCGCGGTAGGGCTCGAAGGCGACTCCGCCCGTGACAAAGAGGTCAAGGGTGGGAAACACCTCGCCGATGCTCGACTTGCCGCTGACCTCGAGCAGTCGCTCGAAGTACATCTGCACCCAGGGCGGAATTCCCGAGATGATGGACATGGGGGCGCCGACGGTTTCGCGCACGATGGCTTCGACTTTTTCTTCCCAGTCCTCGATGCAGTTGGTGTCCCACGTGGGCTTGCGGTTCTTTTGAAGGTAGGACGGCACGAAGTGGGCGGTGATTCCGCTCAGACGGCCCGTAGGTATGCCGTTTTTGTCTTCGAGCACAGGACTGCCTTGCAGAAAGATCATGTTGCCATTGACCATGCGGCTTTGGCCGGTGGCGTGCATGTGGGCAAAGAGGGCGTTGCGGGCTGACGAAATGTGGTAGGGCACCGACTCTTTCGTCAGTGGAATGTACTTGGCGCCTGAGGTGGTTCCGCTGGTTTTGGCGAAGTAGGTGG
This sequence comes from uncultured Owenweeksia sp., assembly GCA_964475135.1. Classification (GTDB taxonomy): domain Bacteria; phylum Bacteroidota; class Bacteroidia; order Flavobacteriales; family Schleiferiaceae; genus TMED14. The sequence goes on from CAYYWL010000011.1 coordinate 23,165, forward strand.
GGCGGCCGGGCCACAAAATATCGGACTCGCCCGCCACGACGCGGTCGATGTAGGGACGAAGTGCCTCGTAGTCGCGAACCGGAACGGCCTGAATGAGGTCCTGGTGGCTTCGCACGTCGGCAAAGCGGTGGTCTTGGCCGAAGGCCGTGCGCGCCGCAGTGGCCGTGAGCTGTTCGAGGGTGCGCTGCTGGGTTTCAAAGGGTTTGGTGGCCCAAGCTCTGGTTTGGCGGTCAACTATGGCAGCCCACTGGACTGCGGCAAATTCTTTCAACGTTTTCATTTCGTACTACTTGCGGTATCCGAGCTCTTGGGCGGCGCTTACGGGGCGTCCGTGGATCCACAGCTCAATTTTAAACGGAATCGGATTTTCGGGGTCTTCTTCGAGGAGTCGGCCAAGGGTTTCGCCCCGAACAACTCTGTTCCCGGGCCGTTGGGCAATTCTATTCAATCCGACATATCGGCTAATTCGGTCGTCAGAGTGGTGTACTGTCATGGAATAACCCAGCGAAGTGGTTCCCTCGATCGCAAGCACCGTGCCGTCGTCCACGGCGACGACATCTGACGGACGTACTGCGTCAATTTCTAGTCCAAAGCGACCCTGTGCAGCATTTGCGGTGCGCAGCACCAGGCCCGCAACAGGCTGAAGCATTTGGCCCTCACTCGCCAGCTCGGCCTGGCTTTCGCGCGCTTCGACCTCTTGGCGGAGCTTGCGCTCACGTTCGCTTGCGAGTAAGCGTTCTGCCGACCAGCCCGGGGGCGGAGTTGCGGCACTGGTGAGGGTGTCGGGAGGTAGGCTTCCGCCCACCATAAATTGAATGTGCTGAATAAAGGACTCTTGATAGGCCACTAAGTCAACGAGTGAGTCGGTAATCTCGTTGAGCCGCACAGCTTCGCGCCGAAGTGCGGTACTCGAATAGCCCGGAATGTACTCGCGCAGGGGGGTGTAGGCGATCAAAAAAGTTGTCGATACGATCAAAAAGAGCACAGCGCTACCCACGGCTAAAAACACGTTTCGGCGGTTGAGGACCATTGAAAAGCGCTCTTCAAACGAGGATTCATCGAGCAAAACCAAGCGGTAGCGGTGGCGCCACTTCGCAAGCCAATGCTGGGCGAGTTCTTTTCGGGTTCGTCGCTTCGGAGTCTTCACAATTTCAAAGGTAGGGAATCCGAAACGCAGCCGCCCGAACGCCCTAACTTTGGACTTTCTGCGTTAACCTCATTATGCGTTCGTCTCTGCTGTTCCGCTCCCTTGCTTTGGGTGCCGCGGCCGCGGTCGTAGTCCTTTCGGGCTGCAGCCGCGAAAAAGACCGTTGGCTGAACCGTCGCTACCACGAGGTTACGGCTCGATTTAATCCGCTGTACAACGGTCAAGTGGCCTACGCGGAAGCGTTGGCGTTGGCGCAGGAGGCGCAGCAGGACGATTTTACGCAATTGATTCCGGTGGACGACTGGACAAAGGTGAAGACCGGCACCCCCGGCGAAGTCAAGGCCAAGCGCGCCGTCGAGAAGGCAGCCAAAACCATTCAAGAGCACAGCATGGTGTTCAAGGGAAAGCAGGCGAATCCCGCGGTGTTTGATGCATACCTTTTGTTGGCCCGCGCCCAGATGCTGATTGGGTTGGATGCGCCAGCATCTGAAGCTCTCAGCACCGTTGCACGCTTGAGCAGCAATCCCGAGCAGCAGATTGAGGCCGAACTCGAGCGGGCGGAACTACTCGCGCGCCAAGGCAATTCAGCCCTGGCAGAGCCGCTGATGTTTGAACTAGAGCGCAAAGGGGTCCCCAAAAAGTGGCTCTACCAAGTTGACCGGGTTCGCGGTCGGATGGCGATCGCCGAGCAAGATTGGGTCGGAGCGGCCGAAGCGCTGGGCCGCGCAGCTGCGAAGGCGCCGCGCGCCCACCAACGGGCGCGGTATGCCTTTTTGGCTGGCCAGCTGTACGAACGCGCGCTGGAGCCCGAGCGGGCCCGACGCATGTACGAGACCTGTCTGAAGGCGCAGCCCGCCAGTTATGCGATGCTTTTGGAGGCTCAGCTGCGTCGAAGCATGAATGGTGGCGGAATCAATCCGACCAAGTTGTACAAAGAGCTACGGGACCTGCTTCGCGAGCCCAAGAATGCCGATTTTGCAGACCGCATCTATTTTGCGCTGGGCGATTTGGCCCTTCAGTGGGACGACCGCGACGAGGCGTACGCCTACTTTCAGCGTTCGTTTGCCGCCGGCAAGCCCGAGCGTCCACTGGTTCAAGGCTTGGCCTATGCACGGCATGGCGCCTTGGCTCTGGAGCGGCGCGCCTACGAGCGGGCTCAGGTTGATTTTGACTCTGCCTCGGTACTGCTCCCGAAGTCCTATGCAGGGCGCGACGGGTTTGTCAAGAAGGCCCAAACGCTGTCTGTACTCGTGGAGGCACTGAATCGCGCTCAGCTGGCGGATTCGTTAGTGCTTCTTGCAGGGCGCGATCCCGCAGCAGTGCGTGTGATGGTCGAGAAGTACGTGGCTGGGTTACGCAAGTCAGACCAGGAGGCGGCCGAGCGGGCACGTCGCGAGGAGGAGCTTGCGGAGCTCCGCGCTGCCAGCGCGGAATTGGACGCTGCGGCGCCCTCGGCCGGCGCGGGAACCGCCACCGGCTGGGCGGTGTATGCCCCGGCGCTTCGCGCCAAGGGCGCCGCGGCATTCCGCCAGCGATTCGGAGAACGTCCCAACGTCGACAACTGGCGGCTCCGCTCGCGTTCCAGCCAGTGGTTTGCGGCAACCGCCGCGACCAAAGACGGCGAACAAAATGATCAGGCCGAACAGACTGCCCAGGATGGCAAACCAGCCGCACCCATAAAACCCGCGGTCGACCCCCGCTACGACGTCGAAGCGTACCTGAGTAAGGTTCCATTCCAGTCACGTGCCCGCGACAGCGTTCGAGATGCTGGATGCTTGGCTTGGTCTGAGGTTGCTGCCGCGTACCGCGACGGAATGCAGGACCCCCAGGAGGCCATCAAAGCGTACCGTCGCGCGCTCCGAAGCTGTCCGTCAAGCCCCGACGCCCCGCGCTGGCTCTATGGCGTGTACCGCCTCCATGTAAGTGCCAACGAGGCACTTCAGGCGGAATCCGCCAAAAAAGAACTCCTTGAACGCTACTCTGACAGCGAAGCGGCGGCCCTCGTTCAGGGAAAGGCTTTGAAGGCCGGAGAGGCTGCTCCGAATACCTCCCCGGCTTTTTTGGCCCTACACGCCGCGGTCGAACAGCGCGCCTGGAAGGAGGCTCTCAAAATCCATCAAGCCCAAGAATGGTCCGCCTCTGAACGCCCCCAAGCGGACTTTTTAAAAGCCATGGCAGTCGGCGGTCGCGACGGCCGAAATGCGTACTCGGATGCACTTCGAGCACTCATTGCGGACCATCCGAGCACGCCGCAGGCCGCACAAGCGCAGACCTACCTGACGGCGCTTGCCGAAGGCTCCGACACAGACGATGGCCCCGCAGACAACGGGCCCTACCAAGTGACACCTAATGCGCCGCACCAGGTACTCATACTTTTTCCGACGGGGTTTGACGCCAATGCGGCTCGAAATGCGCTGGCCCGTATTCACTCGACGGAATTTGCGGGCAAGCCACTTGGCGTGCGCACGCTTCCGTGGGACGAAGACAGTCAGTTGATTTTGGTTGATGGATTTGCCTCTGCCGCTGAAGCCCTTTCGTACCGAGACAAGGTTCGGGTGCACCCTGAACTCCGCACGCGAATACCTATTGATCGTACAAGGTACTGGCCCGTAACTGTGGCAAATTTTTCGCACCTTTACCGGTCCAAAGACGAATCAACCTACCGCGCCTTTGTCCAACGCAACTACGGAACACCATGATGAACCCAGTAAAACGCACCTCAGATTCCGCTCACGAACACAACCGCATCGTTGAAGGCGCTGTGTTTGAGGGTAGCATTCAATCTCCAGTCGACATTCGCGTGGACGGAATGATTAAAGGCAACGTCCGCATTCAGGGCAAGCTCGTGGTCGGACCCACGGGTTCAGTTGAGGGGGAAGTGGTGGCCGCTGAGGCGAGCATCGCCGGAAAGGTTCGCGGAAGTCTTGAAGTCAAAGGCCTCACTACGCTGGCCCAAACGGCTCAGGTTCAAGCCGAACTCTACACCGGGCAAATCAGTATTGAAGCCGGAGCACAGTTTTCAGGCAACTGCCACATGGGCCCCAAAGAGCCTATTTCGAAGCCCATCAATCCGGCAGCGGCAGCACCTACGGCGGCGCCCGCCGCGCCCAAGGTGGTCGCGTCGTAATCGAACGACTTTGCCACCATGTCGCCTAAGCCCAACTACGGTTTTGCTCTTGGGCTTGTGGGTCAGATGCTTGCTACAATACTCCTCGGAGCACTTGTGGGGTCGTGGATTGACCCCTCAGACCCGCCTCGAATGGGACAAATTTGGGGCTCCCTCGCCGGCACCGTGGTCGCGACCCTTCTAGCCATAGTTCAAGCTAAAAAAAACGAATAGCAATGAAGCAGTTTATGCTCCAGCTCACCGCGGCGTATGCCGCACTAGCTGCGATTTCGGCCCTCGCACTGACCGCTTGGGGGATCCCATGGTACGCGCTTGGCTACCTCTGGATTTCGGTGAGCGGAATTACCGTGTTTTTCTTTGCGTTTGCCTTTGAACGCAAGCGTCCAAAAACCTTCATTTGGGTCATTCTTGGGGGTGGAATGCTGCGCATGCTGCTCGGTGTGGCTACTGTGGTGCTGCCGCTAAGTATGCGCCAACCTGAAGGATATAAAGCTCACGCTCTGCAGTTTGCGGCAATTTTTATCATTGCTCAAGCTATTGAAACTTGGTTTGCCGTTCAACGTGTAAACCGACTGTGATAAAGCCCCTTTTCGGACTATCTTTGCCGCGCAATTCGGGACAGATGGGACTAGGACGCTTTTTTACTCTTTTTACGGCAGTCATCATGCCGCTGGGCAGCGTGCTTGCCTCAGAAGATGTTGGGCATAGCGAACATTCAAGCGCGCCGGTCGAGCACGTGGCAAACGAGCACGCCACAGGCGAAGCACATGCTCCCAAAGAGGAGGGCTTCAACCCGAATGAGCTCATCATGCACCACATCGCGGACAGCCACGGTTGGCACATCCTTGATTGGAACGGACACGCGGTGAGCATTCCATTGCCCGTAATTCTATGGACCAATGATGGATTAGTGGTCTTTTCTTCATCAGAATTCCATCACGACACTGAAGGTCATCATGTGGTAAACGCAGGCGGCCAGCAGTTTGTCAACAAGCACGAGAAAATATACTACGCGGGTTCTGAGGACAAGCCACTAGACTTTTCGATCACAAAGAATGTGCTTTCGCTCATCATGGGCGCAGTTCTTATCGTACTCATTTTTCTGTCAGCTGCCCGCTTTTACGCGAAGAACACCAACAAAGCTCCTCGCGGACTGGCCAGCTTTGTAGAGCCCCTCATTCTTTTTGTTCGCGACGACATCGCGCGAGGAGCCATTCCCGACAAGCACCTCAACCGCTTTGTGCCGTACTTACTGACCTTGTTCTTCTTTATTTGGGTGAATAACCTCCTTGGATTGGTGCCCTTCTTCCCAGGTGGCGCCAACTTGACCGGAAACATCGCTGTGACGCTTGTTTTGGCGGCGTTCACGCTCGTCATTACCAATGTGAACGGAACCAAGGACTACTGGATGCACATCGTGTGGATGCCGGGCGTGCCTACGCCGCTAAAGCCCATTTTGGCGCTCATCGAGCTCATTGGTGTCTTCACGAAGCCGTTCTCGCTGATGATTCGACTTTTTGCCAACATTACCGCCGGCCACATTTTGGTCCTGTCGCTGGTTTCGTTGATCTTCATCTTTGAGTCAGTTTGGATTTCTCCGGGTTCCATCATTCTGACCCTGTTCATTTCGACTTTGGAACTCCTGGTTGCTGCGCTTCAGGCCTATGTGTTTACGATGCTTACCGCAATGTCTTTTGGCGCTGCGGTCGAAGAGCACCATCACGACGACCACGCGCACGCCGAAGGACACCACTAACGTTTTCATTTTTATTCATCGTTTCACTTCAAATACCCCCTAAACAATGACTGGTAGTATCGCTGCAATCGGAGCTGGCCTCGCAGTAATCGGTGTAGGTCTTGGCATTGGCCGCATCGGCGGACAAGCTATGGACGCCATCGCACGTCAGCCGGAAGCTTCGGGCAAGATCCAAACCGCCATGCTGATTTCTGCAGCCTTTATCGAGGGTGTGGGTCTCTTTGGCGTCGTGGTTTCGCTCCTTAAGTAATCGTCTACACGGTCGGGGTTCAGCGGTCCTTTGGGCTCGCTGAACCTTCGGCTGTGAAACGAACTTTTAACACACATTAACGCATGGATTTAGTAACTCCGGGCTTAGGCCTCATAGTTTGGACGACTATTGTCTTCCTCATTTTGGTGTTCTTGCTAGGCAAGTTTGCCTGGAAGCCTATTCTTAGTGCGGTGCAAGCCCGCGAAGAGGCGATCGATCAAGCGTTGAAGCAAGCCGAATCTGCTCGTGCAGAAATGGGCAAGCTACAAGCGTCGAACGAGCAACTTCTCAAGCAAGCTCGCGAGGAGCGTGAGGCCATTGTAAAAGAGGGCCGAGCCATGCGCGACGCCATGGTTGCCGAGGCAAAGGAATCCGCTTCAGCTGAAGCCGCAAAAATCCTTGAGTCCGCACGCAACCAAATTCACCAAGAAAAAATGGCCGCCGTTACGGAACTTAAGAATCAAGTTGCACAATTGGCCGTGGACATGGCTGAGAAGATTTTACGTGCCGAGTTAGCCCAGCCTGAAGTGGCCAAGGCGAACGTCGATCGTGACCTCAAAGACCTCAACTTGAATTAAGATGAGTCTTTCGTCGCCCCGCTATGCCAAAGCTTTGCTCGACCTCTCTGAGGAGCGAGCGATGTCAGCTGCGGTTGCAGAAGACATGGTATTTGTACGCGAGGCACTCGCTTCAAGTCGCGAACTTCAGGTGTTCTTGTCGAGCCCAGTGGTTAAGCCGTACCAGAAGAAGAAGGTCCTGAATCAGGTCTTTGCCGGATTGAGCGAGTTAAGCCAGAAGTTTATAGCATTGATTGTAGAACACGGTCGTGAGGCGTTGCTCTCACAGATTGCAGTAAACTACATGGAAGTGTACCGCCGTCGGCTTGGAACGGTTTCTGCCAAGGTGTCGTCTGCTGTAGCCCTGAGCGCCGCACAGCGCGCACAGATTGAAGCGGCCATTTTGGCCTCTGGTGCAAAGTCGGTTGAGATTACCGAAGAAGTGAACCCTGATCTCATTGGGGGACTTGTCGTTCGTGTGGGCGACAAGCAAATTGATACGAGTATCGCGCAGTCGCTGCGCAGCCTGGACCGCTCGTTCCAAAAGAATTTATACATCGCTGATTTCTAATTATTCGAATCATGGCAGACGTCAAACCCGCCGAAATTTCTGCGATTCTTCGCCAGCAGCTTTCGGGCTTTACCTCTGAAGCAGAGCTTCAAGAAGTTGGAACCGTCCTACAAGTAGGTGACGGTATCGCCCGTGCCTACGGTCTTCAAAATGCCCAATCGGGCGAACTCGTTGAGTTCGAGAGCGGCCTTCGCGGCATTGTCCTCAACCTTGAAGAAGACAACGTAGGTATCGTACTCCTCGGTGCCGCAGAGGGCATCAAAGAAGGATCTACGGTGAAGCGCACCGGGGTAATCGCCTCGATCAATGTAGGTGAAGGTATGGTTGGCCGCGTGGTCGACACCCTCGGAACCCCGATTGACGGCAAGGGCCCCATCGAAGGTGAGCGTTTTGAGATGCCCCTTGAGCGCAAGGCTCCAGGTGTAATCTACCGTCAGCCCGTAAATGAGCCTCTCCAAACCGGCATCAAGGCCATTGACGCCATGATTCCCGTGGGTCGCGGTCAGCGCGAATTGATCATCGGTGACCGCCAAACAGGTAAGACGACCGTAGCGATTGATACGATCATCAACCAGAAGGAGTTCTACGACAAAGGCGAGCCCGTGTACTGTATCTACGTCGCCATTGGCCAAAAAGGTTCTACTGTTGCTGCTTTGGCTAAGACCCTCGAAGACAAGGGCGCCATGGCGTACACGACGATCGTTGCGGCCAACGCGGCTGACCCTGCTCCGATGCAGTTCTATGCTCCGTTTGCAGGTGCCGCCATTGGTGAGTACTTCCGCGACACCGGTCGTCCCGCATTGATCATTTACGATGACCTTTCGAAGCAGGCCGTGGCCTACCGTGAGGTGTCGCTTTTGCTCCGCCGTCCTCCGGGCCGCGAAGCCTACCCAGGTGACGTATTCTACCTGCACAGCCGCCTTCTCGAGCGCGCAGCTAAAGTGATTAAGGACGACGCGATTGCTTCGCAGATGAACGACCTTCCGGAGTCGCTCAAGGGCAAGGTTAAAGGTGGCGGATCGCTTACGGCACTTCCGATCATCGAGACCCAAGCAGGCGACGTATCAGCCTACATTCCAACCAACGTGATTTCGATCACCGACGGCCAGATCTTCTTGGAGGCCGACCTCTTCAACTCAGGTGTACGCCCCGCCATCAACGTAGGTATTTCGGTATCTCGCGTAGGTGGATCTGCGCAAATCAAACCGATGAAGAAGGTTGCCGGTACCTTGAAGCTCGACCAGGCTCAGTACCGCGAGCTTGAGGCCTTTGCGAAGTTTGGTTCCGACCTCGACGCCGCAACGATGAATGTCATCAACAAGGGTCGCCGCAACGTAGAGATTCTGAAGCAGTCCGTGAACTCACCAATGAGCGTTGAGAAGCAGGTTGCAATTATCTACATCGGAACCAAGGGCATGCTCAACAGCGTTCCCGTGAACAAGATCAAAGCGTTCGAAGTAGCGTTCATCGAGTACATGGAAGCCAAGCACCGCAACATCCTGGACGCCATTCGCGGCGGAGCCTGGGGCGACTCAGAGATTGGTGCCATCGAGGCAGCTGCTAAAGAAATCATTCCGGCCTACGCCAACTAATTTCTGAACGATGGCGAACCTCAAGGAACTCCGCAACCGTATTTCGTCGGTATCGAGCACGATGCAGATCACGTCGGCCATGAAAATGGTTTCGGCGGCGAAGCTCAAGCGTTCGCAAGATGCCATTGTGCAAATGCGTCCGTATGCGGAAAAACTTGGTTTGCTCATGGCCAACGTCAGCGCCACGCTTGACGCTAGCGAGAATCCGTTCATCACCAAGCGCCCGCTGCAGCGGGTGCTTGTAGTCCCGATGACGGCAAACCGCGGCCTCTGTGGTGCGTTCAACTCCTCTGTGCTCAAGCGCACCAAGTTGGTCGTAGAGCGCTATGAGGCCCAGGGCGCGGTGGTTGAACTATTTGCTGTAGGCAAGAAGGGACGCGACCAGCTGAGCAAGCTCAACACCTTGGCAGGTAGCGACATTGATGCGGTGGCCAATGTGACGTTTGAGGCTGCGCGCAGCATTGCGCAGGACGCCATGGACAAGTTTATAGACGGCACCTACGATGAGGTCGTTGTGGTCTACAACCAGTTTAAGAATGCGGCCGTGCAGTTGATCCGCGAAGAGGTAGTCCTACCGATTCAGGTCCCTAGTGTTTCTGCCGCAGGAGATTACCTGTACGAGCCCAACAAAGAGGAGTTGCTACTTAGTTTGATTCCGACGCACATCCACATTCAGTTCTTTAAGGCGTTGCTTGATTCCCAGGCTTCTGAGCACGGAGCGCGAATGACCGCGATGCACAAGGCCACCGACAACGCCAAGAGCATGCGCGACGGTCTAAAGTTGGACTACAACAAGGCACGCCAGGCTGCGATCACTAACGAGATTCTCGAAATTGTAGGTGGAGCTGAAGCCCTCAACGGCTAAGCGCTTCTTGCGGTTTTGTGTTTTTTTCAGGCCCCTTTGGGGCCTGTTTTTTTGCTCGGCCCCATCCGCGGCACTTGGCGTTCCGCGAATTATCTTGGCAGGATGAACACTGTACTCCGTTCCGCACTATTAGTCGCCGCACTGGCGGCATTCGGCCCTCAGGCAGCCGCCCAATCGAAGTCAAAAAAGAAGGGCAAGACTCAGGTGAGCGCACCAGCTCCGTCTGACAAGAAAGTCACCATTTCCTCAAAGCTCAAAACCACGGTCGCCTACGATGGCCTTATGAAGGTTTACCAAGACACCGTGGATGGCAAGCTGTACCTCAAACTGAACGCAGATCAGCTCAATAAAGAGTTCATTTACTGGAGTTATGCAGAGAATGGCGTCGCGAGTGTAGGATTTAACCGCGGATCGTTCCGGGCCAACGAAGTGTTCGTGATCCGCCGCTACTTCGATCAAATTCAATTCGAAACCCAAAATACAGGCTACTATTTTGACCCATCGTCGGCATTGAGCAAGTCGGCTGAGGCCAATATCAGCCCCGCAGTGCTACTAAGTGAGAAGATTGTCGCCGAGGATCGCGCCAAGGGCGAAGTACTCATTGAGGCCACATCGTTGTTTTTGGGTGAGGCGCTTGACCGAGTTAAGGCTCCGACACAACCAGGCAGCCGTGAGTTTGGCCTAGGCACATTGAGCAAGAACAAATCGCGTGTAGCAAAGGTTCGGGCATACCCCGAAAACACCGACGTGGTCGTAGATCTTGTGTACGACAATCCGAGCGGTGTGGGCGGCGGCCCCGACGTGACCGATGCGCGCTACGTTACCGTTCGCTTGCAGCACAGCATTTTGGCGATGCCGTCGGCGGAATTTGTTCCGCGCCGCGACGACCCCCGCGTAGGCTACTTCGGCCAGCAGATCAACGATATGACGAGCCCCAAGGCGGCCAACTACCGCGACGTGATCAACCGATGGAGCCTGGTGAAGAAAGACCCCGAGGCTGCAGTCAGCGAGCCAGTGAAGCCCATAACCTGGTGGATTGAGAACACCACACCGCTCGAGTTTCGCCCCATCATCCAGCGCGCCGGAGAGGCCTGGAACGAGGCTTTTGAGCAGGCCGGATTCAAGAATGCCATCGTGGTAAAGGTTCAGCCCGATACGGCAACGTGGGACGCGGGCGACGTGCGCTACAACGTGCTGCGATGGACCTCGAGCCCCTTTCCGCCCTTTGGTGGATACGGTCCGAGCTTTACGAACCCGCGCACGGGCGAAATCCTCGGTGCCGACATTATGCTCGAGTACGTATTTGTGGCGAATCGTCTGAAGCAAGCCGCACTGTTTAACAACCTCGGACTGGTGGACGCCTTGGCGCCCGACGAGCACGTTGCAGCGGGCCACGACCACGCCTCCTGCCAGGCCGGTCAGTACCTGCAGCAGTCGACGCTTTTTGGCATGCAAGCCCTTGCGGCCGAAGGCGCGTCCGAGGAGCAAAAGCAGCGCTACCTAGAGGAGTCCCTGTTTTACCTGATTTTGCATGAAATGGGCCATACGTTTGGCTTGAACCACAACATGAAGGCCTCACAGCTGCACCTGCCCAAGGACCTTCACAACCGTGAGCTCACCGAGCGCGTAGGTCTTGTGGGGTCGGTGATGGACTACCCTGCAGTCAACATTAGCCTAGATCCCGCCAAGCAGGGCCAGTACTTTACGACCAAGCCCGGTCCCTACGACCTCTGGGCCATCACCTACGGCTACAGCCCTGGGCTTCCAGATGCCGACGCTGAAGAGGCCCGTTTGCAGCAAATCTTGGCGCGCAGTACCGAGCCCGCGCTCACCTTTGGCAACGACGCTGACGACATGCGTTCGCCAGGTAAAGCCATCGATCCGCGCGTCAACGTCAACGACATGTCGGGCGACGCCATCACCTACAGTGTTGAGCGATTCCAGCTCGTCAATAAACTTTACGGAACCTTGCTCAGCAACTACCGCAAAGACGGCCAGAGCTACCAGGAGCTCGTTCAGGCGTACTCGATTCTGGGTGGAGAAATGAACAATGCCGCCGCCGCCGTCAGCCGCTACATTGGAGGCGTCTACGTCGAACGCGGATTCAACGGGCAGCCCGGAGCCAAGGATCCGTTCACACCGGTTTCACTTGCCGACCAAAAGCGGGCAATGAACGCGCTGCGTACCTATGTGTTTGCGCCCAGCGCATTTGATGCGGCGGCCCCCGTGTGGAAGTACCTCCAGCAGCAGCGCCGTGGGTTCGGATTCTTCAGCCAAACTGAGGACCCCAAAATTCACGACCGAAGCCTTGCAATGCAGCGCAACGTACTGGCTCACGTCCTGCACCCAGCAGTGATGAAGCGCCTTACCGACAGTGAGCTCTACGGAAACCAGTACAGTGTAGCCGCCATGACTTCGGACCTTACCGACGCCCTGTTTGCCGCAGATTGGACTACGTCCGTGAATGGATTCCGCCAGAACATCCAGTTGGACTACGTCGACCGACTGATTGAAATCGCGGGATTGGGCGAAAAGCCAGCGCCTGGCTTCGACCGCCCCTCGCAGTCGGCGGCATTGGCCCAAATCCAGCGCATACGCCAGATGGTGCGTAGCAATCCAGGTGTGGATGCCGAAACCAAGGCCCACCGAGCGCATTTGGCCCTAAAATTGGAGAAGGCCCTGGACTAAGTCCTAAGTGCCATGCGAATTACCCTACGCGTCCGAATCTTCATCGCCATGTTTATGCTGGTGGTGTTGGGCTTTGGTGCTACGGGTATTGTCAGCCTTTTGCACTTTAAGGCAGAAGAGGTGGAGTACCGCCGCGAGCGACTCAAACGCAAAGAGCAATCGATTGAGGCGCATGTTGCGCACGAGCTACAGCGCGCGTTGGGTTCAGATATCAGCGAGTCCGACCTATTGGAGGTGCTTCACGAGGAGCTTTGCGCGATTAGCACGATCCACCAAATGGACGTAGCCCTTTACACCATGGGGGGTGAACTGCTTTTGTCGTCGAATATGACTTTGGTCGACGACGGGGTGCTTCCCTCGAGACTTCCCGAGTTAGTCCATAGCCGGCGAAATCAGATTTTAAGTATCGCGAGTCCTGATCAATCCGAAGAGGAAATGCTCTTGTTTACGGCAGAGCTTGAGGATGCCTCAGGGTTACCGGTAGCACTCATGGTGGTTCCGTACGACGCAAAAATTGCACGCCCCGTGGAGGATATGGAGTTCTTTCGTGCGTTGGCATGGCTGCACCTTGTTCTTTTTGTGGCCGCAACCTACTTTGCGTACCTACTGTCGCGAAGCATTACCCAAGGACTTGATGTCGTAGGAAACGCAATGAAGGGCAATCCCGAGGACGGCTCAAGCAATCCACAACCTGTAGCGTGGAAGTCTAAGGATGAAATTGGGCAGCTCGTGGATTCGTACAATCGAATGGTGCACGAAACCCAGGAGAATGCCAAAGCACTTGCGCTTGCCGAAAAAGAGAATGCGTGGCGTGAAATGGCGCAGCAAGTGGCACATGAGATTAAGAATCCGCTGACGCCGATGCGCTTGATGACACAGCTTCACGCGAGCAAGGCGGCCAACCTCACTCCTCAGGAGGTTAAAGACTTTTCTGAGGCAATGCTTGCCCAAATTGACGCTATGTCAGCGGTGGCAGGCGACTTTAGCGAGCTGGCGAAGATCACGTCAGGAGTGCTCCGACCGGTCGATTTGAATGCGGTGCTTCGGCGCATTCAGCTGGCCTATCCCGGGCTTGAGTTGGCCGTACCGCACGGTGATTGGGTGGTTCGCGGAACCGAGGATTCTCTTCTCAGAGTGTTCAACAACCTTTTGAACAACGCGCTTGACGCTGTTCCCGACGGCCGAACCCCGTCGTTGGCCCTAACGGTTCGCGACGACGAGGGCGCCGTGCTGGTCTCGGTGCGCGACAACGGGGGTGGAATAGATTCCGCACGCTGGGAAGCCATTTTTGAGCCGCACTTTACGACAAAATCAACCGGGTCTGGTCTAGGCTTGGCCATGGTCAAGTCCATCGTAACCGGAATGGGCGGCCGCGTGTGGATTGAGTCGTCAGATGCTCAGGGAACTGAGGTTATGCTTCGGGTTCCGCGCGCTGAATCTGCATAATTTGCTGCGTGCCCCCAAATCGTTCGGGGCGAAGAGCGCACCAGTATCCGTGCGGGATCAACCGGGACCAATCCTCTTGGCTGAAGTAAACGCTGGCATAAGATTCGGGCCGGAGCTGGTCTTCGAGCTCGGGGAGTGCGGATTCTTCAGTGGTCGCATAGGTACGTGTGACCGGCACAAAGTCGTGAAGGGTAACGAGCAGCGATCCGCCGGGAGTTAGCAGTTCGCACAATCGGTTCAGCTCGCGGTGCGCCACATCCATGTACAAGTGCGTAAACACGGAACCCGCAATAATGAGGTCAGCGGGCTGGCCATCCCAAGGCTGGGCACCCCATTGGGCTTGCTGAAAGGCCATCGCGGCGGCTTTGGGGTCGTAGACCCAACGTTGCGCATTGGGGAATTCTACCGCTAAAAAGCGTCCGACCCGGCCGTATCCGCCGCCGAAGTCCAAAATACTTTGGGCGCTGGGGGCTGCAGACTTGGCCACCTGGGCGAGCTCGCGGCCCGAAGTAAAGTACTCGGATGCGGCGCGGGTCCAGGTTCCGCCCGAAGCACTCAACGGGTAGCGAAACATGGCGTCAGCGCGGTGAATGGCCGTCACCACGCCGTCCAGGTCCTCGGGAAGCCAGGGCAGGCGAAGCGTTTCAGGTAAGTGCTGCTGCTGCACGGCCGCCAAGGCGTCAACACGGCGGCGCAGGACGTCGAGGGCGTCGCGGTTTTCGCCGATGCCGGACTTGTTTTGAAACCAACGTTGAAGGCGCTTGAGCACAGAAAGTATCTTTGGAACGGCCAAAGTACGCCATCTCAACAACCCAACACGAAGTATTATGTCCAGTGTACGCCTCGAAGTCCGCGACCGCGTTGCCTTTTTAACGATTGACCGCCCTGAAGCGTTAAACGCATTAAACGCGCCCACGATTCAGGCGCTGCACGAGCAGGTGGTGGCCTTGGACGCCAATGAAGATGTTCGAGTAGTTGTTGTGACAGGCGCGGGTCCCAAGAGCTTTGTTGCGGGCGCAGACATTGCTGAGTTTGCAGGCTATAGCCCCGAGGAGGGCAAAGCGCTCGCTCAGCGCGGCCACGCGTTGCTCTTTAATCGAATCGCACAGGCCAGCAAGCCGTACATCGCGGCGATCAATGGGTTTGCGTTGGGCGGAGGCCTTGAGCTCGCCATGGCCTGCCACGTGCGCCTGGCGTCGTCTTCGGCCCGAATGGGCTTGCCTGAGGCTTCGCTTGGGGTGATTCCGGGCTACGGCGGAACCCAACGCCTTGTGCAACTCGTCGGCAAAGGGCGCGCCCTTGAGATGATGTTCAGCGCGGGTATGATCGACGCGGCTAAAGCTGAGGCCTGGGGTCTAGTCAACGCGGTCCACGAGCCCGACCAGCTCCTCGAAGCCGCCGAGGCGATGGCCCGTCAGTTCATCAAAGCCTCAGGAGACGCCCAGGCCGCCATCATACGGACGGTGAATGCCGCCACAGAGGGCGGGTCGGGCTTTGCTGCCGAGATCGAAGAGTTTGGCGCCCGCTTCGCAACCGCAGAATTTACCGAAGGCACCACGGCTTTTCTCGAAAAACGCAAGCCAAGTTTTTGAGTGTGCGTTGGGTAGCGTCTTTGTGCTAAATTAACGCCACCTAAACGCAATGCACATGTCTTTTCTCGTGATTGAACATGCCGTCTACTCATTCGGCACCTCTGGGTGGTGGGGCGGAATCGCCATTTTTGCGGCCTACGCCGCCATCGTATTTGGAGCGGCCCGCACTTGGAAGGGCGAGGAGCTTCGGATCTTTGAACGCTGGTGGGGCTATGCGCTGGCAGCACTTCTTTTGGCGAAGCACCTTTTTTTGTACCGAGAAGGCTTGTGGAACGTCCACGACAACCTCGAAATGCACCTCTGCGGCTTTAGCCGGATTCTAAGCATCTTGCTTCTGGCTTTTGGTGCCCGATGGGCGTTCTATCCCTTGTTTTTCTGGGGAATTGTCGGCGGATTCCACAGCTTGCTGACCCCTGAACTCACGAGCGGCGACACCCCGTTTATGTACGCTGAATACTATATCATTCATGGCGGAATCATAATCATACCCCTCTACTTCGTCTTTGCGCGTGGCTGGATGATCGGCAAGTGGACCTGGGCTAAGGTTCTTGGAATCAACGTACTGTTGATGGCGCCCGTGGGCTTGGTCAACTACCTTGTCGACGCCAACTACATGTTCTTGTGCCAGCGCCCGTTAGTCGACAACCCCTTCATCATGGGCGATTGGCCATTTTACATTTTCGGATTCCTCGCCGCGGGAGCACTGCACTACGGCGTACTCACTCTGCTCTTTTGGAAGCGCATTAACAAATCAGCCTAATGGGAGAATGGGACATGGTCGTCGTCGAAGTCGGCGGACCAATTTGGTGGGCCGGCTACGGCATCCTTGCCTTATTTTTTCTGGTCTTTTTCACCGTGGCGCCCCGAGCGGGCCACCCCAAGTTCGCTCAGTGGGAAAAGATTCTAGGCTGGACCATTCTCGCCAATCAGTCGTGGTACTGGTGGATGGCGTTGGCCGACGGAACCTTTAACGTCCGCGAGTCGCTACCCCTTCACATGTGCAGTTTCAGCCAGTTTTTACTCTTTGCGCACCTGGTGCTCAAGCAAAAATGGGCCTTGCCGCTCGTGGCCTTTTGGGGCCCCTTGGGCGGAATCCAAGCGTTTCTTACCCCCGCGCTCGAGTCGTCGACCACCATCGGCTACGTCACCCAGTTTTACACGGCCCACTCATCAGTGGTTGTGATTCCACTTTACCTCATTGTACGGGGCGGAGCCCGCTTACCGCGCGCCCTTTTTTGGCGCGTGATAGGCATGACCAACCTCGTGGGATTTTGCATGATGGCGGTGAACGCAATGCTGGGGTCCAACTACTGGTACGTGAACCAGCCACCGCCGGTCGACCACCCCTTGGTGCAGGGCGCCTGGCCCTACTACCTCATCGGAATCGAAGGGGCGGTAGTCGTGCTTTTTGCGGGGCTGTTTATGCTTCTTCGGGGTTACCGAGAAGGCGCAGCGCCTCACGCCGGCTAAGCCCGC
>CAYYWL010000011.1:40331-53213 GCA_964475135.1 uncultured Owenweeksia sp.
CAATGGCGTCGGATTTTCGGGGACGTTCCGCCCAGTGCGCGCGCTGAATTTTGGCGCGCAAAGGCTTCGGAATGCCTAAAAACGCGAAGTGGTCCTTCATGTAGGCGGCCATTGATGGGGCGAGTTCAGCGTTTTCTGAACGAAGCAGGTTGGAATAAGTCACCGAGGCCCAATGTGTTGCAACCGACGATGTGTAATTAGTCATTTCCTAACGGTTTTTGTTTGGGATGAGTGTATTTTTGGCCTATGCGCAAGCTACTACTACCCTTTGTCGTGATCTGGTCGGTCACGATGTCTGCCCAAAGCTACTTAAGCCCTGCTGCAGCTGCGCAAAAACTGCAGAACCACCAAGGCAAATTGAGCGAACTTCATTTAAAGCTTCTTGCACGTGAAACTGTGAATGGTGGGTATGAGTCTCAGTGGAAAAATATTTTTAAAGATGCGTTAGCACTGGAAGGTGTTTTGGCTTGCGCTGACTCAGATTGGTACTACGAGCAATTTGAGCCCCAAGCATACCGTGCTCATGAAGTTTCTGGGTCTGATCCTGATTTGTTTTTCAACGAACTTACTCGGCTTGTTGCGCTCACTTCGTACAAGTACGAAGCTATTGCAGCGGCCTACGAATTAAAGCGCTGCGACAAAAACGGGGTACAGTCAGCTGTTCGCGAAGGCCGCGCGGCCCATGAGCGCCCAAGGCCGTCACTTAAGGGAATTACGGAGGCCTCGAATTAGGTTCAAAGTTCGTCCTAACCAACGTTGGGACTACATCCTTTGGAGCGAAGCTTTGGCTCATTGAGAAGATTATTGCGTGAAAATATTCACGACCTTTCGGCATGCGTAATTGGATCGCATTATTTGCTTTGGTTTGCGGAAATTGGGCTGGTGCCCAGTGCTCCGTGGACGTCGTGCGGGACAGCCTCTATGGCTGCGCGGGCGACAGCGTGACGCTTGAAGCTATTGGATCAGGGCCCTTCAGTTGGAGTCCAGCCTCCAGTGTTTCGTGCGACACGTGCACTGTGACTCGGGTGCGCATCGGGTCGACGGCGTCGAGCATTACGGTTTCCACGCAGATGGGGGCGACGGTTCCGGCGGTAAATGGCAACTTTAGCCTCGGAAACACGGGGTTCACGTCGCAGTACATCAACAACCAGTTCTCGATTTGGAACGAGGGCACCTACGCCGTCGGGCCCAACCCCAACGCCGTGCACCCCAACTTTGGAACGTGGGGCGACCACACGACCGGGACGGGTAACTACATGATTGTCAACGGTTCCGTGCTGCCCAACCGCACCATTTGGCAGCAGACCTTGACCTTTCCGGGCGGAGCCCAAGTGACCATGTCGTACTGGGTCCTCAGTTTGGCCCTGCCCCCAGGAAGCCTCAGGGTGATGGTCAACGGAACCCAAGCGGGCACGGCCCAAGCCGCGCCGTCCAGTGTGGGCACCTGGAGCTTGCGCACGCAAACCTTTACGGCGCCTGCGAATGGCGTGTGCACCATTGCGCTTCAGGCGGTAACGACGGCAGGGTCGGGCAACGATTTTGGGCTTGACGACATCAGTTTCTCGTACGCCTGCACGGCGAGCAAGCCGGTGTGGCTGGTTCCGAATCCGAAGCCCAACGCACTGGCCTGGGTGAACCGCACCAGTGGCTGTGAGCCGCTCTGCGTGACGTGGCACGACGTGAGCAGTGTTCCCGGCGGCCAAGTGGCGGCACGCTTATGGGATTTCGGCGACGGAACCACTGATACCGCGAAGGACCCCGAGCACTGCTACGCGGTTCCGGGCACCTACCAGGCGACGCTTACCGTGTGGTCCGATTCGGGATGTGTGGCGTCAGCCACTGCGCTTCCGCCTGTGACGGCGCATCCACAGCCGGTGGTGGATGCGTTCTGGTCCATTCCGGGCGGAACCTGGTTCCGCGACACCAGTTTACTTATTCCCTACGACAACCCCACCCTTGCGCTTACGGTAGGACTGGATTCATCTGTGAGTCCGTGGACCTTGTCGCCTGGATCGTCGATGTGGGTGGACTGGGGCGACGGCCCGCGTGAGGTTCGGGGATTTGGCGGTTCCGGCCCGCCCCAACTGGCATTCAGCCACACCTTTACGCCTCAAATTCGCTACGAAATTTGTGTCGGACTTCAGACGAGCCAGGGATGTGCGGACACGCTCTGCTTTACGGTGCTCGGTAGCCCCGGAATGGAGCTTCCCAACGTGTTTACACCCAATGCAGATGGTCGTAACGATCAGTGGGCTCCCAACTATATTGCCGTGGATTGGGTTGAGTGGGAAGTGCGCAACCGCAACGGCGCCGTGATGGCCACCGGCTCCCGACCCGAGGATTTTTGGGACGGGACCTACCACGGACGCCCCGCCGCCGACGGAGTTTACTTCGTCATCGCCAAAGCTAAGAACGTGAATGTGCTGGACCCCGTGGTACTGACCACTGCGCTGCATTTGGTGCGCTAGGCTAAACCCCTAAGAGTTCCGCGATTCCATGAAGGCCTTTGTAGCTACGGGTCGCGGGCGACATGGTCGCAAGGCTGGCGACAATTCGCGCACGGACTTCATCAGAAAGTTCGGTCCATGGCGTCATTGAAACTCGGACGCTAAATCCAGCCCAAGCTTCGCCAAGTGCTTGAATGACTTGGAATTCTGTGCGAAAGTATACTTCGTCCATACAGCTCGCGGGTTGCCGAGGATAGTCGGGATGCTGGCTTAACGTCGGCAATGAGGTGAGGGTCCAAACACCGCGTTCAAAGCAGGCCCCGGGTCGTGACATAGCCGCGCTGATCCCTGCACTAGCCGCGCGAAGGGCATCGCCGTCGGCGACTGGGGCATGAACTGAGGCAAAGTCGAACCCGAGCTTTGCCGTGGGTCGAAATCCGCTGGGGAAGGCAAACGCAATCGCCTTGAGGACGCCGCGGTGGAGCAGAGCGATGTCTTCGGAGCACGATAATGCGAGCTCTTCAAGGGAGGCTTCAGAGTGGCCGAGGTGCGCGGCCAATAGTTGGATGCCGTCGGCCGCATCGTCCGTTGCACCAATAAGGTCAGTGCCAAGGGGACCGTTGAATTCGGCCAACTTCTGCTCGCGTAGCGCAGCCGAAGGGCGAGTGCTGAACAGTGCGGTAGACCGGATAAGGTCGGGACCCACGCTAAACGGAATGCGAACGGGGTCCATTCTGGACTTAGTCGAGCAGGATGACGCGCTGGCTTGCGATTCCCTGGGGCGAAGAAGCGCGAAGAAGGTACACGCCAGACTGCAGTCTAGAAGTAGGAATTTCGGATTTGCCCGTGCGAACAACTCGACCGTTCATGTCGATGAGCTCAAGGCGGTCAATTGATCCTACTGTTCTGCAGCGCAGTGTAGATCCGCGCGGAGCTGGATTCGGCACCACATCAATGCGCAAAGGAGCGAATTCAGCTGCATGAAGCTGGCTGGCATCTATAACCTGTAAGGTCCATCCTGAACGCGTTTTGAACACTAAGAATCCAGTGCTGTCAATGGTCAGTGAGTCGCAGTACGTGTCGGTGCAGGTCAGTCCGTTTGAAGTGGTGGTCGCTGCGGTAAGGCACACGTAAAAGCTACCAGGAGCACTGTAGAAATGGCTGGGAAAAGGGCCAGTCGCGGTTCCGCCGTCGCCAAAGTCCCAGGCATAGGCGGTGGAAGTTGTCGCAGCTGGGCCTGAATAGGCTACCGAAGACGCATTGACAAGGTAAACCATGCCCGCTGCCGCTTGGTTGGAATCAGGATAGAACAATGCGTTGCAGCTAAGTACAGTTCCGCTACCGCTGCCGTTCGCACAAAGTACAAACGGGCTGTTGATGGTGAGTACCGAACCGGTGTTAGGACTGTAGCTAAAGGTGTTTGAGAGTGTCGCCCCGTTGCAATCAGTGGTGGATACCACGACCGTTCCGATCACTCCAGGCAAGAGTAGTGAGTCACCAAAAAAGCCTGAGCTCGACGTGGTATAGGTGTTGGTGAAGGTGATTCCCGAAGTACCTGGCGCGGGGGCGGCCGATACGGTGACGACGTGGTTGGCGACGGGGGCTCCCGCAGAGTCGGTTACATTTCCAAAAAGGAGGCCGACCACGCTTTGCGCGTGGGTAAAGAGACTGCTAACCGTGAATACTAGGGCGATGAGTTGCTTCATGCTGCAAACCTACGCTTTTGAAATTGCTGCGGCAATGCCGCTTTTCGAGCGAGTACAACGGGGGTTAGCATGTTTAGCACTAAAATTGCATGAATTCTGCGTTAGGCAAACTTTATCCGTGCATTTTCTCAAACAAGTACTCCCGTACGTACGTGCCGCCAGCTTTATGTTCGGCGTCGGAATCACTGTGCGCGGACTTGCGCAGGCACCTGCACCGACTGAGGACACTCTGGACCTGCGTGAAGTGGTGATTTCTGCTGCGCGGTGGAAGCAAACGGCCGAACATATTCCGTCTCAAGTCGCGGTGGTGCTCCCCAAACAGATTGCCCAATTTCAACCCCAGACGGCAGCGGATTTACTCGGTATTTCGGGTAAAGTATTCATTCAAAAAAGCCAGCAGGGCGGAGGAAGCCCCATGATTCGCGGATTTGCCACGAACCGACTCATCTATTCGGTGGACGGAGTGCGCATGAACACCGCCATCTTTCGCGCCGGAAACATTCAAAACGTGATCAACCTAGACCCCTTTGCGATGGACCGCGCAGAGGTGGTATTCGGTCCTGCCAGCGTGATGTACGGGAGCGATGCCATCGGGGGCGTCATGAGCTTCACCACCCTTCAACCGGTGGTCGGAACCAAAGGCGTCCACGGCAGCGCGCAAGTCCGCTACTCGTCGGCCAACAGCGAGCAAACGGGACATGTGGACCTGCGCTACGGTGGCCCTAAGTGGGCGGGAATCACGAGCCTGAGCCGTTGGGACTTTGGTCATCTGCGCCAAGGCAGCCGTGGCCCAAAGGACTACATCAAGGCCCGCTATATAGAGGTGACACCCGATGGCGATGTAGTTCGCATTCAAAGTGACTCTTTGCTGCAGGTTCCGACAGGCTACACCCAACAAAATTTGATGCAAAAGCTCGTGTACGTGCCCGCCGCGGGTTGGGAACTTCAGTACGGACTTCATCATTCGGAGACGTCGGACTACGGGCGCTACGACCGCCACAACCGGGTCCGCAATGGCTTGCCACGCTACGCAGAATGGAACTATGGACCGCAGCGCTGGACCATGCACAATCTGGCGCTTCGGCGCGAAGCAAAACGTCGCTTTGCCGATTTGTGGACGCTTCGCGTAGCCGCGCAGCGGTTCGAAGAGTCGCGCATCGATCGCGTCTTGAACTCGCCAGAACGCACGACGCAAACTGAACGAGTCGGGGCCTATTCAGTCAATTGGGACGCCACTAAAGAAAGGAGCGCTACGCACACTGTTTTTTACGGAGCCGAGGGCGTTTGGAATGCGGTAAATTCAAATGGGATTGTCGATGACATTTTCAGCGGACTACAGACGGTTACCCATTCTCGCTATCCTCATTCGACGTGGTATTCAGTCGGTATGTATGCTACCGAGGCCTGGGCTGTAACGCCAAAGACCACGATTACAAGTGGCCTTCGCGCCAACGCCGTGGGCTTGGACGCGGACTTCTCTCAGAATTTGGACTTTTTTCCGCTTCCGTTTGCCACGGCTGAGGTTCGTGATGCAGCAATGACTGGAAGTTTTGGCGCAACCTACCGCCCCACTGCGGACTGGATCATCAAGGCGAATCTTGGAACTGCCTTTCGTGCCCCCAACGTAGACGACCTCGGAAAAATTTTTGATTCGTCGCCTGGAATGGTGGTTGTTCCGAACGACAACCTCAAGTCAGAATACGCGTACAATGCCGACGTGGACGTCGCGAAGCTGTTCGGAACGTGGTTGAAAGTCGATGTGGCGGCATATGCTACCCTTCTCGAGAATGCCTTAGTACGGCGCCCCTACACGTTGGACGGGCACGACAGCATCATGTACGGCGGAGAAATGAGCCGGGTTGAGGCCGTGCAAAACGCCGCGATCGCCCGAGTGGTGGGTACTTATTTCGGAATGGAAGCACGCCTTAGCAAGACCTGGTCCACAAAGCTTTCGTACAACGTACAGCGCGGGGTCGAGGAACTAGACAATGGGGAGCTCAGCCCTTCACGGCATGCGGCACCTGGCTTTGGGTTGGGTCGTTTGACCTATCAAAAAGGGAAGTTCCGCGCGGACCTCACCTCGCAGTTTCAAGCGGCCCGAAGCAACGACGAATTGGCCTGGGAGGAGCGTGCCAAGACCGAGATTTATGCGCTTGACGCCGAAGGAAACGCCTACAGCCCCGCGTGGTACACGCTCAATGCACGTGCAAGTATGGAGCTCAAGTACGGAGTGACCCTGAATGTGGGCCTTGAGAACATTACGGATCAACGCTACCGCCCCTACAGTTCGGGAATTTCGGGGGCTGGCCGAAACGCAGTAGTCGCACTTGCCGCGCGGTTTTAGTGCACGCTGAGGGCCGGCTTAATGTGCTCGCCGATGAGCTGGATGCTGCGCAGCAGTTTTTCACGCGGAAGTTCCGCGTTGTCCATCTGAAAGGTTACGCGGTCAATGCCACCCAGAGCTTCGGCATGGCGCAGGATTTTCTCTCCGACTTCGTCGGGATCGCCGACCAGCAGCGCTCCCGTTGGGCCGTTCTGGGCGTCGAAGCGCTCGCGCGACACTGGCGGCCAACCGCGTTCGCGGCCGATGCGGGTAAAGGTTTTGGCGTAGCCGGGAAAGTAGTCCTGGACCGCCTCTTCACGGCTCGGAGCCACATAGCCCAGCGAATGCAGGCCCACCTTGAGCTTTTCGGGAGCATGCCCCGCTTGGGCCCCTGCGGCCCGGTAGAGGTCGACGGCGCGGCGAAAGCGGTGGGTTTCACCCCCGATCACGGCCACCATTAGCGGCAGCCCGAGTAGGCCAGCGCGCACAAACGACTCCGGGGTTCCGCCCACCCCGACCCAAATGGGAATTTCAGGCTGCAGCGGGCGAGGGTACACCGCCTGGTCATGCAAGGCCGGACGGAATTTGCCCGACCACGTCACCCGCTCCTCGGCGCGCAACTTTAGGAGCAGTTCCAATTTTTCGGCGAATAGGGCGTCGTAGTCGCTGAAGTCCAGGCCAAACAACGGGAAGGACTCGGTGAAGGATCCACGGCCCACCACCATTTCGGCCCGCCCCTGGCTCACCAGGTCCAACGTAGCGAACTGCTGAAACACCCGCACAGGGTCTGCGGCGCTCAGCACCGTCACCGCACTGGTCAGCTTGATGCGCTGGGTGCGCGCGGCGGCGGCGGCCAAGATGACCGAGGGGGCGGAATCCAAAAATTCTGCTCGGTGGTGTTCTCCAACACCAAAGACGTCGAGCCCGACGCGGTCGGCTGTTTCGATGCGTTCGAGGAGGTGCTGAATCGCCTCCACGGGTTGTTCGTGCTCGCGCGAGGCGAAGCTGTCGATTCCGAGTTCCATGGGGTGAAGGTAGCCGACACGCGGCTACTTCCACCGGCATAGTTAGTGTTTAGCTACGCGCTGCGAAACCACGGTTTCGTCAGAATGAATGCGCGCAATGTAGACGCCGGACGGCAGGTTGGCGGCATCCACGACCACGTTCTCTGTGCCCTCGGCTACGGCAAGCACTTTGCCCTGAAGGTCGCAGAGTTCGACGCGAATGGGCGTGCCGGCGCTAACGGTCCAGCGGTCCAACGTTGGATTGGGCGTTACGCGCACCGCGTTCAGCAACGCTAATTCGTTACTTGACAGCGGAATCGCCGCGTACTTCACGTCGTCAAAAAAGAAGGTAGAGTTGGCGGAACCGTCACCGACGTTGGTGCTGCCCGCCGCAAAGTCAAACAAGAAGGTCAACGTGGGCATGTCGCTCAGTGAGCCGGCAAAATCGAACGAAAGGGTCTCCCATTCGCCTGTTTTGGTGGTTTGCACACTGCGTTCAACGCCCCAAAAGGGCTTCTCTGTTTTGAGGGTCACGTTGGTTCCGATGGGGGCTGAGGTCCAGACCTTCATTGTGAGCACCGTGTGGGTCCCGAAGTCGATCGGGTTGGTGAAGGTTACTTTGCTTCCGCCGAACGGAGCCCCGCGGTGGCGCACGAGTTTGGCTACGTTCGCGCTCGTGTTACCCGCATTTTGGTGCGGATTCGCGACCACCGACAGGATCGCGCTTTCGAAGCTAAAAAAGTGGTCGGTAGTTGCTCCCGCCTCAAAGGTGATGGGCAGTCCGGCGAGTGGGGTTGCGATTCCGCCCGCGATTTGCTGGATGTTGTCGACGTAGAACGTGGTTCCGCCACCGTTGGTGAACGGCTGCGGCATGATGACCAGGTCGGCGCTGCCCGTGCAGGCGGGGATGCCAAAGTCAAACAGAAGCGTGTGCCAGCCGCCAGATACGGTCGTCACGGCATCCACTTCGCCGGTGTACGGAGCTTCAAGCTTGATTTTGATGACGGTTCCGACGGGCTGGGTCGTGTAGACGTCCATCGAAAGCACGCTGGTGCTCGCCGCCGAAAAGTCGAGCGAGGTTACGCCCGTGATTTTGCCTCCGGCCCACTGGTCAGCCACATTGACTTTGACAATTTTGGCCACGTTGGCGCTGCTGTTTCCGGTGGTGCTGGGGTTCGGAACAATCGTGAACGTCGCCCCGTCGTAGCCCACCATGCCTGCGGTGGCAGATTCAAAGTTGAACGGGAGGCTTTGGGCCATCGCAGCCGTTGCGGCAATGACGAACAGTGAAGAGTAGAGCTTGCGCATCAGTTTAGGTTGAGCGCGGGCTTCGGTGTTGAGTACAGCGCAGTTGGAATAAGGGCGCGGACGCCGTGAATCCACTAAGATAAACGTTAACTGCCCATTGAGGATTTTACTGGTAGCCCGAGACATTAAGTATGCGCAGGGTATTTACCTATTTTTGAAAGGATGCTTCGATCCGCTACTATCGTATTCGTTTTATTGTTCATTGGTGCGGCGCCAATGTGGGCGCAATCGTGGATTCCAATGAAGCCATCTTTGGCCCAACCTGAGTGGGAACAATTGCTTTGGGCCCAGCCTTGGACGGCGGTTGATGCGGCCTCTGTGGTGCGGGTTCAGCAGACCTACGAACAGTTTCAAAAGAAGAATCCAGATGCGGCAACGACCTATGCCGACCGGTATTTGAGGGCGTGGGTTCGGCACAATCGGGTGTGGGCCGCGCTGTCAGAATCTACGGGGCACGTTGGCGAGTCCGAAGGCCTCGGAACCTGGACGGCCATAGGCCCAACCTATGTGCGCGACGGGCTCAACGTCCCTTCAGGCGAACACGCCAACATCTATACCCTTGCGCTGGCTGGGGGAAGTGTTCTTTACGCCGGCACTGAGCCTGGTCAAGTATACCGCTCTGTTGACCAAGGCTTGAGCTGGACGCTGACCGCCTTGAATGTTCCTTTTTCGGGCGGAATTCAAGCGTTGGCTGGCAATCCACTTGACGGTCAAGGAGTATATGCGGCGACCTACGAGGCCATTTACCGTTCGGTGGACGGCGGGGCGACATGGACGTTAGTTCGTCAGGCGTCAGGCCTGAACCCCAACGAGTTGATTGTGGCCGCTCACGACACCAGCCTCATCTATGCTGCCACGCAAACGGGATTGTTGCGGAGCGGGAATCGCGGGGCGACCTGGACGACGGTACTCGCGCAACCAACCTACGACGTGAAATTCATGCCGGGCGGAACCCCGGGCCGCACCGTCTATGCACTCGCGGGCTCAGGCCAAGAACGTGCGGTATTTTACACCTCGCGCAACCATGGTATCGGGTTTACAGCGGCCACCAATGGTTGGTACCAAAGCACCCACCCCAGTCGAGCGGACCTTGGCGGACGCATCGCGGTCACTCCTGCGGACACCAACCGCGTCTATGCCTACCTCATCGGGGACTCTAAGCCAGGGGACAACGGATTCATCGGAATCTACCGTTCCATTGACCGGGGCACCACGTGGACCCTCCCTCGGGGCACAACGGGGGCACCGTACGGCGCTGCTAACCCCAATACCGCCATTGGCGCTCCGGGATGGACGTACCACCAGGGGTTTTACAATTGTGCGTTAGCAGTTCATCCGACCAATCCTGACGAGCTGCTTATTGGGGGGCTAAGCTTGTGGAAGTCCACTGACGGAGGCGCCACAGCCGTCGCCATGGCAGGTTATGCCGCAGACAGCGTCCGAATGCACGTGGACATGCAAGATTTTCGTGTTTTTCCGAACCCGTCTGGAGGGTTAACTACTTGGATTTCAACCGACGGCGGAATTTACGAAAGCACAGATTTTGTGCAGTCACAGCCGGCCGTGCGCATGGTTGGAATTCAGGCAACTGAATTTTGGGCCTTGGGTCAGGCGTGGAACGAAGACGTACTGGTCGCCGGGGCCTACCACAACGGCGTGCTTGCCCGTCGTGAGGCCTATCCGCATGGTATGTTTATGCAACTCGGCGGCGGCGAGCCGCCATCTGGCTACGCTGATCCAATGACGGACGGCCGCGTATACAGTGCTGAAATTGGCGGCGTGCAGCTCCCGACAGCGCCCAGTGCGAGTACGCCTCCGCAGTACTTCAGCTTTACGGTGTTTCCCAACGAGTCGTACTGGCCGTCAGAGGCGAGTACCATGGTCTTTGACCCGAGGTCGCCGAGTGAGATGTTGGTCGGAATCGACCACAAACTCATGCGGTCCACCGACGGGGGCCAAAGCTACCAAGTGCTTAAATCGTTTGGAACGGATGCTACACGCAAGCTAGGCATGGTAGTTCAGGGCTTTCAACAGCCCGAGGTGATTTATGTAGTTCAGCGGCAATCCTGGTCCCCTGTAGTGCTTCACCGAAGCCTCGATAGTGGCGCCACATGGACGCAAATTACCCTTCCGTCCGGGATAGGAAGCCGTATGGTACTCGCACTAGACCCTGTTCAGGCGATGCACGTGGTTGCCGCTTTCCCCGACGCACCCAACGGCCAAAAGGTGTACCGGTCCATCAATGGGGGCCAGCAGTGGATGCCATGGAACTCCCCCGAACTCAATAACCAAGAACCCCGATCTGTGGTACGGCTGCATGGCGCTCAATCCGCATGGGCGGTGGGCACGAACCACGATGTGTTCGTGCGATTCGACACGAGTTCTGCGTGGATTGCGGCGGGTCAAGGCTTGCCGCACCCCATTCAAACCCGGGATATGGCAGTGCACTACGGATTGGGCAAACTTCGCATAGCGACCTATGGACGCGGAATGTGGGAGTGCGACCTCCCAAGCTCCATCGTACAGCCATTGGCTCAGCCCATGGTTTCGAAGCGGGCCCAATGGCGAATCGGATGCACGCCCGACTCGGTGCGCTTTGCCAGTAGAAGCATCGCGTTGAGGGCGGGAACCTCGTTAGCATGGCGCTTCCCTGGCGGGGTTCCTGCGACTTCCACGGCGCTTCAGCCCTCGGTATTTTATGCCCAGCCAGGGGCCTACACGGCCTGGCTTCGAGTCACCCACCAAGGAGCGGTGGATTCCGCCGCGGTTTCGTTCACCATTTCGACGCCCACGGGATCTCTGAGCCTTGCGGACTTCGAGGGCAGCATCTTTCCGGACCCCTATCTGTGGACTCAAAGTGAGCCTGGCGGAACCGAGTGGAGCCGCGCCGAGTGGACAGCCGGAAACCATGCTGCGCGGGCCGACAACTATACCCACGACGCTCAGG
This sequence comes from uncultured Owenweeksia sp., assembly GCA_964475135.1. Classification (GTDB taxonomy): domain Bacteria; phylum Bacteroidota; class Bacteroidia; order Flavobacteriales; family Schleiferiaceae; genus TMED14. The sequence goes on from CAYYWL010000011.1 coordinate 52,067, forward strand.
GCGCGGTGAGCGACCTCGTCTTCAGCGTGGATCGGGCATCGTCACCCGAACTACTCCGCTACCACTACGCCTATGCGCCTTATGGGTTTCCGTATTCCGATACGCTGGTAGTTCTAGTAAGCCCAAACTGCGACCTGTCTGCCCCATTGTGGGCCGATACGTTGGGCGGAACCCGACTTCAAACCGCAGCTTCCATGACCAATGGAATGTTTGTGCCGACCAATTCGTCAGACTGGCGCCAGGATTCGGTTTCATTCACGAGCCCGCTCCTTCAGGCGGCGTTTCAAACGCATCCCCGACTTTATGTCGGATTCCGAAACATCGGTCGCTGGGGCCAAGCCCTTTATTTAGACAGTTTGGAATTGGTTCGGAACCTATCAATGCCCGAGTCGCGCGCGGCTTCTGCAGTGGAATGGGTGCCGAACCCCGTTTCTGCGGGTAACGTAGTGCACAGCCGACCCCCGCTGCCTCAAGCTGTCTTGGTAGAATGGTTTACGCCCGCTGGCAAGCGAATAGGGACCTCAGAGGTGGGCCCGAATGGCGATGTGCGCATTCCTTCGGCGGCACGCGGGGTGCTTCTCTGGCGCGCCGTGGCCAACGATCGCGCTTGGGCGGGGTCTTTGGTGGTGCTTTAAAGATTAGTGGTCTCGCCCCTTTTGAAGCAGTGTTTCAAAAGCTTCGTCCCACGACGGCACGGATTCCGCGTCAGTTCCATAGGATTTGCCGGTGGCGATTTTTGGAAACGCCTTCATTGCCTTGAGGTGGGTTTCGCTGCGCAAGTAGTCAAGCATGGCTTCGCGGCTCGACCAGGCTGTGAGCGTGCACTGGTAGTTTTTGATGCGCCGAACTTCGCAAAACAGATTGCCCTTGGCCTGCTGGGCCTGGCGAAATGAAGGAATGGCTAATGCCCAAAATCGAATGGTACCGACAATCCCCTTGGGGCGGAGGCCGGTAATGGAGATGTACATACGTTCAGTCGCGGACTAAAACAGATCCCTCAAAAGCAGTGCGGCAAACACAAGGCCTCCCACGATTAGTTCGGCGCGGTACTTGGCTAAAAGAGGCTTCATGCCGTGAAGATCGGAAAAACTCACCAGCTATTGACAACAAAAAACCCCACCATCACTGGCGGGGTTTGTGGGGCTCC
>CAYYWL010000012.1:0-18505 GCA_964475135.1 uncultured Owenweeksia sp.
AACCTCGCCAACCTTGCTAAGCTGCTATTTGCGGACATCGAGTACGTCCCGAAGGGCAGTTCCGAGGATTTGAAAGGCGAGGACTAGGGTGGCGAGGGCGAGGCCTGGGATGAGGGCCAGGTGGGCCTGGCCGGTCAAGAGGTAGGCGTAGTGGTCGCGAATCATGCCGCCCCAGGAGGGCATGGGGGGCTGGGCTCCGAGGCCGAGAAAAGAGAGACCCGACTCGAGGAGGATAGCGCTAGCAAATTGGCTGGCGGCGAGAACGATGAGTGGCGCAATGGTTTGGGGCATGATGTGCTTCCAAAGGATACGGCGGTCGGGGTAGCCAAGGACACGGGCGGCTTGGACGAATTCGGCGGGCTTCCAGGCGATGACTTGGCCTCGGACGAGGCGGGCGACCTCTACCCACGAGGTGAGTCCGACGGCGACGAAGACCTGCCAAAAGCCTTTGCCCAGAACAAAGCTTAGGGCCATGACCATGAGCAGCGAGGGTATGCTCCAGAAGACTTGGATGAGGGCCGAGAGGGCGGCGTCGACACGGCCTCCGTAGTATCCGGCCCAGGCTCCGATGGGGATTCCGACGAGCATCGCGATTCCGACGGCGATGAAGCCCACAGAAAGGGACACGCGCGAGCCAAGTAGGAGGCGGCCGGTGAGGTCGCGGCCGTAGCGGTCGGTTCCGAGCCAGTGGGTGGTGCCGTCAGCGGCAGTGTAGGCCATGGGCTTAGCGCTTTCGGCCAGGTTCATGGTATTGGCCCAAGGAGCTGGGTCTGCACTAAAGGCGTATGCAAAGATGGCCAAGAGCAGCCACGCCCCTAGGGCGAGGGCCCCCGTTCGACCCAGCGGATGGCGCCAGAGCGCCGCCAGCACGGCCTTTAGGGTCATTGCAGGTCGGTAAGCAAGCGCATGGACTCGACGATACTCGGATCGCGGCGCACGGCGCGCAGCCAGCGTCGGTCCTCTTCGGCCTTTTCAGGCTTTCCGGGGGTGATCATCGTGGCCACGGTGGTGTCGGTGCGGGCGCCTTCGCGGTCAAAGCGCTTGATGGCTTCCTCAGATGTGCGGCGGTCGGCCACAAAATCGTCCCACTTGAGGGGGAGTCCCGTGTTCTTTTCTTGCTCGCGGAGGTAGTTCGAGTAGTCGTTGATGCGAATGAACTCGGGGTTGGTGTTCACGCGGGCTTGCGATGCGGCCACGGCTTTGGCGCGCTTGGAGTTTTCGGGCGCTGGCTTGTAGGCTGCTGCCGGAATTTTGTCGGCCGCGAGCGCAAAGTCGAGCTCTCGTTCGCCGTAGGCCACGTGCTGAAATGCATCGGGAATCACTACATCGCTGCGCACGCCGTCGAGTTGGGTGGTTCCGCCATTGACACGGTAGTACTTCTGAATGGTGAGTTTGAACGCGCCAAGCGGTTGGTACTTCGCGTAGAACGGGCCGGCTGCGCGGTCGAAGTCCATCATGTTTTGGACGGTGCCTTTGCCGAAGGTCTGGGTGGTTCCGACGATAATTGCACGGCCGTAGTCCTGCAGGGCAGCGGCGACGATTTCAGAGGCCGAGGCAGTGGACTCGTCGACGAGCACCACAAGTGGGCCGTCCCACTCGACACCGGGGGTCGGGTCGTCGTAGGATCGCACGCGCTGGCCTTGGGTCTTTACTTGAACGACGGGGCCTTTGTCGATGAAGTGGCCAGCGATTCCGACGGCGGCGGGAAGCGATCCGCCACCGTTGCCGCGAAGGTCAAAAATGATTCCACGAGCGCCGGCAGCCTTGAGTGCGCGGAGCTCGGTGCGCACATCTTCAGAGCAGTCGCGGTTGCTCTCGTCAAAGAAGTCGACGTAGAATTTAGGCAAGCGGATGTAGCCGATTTGGTTGCCCAGCATCGCGCTTCGGGCAAATGTGGCTTCCATTTCGACGATGTCGCGCACGATGGGAATCACCTTCTCGGTTCCGTCTTTTTTGCGGACGGTGAGGCGCACTTCGGTGCCCTTTTTGCCGCGGACCTTGGTGACGACTTTGTTGACGCGCATTCCGACGACGTCTTCAGGTTGTGCGTCGCCCTGCGCCACTTTGAGGAGCTTGTCCCCCACCTCAAGTTCGCCTTGGCGCCAGCAGGCGCTGCCGGTGACGATGCTTGCGATGGTCACAAATTCGCCGTCCTGCTGCAGCTGGGCTCCGATGCCCTCGAGCTGGCCGGTCATTTCGATCTCAAACGCCTCTTGCTGCTGGGGCGGAAAGTACTGGGTGTGCGGATCAAATGCGGCCGCGTAGGCGTTGATGTAGTAGCTAAAGTCGTCGGTGCGGTCCAGCTCGTCAAGGCCGTCAAACCACTCGTTATGGATTTCGAGTTCCTTGGCGCGGGCCTCGGCCTCGTTGGCGGCGAAGTCCGTGTGCCCCGGCAAAAAGGCCTGGTTCACGGTGTCTTTTTTCTCGTACGCCCGATCGTACAGGCGGTCAAGCACGCGCGACGTCAGGTAGTCGGCCCAGAAGGCGTCCATTGCAGCCGAATCCTTGGGGTAGGCGCGCTTTTCGGCATCGGTCTCGAGGCTTCGGGCCTTGCTAAGGTCCACGGGCTTTGCCAAAATACGGGTGTAGCGGCGGCGGGCTTCGGTGCGGCGCTGCTTCCAGAGCGCCGACGACTCTTCAAAAAAGCTGAGGTCTCCGCTGGTGAAGTAGTCATCCAGCTTGAGCTTGTGCTTGGCCAGTCGGTCGTAGTCGGACTGGTACAAAAAGCGCTTTTCGCCGTCGAGCAGGTCGAGGTAGGCGGTGAACACGTCCTGGCTGAAGGCGTCGTCGATGGCGCGGGGCTGGTAGTGCACGCCCTGCAGGGCTTCGGCAACAAGGCGCATCACAAGCGACTCCTTTTCGGCGTTGGCGGACTGTACGTAGCGGAATCCGAAGGCCGCCCCAGCCACTAAAATCAGTGCGGGGATCGTGTATTTCAAGTTGCGTTTCATAAATGGAATGCGCAGAATGGCGAGCATGAGCCCGAAAGTACATAATTCGTGCCGCAGGGCCGGCATCACGGCGGAATTTCGTCGCAGCAGACATTGTGGCGGAACCTTTGCCACGGCATAGTGTTTGACCTAGGTGGGCGGCGCTCCCTAAACCGCGCTCCACCAAACTGTGAATCGAATTGTTCTCGTGCTCTTGGGGCTCCCGCTCGCCCTTGCCGCGCAAACGCGGGTCATCAGCGGGTCGGTGGTCGATGCCGCCAACGGTGAATCGCTCCCTGGGGTGGTGGTGAGCTGGGAATCCGCCACCAAAAAAACCAACATCGTCACCAACACCTACGGCATGTTTAGCTTAACGGTTCCGGTCGAAGGCGGAAGCGTGACCGCACAGTTGCTCGGCTATTCGCCCTACAAGCAGGCCGTTAAGCCGGGCCGCGAGGGCGTGAAGCTCACGGTTCGCTTGAGTGAGCAGTCGTTTGAGCTGGGCGAGGTGTCAGTGCAAAGCCAAAAGCTTGACAACAACGTGAAAACGACCGAGATGTCGGTGAGTTCGCTGACGAGTAAGGAAATCAAAAAGATTCCGCAGCTGTTGGGCGAAACCGACATCGTGCGCACCCTCACCCTGCTGCCGGGCGTCAGCACCGTGGGCGAGGCGTCGAGCGGATTCAATGTGCGCGGCGGCAATGCCGACCAGAACTTGATTTTGCTGGACGAGGCCCCCGTGTACTCGTCGTCGCACCTGTTCGGATTCTTTAGCATTTTCAACGCGGACGCCGTGCGCGACGTCACGCTGTACAAGGGCGGAATGCCTTCGAACTACGGTGGCCGCCTCTCGAGCGTGCTGGACGTGCGCCAAAAGGAGGGCAACAGCGAGCGCTTTGCCGCCCAAGGCGGAATCGGCCTGTTGAGCAGCCGCCTGACCGTCGAGGGCCCGCTTGTTAAGCGCAAGGCGAGCTTCATGCTGAGCGGCCGTCGGTCCTATTTTGATTTGTTTTTGCCGTTTACGGGCAACCTCGAGCTGCAAAACACCACGATTTACTTCTATGATGTGAACGCCAAGGTAAACGCGCAGCTGAGCGAGAAGGACCGGGTGTTTGCCAGCATGTACTTCGGCCGCGACCAGTTCGGTGCCCAGGATCTCTTTGACTTCGGCTGGGGCAACTGGACCTCTACCCTACGCTGGAACCGCGCCGTGAATTCCAAGTTGTTTTTTAACGCCACCGCCGTGTACTCAGACTACACGTATTCGCTGGGGACTCCAGAGGATGCGGTTCCGTCGTTCAAACTCGATTCGCGCATTCAAAACACCGTGACCAATTTGGGCTGGACCTACTATGCGTCGACCCGTCATAAGCTCGACTGGGGCGTGCAGAACACGTACTATGTGTTTTCGCCGGGCCAAATCACAGGTGCGTTTGACATCGCGCTGAGCCAGGAGTTCGCCAACGAGTCGGCGCTCTACTTCAGCGACGACATCAAGGTGACCGAGCGGCTGAGTGCTACAGCCGGCCTGCGCTACAGCGGATTTGCCAATTTGGGTCCGCGGACGGTGTACACGTATGCGGATCCGCGCTACCCCACTACGACCAGCATTGTAGACACCACGGTGTTTGCGCGTGGCGATGTGGTTAAAACGTTTAGCGGACTGGCCGGATTTGAACCGCGTCTGGCGCTCAACTACGAGGTGGGCCCGAAGGCTTCGGTGAAGTTGAGCTACAATCGGTCGCGCCAGTACATCCACCTGATTTCGAATAACACTACTGCGACTCCGGTCAACGTCTGGCGCCCCGCCGGAACCTACATCGACCCCGCCACCGTCGACCAAGTGGCCGTGGGTGTGGTTCAGAATTTTCGCGAGGACAACGGAATCCGCCTGACCCTCGAGGGCTACGCGAAAACATTTAGCAACCTTGTGGACTACCGTGACGGAGCCGACCTCGTCTTTACCGACGACATCGAAACCGAGCTGCTCACCGGCGCCGGACGTGCCTATGGGGCCGAAGTGCTGCTCGAGAAAAAGACCGGCAAAGTCACCGGATGGATTGGCTACACGCTGAGCCGCACCGAGCGCCTGATCGACGGACCAACCCGCATTACTCGCATCAACAACGGCGAGTGGTACCCCGCGAACTACGACAAGTTGCACGACCTCAGCGTGGTATTCACATACTCTCCCACCAAGCGCTGGGACTTTGGCGGAACCTGGATTTACCAGTCCGGACGCCCCATTACCTACCCCGACGCCCGCGGTGAGTTCGAAGGAATTTTTTACCCCGTATACACGAACCGCAACGGCGCCCGCACTCCGGCCACGCACCGACTTGACCTGTCGATTACGCGCAGCATTGGCAAGCGCGCGAGCTGGAACTTTGGTGTGTACAACGCCTACGGCCGCCGGAATCCGTACAGCATCTTCTTTCGCGCCGACTTTGAGAATCCGACCAACGTCAACGCCTACCGCCTGAGCATTTTTGGTTCTGCGGTACCCTTCTTCACCTACAACTTCTCGTTCTGATGCGCCGCTTTATTTTACTTTCTGCTGCCGCCCTGTCGCTTGCTTCGTGCCAGGACATCATTGATGTAGAGCTCCCGGCTGGCGAAACCCGCCTGATTGTCAACGGACGGGTTACTGACCGCGATTCCGCACGCGTCGACGTGAAGTGGAGCGTGCCCTACCTCAATACCGAGCCGAACGAGCCCGTGATCAACGCGCTTGTGGTGCTGTATGAAAACGAGGTCGCGGTCGACACGTTGGTTCACCGCAGCAACGGCCGTTACTTGTCTGATTTTCAAGGCGAGGTGGGACGTTCGTACCGAGTGGCGGTGACGGTTCCTGAGCGCGAGGGCTACCCGAGCGGAACCTGGACTTCAGCCACCGAAGCGCTCAACCGCTGCAACGACGCCGACTCTATTTACTCTGAATTTTTGCCGCGCGCACCCTTTCAGCAAGAAGGCCGCTACGTGTTCATTCACTGGTCAGAGGCTCCGGGACGTGGCGACCACTACCGGGTGCGGGTGTTTCGCAACGATACGCTTCAGAACCAAACCTTCGACCTTACGGTGTTCAACGACGACTTCAACGACGGCTTTGTGTTTCCGACGCCCCCATCGATTCCGCCCATTCAAATTGCCGGTCCCGATTCAGTCGGTGTGAAGTACAAGGTTGAGCTCGGCAGCATCAGCATGGGCCTATACAGCTACCTGAATTTGCTGCGCGAGCAAACCCTTCAGGTGGGTGGCTTATTTGACCCTCCCCCCGCGCCCATCGTTGGAAACATTTACCGCGAGGGCAACGAAAACGAGTACGCGCTCGGATACTTCTACGCTAGTGCGATCCGCACGGCAGAGGTGACGATTAGTCAGTAGCTCGTTGGCGAGGTTAGCTCGTTGGCCATTCAGTTTCTTGATCCTGGTTTCTCGCTGGGGTACAGTGTAGGTTCTGCAGAACGTGAGAAAATCGCAAGTAGTTCAATTTGAACGACTTATTTACTTTAAGAAAAAAGAAAAAAAGTAAAATCCGGTTAAAACCGAACGGAATCCTACGGATTCACAGTTTCTGGCTTCTGGATTCTCGCTCGGCCAAAAGGTGGTTTCGCATACCAAATACACGTAACGAAATGGCCAACGAGCTAACCATGCAAACCTTGCTAATAAGCTATTAGTCAACCAGTTCTGCAAGCTGCGCGAGCTTTTTCGCCTGAGTGATTTTGAAGCGTTTGCCTTGGCGGGTGATGAGTTCGTCGCGCTCAAACTGGGCGAGGAGGCGAATGAGGGATTCGGTGGCGGTTCCGACGAGGTCCGCCATTTCAGAACGCTTGAGGTCGATGTCGATGCACCCGTCGGTGTCTTCGCTGAATTTGGCGCGCAGCATGAGAAGTACTTCGGCGAGGCGCTGCTTGACGGTTTTTTGAGCAAGTGAGGCGAGCAGCTGGTTGGCCTCGGAAAGTTCGTGGCAGGTGGCACGCAGGAGTTCGAGCGAAAAGGGTCCGTTGCCTTCAAGAAAGTTGAGTAGTACGTCTGCCGGAACGAAGCAGGCATGCGCATCCTGGATGGCGACGGCCGAAAGGCTGATGGGCTCGTGCGCCAAGAGGGCACGGTATCCGATGAAGTCGCCTGGGGATGCGAAGCGAACAATGGTTTCGCGGCCCGAAGCACTGTGGCGGGTGAGCTTGAAGTGGCCGTCTTGCACGCAGTAGATTCCGCGCACATTTTGGCCCTCAGTAAAGAGCTCTTCACCTTTTTTGATGTGGCCGTGGCGCTTGAAGGCACAGAGGGTTTCGACTTGCTCGCCGTCGAGCAGGCGGAATGCCGTTTTTTGCCGGGTGGGGCAGGTGGCGCAGAGGGGTTCCATGGTGATAGGGATTGGGTTTCTATCGAGGTAAAAGTAGCCTTAGTAAGTTACGCAAAAAGTGACATAAGTCATGGTTTTTGGTCAGAGTGCGGGCGGAATTTTACCGCATTATGGAACCCAGCACCTACGCCGCGCTCGACGACGCAGTTTTGTACGCGCACCTCTACCGGCACCAATCCGACCGAATGACGGTCGTGCAGCTGCACTTGCCCACCATGCACTGCGCTTCGTGCGTCAAGGCGGTAGAGACCTGGCCGTCGGTTGAGCCGGGCCTGATTGACGTGCGGGTGGAGTTCAGCCAAAAAAAGGCGCAGCTGAGGTTCAATCCGCAGGAAACCACACTCTCGCACCTCGCGGAGCGCTTGGATTTTATGGGCTATGCACCCGATCTCAGTATGGCTTCGGCGCAGGCTGAGGAGGGTCCGCGCCGCGACCGCCGGGCGACGCTTGAACTCGGGGTCGCCGGGTTTGTGTTTGGCAACACGATGCTGTTCGCCTTCCCCGAATACATGGGCCTGGATGCTGATTCGGGACTCGCGGCGATGATGCGGTACATTACCGCGGCGCTGTCGGTTCCGCTCGTGGGGTTCAGCGCCCAGACCTACTTTAAGTCGGCGTGGGCCGCGCTGAAGTCCCGGACCACCAACATGGACGTTCCGATTTCGCTCGGAATCGTCGCCTTGACCGGGCAGTCGTGGTTCGAGATGCTCAGCGGCCACGGAGCGGGCTACTTCGATTCGCTGGCCGGGCTCGTGTTCTTTTTGCTGGTCGGGCGTTGGTTTCAGACCTCGGCCTACACGCACCTGAATTTTGACCGCGACTACCAGAGCTTTTTTCCGTTTTCGGCGCTGCGCATTTCGGGCGGAACCGAAGTTTACGTCGCCCTTTCTGAGGTGCAGGTGGGTGACGTGCTTCGCATTCGGCACGGTGAACTGATTCCGGTGGATTCGGTAGTCGTGGCAGGTGAAAGCGAAGTGGATTTGTCGTTCATCACGGGCGAAGCCCAACCGCAGCGCGTAGACGTCGGTTCGGACGTGGCCGCAGGAGCCAAAAATGTCGGCGGTGCACTCGACGTGCGGGTGCTGAAGCGGCTCGACCAAAGCTACTTGACTTCGCTGTGGTCCTCAGAACACGGGATTGACCGGCCCAAGGTGGCGCGCTGGATTGACCGCTTGGGCCAAATGTTTACCGGCCGCATCTTGATGCTCGCCCTGGCGGCCGGACTATTTTGGGCGTGGTACGACGCCTCACAGGTGGTGTGGATCGTGACTTCGGTGCTCATTGTGGCGTGCCCGTGTGCGCTGGCTTTGGCGATTCCGTTTAGTTTGGGACACACGATTCGGCTCATGGGCCGCCACGGCGCGTTTGTTAAGGCTACGGACACGCTCGAGCGCCTCGCCAAGGTGGACTTCTGGGTTCTGGACAAGACGGGGACCCTCACCGAGCCTGCGCAGCAAACCTGGACGGAATCGACGCCCATTCCGTCAGCGCTGCAACCGGCACTGGCCGCCATGGTCCGTCAGTCCGCCCACCCAGTGAGCCGCTCGCTGACCGCACACTGGTCTGCCGTCACTGCGGCTGAGGGGCTGCGCGTCACCGAGCACTTGGGTCAGGGACTTGAATCGGAATGGAAGGGCGGGGTCCTGCGGCTGGGATCGGCCTCGTTTACGGGAGTGGCTCAGGGGGAAGTTCCGCGCGGAGTCTCGTGGCGCTGGGACTGCACCGAGTCGGTCGAAGGTTGGATTCAGCCGGTATCTGTGTTTCGACCCGGGTTGCCTCAAGGTCTGGGTGCGCTTAAGCCCGATGGAATGGCCTTGCTCACCGGCGACGAAGACCGCGAACGGGCTCAGCTCGAGGAGTTGCTACCCGAGTGCACGGAACTTCGGTTTGCGCAGCGTCCGCACGACAAGCTGCAGTTCGTCAAAGACCGCCAGGCCGAAGGCCGCACGGTAGCTATGGTGGGCGACGGACTAAACGACGCTGGGGCACTCGCCCAAAGCGATGTCGGAATCTCGATCGCCGAAGATGCGCTGCACTTTGCGCCGGCCTGCGATGTGCTGCTTCAGGGTTCGGCCTTGCCGCAGCTCGAGCGGATGCGCGAGATGGCCCGCCAAGGGATGCGCGCGGTGCGCTGGAACATCGGGCTCAGCCTCGTGTACAATGTGGTCGGACTGAGTTTCGCGGTGCAGGGGCTACTTACTCCGCTGACTTCAGCCATCCTTATGCCCATCAGTAGCCTCAGCGTAGTTGGGCTGTCGTTTTGGATGACAGAACGGGCGGCAAGGCGGGTGTTCGGCAAGGTTGGCTGAGGTTAGCTTCTGGTTTCTGGTTTCTAGTTGCTTGCGGCCGTGGAGCAGCATAGTGATGCTCCGTTCCGAATTCGAGAAAAAAAGTAAAATCCGGTTCGTACCGAACGTGGCGCTGCCACAAGCCGCAAACCAGCGGCGGGGAACCAGAAACGAATGAACTGACAATTGTCATAGTTCGGGCTGAGCGGGATAGGGAATTTTGATCCCGTACCCATACACCTGACGAATGAGCGCGTTCTACCTGATGATTCCCGTGAGCCTTTTGCTGGCAGGCCTTTTTCTGCTTGGCTTTTTGCGCTCGGTGTCCGCAGGTCAGTACGACGATACCACCTCTCCGGCCGTTCGCGCCCTTGAGGACGGTACGACAGCGCCAACCGCCAGTTCAGAACCTAAATCCACCCCCAATCCATGAGCCAACAACTCGAAACGTTTTACTACGACAACCGGACGACGCGCAACTTTTTGCTCGCGACGGTTCTGTGGGGCCTGATCGGCCTCTTGGTCGGATTGACCATCTCTCTGCAGTTGGTGTTTCCGGCACTTAACGCCGACACCTCATGGCTGACGTTTGGCCGCCTGCGCGCGCTGCACACCAACGGAGCCATTTTTGCCTTCGCCGGCAACGCCATCTTTACGGGGGTCTACTACTCGCTGCAGCGCCTGCTGAAGACGCGCATGGCGAGCGACCTCTTGTCCAAAATCCACTTTTGGGGCTGGCAGTTGGTCATTGTCTCGGCGGTGATCACGCTTCCGCTGGGGTACACGTCGACCAAAGAGTACGCGGAGCTTGAATGGCCCATCGACATTTTGATCACGCTCGTGTGGGTCGTGTTCGGGGTGAACATGATTTGGACCATCCTCAAGCGCCGCGAACGCCACCTCTATGTGGCGATTTGGTTCTACATCGCGACGTTTGTAACGGTTGCGGTGCTGCACATTTTCAACAACTTGGCCATTCCGGTCAACTTCTTGAAATCCTACAGCGTCTACGCCGGCGTGCAGGACGCCTTGGTGCAGTGGTGGTACGGCCACAACGCGGTCGCCTTCTTTTTGACTACGCCGTTTTTGGGCCTGATGTACTACTTCATGCCGCGCGCCGCCGAGCGTCCGGTCTACTCGTACCGCCTGTCAATTATTCACTTTTGGGCGCTGATTTTCATCTACATCTGGGCGGGTCCGCACCACCTTTTGTACACCGCCTTGCCGGATTGGGCGCAGAACCTCGGAACCGTGTTCTCGATTATGCTGATCGCTCCGTCGTGGGGCGGCATGATCAACGGCCTACTCACTTTGCGCGGAGCCTGGGACCGCGTTCGCGATTCCGCCGTCCTCAAGTTTTTTGTCGTGGGGGTTTCGGCCTATGGTATGGCCACGTTTGAAGGTCCGCTACTGTCGACCAAGTGGCTGAACGGAATTGCCCACTACACCGACTGGATTCCGGCCCACGTGCACGTCGGAACCTTGGGATGGAACGGGTTCATGACCTTCGGAATGATTTATTGGCTGATTCCGCGCATGTGGAAGAACGGCGCCTACTCTGAAAAGATGGCCAACTGGCACTTCTGGCTAGGCACTACCGGATTGATTTTCTGGGCCTTGCCGATGTACGTGGCGGGATTCACCCAGAGCTTGATGTGGAAGGAATTTGCCCCCGACGGCACCCTGGTGTACGGCAACTTCCTTGAGACGGTGACGCAAATAATTCCGATGTACGCGCTGCGCGCCTTTGGCGGAACCCTGTACATCACCGGCATCGTGGTCATGATTTTCAACATCTTCAAGACCGCGGTCAAGGGCGACCTGATCGCGAACGAAGAGGCGCAGGCTCCGGCCCTCGCCGCTCACAGCAAGCACAGTGGCGAACACTGGCACCGCTGGATTGAGCGCAAGCCCGTGCAAATGGTGATCTGGTCTACGGTCGTAATTGCGATTGGCGGAATCATTGAAATCGTGCCCACGTTGATGGTCAAAAGCAACATTCCGACAATCAGTACCGTGAAGCCCTACACACCACTTGAGCTCGAAGGACGCGATCTATACCTGCGCGAGGCCTGCAATGCCTGCCATAGCCAGATGATCCGCCCGTTTGCGAGCGAGGTGCAGCGCTACGACCCCGTCGATAAGTTGCCATCTCAGGGTGGCGAGTTTGTGTACGACCATCCATTCTTGTGGGGTTCAAAGCGCACAGGGCCGGACTTGCACCGCGAAGGCGGCAAGTACCCCAACAGCTGGCACTACAACCACATGTGGGATCCGACGTCGATGTCTCCGGGCTCAATTATGCCACGCTATCCGTGGATGTTTAGCGCCGACGGCAACGACGCGACCCTCGACACTGCGTACACGGCCAAAAAGATGAAGGTGCTTCAAGGTTTGGGCGTGCCCTACACTGACGACGAGATCGCCCAGGCCGACCGACTGCGCTACGCCCAGGCCGTGGCCATCGCCGCCGACCTCAATGCCGACCCCACGATCAAGGTGCATCCCAACGAAGAGATCGTCGCACTGATCGCCTACCTGCAGCGACTCGGAACCGACATCAAAAAGGCCCCCAAAGAAGAACTCGAAGCACTAATGAAGTAAGCCATGGGACGAATGCTGAAATTCTTTGCCGACGTTCAGGGCGCCTCGTGGTACCCCATCACCGCCCTGTTCGTGTTCTTGGTCTTTTTTGTCGGCGTCACGTGGTACGCCCTGCGCTTGCGCCGCAGCGACATCGAAGGCTGGAGTGCCCTACCTCTTGAATCCAACGACCTAAAATCTGCCGAAGACCATGACTGCTAACGAACTGCTCCGCTGGGCTTTTGAGCCCCTCCATTTGCTGGCCATTCTCACGCTGCTGTTGGCGGCCCTCACGGCCTATTCGGTGCTGCAAACTATCAATTTGCTTAAGGTCAAGCTCGGCCTCAAAGAGGCTCCGCAACCGGAGGTGAAGCGTACTTCGTGGTTCAACTGGAACACCGAAAACAAGGCGCTGTGGGCATCTGTCCCCATCGAGCAAGAGCGGGACATCATGCTCGACCACGACTACGACGGCATCAAGGAGCTCGACAACAAGCTCCCGCCATGGTGGGTGTGGGGATTTTACTTCACCATCGCGTGGGGCATCGGGTACCTCGTGTACTTTCAGGTGATGTCAGGTCCGCGTCAAATTGACGAATTCAAGTCGGACCTCGCCGAAAAGGCCGAAATCAAGGCGTCGTTTTTGGCCGCCAACGCGATGACGGTCGACGAAAACTCCGTGACGTTGCTGACAGACGAAACGGCACTTGGCGCGGGCAAGAAGATTTTCGCCGACAACTGTGCGTCCTGCCACGCGGCGGACGGTGGGGGTTTGGTCGGCCCGAACTTCACCGACGAATACTGGATCCACGGGGGCGGAATCGCCGACGTGTTTGGAGTAATCAAGTACGGCGTCCTCGAAAAGGGAATGATTTCGTGGCAAGAAACGCTGAATCCGCTGCAGATGCAGCAAGTGGCGAGCTACGTGCTTTCTCTGCAGGGAACGACTCCCGCGGCCCCGAAAGAGCCTCAGGGAAGCCTTTGGACGGCGCCCAACGCGGCACCTACCGACACCACGGCCGCAGTGGCGACCCCAACGGCAGAATAGGCCATGGATGAAGAGTTCCGCGACGCAATTTTCACGGTGGATGCGGACGGCAAGCGCCGCTACGTCCACCCCAAACGCGTGGTCAAGGGGCGCTTTGTCAATCCCCGACGCATCACGGCCTATGCGTTGATCGCGTGGCTCTTTATCATGCCCTGGCTTCGGGTCAACGGCTTGCCGTTCATTCAGTTGGACGTGCTGCACCGCGAATTCATTCTGCTCGGGCAGGTGTTTTGGCCCCAGGACTTTCACCTATTGGTGCTCACGATGATTCTCGGGGTGCTGTCGGTAGCCCTGTTTACTGTGGCCTACGGACGGCTGTTTTGCGGATGGGTTTGCCCCCAGACCATCTTTTTAGAGCACGTGTTTCGCCAAATTGAATACTGGATCGACGGGGACCGGAACGCCCAAATCCGCCTTCGCCAAAGCCAGTGGACCCTCGAGAAAATTGGCAAGCGCGTCGCAAAGAATGCCCTCTTTTTGGCCGTTAGTTTCGTGATTTCGAACACGTTTTTGCAGTACCTCATCGGCACGGACGCGTGGGTTCGCTTGCTCACCGACGGGCCTTCGAGCCATTGGAGCGGATTTGTCGGAATCTGGATGTTCACTGGGGTGTTCTTTTTTGTCTTTTCGTGGTTCCGTGAGCAGGTTTGCCTAATCGTGTGCCCCTACGGCCGCTTGCAGGGAGTGCTCTTGGATAAAAATTCCTTGGTCATTGCCTACGACCGCATTCGGGGCGAAATCCGGAGCCGCTTTCGCAAGGGCGAAGACCGTTCCGCCGAAGGCAAAGGTGACTGCGTTGACTGCGGCCTCTGCGTGCAGGTCTGCCCCACGGGTATCGACATCCGCAACGGAACCCAGTTGGAGTGCATCAGCTGCACGGCGTGCATTGATGTGTGCGATTCCGTGATGGACCAGACCGGCCAAGAACGCGGACTCATTCGCTACGCATCTGAGAACGAGATCAGTTCGCGCGAGCCGTGGAAGGTGACGCCGCGCATGAAGGCCTACGGAGTGATTGTGGGCGCCGTGACGCTGCTGTGGTTCACGCTACTGCTGTTCCGCGCCCCCGTCGAGGCAACGATTTTGCGCGCCCCGGGCCTGATGTTTCAGGACCGCGGAACCGAGCTTTCCAACGTGTACACGTTTAAAGTGATTAATAAAACGCCCAAAGACGCGGTACTCGAACTCCGCCTTACGAGCCCTGAAGGCGGAAGGCTTGAAACCGTTGGATCCACGCAGTACACGTTGCCCACTCAAGGACTTGCCAAGGGTTCACTGCTCGTATACCTGCCCAAAGAAGTGGTTACTGGCTCAGAAACCACCCTCAAAATAGAGGTTTGGGTTAACGGGCAGGTAGCCGACGTTGTCAGCACTCAATTTTACGGCCCGCGCTGATGTGGTGGGCTGTGTTAAGCGGTAGCGCCTTAGGTCTAAGCCAAGCCCCGCACTGCTTTGCGATGTGCGGTCCGCTTGCATGGCAGGCCCAACGCCGTCGCGAACCCGCCGCCCAGCAATGGATCTACCACGCCTTTCGAGCGCTGGGTTACTTGGCCGTTAGCTTTTTGCTTGTCGGAGTAATGCGGCTCTGGACACCTTTAACCTTTCTGCTCGCGGGATCAGCCGGGCTGTACCTCTTGGTCCGCGCGATTCGACCTGAGCGGCCTCGATGCAGCACCGCATCCCACCTCAACGCGGCCCGCCCGTGGTGGCCCGTCGCGGCGAGGTGGTCATGGCCAGTTCGGTCGGCCGTCCTTGGCCTCGGGAACGGGCTCTTGCCATGCCCCGCCGTGTGGGCAGCTGCGACGGCGAGTGCCAGCTTGGGTTCGGGTGACGGAACCTTATTTATCCTCGGTTTCGCCTCTGCCACCGCCCTGCCGCTCTGGGGGTTCGGATGGCTCGCGCAGCGACCCATGCTACGTCAGCGTCTGCTTAATCCACGTGTGATGCGGACCATAATGGCGTTGATGGCGATGTGGCTGCTCCTTAGGGCTACGGAACCTTGGCTTCCGCCCACCGCCCTAGGCCACGTTGCCCAAATTTGCCGCCCTTTTAAAATCTGATAAAAATCATAGTTCGTGCAGGTTGTTTGGCGGAATTTTACTTCAACCTCACAACCCTTGATTTGAAACCCGCCATGAACCGCATCTTTTTTCCCACCGACTTTTCGTCCAATAGCAGGGCGGCGCTCCCTGTAGCCACCCACCTCGCTACTTCACTCAACGCACAGCTGGATTTTATTCACACATACCAGATGCCCTACCGTTCTGAGTCCCTTACAGATAATCTCCTTATGGCTATCCAAGAGCGGTGCCAACTTGATATGTCTGAGTGGCTCAGCGAATTCAGTTCGAGTAGTGCACTTGCGGTGGACGGACATTGCTCCTACAATGGACTCGCGCAAGAACTTCACCAGCGAGCTGAAGCACACCCCGATTCAATGATTGTAATGTCAAGTCAAGGTGCCAGCGGATGGTCTGAAGTTATGCTCGGAAGCAATGCGGTATCTGTTCTTCATGCATCACGGCAGCCGGTTTTAGTGGTTCCGTCACGAATTCAGTGGCCTGAGGGTCAATCTATTAAATGGTTATTCGCTTCGGACATGCTGGACGACCGCAACCCCAAAGCTCTATCTTGGATAAAGTCCTTTGTCGCTCAGTGTGGTGCAGGACTATCAATTGCCCACGTCGAAGAGGGCACCCAAGGAGACGCTCCCGCAGAAGGGTTTTTAGCTTTTGCCGACCAGAATTTTCCAGGGGTTGATCGCCACCTCATCGTCGCCCAAGATGTCGAAACGGGAATTTATGAAGCCGCCCGACGAGCCAAGGCCCAAGGAATTATTGTCGTTGCCCGGCGCCACCACTGGTTGCGGGATGCCTTCAAGCCCCGAATGAGTAGCACCCTTGCTTACCACACCGAGTACCCCGTTTTAGTACTCCGCGAAGACTAATCCAAATCTCGAAGTGCCGAGAGCTCGTAGGTGATATGGGTTTCTTCGTCCAAAAAGCCCTCGGGAACACTTCGCAGTACCGGCTCTACAGAGCCGGTTTTTTTTGCCCATTGGCACGAGGCGCTGAGATTGGCAAGGTTGGCTCGTTGGTCTACGGGTTACTGAATTCTTGTGGCTCAAGTACCAAGTAGAATCCGAATTGCAATTAAATAGTCAAATTATTGATTGACTGCCGTTTACCCCATTACAAACGCGAAAGAAAAGTAAAATCCGGTTATTCCCGAATGGATTGTACCGAATTACGGTTTCTAGCTGCTGGTTTCTCGTTCCTTCAAACGGCGAATACGATCACAAGAAACGAGTAACGAGCAACGGTACAACGAACGAACCAACCTTGCTACCCTCGCCAATAAGGCTACCTTTGCCTCATGGAGCACATCAACCCCGGACATTGGACCCGAAGCCTGCTCGACGGAAGCGGCCTCAACGATTGGTGGATCAGCAGCCTCACCATTCTCATTGACCTCGCAGTGTTGATTGCCGCCAGCCTTTTGGCGGACTTTATCACGCGAAGAATTGTCATTGGTCTGATCCATCGTGCGGTAAAGCGCACCAAAGCAACCTGGGACGACCACTTCTTTAAAGAGAAAGTCTTTCAGGCGCTTGTACACATCATGCCCACCCTAATCATTCGCGGATTCTTGCCGGTCGTTTTTGAGGATGTTCCGGGCGTCATCGTTCCGCTTCAGACAATCTTGAGCATTTTCCTAGTGTACCAAATTGTCATTTTAGTCAACCGTGCCGCCCGTGCTGGATCGCACATTGTCGAGGAGCTGGAGGCATTCAAGGACAAACCTGTACGCACGGTGCTATCCGTGGTACAGTTCCTAACGTGGTTTATTGGTGTATTGGCCGTGATCTCGGCACTTACACACACCCCGCTGGCCAGTATTTTGGGCGCGTTGGCCGGAGCCACCGCCATCTTCATCCTCATCTTTCAGGACGCCATCAACGGACTGCTCGCCAACTTTCAGATCGTGCTCTACGACCTCATTAAAAAGGGCGATTGGATCACATTCGACAAATTTGGCGTGGACGGAGACGTCGTCAGCATCGACCTCACCACGGTCAAAATCAAGAACTTCGACAACACCATTTCGTCGGTACCGGCCAAAGCCTTTGTCACCGACTCGTTCATTAACTGGCGCGGAATGCGGCTCGCCCAAGTGCGCCGCATCAAGCGGAACCTCGTTGTTGACCTCGAAAGCGTCGCTTTTGTGAACGATGAGGTTTTGGCGGAATTCAAGAAAATTGAACGCATTCGCCCCTACCTGACGGCGCGCGAGCGCGAAATCGCAACCCACAATTCCGAATTTGGCGTCGACAAGTCGCACCCCGTCAACGGACGCCACATGACCAATTTGGGCGTGTTCCGCGCATACGCTCATGCCTACCTCGAGGAGCACCCCAGCATTTCGAACGCCCACACCCTTATGGTGCGCCAGCTTCCCGTTACGGGCCAAGGAATTCCGCTCGAGGTCTACTGCTTCGCGAACACCATTGTCTGGACCGAGTACGAGGGCATCGCCAGCGACCTCTTTGACCACTTGATCGCGGCCGCTCCGAGCTTTGGCCTGAACCTCTTTCAAGCGCCGACCGCCGCGAGTGTTCGGGGCGGAGCCTTGCCCCTCGAATGAGCCAGCCCGAACGCATTCTCGGCATTGACCCTGGCACCGTGGTGATGGGGTTTGGTGTCGTCGAACGCGTCGGAAGCGAGCTTCGCCTCATCGACCTCGGTAGCGTCAAGTTTGCCGCAAGCAAAGAGTCCGTGGAGCGCCTGGGCGACATTCTCGCCTCGGTTGAAGAGCTCTTGGACCGGTTTCAGCCCACCTCCCTTGCCGTGGAGGCGCCCTTTTTTGGTAAAAACGTGCAGTCTATGCTCAAGTTGGGGCGCGCCCAGGGCGTGGTACTGAGTGCAGGACTCCGCCGCGGACTCACCGTGGCCGAATACCCTCCGGCCGTCGTCAAACGCCGCATATCAGGCCGCGGAGCCGCTTCAAAAGAGCAGCTCGCCGGATTCCTCGAGGCGATGTACAGCATACCCATCGACCCAAAGCGCGCTTTGGACGCCACCGACGCCCTTGCTGTAGCCACCTGCCATGCGCTCACAGTGCAGCGCACCGCAACCCTTTCTGCCGCCGGAGCCCTTCCCTCCAAAAAGAAGTCCTCAGCCCGCGCTTCATCCTGGGCCAAGTTTTTGGCACAAAACCCGGATCGCGAAGCCTAGTTGGCTGAGTTTGGCTTGTTGCGCTTCGCGCTAGGGCTGCTTCGCAGCTAGGG
>CAYYWL010000012.1:18605-37141 GCA_964475135.1 uncultured Owenweeksia sp.
GCAGCTAGGGGCACACCAGGCTGTATACCAACGAATCAATCTTGCTAATCTTGCCAACGAGCCAAAAAAAACCCGGCACCTCACAGCGCCGGGTCTCTTCCCCGAGGGGATCTTCAACGGTCAGATCGCCTTAGTGGCTCACTACCACGTTAAACTTGACATCGCGGACAGCACCTTTGGCGATGAAGACGTAGGCTCCGTTCGGAAGGCCCGTAACATCCACCACAGCTTTTCCGTCAACGGCGTTGACTTGGTCTTGGCGAAGCACGAGGGCGCCGGTGAGGTCTACCACCTCGAGGCTGCGCGCGTCAAATCCGCCAAGGTCGATGGTCACGAGCTGCTGGGCAGGGTTCGGGAACGGCTTGATGTCGTAGTACACCTCTTCACCCACACCGCTTGTGTTCTGCTCAAGAATGAGCTGCATGGTGGGAATAACGTTTCCGCTAAATCCACGCACAAACCAAGTATTGTCAGAGCGAACCAATTCGCGAGGCTGCTCGCCGGCCATCTGGTCGTTAAGCTGGTAGGCCACGGCACCTGAGTGGTTGAGGTAAAGCGTCTGGTCCGAAGAGTTGATGCACACGATGTAGCGCTGGTTGTCGTCAAGCTCAATGGGGTCAGTAAAGTAGTGCGAAACCATCTGGTCTTGAGCATTCGCAGAGTAGGTGTAGGTGTCGAGTGCCAACGGCGAAGTGTTGGTCACCGCACAGTTCGGATCGTTGAGGTCCGTAAAGGTGTCGTACCACCCGTCCACCGAAACGTCTACGGTGCGACCAAGGATGGTGTCCGTATTGGACCACGCCGCCCAACGGACGCCCTTGAGCAGCATACGTGACGCATTGGGGTGCTGGAAGTTGATGCACATGCCCCACGAAGAGGTGAACGATGACGACTGGTATGAGTTGTTGTCGAGCGCATCCAACGTGGCTGGGTCAACCCGTGCGTAGCTGTAAAGGCTGTCGTTAATTACCGTCGCGAAGTCGATGTTGTTATCAAGCGGGAACGATTCATTGGCTACGTTCACATTGTAATTCACTTCGTAGGCTCCGAGCGGGTACCCGTTAAGCTGGAATGGTGGGAAGCTGATGTAGCTCGAGTCACCAGAATTAAGCGGGAAGGCCGCTGTGGACATGCTGTACACCGTAGTCGTTCCACGCTTAACCAATACGCTCGCTACCACATTGCTTTGGTTCGCAGAACCGTCGTTGCGGGCCCAGAAACCCAACTTCATTTTGAAGTCGGTAGAGTCTTGAGCAATCATACTTGGAACAGCCAACGCGGGTGGGTACAAAGCCTCGGCAGGAGAAATACTCATGTCGTTCGGGAAGGCTCCAATCTTGTTACCCAAGAAGGCAACTACCGTTTGGCCACCCAAGATGGCATTGAGTAGGTTGTCGCCGTCAGGGCGCGCAATCATCGCAAACGGAATGGTCGCTAAGCCTCCGTATACCCCAGGTGCCGCATTCAAGCCTGCATTGTCTCGGTTAAACATAATTACCGCCCGGGCTCCCGCTTTTTCAGCTAGGTAGACCTTAAGGCCGAATTCACAGGTTCCACGCGCAATGAGGACAATTTTGCCATTCAAGCGATTGGTTTGCCATGCCGAGGTCGTATCGAGGTTGCAGCCTTCGTACTTACGGGGTATCCCTGGGTAGGCGTTCCCGGTATTGGGGTCGGTTCCCACCACAGTGTTGATACCTGCAGTACTGTCGTCCATCACCACCACGGTGTCGAGCACCGCGTCCGCGGGATTGAGAAGGTCGGCAAGGCCCCAACCTGCTACGGCTCCGTTATTGGAATGGGTGATGCCGCCTTGCAGCGAGCTCGGCGACATAATGTTCAGCACCACCTGGGCCTGAACTCCGGCACTAAGTGCCAGCGCACTAAAAAGGAGTAGGATTTTTTTCATTGCTGTTGCGTTAACGTTTAGGAACTGTAATGTAAAAAAAATTCCCAATATGCTGAACGCCAGCAAGTGATAAAAATAAATTATACCAAACGCTCTAGTGCCAAATGAAGTCGGTCAGCAATGGACTGCAGTTCTTCAGCGTCGAGCTGAAGCTTTGGGTTTGCAAAATTTAAATCGGCCTCAGAACGCAGCGGAACTACGTGTACGTGGGCGTGCGGAACTTCAAATCCAAGGACACTCAGACCAACACGGTTGCAGGGTATTTCGTGCTTTTGGGCTTCAGCAACACTGCGAACTAAGTCAAATACGGCCGCATAATCCTGTTCATCAAGGTCAAATACACTGTCCACTTCAGTCTTTGGGACCACCAGGGTGTGGCCTACCGTTAAGGGACGAATGTCCAAAAAGGCAATGGCACGGTCGTTCTCGGCTACCTTGTAGCACGGAATCTCTCCGCGAATGATACGCGTGAAAATACTAGCCATGACTTAGCGCTCGATGGTCACAACTTCGAGCTTCATAATTCCGCTCGGAACATGAATGTCGGCAATCTCACCCGCCGCCTTACCCAAAAGGCCTTTACCGATGGGCGAATTCACCGAAATCTTACCCGCTTTGAGGTCCGCCTCTTGTTCGCTCACAAGAGTATACTTCATTGTGGCTCCGTTGGCCGGATTTCTCACGGTTACCTTTGAAAGGATGAGCACCTTTGAAGTGTCGAACTGTGACTCGTCGACGATGCGCGCGTTTGCCACCAAATCCTCGAGTTTGGCGATTTTCATTTCGAGCATGCCCTGGGCTTCTTTCGCCGCGTCGTATTCGGCGTTCTCGCTCAAATCACCTTTATCGCGAGCCTCGGCAATCTGTTCTGAAATGCGCGGACGCTCCACGCTGCGCATGTGCTCGAGTTCTTCTTTGAGCTTCTTAAAGCCCTCGGGGGTGTAGTACGAAACCGACATAGTTCAATCGTTATAAATGCGGAAGACCCTCAAAAGAGGGCCTTCTGAGCAGTAAACCTAATGTTTTTTACAATACAATGGCTGTGCCAACCGTGTGAACACCACCAAAAGCGGAGTTGGTCAAGCGGTAGGCGTAGCTCAAGTCGAGCTTGCCGTCACCCATCGGAATGTTGAACGTAAATCCGGCCGCAGGACCACTGAATGCCTCGGTCGCAACCCCATCAAAGCGATTGTCAAACTGAGCCCAGCTGGTGCGAAGCGCAAAGAGCTCTTTGTAGCTGTACTCAGCGCCCACGGTAAACTGATCTTTTTTGAACGAGTTCGAAATGAAGTTGCCGGCTAAAGTGAGCTTTTGGCCCTTAGCTACCGTGAAGCCCTTTGAAACTCCAATCGACAATTGCGTTGGCAATTCAAAATCCTCTGATCGGCTCTGGAAGCTGCTGGTGTAGGTTCCGGTCGGAACAGGCAGCACCACGCTCAAACCATCACCTCGGTACGAGAACGAAGGTCCGATGTTGCGCATGGTAATTCCGAATGCAAAGTCCTTAAGATTTTCAGGTACGTACTGAACCCCCGCATCAAAGCACACTCCTGTCGCCGACAGGTTATTGATTGATGAGCTGTACAGCTTAATGTTGACGCCACCAAAGATGCTCTGAGTAAACTTCTTTGCGTATGCGATTCCAATCACAGTCGTCGATGGCTTGTACGTGCCAAGGCCACCGTCCGGTTGGTCTTCAGTCGTGATTTCAATCTCGCCATAGTTCATGCTCGTCATGTGAATTCCAAGTACGCCACCGTTACCGGTTGGAGTAACCAAACTGCCTGCATTGAGCTGAATTCCGCTACCCATAAGCCATTGGGTGTTGGCGAAGCCGAACTGCATTCCGTCGATACGTGCGATGCCCGCTACGTTTCCGTAAAGGCCCTCGAATCCCTTGAGGTTGGCAGTGTTACCCTCTCCCCAGCCCGAAGTACGTGCCCACGGATTGATAAGAAGTTCTGCAGCACCTGCCGAACCAGAACGCGCGGGGTTGCCCGCAAAGGCAGCACTCGATGCGAGTACAGCAATACCTAATACAATCTTTTTCATCTCTCAGAGTCGATTAGAATCCAGTTGGGTTGAACGGACGGAGGGTTCCAAACCACTTAATCACGCGCTGACCAATACCTGGAGCGTCGATGTGGATCAGGTAAATTCCGCTCGCAATCGGCACCTGGTAGTTGTTTTTGAGGTCCCAGAAAATCCAGGTGTCACTGTTGTCCTTGCGGATCGTGCGTACCAGCGAGCCGTCAGTACTGTAGATTGAAATCGTACAGCTCGGAGGCAGGTTCGTAATTTTCACGGCATTGTCGTTCTGTGACGTCTCGTACTGGCTCATACTGAAGTACGGGTTAGGGACGACACGTACCGTTGCAAGCGCTTCTTGAGCCGTGGCATTGTCACCCGTTACCGTAGCAGCGTTGTCAAGGCTGAATTGGTACTTCGGATTACCGCTATTGCTGTTGTCAGTCACATAGCGCTCGTACGGACGGGCCATACGAATTTTTACACGAGCCCGAGATGGCATACCATTGGGAACCGTAGTTGGTTTGTACAGATCAACGTTCGAAAAGCGTGGATCCATTAGCGGAATAGTCACCCACATGAGCGACTTCGTCACCTTGTTGCGGCTAAGGATTGAGCCCATGTTTCCGTAGTCGCTAAAGAGTGGGTTGTCTTGTTCGTTCGGTCCTGCATAGTTGATCGGAGTACGCGTCAGACCTTGCTGGAAGAATGGACCCACAACATAGAGGTAGTGCTGTCCACCGAAGCGGTACCCTCCTGTAACAGGATCGGCAGGCTGAATACGCTGGCGCGAAGTCGGGTTGAACTTCATGTCGGCACCGTTGTCGCCGATCATCCAGCTATTTTCACCGAACACGAGGTTGAGTCGACTTCCGGTTTCGAGGTCGATTGCATAACCAGGGAACCAAGACCACCCCGTCACCGTAGTGCTACGCGTGAGTTCGCCTGTTTGCATATTAAGATCCCATCCGAAGTCACTGCGCAAGCGCCACTTACGGGTTCCGCCAGCATTAAGCGACTCGTCATCACCCATTTCCATTACTGGCACTCGAGTCCATTTCGTCCAATCGTCGGTAAAGACAACATCTACCGAACGAAGCTCTGTCGGACTCATGCGCGCCGTAAACGCACTCATCGAAGAGTCCGCTGGTCCCATTCCCCAGATCGTATTGCCTGCGGTCAGACCACGGCCTAAGAAGCTAGCGTAGGCAAAAGGACCCCAAGTTCCACCCACAATCGTTGAGAAACGTGCCTTATCGTCACCTGGAAAGTCTTTGTAGTACGAACCTGGTGCAGTGCTTACCGAGTTGTTACCTGCTAACAACCAGTTGGTCGGGCCATAGTCGGCATCATCTTTCACTCCGCTCAACCATGCCTTGGTCGGGTCTTCGTATTCGATTCCGCTACTAATAATGCCTTGGTTGCGCGTATTCTCTATATCACCACCTGGCGAAGGCTGATTCCGCACGTCCACAGAGATGCCAAGCTCAGGAATGATTTGCTCCACAAGGAACGAGATGCTACCGGCAGAGTTGGCAACCACATTACCCACGGAATCTTTGATGACCCATGTTGCATTGTCATTTACACCACTAAACTCCATGGTGAACGAACCAGGCTGAACGCGAAGTGGGTCGACCACCTTGATGTTCACCGGCCCAAAGCCAGGGCGGTAGGTCGGCATGTCCAAACGGAAGTTATCAACAATGAACGCCTCACTCTCTGCATCCAACTCAAGTGCGGCTCCACCGTTACCCATACCCTCTACACGGGTGATGATTGGGGCGTCACCGTATTTCGCGCGCTGAATGGTACCGTTCGCCTCGGCTTGAACTTGGTGCGGAATCGCTAGGTACTTCTTCACGTTATTGCGGCCTGCCAAGTAGGGACGACGCTGGCCGTTGGGTGAAAGCACTTGGTCAAATGGCTCGTACTCGTTGTGCGCGTAGGCCACTACGGTGAAGTAGTAGTTGCGGTGGTTCACCAAGCGGCGGTCTGTTCCCGTCGCAAAGGCATCCTCAGTTACGTGGAACGAAGTCTGGATTCCGTTGTCGTTCGACTGAATGGTCATGTCCTGAGGCATGAGCAATTCAAGATCGGGATCCAGTTCCCAGTTGATCAATCGGGTTATACCATTCTTAAGGTCGCACTGAGCAATCAAGCGCGCCTGACTTGGGTCATAACGGTCGGCAACCGACACGTTCTCGTTCTTAAGCTGGTAGATCTGGAAGCCCTCAAACTTGTACGTATTGTCGGCGAACGGAATCAATGGATCCACCTCTTGGTAGTCGAATTGGTCGTTGTTCTGCCCTTCGCGGTACGAAAGCATCAGCACTACTCCGCGGTCAAGCTCTTGAATCTCCATATCTGGAGCATCGGGGCCATTGAGGATTTGGAAGCAGTTGTCAAAGAGGCTCTGCGCCTTATCGTCGGCAATGATCACGCGTTCCACAGAAAACAAGGGTCCGGGATCATTGGTGTTGCGGGCCCAAACGGCTCCTGTCGTAATGAAGTTAAGCGCACCAGGAGCAAGTGAAAACGGACCCGCATTGTGCAGTCCGCGTTTGTCTTGCTGGTTATCTGGAGACTCGTACCAGTTTTGCGGTGCTACGGGCTCTGTTACACCCGTAGTGTCAAACGTGGAACCAGGGTATGCAAACAGGGTAGCCAATCCAGTTCCGTCTTGAGTAAAGCCATCGCCGTTGCCGGTACAACCAGGACCACATGGGGTCTCCACCACCAATGGGTTACCGTTCTTCCAGCGCGACTGCATGTAGTTGTAGAATTCTGAGGCGTTGTTGGGGTTGCCCGAAAACGCAGAAGACGTGTTGTTGTAGTACATGAAGCCGGACATGATGATGCGCTCGTTTACGCCCGTCACCGGATTCTCAGGAATGCAGTTGCCTTGATCATCGCGAACTCCGTCAATGCAGCCATCGCGGTCGTTGTCGCGACCATCAAAATAGTCTGCGAAGGGACCCTGGAAGAAGTCAAAGCCAATTGCCGGTGGATTTACGCCATATCCAATGGGTCCTTCGTCGTCAATATCGGCATTGTAGACGTAACCCAGTCCGCGGGGAATGTCGCTACCAATGATGTCGTCGAGGTAGTTGCCCAAATCTGCATCAAACCACGTCGAGAAGTAGGTATTCGTCAGGCGAAACGTCGACTTGTTAATAATGCGGTAGTTGTTGAACGTCATGTTGTTGATCTCATCGTTCGTAGCAAAGGCGAAGGCCTGTGCACGAATCTCAAAGCCCATGGCTCCAGCATTGGTCTCTGTGTGGACGTTACCGCGGTCATTGTAGACCCACCAAATTGTTTGGTCACCGTAAAGGACGTCGGTCTCTTTAAGGCGGCAGTCGTAGGCTCGGTCCAAGTCATAGGCAGGGTAGTCCTCGTTGTAGTCGTAGCGACCGTCGCCATCAAGATCGATGAACGGAGCAAGGGTGTATGGCAACTCACCTTCAGCACCGTGAGCGGGCCATTCTTTGATAATGTCTGGGATACTCCCTTCGTAGCCTGGGTACTTGACGGCAGGGTCACAGTCCGGATCATTCTTACAAAGAATCCAACCGCGGTGGGTCTCAACCTGCTCGCGTGTGATGATCCAGTGGCGGTCGTACTTATCACATACATCTTTTGTGATCGAAGCGAGTCCATCCGTAGATAGCGGTCCAGGCCAGTAGTCATTACCACGTTGACGGTAGGTCATCGCAGCCATCTTGAGCTGGTTACCCTCGTCAAGCCCGCCCAGCCAAAGTGAGCCAGCGAACATCGCGTGCCGGTTGCTGCCTTTTGGCACCTCATAGCGAGCGGTGTTGAGATCCCACCACATGTCACCACCGCCAAGTATGGTTGCACGAACGTTATTAATATTTAAATCTGATTGCGCACGTGAAGGCTGACAAAGTTCCTCAACCGTCTTGTTGGAACGGGTAGTCTTGCCAGAAGTAGTGCCTACGTCCTCGCGACCGAGAACCACTAGGCTTGCCAAAGAGGCGGCTAGAAAGAGAATGTGCTTGTTCATAATCAAGAAAATACTTTATTACAGACCAATCCGAACACCAAGGCGAACTAGGCGAGGGGTTGAAAAGTTGTTTGGATTGACCATTCGGATCGTATATAGATCTGAAAACGCTTGCGCATTGGCCGTAAAGGCAATCGACTGCTGACCTTGGGGCGAAGCGAGGAAGCCATCGTCATCAGGTGATCCAGTGTACGGGTAGACACTAAGAATGTTCGCAGCATTGAGCACGTTAAGTACTTGCACGTAGAGTTCAAAGTTGTTCTTGTTCTTATTGAAGTTCCAAACCTTATTAGCAGTCAAGTCCATGCGGAACTGCCATGGCAAACGTGAACCATTCAACAGACCCACCACGGGAGTAGCCGATTGAGTGATGCCGTACGCACGAACACGACGTGAATATGGGAATCCTGACCCTGCAGTCGCCAAAAGGTTGACACCCGCATTCTCAAACACCTTCACCTTACCCCAAACTGGACCATTGTAGTCAGTTCCTTGGCCGTAGCGGAAGTCGATGTTTCCGGACAAGTTGTGACGCTGGTCGTAATCCAATGGTATGATGTAGCGGATGTTTGGAAGCCCCGTACGTGCAAGTGAAAGGCCTGACTCAGCTCCTGAGCCCGTTCCGTCGGCAAAGGTCAGCGAGTACTGAGCGTTCATCTGTACGTTACCCACGCGGCGCAGGTCGTACTGGAAGCTGAACCCTTTTGAGGTCGTGAAGTCACGGTTTCCAAAAGTCACGTAGGTTGCTGGATAGGCCTCAGTCACAGAAACAGTCTGAATGAGGTCGCGGTATTCGCGGTAGAACGCATTGATTTTCAAAGCGCTTCGATCACCAAGCATTTGGCGGAAGCCAATCTCGTACTCGGTCTGCTTCTGAGGAAGAAGTTCAGGGTTGTCGACCGTAGCAGCATTACCAAACACCAAGTTCACGTAATCAAATGGGTTGAACCGCGACTGTGCTGCAGACGGGCGCTGCACGAGAAGGTCGTAGTGCGCAAAGAATTCCGCAACGTCTGAAATGGGGAACTGGAATGAAATACGCGGACTCACTGTTACTTGAGGACGGTAGTCGCGGAATGAATTGGCGCTGAGAACCGGTGCATTGGGATTCGTGGGATCCGTAAACGCTTCTTCAAAAATCCACGGCTTTGCCTGACCACCAGACAGGTTGGCAATCACTGTAGGATTGGGTTGGGGCGATCCGTCTGCATTGAACCAATCAAAGCCGTTGCGGTAGCCAACGATGCGTCGTGGATTTTTAATGTCGTCCACGTAGACCATGTAGTCATCGCCCATTGAGGTGGGAATATCGCTACCCTCAAGACCACCGCGAGCAATAACATCAGCCACAGTATGCGCAGGAAAGAGCGAGAATGGATCCTTGAGCACGGGCTGGTTTGCATCGTAGCGGTCTACGCGAACACCCACGTTGAAGAAGAGGTCTTCAAACGTGAACTGGTCCTGGAGGTAACCAGCCATGTAAATCGGCTGGAAAGCACGTACCGGATAGGTCCGGTTTCCAGTGGCGTCTACCGCAGTAAAGAAGTCATTCAATGTAGGGTTGCCAGTCAGGAGTTGACCCGTGTAATCGTAGCCGAAATAATTAACATAAGCAGATCCTCCGGGGTTAACCAGTTCTTGAGCCGAGAATAGCGATAAGCCACCAAACTGCTGGAACTGCTCTGGGGTAATGTTGTCGGTATCCAGAAGCTTTTGGTCGTTTCCGTTCGGATCCCATCCGAGTGCAGCACGCAGCTTGCGGTCAAACGTCCGTGGCTTCGTCAAGTCAATTGCGCGGTTGTAAAAAATGGTATCCTGAAAGACTCCGTCTCGGTAGATCAAGACGGGATTCTCTAGATCGAGCTCACGCATGTGATCGTTTTGGAGGTTGCGCATTAAGGTCCAGAGCGAAGCGGCCGCTACGCCGAAACTTCGGTCAAAGCGCTGTTCGTACTCAAGACCAGCAATTAGCGAGTGACCCTTGATGTCAAAGTTGGTCGACGCAGTGATACGGTACTGCTCGTTTTGACTGTATCCGTAGCCCGACTGAACGGCACCAACGTTTCCGAAAAGACCATATACATCGTACGGACCTTGACCGTTGAGCAGGCCTCCACCTTGCTGGATGTTGTTTAGGTTTGCGCTGTTGTTGGCAATCAGCCCTGAATTGACAAGATTGTAGTACGATGAGGTGTAGTTTGCCAAAATAGGATTGTACTGCGATGGGGTAAACGCAATTCCTGTATCGAGGTCAAGCAGTTTGCGCCACGCAGTGATTCCTGTCTTTTCGTCGGTTCCAAATCCATATAAACCGATTCGACCCGTTTCAAACTGGCCGACGTGTCCGTAGCGGAAGATGTTGTCGCCGTGGTTGGGGTCGTAGTTTTTGAAGTTGTTGAGCGTGTAGTCGGCCTGAATTGTGTAGAACGCGTTTTGAATGAGGCTGTTTTCGCTACTACCAAACTGCTGTGTAAAGCGTACGTAGCCGGAGAGGTCGCGTTGCTCTGAAGCACCATTGTTGTCGTAGTTCATGAGCGAGTGGAAGAAGCTTCCATTGCGACCATTTGTGTAGAACGCACGTCCGCCAAGCACTAGGTTGGTCTTTTTGCCCGTCTTGATGTTGATGTTGCCCGTTGCGCGAAAGACCGTGTTGGCCACATTCAGACGCGTGGGGATCGTTTCGAAGGCATCAGCCCCAAGAAGCTCAGCTCGGCGAATGGTACCCAGACCTGTTGCGGTTGGGACCAATGGATTGGCCTGCAAGTCCGCGAGGACGTCATCTTTAATCTTGTAGACGGGAGTCGCATACGGACGGCCTACACCGGTGTATGAGAATTCTGTCGCCAAGAGGAAGCCCACCAGCGGAGCCGTCTTTGCCTTATTGAACAACAGCGGGCCGCCGAGGGTCAAACCTGCGAGGTGGTAGTTGTTTCGGTCAAAAAGAGCTGAAGTCACGTATTCCACGGTACCGAAGTAGCGGGGGCTTGGGCCTTTGGTTGTCGTAGAAATGACACCACCCGTCACGTCACCGTACTGGGCAGGAACACCACCGGTGATGACCTCGGTAGACTGAATAGCTTCACGGGGAAGGTTGATATCACCTCGCATCTTTACACCGTCGACAAACACTACGTTAGCGTCTCCACGACCACCGCGAAAAAAGGTTCCGCCACTACGCTCATCTTGAACGACACTCGCGGTCTGCGCAAGTACGGCATTGACACCACGGCCGGCGAGGTTGCGAATTTGTTCAGCGCCAAAGCTCTGAGCAGTCTTACCCTTTTCAATCAAGGGCGCCTCGTACTTCGCGACTACATCTACGGAACCGAGTTCTACGCTTGAGGATGCCATGGCAAACTTCAATTCAGTCGGGCGACCTGGGTTGATTTGCACCCCAGTGAAGGTCACGCTGTTGTATCCGAACACTTCACACACAATGGTGTAGGTTCCGGGCTGAATCGGATTGATGTTGTAGTTGCCGTCGAAGTCAGAAGTGCCCGCCGTGACCTTGAACTGACCGGATTTCACGGTAATCTGGGCCTGAGCAATTTCTTCTCCAGAGGTTTTGTCCTTAACGGTTCCGCGGAGTGAACCAGGACGGGCTTGGCCCCACACCATGGTGGAAGCTCCTAGAATGAGCGCGAAGAGGGCGTAGCGTAGACGCATAAGCAAAGCGTTTTTAGGTGGATCCGTTGCGAATCGAAGGGCTAAAATAACGAAGAATTAATGTCGTTAAGCAGGTCGGACGTAGGTTTGTTCTGATTATGGGCAATAAAATTTACTTATGGTTGGGTTTAGCCACGATGGTCGCTTGTGATGGCACGAGCAATCGACACCCGGTTCCCTATGTTTTTGTCAATGAATCCGTGTTTGTGAACAGTCCTTCGGCATACGACTTACAGTTTGTGGGCGGAACCCACGTGCGTACCGACTGGGGCCACGGCGGACTCGTAATTTACCGCCGCACCAACTTCGGAGACGCCAACGACTTCGGGGCCTACGACATGCGCTGCCCCAATCACGTATCGATGCCCTGTGGGGCCTCAACGGTGGTTGACGGTCTTTATGCGGAATGCGGCTGCGACGGCCAACGCTTTCTCTTATTTGACGGAAGCGCCACTGACGGTACCACCACCTGGGGACTTCTGCCCTACCAGGTCCAGTTTGACGGAGTCCGTCTGACGGTCAGCAACCTTTAGGCTACGCTAAGGCGCTTTAGGTGCCGCACGTGGGCGCCCAAAGCGTCTGCAAACGTGCGAAACTCTTGGTACTGCACGTTGAATTCCGCACACGTCTCTTTCACAATGCGTGAAATCGCCGGGTAGTGCACGTGGCTGATACGAGGAAACAAGTGGTGTTCCACCTGGTAGTTAAGGCCACCGAGCAACCACGTAAGTATGCGGCTACGCGTTGCAAAGTTTGCAGTTGTCTGAAGTTGGTGCACCGCCCACTCAGACTCTATGTTCGTTGGATTTACAACGTCTGACTTCGCAAAGGTTGCCCCCTCAACGACGTGCGCAAGCTGAAAGACCACACTCAGTGATAAGCCCGTGATCGAGGCCATTACTATAAAACCAAAGAACCACGGCCAAAACCCGATGAGGTAGATCGGAAGAATAGCGACCATGGTCGTGTGCACCGTCTTCCAGGCCCAAAATCCCACGTGCTCGGCGAAGGTGAACTTGCGAATGGGAACATCTCCAACTTTTCCTGTGAAGTACTTTTTAAAGTCGGTAAAGGCCAGCCAGTAGATGTAGAGCAAGCTGTACAATAGAGGCCAGTAGTAATGCTGTACACGGTGAATCCCCTTGTGGGGTTGCGTATCAGCCATTCTGATCATTCCACCTGCCTCAATGTCGTCGTCTACACCATCAATGTTGGTAAAGGTGTGGTGAATGGCGTTGTGCTTGTTCTTCCACAGGGCTACGCTCGCACCGAGCATGCTCAGGGTGTGGCCTGCCAACGAATTGAGCCATTCGTGCTTTGAGAAGCTGCCGTGTGCGCCGTCGTGCATGACGTTAAATCCGATGGCCGAAGTAAGCAGACCCAGAATGACCCAAAACGGAAGGGCTACCCAAAAATTGGCGCCAAAGTAGAGGACGGCCACGTAGGTCGCAAAAAATGCTGCGAGGAGTACGCCCGTTTTCGTGTACAGGCGAGCGTCGCCCTTCGACGACTTGTTGTGCTCTTTGAAGTACTGGTTGACGCGCTGCGTGAGGATCTGAAAAAACGGCTGGCCCGCGGTGTGGGTAGCAAAGCGAGGAGCTTTAAAGGCTGTAGACATAGGTGCAAGTTACGGCCACATTCGTGCCAACTTGTTTAAGCCGTTTGGCCGTTGTCCACAGGGGATCACTTAAAACAAGGCCGCGGCGATTTGCTCGGTCTCGTCAGCCTTGCTCATCGTGTAGTAGTGAAGCACGGGCACCTCCTTATCCATCAGCTCTTTAGACTGAGCAATGCACCACTCAACCCCGACCTGCTTTACCGCTTCAGGCGTTTTAGCCGCTTCAACCGCTTCAATTAATTCGTCGGGCAAGTTGAGGTGAAAGTTGCGCGGAATGCTCTGAAGCTGGCTCTTGGCCGTCAGAGGCTTAAGTCCAGGAATAATGGGCACCGTAATACCGGCTGCACGGCAGTCGGCGACAAACTTGAAGAAGTGCTCGTTGTTGAAAAACATTTGGGTCACGATGTAGTCGCCACCCGCGTCCACTTTAGCCTTGAGGTGCTTCAGGTCGGCCTTAAGACTGGGCGCCTCAAAGTGCTTTTCAGGATAGCCGGCCACTCCAATGCAGAAGTTGCTGGGGTTGGAATTCTGGACCTCGTCGTAGAGGTACTTGCCTTGGTTGAGGTCCTTCACCTGCCTCAGAAGGTCAATCGCGTAGGCGTGGCCGTGGGGTTCTGGCACAAAACTGCCCTCGCTGCGAAGGGCGTCCCCGCGGAGCACGAGCACGTTGTCGATTCCAAGGTAGTGCAAGTCGATGAGGGCGTACTCCGTCTCTTCGCGCGAAAATCCGCCGCAAATGATGTGCGGAACCGTATCCACATGGAATTTATTCTGGATGGCTGCGCAGATGCCGACGGTTCCGGGGCGCTTGCGCGTGTGCACCTTTTGAAGCAGCCCGGATTCGTGCTTTTTAAAGATGTACTCTTCGCGATGGCTGGTCACGTCAATGAACTTCGGGCCAAACTGCATGAGGCGCTCGATGGTTCCGAAGAGCGAATCGATGGTGTTGCCCTTGAGCGGGGGCAGCACCTCAAAACTGAAAATGGTCTTGCCGTTGGCGGCGGCGATGTGGTCGGTTACTTTCATTTTTTTGGGGTAACTAGTTGCTTGCTTCTAGTTGATTAAAGGGCTCAGCCAGCGTTCGGCGTCGGCGAGCGGAATTCCGCGTCGTTGGGCGTAGTCGGCAACCTGGTCGCGGTCGATTTTGGCGAGGCCGAAGTACTTGGCCTCGGGGTGCGCGAAGTAGTATCCGCTAACCGCAGCTGTGGGGTACATGGCCTTGGATTCGGTGAGGTGAATGCCGGCATGCTGCTCGGCATCAAGGAGTTCGAACAGCAAATCCTTTTCAAGGTGGTCGGGGCAGGCCGGGTAGCCGGGAGCCGGGCGGATTCCCTGGTATTCCTCAGCAATGAGGGCATCGTTGGGGAGCTGTTCGCCGGCGGCGTAGCCCCAGAATTCCGTTCGAACGCGTTGGTGGAGGCGCTCGGCAAAGGCTTCAGCAAGTCGGTCGGCCAGCGCCTGAAGCATCAAGGCGCGGTAGTCGTCGTTGGCGTCCTTGAAGGTTTGGGTGCGCTCGTCGACTCCGTGGCCCGTGGTCACCGCAAAGAGGCCAAGGGTATCGCTGCCCGCAGGATCGATGAAGTCCGCCAAAGCCATGTAGGGCTGGCCCTCAGCCTTTTGGCCCTGCTGGCGCAGGGTAAGGAAGCGGCGCTCGCCGTTCGGCGTGGTCACGGCGATGTCGTCTCCGTCCTGGCGTGCCTCGAAGAATCCGTAGACGCCGTGGGCGGTAATCCACTTTTCGGCGACAATCTGACGGAGCATGTCCTGGGCGTCGTCAAATAGGGACTTGGCTTGTGCACCCACCACTTCGTCGGTGAGGATGCGCGGGTACTTGCCGTGCAGGTCCCAAGCCTGAAAGAAGGGCGTCCAGTCGATGTAGGGCACCAAGTCCTCGAGCGGGTAGTCGCGCAGCGGGAACACGCCGTACTGCTTGGGCGCGGCGGGTTTGGCGCCGAAGTCAGGCTGGTAGCGCTGGGCGCGGGCCTGCTCTATGCCGGCAAAACGGCGCTCGGCACTGCGGCTGGCGTACTGCTCGCGCAGGCGTTCGTAGTCCGAGCGAACCTCGGCGCTGTAGTCGGCTGCCTCAGCACTCAGAAGCTTTTGAACGACCGGAACCGCGCGCGAAGCGTCGTTGACGTGCACGAGCGGGCCGTCGTAGACCGGCTGAATTTTGACGGCGGTGTGGGCGCGCGAGGTGGTGGCTCCGCCAATAAGAAGCGGAATGGTGAAGCCCTGGCGCTGCATTTCGCTGGCCAAAAACACCATCTCGTCGAGCGATGGCGTGATGAGTCCGCTAAGCCCAATGGCGTCGACGTCGTGTTCGCGGGCCGCATCGAGGATTTTCTGCGGCGGAACCATAACGCCCAAGTCAATGACTTCGAAGTTGTTGCACTGCAGCACCACGCCGACGATGTTTTTGCCGATGTCGTGCACGTCGCCCTTGACCGTGGCCATTAGGATCTTGC
The DNA here is from genome assembly GCA_964475135.1 of uncultured Owenweeksia sp. Lineage (GTDB taxonomy): Bacteria > Bacteroidota > Bacteroidia > Flavobacteriales > Schleiferiaceae > TMED14. Next base: position 34,322 of record CAYYWL010000012.1, read on the forward strand.
CTTGCTTGCGCGGAGCCGTTCCGGCTGCCGCCGATTCGGCTGCAAAGTGGGGCTCTAGCCAGGCCACTGCCCGCTTCATGACGCGGGCCGACTTGACCACCTGGGGGAGGAACATCTTGCCGGCTCCGAAGAGGTCGCCAACCACGTTCATGCCGCGCATGAGCGGACCCTCAATCACCGCGAGGGGACTGCCCAAGGCCTTCATGGCCTCTTCGGCGTCCTGCTCAACGTAGGCATCCAGGCCGTTGACTAGGCTGTGCTCAATGCGGGCGTCGATCGGGAGTTCGCGCCACGACTCGTCCTTTTGGCGGACTTGACCGGCGCCCTTGACGTTCTCGGCATAGCTTAGCAGGCGTTCGGTAGCGTCGTCGCGGCGATCGAGAAGTACGTCTTCGATGCGGTCGCGGAGTTCCGCCTCAATTTGTTCGTAAACGATGAGTTGGCCGGGGTTGACGATGCCCATGTCCATTCCGTGGCGGATTCCGTGGTAGAGGAAGCAGGCGTGCATGGCCTCGCGCACGTGGTCGTTGCCGCGAAAGCTGAAGCTGACGTTGGACACGCCTCCGCTCACCTTGGCTCCGGGCAAGTTTTTTTTGATCCAAGCCGTAGCCTCAAAGAAGTCGAGGGCGTTGCGGCGGTGCTCGTCCATGCCTGTCGCGACGGGAAAGATGTTGGGATCAAAGATGATGTCCTCGGCGGGGAATCCGTCGGCCACCAGCAAGTTGTAGGCGCGCTGGCAGATTTCGACGCGGCGGTCGTAGGAATCCGCCTGGCCCTGCTCGTCAAAGGCCATGACGATGACGGCGGCTCCGAAGCGGCGGCAGTGGCGCGCCTGGTAAAGGAACTCAGCCTCGCCCGACTTGAGCGAGATGGAATTGACGACGGCCTTGCCTTGGACGCACTTGAGGCCGGCCGCGATGATTTCCCACTTTGACGAGTCGATCATGATGGGGATGCGCGAGATGTCGGGCTCTGACGCGATTAGGTTGAGGAAGGTGGTCATGGCCTCGACGCCGTCGAGCATGCCTTCGTCCATGTTGACATCGAGGATTTGGGCTCCGCCCGTAACCTGGTCGCGGGCGATTTCAAGGGCTTCGCTGTAGTTGCCGTCTTGAATGAGTCGCAGGAATTTGCGCGATCCTGTGACGTTGGTGCGCTCTCCGACGTTGACGAAGTTGGTCGCCGACGTGATGACTAGGGGTTCGAGTCCGCTGAGCTTCATTGGGCTTGGGGGATTCGGGGTGGGCGGCCTGCGGCGCGGACAGCGAATTCGCGGATGTGGTCGGGGGTGGTTCCGCAGCAACCGCCGAGGATGTTGACGATTCCGAGGTCGAGGTACTCGGTCACGGCGTCGGCCATTTGCGACGGCGTTTCGTCGTAGCCGCCAAAGGCGTTGGGCAGGCCCGCGTTGGGGTATGCGCTGATGAGAAAGGGCGTGTTGGCCGCCAGCGTTTGAAGGTAGGGGCGCAGGTCCTTGGCTCCGAGGGCGCAGTTCAGGCCGATGCTGAGCAAGGGCATGTGGCTCATGCTGATCAAGAAGGCCTCGGTGGTCTGGCCGCTGAGGGTTCGGCCGCTGGCGTCGGTGATGGTTCCGCTGATCATTATCGGAACCTCTTTGCCGGTCGCCACAAAGGCGTCCTGAATGGCGAAGAGGGCCGCCTTAGCGTTGAGGGTGTCGAAGATGGTTTCAACCAAAAGCACGTCCACCCCACCCTCGATCAAGGCCTCTGCCTGCTCTTGGTAGGCCTTAGCCAGCTCGTCAAAGGTGATCGCGCGGTAGGCCGGTCGGTTCACGTCAGGACTCAAGCTCAGGGTGCGGTTGGTAGGGCCGATGGCGCCGGCAACAAACCGGGGTTTGTCGGGCGTACTATAGGTGTCGGCGGCTTTGCGGGCCAGCTGGGCTCCAGCGAGGTTGAGTTCGCGGACGAGGGATTCCATTCCGTAGTCAGCCATCGATACGGTCTGGGCGTTGAAGGTGTTGGTCTCAACGATGTCGGCCCCAGCAGCAAAGTACTTGGCGTGGATTTCTTCGACAATCTGAGGCTGAGTCAGGTTGAGCAGGTCGTTGTTGCCTTTGAGCGGATGCTCCCAGTCGGCAAAGCGCGTACCGCGGTAGCCGGCCTCATCAAGGCGGTATTCTTGGAGCATAGAGCCCATGGCGCCGTCCAAAATGAGGATGCGTTCGCGGGCAATGGTTTGGATTGGATGCATGGTCCTTCGTTCGTTGCGCTTATGCAGAAGGACTATTGGGACGCGAAGTGCAGTCGCAATCTCATCTTCCTACCTCACGCCCGACTGGCGCTTTGGTAGCGGGAGTTGGCACCCTACAGGGTTTTAGGGTTGCCAAGACATCAACGGGCCCGTCCCTCAGTCTTTCTTGATAAGCGCTGCAAAGTTAGTTCACGGCGATGTGGTTTGCATTGGTCAATCGTTCGTGATTTTCGTTCATGAGTTGCGGTACCGTGTGGTGTGCCTACCTTTGCAGCGCGTGGAAGGATTTGTCCGATTGCAACCACGGTAAAAAATGCTAAACCGGTGGACCATTGTCCGGCGCACTAGCACTTTACCGCATCAGGCTTTTTTGACACGCAGCATTAAAACTGTTGCTATGAGCTACTTATTTACCTCTGAGTCCGTTTCTGAAGGACACCCCGACAAAGTCGCCGACCAAATTTCGGACGCCCTTGTCGACCACTTTCTCGCATTTGACCCCGATTCGAAAGTTGCCTGCGAAACCCTTGTAACCACTGGTCAAGTGGTGCTGGCGGGTGAAGTCAAGTCGCGCACCTACATCGACGCGGGTGAAATCGCTCGCGACGT
>CAYYWL010000012.1:37241-50360 GCA_964475135.1 uncultured Owenweeksia sp.
TCAACCCAACGGGCAAGTTCGTGATTGGCGGACCGCACGGCGACACCGGTTTGACCGGCCGCAAGATTATCGTTGATACCTACGGTGGCAAGGGTGCCCACGGCGGCGGAGCCTTCAGCGGTAAGGACCCCTCTAAGGTGGACCGTTCAGCGGCATACGCGGCGCGCTACGTAGCTAAAAACCTTGTAGCTGCCGGTGTTGCCAAGCAGGTGCTCGTCCAGCTGGCCTACGCCATCGGCGTGGCTGAACCCGTGGGCTTCTACCTGAACACCTACGGTACGGCAGCCGTGCGCGGAGCCGACGGCAAAAAGCTCGCCGACGGCGCGATTGCCGAGCGCGTGCAGAAGCTGTTTGACCTTCGCCCCTACGGAATTGAGACCAAGTTTGGCCTCCGCAGCCCGATTTACTCAGAAACGGCTGCATACGGACACATGGGCCGCGCTCCGCAAATCGTGGAGAAGCAGTTCAAGCGTCCGACCGATAAGGGCATCGAAGTCAAGACCATGAAGGTGGAGCTCTTCACGTGGGAGAAGCTTGACTCGGTCGATTCGATCAAAAAGGCGTTCGGACTTTAGTACCTAGTTTCTAGTTACTGGTTCTCTGTAGCTGGTTTCTGGTAACTCAATTTTTAAGCCCTGGCTGTGTACGCAGCTGGGGCTTTTTCATTTAGTCGAAAACGTGAGCGTCGCCAGCTCTTCACCAAGCTCATTGATCCCGTTCATGATGCGCAGTACTTGCTTTGGTGAGGGCTCTTTTGTACCCGATACATATTGAGACAACAGACTCGGATTAAGACCGATTCGCTCAGCAAGAAACTTAGCATTGAGTACGCGATAGTGGCTGAAAAACTGCTGAAAATCAAACTTTAACTTGAAATTCTGAGGGCCATATTCAATCTGATCATCCTCATGTAAGAGTGACATGGCCTCAGAAATGTTCGCATAAACTTCATTAATTGATCCACCTGTTGTGTAGACGGGGAAATCTTGTGTGTACGCAGAATATCCAGTATTCGTTACCTCAACAATTACTGGGATCTTAGGTTGTTTTTTTTCTTTTTTCATCGTAACCCGGCATCTTTTTTAATTCGAAGCTCCAATCCACGTGCAACTTCTTTGGCTCCATGATTTGGCACAACCAACATCACTCCAGGCTTCTGATCATGAATATACTTCATGTGTGAGCCCTTTTGACTTTTGGTGTACCACCCATTGTTTTGCAGCAATCGAATTAGCTCATTTGACTTCACATGTAAAAGTACATAATAATTTACTTTTTGTATTGACCATAAGTAAATAATTATTAACAAAAAACCCCGGCCGCTCGCGCGGCCGGGGTTCCGAATAAAGCCTTTAAAACGGCTTAGTAGCGGTAAGTCTCGGGCTTGAATGGACCCTTAACCTCGACTCCGATGTACGAAGCCTGGTCGGGGCTCAAGGTGTCCAGCTCAACACCAATTGACTCGAGGTGCAAGAAGGCAACTTTCTCGTCGAGGTGCTTGGGAAGCGTGAACACTTCGTTGGGGTACTTGCCCTTGTTGGTGTAGAGCTCGATCTGGGCCAACACCTGGTTGGTGAACGAGTTCGACATTACAAACGAGGGGTGGCCGGTGGCGCAACCCAAGTTCACGAGGCGACCTTCAGCTAGTACGATGATGTCGTTGCCCTCGATGTTGTAGAGGTCCACCTGAGGCTTGATCTCGGACTTGGTGTGGCCGTAGTTTTTGTTCAGCCAAGCCATGTCGATTTCGTTGTCGAAGTGGCCGATGTTGCACACGACGGTCTTGTCCTTCATCAGGCGGAAGTGGCGCTCGGTCACGATGTTTTTGTTTCCGGTCGCGGTGCAGACGATGTTGGCGCGCGGAATGGCGTTGTCCATCTTCTTCACCTCGTACCCGTCCATGGCTGCCTGAAGGGCACAGATGGGGTCGATTTCGGTGACGATCACGCGCGCTCCGGCCCCGCGGAACGAAGCCGCCGTGCCCTTGCCCACGTCGCCGTATCCGGCAACCACAACCACTTTACCGGCCATCATGAGGTCGGTGGCGCGGCGTACCGCGTCAACCGCCGACTCTTTACAGCCGTACTTGTTGTCGAACTTCGACTTGGTCACCGAGTCGTTCACGTTGATGGCGGGCAACGGGAGGCTGCCTTTGATCATGCGCTCGTACAGGCGGTGCACGCCGGTGGTCGTCTCTTCAGAGATTCCGCCAATGCCGGCCACGAGCTCCGGGTAGCGGTCCAGCACCATGTTGGTGAGGTCGCCGCCATCGTCAAGAATCATGTTGAGGGGCTGCTTGCCTTCGCCAAAGAACAGGGTCTGCTCGATGCACCAGTCAAACTCTTCTTCGGTTTGGCCCTTCCAGGCGTAGACGCTGATTCCGGCGGCAGCAATGGCAGCAGCAGCGTGGTCTTGCGTCGAGAAAATGTTGCACGAAGACCAGGTCACTTCGGCACCCAACTCAACGAGGGTTTCGATAAGAACCGCAGTCTGAATGGTCATGTGGAGGCAGCCGGCCACGCGGGCTCCGGCGAGGGGCTTGCTGGCGCCGAACTCTTTGCGAAGGGCCATCAGTCCGGGCATTTCAGCCTCGGCGAGGGTAATTTCTTTGCGTCCCCAATCGGCGAGGGACATATCCTTTACTTTGTAGGGCACGTAGTTCGTGGCAGTGGTCGAAGACATAGCAATGATTATTTGGAGGCGCAAAGATACGGAACATTCGGGGGCTGAAGTCGCCGAAGTCGGTCATTTTGGCCTTGTGATTGCGCGGATCACTCTGCGTCAAGCCGCTGATTTTGAGGTCCAATTCACCGATTATTCGGAATTTTTCTCTCCTGCGGACCAATTGCGGTGGTCCGAGTTCAAACCAGGACCCCGCCGTACCGCATTTTTGGCGGCCCGACTCGCGCTAGCCGAGGTGCTGCGAGGCACATCGCTCGGAATTCGGGACTTGAACTACGACGGGGAGCGCCCCGTGCTGCCCCGGGGCTACCTCAGCCTGTCGCACGGCGGGGATTGGGCCGTCGCAGCCTACCATCCCCTGCTGCCGGTGGGGATTGACGTGGAAGCTCCGCGTGCCCAACTCGAGCGGGTGATCGCTCGAGTGGCCTCTGAGCGCGAAGTATCCGAACTTGACCATGCGACGGTGTGGGGCGCAAAAGAAGCCGTGTACAAGGCGGCCGGAATGAAGGGACTCGACTGGAAGAAGGAAATTGACGTCCGCTCGCCCCGCACAGCCATGTGCACACGTAGCGGCGAACGCTATGCGCTTGAAGCGTTTCAAATGGACCAAGATCATGTGGTGGTAGCCGTCCGGAAACCGCTGCGCGTCGTACTGACAGGTCCCGAAAGCGCGGGTAAAACTCAATTGGCTACGCAATTGGCCCGCGAATTCGGCACACTTTGGACGCCCGAAATTGCCCGCGAATATCTTGGGGAACACGGGACTCACTACGGACCCGAGGATGTGGTCCAAATGGGGCGCCTTCAAGCTGAGCGTGCCGAAGAGGTGGCCGCAAGTTGCCCAGAAATCGTGTTTGAAGACACCGACGTGCTGACGCACCGCATTTGGTTCCGCGAGAAGTACGGTCAGCCGCACCCATATCTGGAGTCGATATCCCTCAAAGGCGACGTCTACTTGCTGTGCGCCCCCGACCTGGCCTGGACGAATGATCCGCTTCGTGAACACCCCAAAGAATCCGACCGTCAGCGGCACTTTGAATTGTACCAATCCGAATTGGAATCAAATAAAAAAACATACGCGGTCGTTTCGGGACAAGGTTCCGCGCGAAAAATGAACGCTCTTCGAACACTTGAAGCATTTGACGTGTTACCTTTGGCGAAGCACAGGGGTGCCGGCGATGAAATCCGGCTGAGATGATACCCTAGAACCTGGGCGGGTCATGCCGCCAAGGAAGTCGCGAAGCCGCACCCTCAGCGTGCGGGCATTTCTGTGCACGAGAACCGTTTAACACGTGCACGATGAACACACTTCGCTTTTTACTTATCGCCCTTGGCTTGAACACCACCGCGTCGGGCCAGTGGATTACGAAAACGACTCCGTCGGAGGTCTACGACACGGTCCGCACCGCGACCCTCAACGAGATTACGCTCACAGCGAGTAGGCCGAGCGCGGGAATTCCGATGCCGCAGTTGCGGTTGAAGCCCGCCGACCTGGCGAAGCAGAATGTGGGCCGGGATATTCCGTTTTTGCTTCAGGGCATGCCGTCGTTTACGGCGGCGAGTGACGCTGGCAACGGGTTCGGATACACCTACTTGCGCTTTCGCGGCATGGACCAAACCCGCATCAACGTGACGGTCAACAACGTGGCGTTGAACGACCCTGAATCCCACGGCGTATTCTGGGTGAACACGCCCGACCTCGGGTTGAACGCCAACTCACTGGTGGTACAGCGCGGTGTGGGCACGTCCACCTTAGGCAGCGGAGCATTTGGCGCGTCCTTGTCGTTTGAAGTGGGCGTTCCGAACGACACGGCAAGCCAGCAGATCACGGCCAATTTTGGGTCGTTCAACTCAGCGCGCATCAGCTACGGATTTCACAGCGGGCTCGTGGGCCCCAAAAAGCGTTGGTCCACGACCGGGCGACTCACCGCCATGCGCAGTGACGGGTTCGTGGACCGCTCGGGCAGCGCACTTCAGAGCTACTTGTTTGGGGCTCAGTACCGCCGCTCGACGTTCACTTGGCGACTCGTGCACTTTGCAGGTAACGAACGGACCCAACAGGCATGGTATGGAATTCCAGAGTCCAAATTCCGTAATGACACGCTGGGCGTGGTAAACTATCTATCTCGAAATGGAATAATCGGCGCAGATTCGCTGAATGTTCTAGAAAGTGGAGCGGCAACCTATAATTTCTACCGGTACGCCAACGAAATCGACCAGTATACACAGCGTCACTACCAGAGCATGATGACGTGGAGATTGAGCCAAAAATGGCACTTCACACAAACACTCGCTGTTGTTACCGGAAAAGGGTATTTTGAACAGTACCGGCCATTCATGAGCTTTGAATCATTGAACTTACCCAACATTCCACTCGGGATGGTGGTCCTTACCGGCACAGAAGGAGTGCGCCGCCGATGGCTTGACAATGGTAGTGCTATGGCCTCAACGTCAATTCACTACCGCGGTCGCCACGTAAATTTTACTGCGGGTTTGCAAGATCAGATTTACGACGGACTTCACTTCGGAACAATACCCTGGTTGCGGTACAACCCCATGGGAGGGCTCGATGGGAGCCTGACTTTGGACGGGGTCCCGTCCCCTACCTTGTCTGCACAAGACCATCGATTCTATGAAGGTAGCAGCCTTAAGTATGACGCTTCATACTTTGCCCGACTTGAATGGCAACTCGGTCCGTGGACCATTCTTGGAGATGGCCAGCTTCGCCAAATCGACTATACCGGAACCGGAACCGATGTAGACCAAAACACATATGATTTTGACGTCGACTACTTGTTCTTCAATCCCAAAGCAGGTGTTTCGTACCGAGGATCCAACGGGTGGACTGGCCGAGGATCGATAGCCATCGCACACCGCGAGCCGATTCGTTCGGACTTTATTGACAACGTGACGGCTCCGCGCCCCGAACGCGTTACGGACTTTGAGTTCGGAATCGAGAAGCGCACCGACCGCTTTTGGGCCGAAGCCAACGTATACCTGATGGAGTACCAAGACCAGTTGGTGCCGACTGGCGCCCTCAACGACGTAGGGGCGCTGATTCGCACGAATGTGGCACAGAGCCACCGCCGTGGACTTGAACTTGCCACTGTGTGGACCCCCACCAAGTCTTGGCTACTGGGCGCCAATGCCACCTTGAGCAGCAACCGCATCGACGCGTTTGAAGAGATTATGTACGACTACGCTGACTTTAGCGAGGTGCGCACGGTGTATACCAACACTCCGATTGCCCTTTCGCCTGAAGCCATGGGGAACGCCTGGGCCGAGTGGCAGCACAAAGGGCTGTCAGCCCGCGCCACACTGCACAGTGTGGGCCGCCAGTACTTAGATAACACCGGGGCGTTTGAGCGCTCGCTCGACCCCTACCAGACGGTGGACGCGACCCTACGCTGGAACCGCGGACCTATGGAGTGGCGACTCGATGCGATCAACCTCTTGGGCCGACCGTACGCGCCCAACGGCTATACGTGGGGCTACCTGTACGACGGAGTTCGGACCGATGAGAACTTTGTGTACCCGATGGCCGGAACGCAGCTGATGCTGGGGTTGAAGCTGGTCTTTTAGGAGGCTTCGCGCCTGCGGCGCTCAGGCTCGAGCGCTTCGCGCTAGGGCTGCTTCGCAGCTAGGGCCCCTGTGGGGCAAGCCAACGAGCTAACCTTGCCAACGAGCTAACGAGCCAATCTCAGCCAGCAGCTAGTTACTAGCTGCTTGTGGCCACACGTTGTCGTCCCGGTTGACGTCCGCGGTCCAGTGGCCGGGGTCGACTTCGATGGAGCGCACGCCCTTGAGGGGAGCTTCGATGACGAGGTCGAAGGTCTTTTGGGTGTAGTTCCAGGGGCCGGCGAGGACGAGCTGGGGGTCGCGCTTGTGGCCGTGCATGGCGGCGAGCGGAACGGTGTAGGTCAGTGAGGCTCCGCTCTCGAAGGTGACTTTGACGTCGACGGGCATGGCCATGGAACCGCGGCGCTCAAGGCGCACAGTGGTCAGGGCGCGGTTGTCGGACCACACACTGTCGATTCCGACGTCAGGATACTTGGTGGTGTTGATCCACTGGTCGTGGTACCAGTCGAGGACGAGGCCGGATTCGCGCTCGGCGATGCGCACGAAGTCTTCGGGGCGCGGATGCTTAAAGCTCCACTCGTCGAAGTAGCGGCGCATCGTGCGCCAAAAGGCATCGTCGCCGACGATTCCGCGCAACTGCACGAGGTAGAGCGAGCCCATCATGTAGGCCGCCATTTGGTACGGAAACTTGCCGTCAAAGTAGTTGGCCGGGGTGCTGGCGGGCTCGCGCCAGGCTGCTTTAGCGGCGCGCTTGGCAAAGGTGCTGAGGTAGCCCTCGTGCGGATTCGGCTTGTAGGCGCCCGAAATGACGTTCATGACTTCGTCCTCGGCAAAGCTGGTGAAGCCCTCGTCCATCCAGTGGTAGCGCTGCTCGTCGGTGGCCAGCATTCCGTAGAACCACATGTGCGAGCCCTCGTGGGCAACGACGCCAAAGGTTCCGAGGTAGTCGTCGCCATGGGACTCCATCAGCGTGCACATGGGGTACTCCATGGCACCCTCTCCGCCCTGAATGACGCTGAACTGGGGCCAGCGGTAGGGTCCAAAGTGCTTGTTCATGAAGGCGAAGTAGGTGGCGATGTCGGCGCGGAACCGGTCGCTCTCGTACATCATGCGCGACTTTTCGTCGGGCTGGTAGAAAGTGTGGATTTCGGTTCCGCTGGGCAGCGTAAAGCGCTGGTGGCGGTAGTCGCGGTCGGCGGTCCAGGCGAAGTCGTGCACGTTGTCGGCCGCAAAGCGCCAGGTGATGCGCGATTTTTTCTTGTGCTTGACCGGTGTGTCCGAGTACCCGTGGCCGATTTCGGCGGGGTTTTGAAGGACACCGGTTCCGCCAAGAACGAAGCTGGCGTCGGCGGTCACGTTGACCTCGAAACGGCCAAAATCCCCATAAAATTCGCGGGCCACATAAAGGTCGGGGTGCCAGCCGTCGCGGTCGTAGACGCACATTTTGGGGTACCACTGCGTGAAGCTGTAGTCGACGCCCTCTTTGTTGCTGCGACCGGCGCGCTCGATGACGATGGGAATGCGGGTGGTGTACTCGAGCTCGAACACGTGGGTGGCTCCGGGGGCGATGGGCTGGTCGAGGCGGGCGTGCAGGATGGTTTGGTTGACGTCAAAGGCCAGATCACGCCCGTTGTGGGTGATGCGACGCACGATTTGCTCGCCCTCTTCGTGGGGTTTGAGGTCCTGGATTTTGGTTCCGATGGCCTTGTCCTTGAACTGGGTCGGAATGTTGGCCATGTTGCTCATCATGCTTCCGGGCTGAAAGGCGTTCCAGTAGAGGTGCATGAAGATTTCGTCGAGGGCGTCGGGGCTGTGGTTGGTGTATTCCAGGCGCATTTTGCCCTCGAGGCGGTGCTGGTTGTGGTCGAGGTCGACGTCGATTTGATAGCGGACGGCCTGCTGCCAGTAGGGGGCTTGCGGGGTTTGGGCCCCCATTACTGCGGCCCAGAGGGCGGCGGCGATGCTTAAAAGGTTTTTCATGTCGTCGGCAAATTACAGTTTTTGGACTTCGGCCAGGCGAGGGCCCTTTTCGGTTGGGGTAAGGATGGCCACTTCGTTGAGCGGGTCGTGCTCGAGAAAAAGCATGTACTCGCGGTCGGCGGCCTCGTTGAGGATGCGGGCCTTTTCTTCGAGGGTAAGTAGCGGCCTGGTGTCGTAGCCCATGACGTAGGGCAGCGGAATGTGGCCGGTCGACGGCAGCAAATCGGCCATGTACACGAGGGTTTGACCGCCGTGGTCGAGGATGGGGCACATCTGAGCGTCAGTGTGGCCGTTGACCACAAAGGCGTCGAATCCGAGGGGCGTGGTGATGCGTGCGGCGTCGCCCTCGATGAGGTTGAGCTGGCCGGATTCCTGCAGGGGCATGATGTTTTCGCGCAGGAAGCTGGCTTTTTCACGCGGATTGGGGTTGGTGGCCCAGTCCCAGTGGCGGGCGTGGGACCAGTAGCGGGCGTTGGCAAAGGCCGGATGCAGTTGGTCGCCGTGGCGCGCCACGGCTCCGCCCACGTGGTCAAAGTGCAAATGCGTCAAAAACACGTCGGTGATGTCGTCGCGGTGAAACCCGTGCGCCGCCAAACTGCGGTCGAGCGTCGCGTCGCCGTGCAGGTGGTAGTGGCTAAAGAACTTCTCGTCCTGCTTGGCGCCGATGCCGGTGTCGATCAGGGTCAGGCGGTCGCCGTCCTCGACGAGCAGGCAGCGCATGGCCCAGGTGCAGAGGTTGCGGTCGTCGGCGGGGTTGGTGCGTTCCCAGAGGGACTTGGGGACGACGCCGAACATGGCGCCTCCGTCGAGCTTAAAAAAGCCCGTTTCGATGGTGTACAGCTTCATTTTTTGCGTTTGGCTCGAAAGAATTCGGTGAGCAGATCGCCGCAGAGCTCGGCTTCGATTCCGGTTGTGACCTGGGTTTTGGGGTGCAGCTGGCCGCCCATGGTGCGAAACCCGCGCTTCTCGTCGCTCGCCCCATAGACGACGCGGCCGATTTGGCTCCAGAATAGGGCTCCGGAGCACATGGTGCAGGGCTCAAGGGTGACGTAGAGCGTGCAGTCGGGCAGGTACTTGGCGGCGAGCTCGTGGCTGGCTGCGGTGATGGCCTGCATTTCGGCGTGGGCCGTGACGTCGTGCAGGCGCTCGGTCAGGTTGTGGCCGCGGGCGATGACGCGGTTTTGCCAGACCACGACGGCTCCGACCGGAACCTCATCCTGGTCCATCGCCTTGACGGCTTCTTGAATGGCAAGGCGCATAAAGCGCACGTCGTCTTCGGGGGTCACGGGAGGATGCGGCATGGCGTAAAAATACGGCCCGGCTCCGGGCGGCGCGTTACCTTTGCGGCCATGTTCCGAAGCCATACTTGCGGCGAGCTCCGCCTGGACCACGTTGGTCAAACCGTAACCCTCTCTGGATGGGTGCAGCGCCGCCGCGATTTCGGCGGAATGTCGTTTGTCGATTTGCGCGACCGCTACGGCATTACCCAGCTCAGCTTCAACGAGTTGGTCGATCCCGAACGCCTTGCTGAGGCGCGCAAGCTGCAGCGCGAATTTGTCGTGCAGGCGGTCGGAACCGTGGTCGAGCGTGAAAACAAGAACCCCAACCTCGCCACCGGCGACGTCGAAATCAAGGTGCATCAGCTCACAGTGCTGAATGCTGCGGCCACTCCGCCCTTTACCATCGAAGACGAGACCGACGGCGGCGAAGAGCTTCGCATGAAGTACCGCTACTTGGACATTCGCCGGGCTCCGGTGCGCAACAACCTACTCTTGCGCCACCGCATCAACCGCTCGGTGCGCAGCTACCTCGACACCCTCGGATTTGTCGACGTCGAGACTCCGTTTTTGATCAAGTCGACGCCTGAAGGCGCCCGCGACTTCGTTGTGCCTTCGCGCCTCAACCAAAACCAGTTTTACGCGCTTCCGCAGTCGCCGCAAACATTTAAGCAACTGCTGATGGTGGCCGGTATGGACCGCTACTACCAGGTCGTGCGCTGCTTCCGCGACGAAGACCTGCGCGCCGACCGCCAGCCCGAATTCACGCAGATCGACTGCGAAATGGCATTTGTCGAGCAAGAAGACATTCTCAACACCTTTGAGGGCTTGGTGCGCCACGTGCTGCGCGAGGTGCACGGGGTGGAACTGAATGAGGTTCCGCGCATGACCTACGCCGAAGCGATGCGCCGCTACGGGAACGACAAGCCCGACATCCGATTTGGCATGGAGTTCGTCGAGCTCACCGACCGCGTCAAGGGCCAGGGATTCCCCGTGTTCGACCAAGCCGAGCTCGTGGTGGGAATCAACGCCAAGGGGTGCGGATCCTACACCCGCAAGCAGCTCGACGCCCTGACCGACTACGTGAAGCGCCCGCAGCTCGGCATGAGTGGCCTGATTTGGATGCGCGTGGACGAGAACGGGGTGCCCACCTCATCGGCCAACAAGTTTTTTGACGAGACGGCCCTGCGCGGCTGGGCAGACGCCTTTGGCGCCGAGCCCGGAGACCTCGTGCTCGTGCTTGCCGGCGGAGCCAACAAAACCCGCAAGGCCCTCAGCGAGCTGCGCCTGCATCTGGGCCAGGAACTCGGGCTGCGCAAGCCCTTTGAGTTTGCGCCTCTGTGGGTCGTGGACTTCCCCCTGCTCGAGTGGGACGAAGAGTCTGGCCGTTGGTTCGCCATGCACCACCCGTTCACGAGTCCGAAGCCCGAAGACATTCCGCTGCTGGACACCGACCCCGGAGCCGTGCGCGCCAACGCCTACGACATTGTGCTGAACGGCAACGAAATCGGCGGCGGATCGATCCGCATCCACGACCGCGCCCTGCAGGCCCGCATGTTTGAGCTGCTTGGATTCAGCCCCGAAGAGGCGCAGGCACAGTTCGGATTTTTGATGAACGCCTTCGAGTACGGCGCGCCTCCCCACGGCGGAATCGCCTTTGGTTTTGACCGCCTTGTAGCCCTGATGGGCGGCGACGAAGTCATTCGCGACTACATCGCCTTCCCGAAAAACAACGCGGGCCGCGACGTCATGATCGACGCCCCCTCGCCCATTGCCGAGGCGCAGATGGAGGAGCTCAACCTACTTCTAAGGCCGAACCCTAAGGCATGATTCGGGGCCGGGAAGCGATTGAGCGGCTGCTCCGCCGCTTCCTGATTTGGCGGGCCCAAAACCTTGACACGAGCACTTTTTTGGTGCTGGTTGCGGTGGTCACAGGGCTCATATCGGGCTTGGTCGCGGTCGTCCTGAAGAACGCCGCCCACGCCGTGCGCGAGCTCGTGGTGGCCGAGCGCCTCAGCGACATCTACCAGGTCGCCTACTTTCTTTTTCCCTTGGTCGGAATCAGCATCGTCATGGTCCTGCGCCGCAGCCTCAAATGGCGGATGCGCGAAGGCATTCCCATGGCCCTGAGCTCGATCGCAAAGGACGGCGGAATCATTCCGCGGTCGGCCATGTACACCAGTTTTGTGGGCTCGGCATTCACCGTCGGATTTGGCGGCTCAGTGGGCCTTGAGGGCCCAACGGTCGGAACCGGCGCCGCCATCGGATCCAACCTCGCGCGCTGGCTCCGCCTCGGATTCAAGCAGCGCATTCTGCTGATTTCGTGCGCCACTGCTGGCGCACTCGGCAGCATCTTCGGAACCCCCATCGCCGCGCTGGTCTTCACCCTCGAAGTATTCAGCTTGGACCTCACGCTGGGGGCGCTGGTTCCGCTGCTGCTCGCCTCGGCCACCGGCTCGCTCACCGGCCTGCTTTTGAGCGACGGCACCACCCTATTCACCGTCAACGGAATCGGCGAGTTCGAGCCCCATTTTATCCCACAGTACCTCGGATTGGGCGTGGTCACCGCGCTCTTCTCGGTCTACGTCAAGCGGGCCCACCTCTGGTCGTCGTCGCTGCTCGAAAACGTCAAGCGTCCGTGGTTTCGCGCCATCTCGGGCGGCTTGCTCTTAGGCGGAACCATTTTTCTCATTCCGCCCCTCTACGGCGAAGGCTTTGGCAGCATCACCGCTGCCCTGCAGGGCGACGTCGCGGCCCTGCTCGACCAGAGCTTCGTGCCCTGGCAGAACCACAGCCCCTGGATCGTCATCGCGCTCTTGCTCGGCCTCGCCCTGATGAAGTCCATTGCCGCCGGACTCACCATCCACGCCGGCGGAGTCGGGGGAATGTTTGCCCCCACTTTGTTCATGGGTGCCATTCTTGGCCTCGCCTACGTACTCATGCTGAGCCACTTGGGCATGGACGTGCCTTCGGTCCACTTTGTGCTCGTCGCCATGGCCGGGCTCATGGCCGGCGTCATGCACGCTCCCCTCACCGGAATGTTCATGATCACCGAAATCAGCGGCGGTTACCCCCTAATTCTGCCCCTGATGCTCGTCTCGGCCGTGAGCTTTTTTGTGTCGCGCTCAATCAGCCCGCACTCGATTTACACGGCTCCGCTGGCGGCCGCAGGCGGACTCTGGACCACGGACCGCGACAAAGCCGTCCTGAACTTGATTCAGTGGGACGACGTCCTCGAGCGCGGAATCGCCGACGTGGTCCCCAACCTTGGCTTTGACGAAGCCGTGCAGCGCCTGATGGCCGAGCAAAAAAACATGCTCGCCGTCGTCGAGGACGGTCGCTTGCTCGGAACCCTCACCTGGGACGACGTACGCCGCGCCCAGCGCCACTCGCTTCCCCCCATCGCCGTGCGCGACGCTATGTCGGGCGTGGCCTACCAAGTCGACCTCAATTCGAGTATGGAAGACACCGTCAAGCGCGTCGAGCGCATGGACCAGTGGTACGTACCCGTCATCGACAACGGCCGCTGGGTCGGATTCCTGTCCAAAGCCAAACTCTTTGAGGTGTACCGACGGAGGCTTAGGGACATGAGTCAGGAAGC
>CAYYWL010000013.1:0-11124 GCA_964475135.1 uncultured Owenweeksia sp.
GTTCGAACCCGCGACCTCCGGAACCACAATCCGGCGCTCTAACCAGCTGAGCTACAATCACCATGTTTGGGGCGGCAAATATAGCGTGCCGAATTGGTTTTGCAAGCAGTTTTGCCCTACCCCACTACAACATTGTCGTAGGCGCGACGTAGTCTGTCAGGGTCAACTTTGTCTGCTCTTTAATCGCCGACATTCCGCCATTGACATTGATGAAATTATGGAATCCCCGCGCCTTGAGCACCGATACAAAAATCATCGAACGGTACCCGCCCGCACAGTGCACGTAGTAGGTTTTGGAGGCCTCCACCTTTTTTGCGCTCTCGTTGATGTAGTCCAATGGAGCGTTCACCGCGTGCTCGAGGTGCTGGCTGCCAAATTCCGAAGCCCGACGAACATCCAAAATCGAGAGTTCGGGATTCGTGCGAACAAGCACTTCAAGTTCCGAAGCCGTCACCGTTTCGACGTGGTCGACCTCTTTGCCGGCCGCCAACCACGCGCCAAATCCGCCTTCAAGCGTGCCTAGCGTGCGGTCGTAGCCCACCCGCGCCAAGCGCGTCACAGCCTCTTCTTCACGGCCCGGATCAGTGACCAGAAGTAGCGGTTGCTGGATGTCGAGCACGAGGGTTCCGACCCAATTTGCGTACTGGCCATCAATGCCAATATTTACGGAGTTCGGAATGTGACCCGCCGCAAAATCGTCGGCCTTACGGGTGTCGATCACGAGCGCTCCGGCCTCGTTAGCCAGATCCTCAAAGGCCTGAGGGGCCAGCAATCGAGTACCCTGCGCCACTACATCGTGAATTGAATCGTAGCCCTTGATGTTCATCAGCACATTCTGCGGGAAGTAGCTTGGCGGAGGCGTCAAACCGTCCAGAAGTGCCTTGATAAACGTTTCGCGGTCCATGGGCTGAAGAGCGTAGTTGGTTGCCTTTTGGTGACCGAGCGTATCGGTGGTTTCGTCGGACATGTTTTTACCGCAGGCGGAACCGGCACCGTGACCAGGGTACACAACCAAATCGTCGGGAAGTGGAAGGATTTTGGTGCGCAGCGAGTCGTACATGTGCGAGGCCAGCTTTTCTTGGGTCAAGTCCGAGATTACATGCTGCGCGAGGTCTGGACGGCCCACATCACCGATGAACAAGGTATCGCCCGTAAAAATTGAAGTGGGTTTACCAGATTCGTCATGCAGCAAAAAGCAGCTGGATTCCATGGTGTGGCCTGGGGTGTGAAGTACGTGAATGCTCAAATCACCCACTTTAAACACTTGACCGTCAGTTGCCGTTGTGGCCACAAATCCAGGCTTTGCCGTGGGGCCAAAAACAATTTCAGCACCGGTCTCTTTGGCGAGGTCCAAGTGACCCGACACAAAATCCGCGTGAAAGTGCGTTTCAAAAATGTACTTAATCTTTACACCGTCTGCGGCGGCACGCTCGATGTAGGGTTTGGTTTCGCGCAAGGGGTCAATGATGGCGGCCTCGCCGTTGGATGCAATGTAGTAGGCGCCGTGGGCCAAACATCCGGTGTAAATCTGCTCGAGTTTCATAGGGTTGGTTTTTGAGTTTGATTAACCCAAACTTCATCAATTGCACCGACGTAGTTTATGACAAAAGTCACGTCCGTACGGGGCGCATTTTGTGCGGAATTTGAACCGAACTTTGACCCCATGACCGTCACCCACGTAGTGCGCATGTGGCCCGACGAGGGCGACCCCCAGTTCGGAAGCTTTGTGCGCAGCCACATAACCGCACTGCGCGATGCCGGGCTGCAGCAGCGCGTGGTGGTCTGGTCTGGGCGTAGCGAGCGTCCGCTGCCCCTTGACGGCGTCGATGTCGTGGCTGGTCCCGCGGTACTCCCTGGCCTTAAGGGCTGGAACTCCAAAGTCCGTAGCGTTCTTAATCTAGGCCGCCCAGACGTGCTGCATGTGCACGGTTCCGGGGGCGACACCGCCTACCTTTTTGTGCGCAGTATTATGCAGTGGGGCCAGCGCCTTCCGCGTATTGTCTCTGAGCACCAGCATTTTGGCGACGGGCCGCTTCCCCACGGGACTCTTTGGACCCACCGCTTCGCCAACGTACGCACCGCAGTTTCACCCTTCTTGGCCGCTCGCTTTGCCTCGGTCGGCCGTGTTGACGTCGTGCCCAACTGCTGGGCCGCCCCCCTGCCCCACCAGATTCGCCAGCCCAATTCTGGCGGACGCCGCGTGCTCCACATCGGAGACTGGGTCGACGCCACGAAAGGCATTAGCCCGCTCATCGAGGCCTGGCGGATCCATTCTGAGCGCAATCCCCTCGACCACCTCACCCTGGTCGGAGACGGGGTGGACCGCCACCAGCTCGAGCCCCTCGTTCGCGCGACCCCCAACTGTACCTGGCTCGGCCGCATGGCCCCTGCGGACCTGGAGTCCGAAATGGGGCGCCACGACGCACTGGTGGTCAATTCACCTCGCGAAACGTTTTCAATGGTGGTGGGGCAAGCGCGTGAGCGCGGGCTGCACGTGCTCAGCACCCACTGCGGCGGACCCGAATCCGTGTACGAGAACGTGAGCGGAATCACCTACCGCGACGGACCGTCGCACGACGTCCCAGACCTTGCCTCGGCCTTACACAACCTGCCTTTAGCCTCAGAACTGGGTACAGCTGAAGAACTCAAGATGTTCCGGCCAGAAACGGTTGCATCACAGTTCATGCAGCTGTACCGAAACGTAGGCATCAAAATCTAGGGTTGGCTAACGAGCCAACCTCGCTAAACTTGCCAAGCAGCTAACGAGCCAACCTTGCTAAACTCGCCGAAACTACCGAAGCGAAAACAGCGAATCCACACCCAGTCGGCGCGGAGCAATAAAGCCTTCGGCGTGGGCCACGCCCATGACTCGGCCCCACTCGGCGGTGCGAGCCGTGAGCGACTCCCAAAACCACTTGGACGAAATGACGGTTTCTGGACCGTCGGCACCCTCTTGGTAAAACTGCGACGCGTGGGCAGCAAGCGAAGCCATTTTGGCGTCGATGTAGTCTGAAATATCGACGATAAAGTCCGCCTGAAGGTCGTAGAACTGAATGTAGTGGTAGACGTGCTCGGGGCGGAACGGAGCCTGCGGCTGTCCGTCCTCACCTACCGATTCCCACTTATGCAGCCCGGCCCTGAAGCAGGCCTCAACCACCATGGACGAAGCCACGCCGTGGTCGGGATGGCGGTCGCGCGGAGCGTTGCAAAGCACAATGCGGGGTCGGTGCGCACGAACGAGCTCGATGATGCGCTGCTGGCTTTCAAAATCGTTCACTAAACGCCCGTCGGGCATATCGATGTTGACGCGAAACGACGCCCCAAGGACTTGGGCGGCCTTAACGGCTTCGGTGTCGCGCGCGAGCACGGTTCCGCGGCTACCCATTTCGCCACGTGTTAAATCAACCAAGCCCACGGTATGGCCTAGGGCCACGTGCTTGGCTAAGGTTCCGCCGCAGCCCAACTCAATGTCGTCGGGGTGGGCGCCAATGGCGAGGATATCTACGTGCATGCTCGGTTACTTTCCGAGCGCAAAGTTCCGAATTTCGGAATTAGTTGGTGACACCGTCGACAGGTGGCTGCTCACCCACTGACCTTTTTCGTTGATGAGGAACTTGTGAAAGTTCCATCGAACCGTCGCATCCTTAGCGCCATTCTTGGTCTTGCTGGTCAACCATTGGTAGACCGGGTGCGGGTTATCGCCCTTGATCGCAACTTTTTCCATCATCAAAAAGGTGACGCCGTAGTTCTTTTGGCAAAAGGCGCCGATTTCTGATGCGGAACCTTTTTCTTGACCCCCAAAGTCGTTGCATGGGAATCCAAGGATGACAAAGTTTTCGTCCTTAGCCTCGTCCCAAAGGGTCTGAAGCTCTTTGTACTGGGGGGTGAATCCACACTCCGAAGCCGTATTGACGATGAGCACGCGCTTGCCCTTGAGTTGGGCAAAATCGTACACCTCGCCGTCAAGCGTGCGCGCCTGAAGGCTGTAGAAATCGACAGGAGCGTCTACGGGCTGGGCCATAGAGCGGCTGCATCCGAGCAGCGTTGTGAGTAGGGACATGGCCAATAATTTCTTCATCATGATAGGTGTATAACCGCAAAACGAAGTTAGGGTTCACCACGCTACCTACCTTTGGACTATGAAACGTTGGTGGACCCTCGGTCGGTGGGCACTTCAGGCGGACTTTCGCCACCGCGCACAGAGCGTGCAGTTCATCCTGTTCACTGCGGTCGCGACGTACTTAATCTACAGCGTGGCTCCGTCGCCGAGTCCGACGGTGTGGCTCGCACTTCTTTGGGTTGTGGTGCTCTTTAGTGCCATGCAGGCTGCCTTTCGGGCGTTTCACGAGCCGGAATCCCTATGGGCCTACCTCAACCAGTTGGCGAGTCCCGCAGCAATTTTGGGGGTAAAAAGCCTTCAAGTCGCCGTGCACACCCTGCTCACCGCGTCCGCAGCCCTACTGCTTTTTGGGTTATTTTTTGGAATGCCGGAATCTGCACAGAGCATTGAAGCAGTACTCAAAGTGACCACAGCCTTAGCGCTTGGTTCCCTGGCTTTTGCGGCGACCATGAGCTTCACTTCAGCCTTGGCGAGCCGTGCCGGGTCGAACCCCACACTGATGGCTACGCTGAGCCTGCCTTTGCTGCTTCCAGCAGTGCTGGTGGCCCGACGCGCCAGCAGCTTGGCTGTGGCCAACCAAGACTGGGCTGAACTGGCAATACCCATATTTGGCGAGGTCGTTATGATCGGGCTCCCGCTCGCCTTGGGGAGCGTGCTTATGCCCTACCTTTGGAAGCAGTGAAAAACGGCTTTTCAATCGCATGGAAAACCGCAGCAGCAGCGCTCGTGTGCTACAGTCTGGTTGCGGGTTTGGCGGCTCCGGTTCCGCGACTTTTTATTCTCAACGAAACCATTCGCAACCTTTACTTTCACGTGCCCATGTGGTTCACGATGATTGCGTTGATGGGGCTTTCGCTGGGGCACAGTATCGGGAGCTTACAGCGCCCCGGGCAGGCCGGGCTCGAAGCAGACCAAAAGGCGCGCCTGGCCGCTGAGGTTTCGCTGGTGTTCGCGTCACTCGGACTCTTTACCGGAATGATTTGGGCCCGCTTCACTTGGGGCGCCTACTGGACCAACGACCCTAAGCTCAACGGAACTGCCGTAGCCATCCTCATCTACCTCGCCTATTTTGTGCTGCGCAGCAGCATCGAGGACCCCGAAAAGCGCGCACGATTGGCCGGTACGTTCAACATTTTTGCGTTTGTACTCATGATCGTCTTCATCGGAGTTCTTCCGCGCATGACCGACTCGCTCCATCCCGGCAACGGCGGCAACCCCGCGTTTGGCTCGTACGACCTCGACAGCGGAATGCGTGCGGTCTTTTACCCCGCAGTGCTCGGATGGATCGGAATTGGCATTTGGATTGTTGAACTCCGAGTGCGTTTAGCACGTTTAAGCAAGTAGTACCCGTATGAAACGTTTTTTACAGCAAGGCCCTCCCGTCGAAATGGCCGACGCCTTTCGCGCCGACGGCAAGATTTGGGTGGTCATCACCGTGATCGGAATCATTTTCGTCGGGATCCTAGCCTACATGGCATGGTTGGATGTGCGGTTGCGCAAGGCCGAAAAATCCGCGAAGTAAATGAAGCGCAACCACATCATTGCCCTTGTCGTCATCGCTCTTTTGGTGGGAGCGCTGATGGTGACCATCCAAGACGCGAGCACCTATGCAACGTTTGAAATGGCTGAAAAAAAGAGTCCCGAAACGGTGACCGTAGTGGGGCAACTTGATCTGGACCAGCCGATTACGTTTAATGCCCAAACGTCAATGCTCCGGTTTACTGCTGTCGACAAAGACGGCGAGCGCAGCGTGGTGTACTTCAACCAACCCAAGCCTACTGACTTTGAGCGATCTGAAGAGATTACGCTGACCGGACTCAGCTCAGGGGACACCGCATTTTTTGCACAAGATATTTTGATGAAATGCCCGTCCAAGTACGCCGACGAGGCAAAGCTTAGCGCGGAATGAACTACATCGGGGAACACACTTTTTGGGCCTTAGCGGGCCGCTTTTTTACCTACCTCGCCTTTACCGGTGCCCTCGGAACCGCGCTGTTCTACGGACTCAATTGGTTTCGGCCGGGAGCCTGCAGCGGTCCCGACGAACTAGGCCGTCCCCGCCCTGCCCACGGCCCCTTTTTGAGCGCCGGCCGAGCCTCATTTGTGCTCCACAGCATCGGAATCCTCGGGGTGCTCAGCATTCTGATTACAGCTATTCTCAGCCACTGGTTTGAGTTTGACTACGTGTGGCGCCACTCATCGCGCGACCTTCCGCTCGAATACGTGTTTAGTGCACTGTGGGAAGGCCAAGAGGGCAGCTTCATCATTTGGATGTTCTGGCACATGGTCTTGGGCTGGTTCTTGGTTCGCAGCGCCCGCTCTTGGGAGCCCGGCACCATGGCAGTCGTTGGCCTCGCCCAATTGCTGCTCACGAGCATGATCTTGGGTGTCTACATCTTCGGAACAAAAATCGGCTCCAGCCCCTTTGTGCTCATACGTGAACTTCCTGAAAACCTGGGACTTCCGTGGACTACCATCAAGGACTACTTGATCCGAATTCCAGCGTTTCGCGACGGACAAGGTCTCAACCCATTGCTTCAAAACTACTGGATGGTCATCCACCCTCCGACCCTGTTTTTGGGCTTCGCCGCGACGCTGATTCCGTTCGCCTACGTGGTGGCGGGCTGGATTGAACGCCGTCCCGTGGACTGGGTTACCCCTGCCTTGCCTTGGGTGTTTTTTGGTGTGGGCGTCCTCGGAACCGGCATCCTCATGGGCGGAGCCTGGGCCTATGAGGCACTGAGCTTCGGCGGCTTTTGGGCGTGGGACCCGGTTGAAAACGCGTCACTCGTTCCGTGGATCACCCTGGTAGCCGCAGGCCACTTGATGTTCATCGTCAAAAAGAAAAAGACTTCGGGCGGCCTCACCGCCATCATGGTGATGCTGACATTCGTCCTCATACTTTACTCGACCTTTTTGACGCGCAGTGGCGTGCTGGGCGACAGTTCGGTGCACTCGTTTGTCGACCTTGGCCTCAACGGCCAGTTGATGCTGCTCTTGGGCTTTTTTGCCCTCGGAAGCCTCGTGCTGCTCGTCGCCCGCTGGCGCGCCCTGCCCAAGAACAGCGCCGATGAGGCGTTCTCGTCGCGTGAATTCTGGTTGGTAATTGGCAGCCTGGTGCTGCTCCTCAGCGCCGTGCAAATCAGCTTCAGCACGAGTATTCCGGTCCTCAACAAAATCATTGGCCCCGAAGGCTTGATTCCTTTGCTCGGCGAGGCCATGGCTCCGCCAGCCGACGTGTTCAAGCACTACCACTCGATTCAGATTCCGGTAGCGATTGTAGTGTCGCTGTTCATGGCGGCCGTGCCCTTCTTGCGCTGGGATTCGACACCAAATGCAATGATGCGCCGCATGATTCCGTCGCTCGTCGCTTCACTCGTTTTAGGTGGTTTGGCCGCTTGGGGGCTCAAGTTTGACCAGCCGATGTACGCCGTGCTGCTGATCACTGGCATGTTTGCCGCGATTGCCAACCTGGACTACTGGCTGCGCTTTTTGCGCGGAAACTGGCGCAGCGGTGGCCTCGCCCTCGCCCACTTGGGCTTTGCGTTGATTTTGCTGGGCGCTTTGATCAGCAACGGAAAAAAGCAGGCAATTAGCCAGAATCCGGTGTTTTTGCACAAGGACTTCCCCGCCAACGAACACATTTTGATTCCGGCCGGAGACACCGTCTCGATGCACCCCTACTGGGTCGAGTGGACCGGCGAACGCCGCGAAGGGCATTTTCAGATCTACGACGTCAATTTTTACGGAACCAACCCGGACCAAACGCCCGGCGAAAAGCTATTCTCGCTGGCCCCGTACATCCAGATCAACCCCCGAATGGGCAACGTGCGCGAGCCGTCGACCAAGCACTACTGGGACCGCGACATCTACACCTACGTGAGCTTTGCCGACATGCGCAGTCCCGAAGAAAAAAAGAGCGGTTGGACCGAAGAAATGGAGGCCACCATGGGCCGTGGCGAAGAAGTGTTTGTGTTTGACGAGTTCATGATGCGCTGCGACAGCATCATCGTCAACGACGCCCAGATGGTGCAAGAAACGGGCGACCTTGCGGCGCTCGACATGGCAGCTCGCTTGACGCTCAAGCACATGGACGGCCGGAGCGAAACTATCGACGTTCCGTACCAAGTGCGCGGCAACCAAGCAACTCCGGGCGAAGCCGAATTCGTGACCCTTGGCGTCAAAGCCCGATTCGACGGCGTTTCTGACGAACCCGGTCGCTTTACCATGAAGTTTTGGCGCAAGTCGCCTGAGGATGATGAGTTTATTCTGCTTCAGGCATTCATATTCCCGTACATCAACCTGCTTTGGTTGGGCGTGGTGCTCTTGGCGATTGGCTCAGGGCTTGCCGTGGCCAAGCGGATTGCCGGCCCCAAACCCGCGCCAAAGGCATGATCTATGTGGTGGGCCGTGGCCGTGTGGGCTCGGCGCTCACCGCAGCGCTTCCTGAGGCGATTGCCGTTGCGGGTCGCGGATTTTCGGGCATTAGTGGCTTAACGGTTGACGATATGGTGGTGCTGAGCGTTCCAGACGCTGCAGTGGCCCAATGTGCGGCGGCACTAGCCGAAACGCCCGCTGTGGTGCTGCACTGCGCCGGGGCTGTCCCCCTTTCGGCGCTCGGACAGGGATCCCGGGGAGTGTTTTATCCGATGGTTTCGTTTCGGTCGAGTGTGGCGTGGAACCAAGTTCCGGTCTTCGCCGAATCCACCGACGAGCGCGCCGCGCAGGCGGTGCGCGATGTAGCGCAACGGCTGGGTTGCCCTGAGCCCCGTTCCGCAAGCAGCGAAGATCGGGGGCGCTACCACCTTGGGGCTGTCTTTGCCAACAACTTCAGCAACCACGTGGTGGCCTTGCTCCAGGCCTACTGCGCGGAGGTCGGTCTTGATCTGAGCGTCTACCGCGATATGCTTGTAGACACCGTTCGCGATGCCGTGGATGGCGACGCCCGGACTTTGCAAACGGGACCTGCCGCACGTGGAGACCGCAGCACCGTGGATCAGCACCTTGAGCGGTTACCCGAAGGGTTCCGCACCGTATACCAAGCTTTGAGTGAATCTATTGAACGCCACACGCGATGAACTACAAAACCAAGCTCAAAAACATTAAAGCGATGGCGTTTGACGTCGACGGCGTGTTTACCGACGGAACCGTTCAGCTTTGGCCGGGCCAAGAACCCATTCGCAATTTTCACAGCAAAGACGGATACGCCGTACAAGTAGCTGCGCGCCAGGGATTTATTTTGGCGGCGATCACCGGAGGCAAGTCCGAAACGGTGAAAGAGCGAATGAAAGGCCTTGGAGTGCAGGACGTTTGGCTGGGCGCTCGGCACAAGATCGAGGCCTACGAAGAGTGGCTGGCGATGTACGATTTGCGCGACGAGGAAGTGCTGTACATAGGCGACGATTTGCCCGACATGGAGGTATTACTGCGCGTGGGTCTCTCGTGCTGCCCTCAGGATTCGGCACCTGAAGTCAGAGCCATTGTGGACTACATTTCGCCGATTGAGGGTGGCCGCGGATGCGTGCGTGAGGTCATCGAGCAGGTGCTACGCGCCCAAGGCACCTGGAATTTACCGGAACACAGAAATTGGTGAAAATGCTTCCGTACACCTTGCGCGGCCAGCTGGTGCTGGGCAGTGCCTCTCCCCGCCGGCGCGAGCTGCTTGCTGTTTTGGGGATTCCGTACACCGTGCGCACGAGTGACGCTGACGAATCGGCTCCGGGGGTGCTGAGCGACGTCGAGACGGTACGCTACGTGGCGCGCCTCAAGGCTGAGGCACTTGTACCGGAACTTGCCCACGGCGAGGTCCTGCTCACCGCCGACACTGAAGTCTGGTTTGAGGGCCGTCGCTTTGGCAAGCCCCGCGACCTGGACCACGCGGTTGAAATGCTTCAAACGCTTCGCGGGCAAACGCATAAAGTGATTACCGCAGTGTGCGCCACCGACGGGCACCAATGGTCGCAGGCTGAATCAGTGGCTGAGGTGACGTTTCACCGAGTTGACGACGCATTTATTCGTTACTACGTTGAAACGTTTCAACCGCTTGACAAGGCGGGCGCCTATGGAGCCCAAGAGTGGTTTGGCCAACTAGCCATCGAACGCATTAACGGAACGTTTGACAACGTCAAAGGCCTCCCCCTCGACACGGTCGTAGAGGTCCTCGGCCCGTGGCTTGAAAACGCCTAACGCGTTTCGCGCATATTCCCGATATTGCGGCCCATGCTGCGCGCCCTGACTCCCCTCCTCGTTCTGATTGCTGCCCTCGTCTTCAACGTTCAGGTATACGGCGACCGAAGTCTTGAAGGCAGCAACCAACTCATTCTGCTCGCTTCAGCCGGAGTGGCCGCGCTACTAGCCCCCAAGGACCGCAAATCGCTCATCTGGCACGGCATTCAAGGAACGGTGTCTGATTCCGCTAAGGCCCTACTCATTTTGCTGATGGTTGGTGCCCTTGCCGGCACGTGGATGGCGAGCGGAATCATCCCCACCCTTATCGTCTACGGTCTGAAAATGCTGACGCCGCAGACTTTTCTCGTCGCAGCAACGGTACTCAGCGCCGCCGTAAGTCTGGCAACCGGCTCGTCGTGGTCCACCGCTGCGACCGTCGGAATCGCCCTGATGGGCATCGGCCAGAGTCTGGGACTGCCCGCAGGGTGGATTGCCGGAGCCGTCGTTTCGGGCGCCTACTTCGGCGACAAAATGTCTCCGGTAAGCGACACCACCAATATTGCAGCCACCATGGCTGGAGCCGAACTCACCGACCACATTCGCCACATGATCTGGACCTCGGGGCCTGCAATCCTTGTAGCCCTGGCAGTGTTTGGCGTCAAAGGGCTCTCGGCCAACGAATCCGGCGACCTCAGTGAAGTGGCCGTAATTACCGAACTGCTCGAGGCCAAATTCACCATTAGCCCATGGCTACTACTGGTTCCGATCGCCAGCATTGCCCTCATTGTTCTTAAGCTGGATGCACTAGCCGCAATGGGCCTTGGAACCCTCGCCGG
>CAYYWL010000013.1:11224-20781 GCA_964475135.1 uncultured Owenweeksia sp.
TCATTGTTCTTAAGCTGGATGCACTAGCCGCAATGGGCCTTGGAACCCTCGCCGGTGCCGTCGCCGCCAACATCGTTCAGCCGCACATTATCGCCGAAATCGCCGGCCACAGCGGTCCCAGCGCGTGGTACGAGGGCAGTATGCAGGCCATGTACGGCAGCACCCAAATTGCCATCGATCACCCCATGCTGAGTGACCTGCTCAAGGGTAAGGGCATGAACGGCATGCTGGGCACCGTCTGGTTGATTCTTTGCGCGCTCACATTTGGGGGCATCATGGACGCCGCTGGCTTTCTGTCCACCCTCACACAGGGCCTACTGCGAATTGCACGCGGAACCTTCGGCCTCATTTCGTCAACCCTTGCATCCAGCTTGATGCTCAATATTACCGCATCGGACCAGTACTTGGCTATTGTGGTTCCGGGGCGCATGTTCAAGAAGGCCTATGAGGAACGTGGTCTCAAACCCGAAAACCTCTCAAGAGCCCTCGAAGATTCCGGAACCGTTACCTCGGCCCTCGTGCCCTGGAACACCTGCGGTGCCTACCAATCCAGCGTGCTCGGCGTCGCCACCGGCGAGTACTTCATTTATGCCATCTTTAATTGGATGAGTCCGCTTGTCAGCCTGCTCCTTGCCGCAACGGGCTGGAAGGTCACCAAAATCGCTTCCGCTTCATCCACGCAATCATAGAGGCCGCCACCGCTGCCATCACAAGCAGCACTGCGGGATAACCCCAGCCCCACGCGAGTTCGGGCATCCAAGTAAAGTTCATTCCGTACACACCAGCAATAAAGGTCAGCGGCATAAAGACAGCCGAAAAGACTGTTAAAATCCGCATCACTTCGTTGGTGCGCTGCCCCACGGACGACAGGTACAGGCTTTCGAGCGACTCGAGAAGGCTGCGCTGCGCCTCCAAGCGTTCGTAGAGCGACTGAACCTTGCCTTTGACATCGCGCACGTAGGGTCGGTTTTCGCGCTTCACGATTCCGTGGGTTGAGGTTTCGAGCGAATTCACCACCTCTCTCAGCGGAGCCACATGGCGCCGTAGGGCACTGATCTGACGCTTTACCTTCAAAATATTCACGACAATACGCTGGCTGGGGCGGTGCACCACCTCGGTTTCAAGGTGGTCGAGTACCCCTTCAAGGTGATCGAGCTGCTGATCGTAGGGTTTGAGCGCCGCATCGATGAGTCGAATAAAGAGGTAGTCCGAACCCTTGCTGCGCACCAAGCCGCGCTGCGCCTCAATGCGCTCTTCGACTGCGTGAAAAAGCCCCGGGCGGCACAGCGTGAGTACGCCATGGGCATGCAGCACAAGTCCAACCTGCTCAAATTTGAGCGTACCGAGCTCGCTCGGAACCACCAGATCCAAGTCCATGTACAGGTGGTCAGGGTACTCTTCAAGATTGGCACGAGCTTCGGTGTCCAGCAAATCAGTTGCAATGTGCGGATGCAGTCCCCATGCCGCAACCGCAGCGCGCAGCGCGGACTCTTGAGCGGGGGCATCCCACAAAATCCAGCGCACCGACTCAGTTCCGGCTAGTTCAGGCACTTCGGTGCCCAAGGATTGCCGCGCGAAGCGTTCCGCCCCGTAATCGATTAATTCGCTCATAGGATGAAGGTAGTGCGCAGTCCGTACTTTTGCGCCCTATGCCCGTACTCAGCATCGTCATGCCGGCCTACAACGAAGCCGCGACCATTCACCTCATTTTGGACAAAGTCCGCGACTGCCGCCTGCCCGATGGGTGGACCAAAGAGCTTATCGTCGTCAACGACTGCAGCAAAGACGGAACCGAGGAGGCCATCGAGCGCTACGCGTCGACCAACCCCTCACTGCCCCTCACCTACCGCAAGCACGAAGTCAACAAGGGCAAAGGCGCCGCGCTGCACACCGGCATCGCCATGGCCACTGGCGACTACGTGATTATTCAAGACGCAGACCTCGAGTACGACCCCAACGAATACGTGGCGCTGCTGCAGCCCGTGATTGACGGCCACGCCGACGTGGTCTTCGGATCGCGTTTTATGGGCGGAAACGCCCACCGCATCCTCTTTTTCTGGCACTCCATCGGCAACAAGTTCCTGACCTTCCTGTCGAACATGTTCACCAACCTGAACCTGACCGACATGGAAACCTGCTACAAGCTCTTTCGCCGCGACCTCATTCAGTCGCTCCAACTGCGCGAACACCGCTTCGGATTCGAGCCCGAAGTCACCGCCAAAATTGCCCGTGTGCCGAAAGTCCGCATCTACGAGGTCGGAATCAGCTACTACGGCCGCACCTTCGAAGAAGGTAAAAAAATCGGCTGGAAGGACGGCGTGCGCGCCATCTACTGCATCCTGAAGTACGGGGCCTTTCGGGCGAAGTAGCCGGTTAGCGAGGTTGGCAAGGTAAGCTCGTTGGCTGACAGGCTAACGGCTTCTCATTGTTTGGCGCTTTAATGCGCCTTGAGTTCACCAAGCTATCGTCTTTTGGGCTTTGAACTAACGAGCCAACCTCACAAAACAGCCAACCCCACAAAAAAAAGCCGCCCCGAGAGGCGGCCTTTTTTTTACCGGCTAAGGATTACTTAACCTCTTCGAAGTCGACGTCGGTCACGTCGTCGGCTGCGTTGGCTGAACCAGCGCCTGGGCCGTTGGCGTCTCCGCTGGCGGCGCCCTCTTGCTGGGCCTTATACATCTCTTCAGAAGCGTTCTTCCAGGCTTCGTTGATCTGCTCCATGGCGGCGTCGATGGCGCTAATCTCTTGGCTGGCGTGGGCTTTCTTCAGGTTCTCGAGCGAAGACTCAATAGCGCCTTTCTTGTCGCCGAGCTTTTCGCCAAACTCGTTGAGCTGCTTCTCGGTTTGGAAAATCATTTGGTCGGCGGCGTTCAGCTTGTCGACGCGCTCTTTGGCGAGCTTGTCGGCGTCTGCGTTGGCCTCGGCCTCCTTCTTCATCTTTTCGATTTCTTCTTGGCTTAGGCCTGAAGAAGCTTCGATGCGGATCTTTTGCTCCTTGCCGGTCGCCTTGTCTTTGGCGCTCACATGCAGGATTCCGTTGGCGTCGATGTCAAACGTCACCTCGACCTGGGGTACGCCGCGGGGTGCGGGCGGAATTCCGTCCAGGTGAAAACGGCCGATCGTCTTGTTGTCCTTGGCCATCGGGCGCTCGCCCTGCAGGATGTGGATCTCAACGCTGGGCTGGTTGTCGCTGGCGGTGCTGAACACCTCAGACTTCTTGGTCGGAATCGTCGTGTTGGACTCGATCAAGCGGGTCATTACGCCGCCCATTGTCTCGATTCCGAGCGAAAGCGGCGTCACGTCAAGCAGCAGCACGTCCTTGACGTCGCCGGCCAAAACTCCGCCTTGGATGGCGGCACCGATGGCCACCACCTCGTCGGGGTTGACGCCCTTGTTGGGCTCCTTGCCGAAGAACTTCTTTACGGCCTCTTGAATCGCGGGGATGCGGGTTGAACCACCCACCATGATGACCTCGTCGATGTCGCTGGTGCTGAGTCCGGCGTTCTTGAGGGCGCTCTTGCAGGGCTCGATCGTGCGGTCAACCAGGTCGGCCACGAGGCGCTCAAACTCAGCGCGGCTGAGGTTGCGCACGATGTGCTTGGGTCCGCTGGCTGTGGCCGTGATGTACGGAAGGTTGATTTCGGTTGCATTGGTGCTTGAAAGCTCGATTTTGGCTTTCTCAGCAGCCTCCTTGAGGCGCTGAAGGGCCATCGCGTCTTGGCGCAGGTCGATGCCTTCGTCGGCTTTGAATCCGTCGGCCAACCAGTTGATGATGCGGTCGTCGAAGTCGTCGCCACCAAGGTGGGTATCGCCGTCGGTTGACTTTACCTCAAATACGCCGTCGCCGAGCTCGAGGACTGATACGTCGTGGGTTCCGCCACCGCAGTCAAACACGACAATTTTCATGTCGCGGTTCATCTTGTCGATGCCGTAGGCCAAAGCTGCTGCGGTCGGCTCGTTGATGATGCGGCGCACCTTGAGGCCGGCGATTTCGCCCGCTTCTTTGGTAGCCTGACGCTGGGCGTCGTTGAAGTAGGCCGGAACCGTAATCACGGCCTCATC
This sequence comes from uncultured Owenweeksia sp., assembly GCA_964475135.1. GTDB lineage: Bacteria > Bacteroidota > Bacteroidia > Flavobacteriales > Schleiferiaceae > TMED14. The sequence goes on from CAYYWL010000013.1 coordinate 15,287, forward strand.
CACCGTCGTGCCGAGGTAGTCCTCAGCGGTCTTCTTCATTTTTTGAAGAATCATTGCCGAAATCTCTTGCGGCGTGTAGGCGCGGTCGTCGATCTGCACGCGGGGCGTGTTGTTGTCGCCCTTCACTACTTTGTACGGAACGCGGCCGACTTCCTTCTCACTGTTGGAGTAGGACTCGCCCATAAAGCGCTTGATCGAAAAGATCGTTTTGGTGGGATTGGTGATCGCCTGGCGTTTTGCGGGGTCGCCCACTTTGCGCTCGCCACCATCCACAAACCCGACTACCGAGGGCGTCGTGCGCTTACCTTCTGAGTTCGGAATAACAACGGGCTCATTGCCCTCCATAACGGCGACGCAGGAGTTGGTTGTTCCGAGGTCGATGCCGATAATTTTTCCCATGATTTGGAGTTCTTTGGTGTTGATTTGTCCAAGATTGGGCAAGCACTGTACCACCGGCGGCACAGGGGCGGAACCCTGCCAAATTCAGACAATTTGGCAGGGGCACACAAAAAAACCGCGCCGAATTGGCGCGGTTCATGGCTTTAATTGGTTTGTACCGCGTCAGAAGCAGCGGTCCCAGAGGCGCTGGGGCCCACAGGCGCAAGTGTCTCCGCCCGAAGCGCGGGCAAACTGCAGGGCGCACGTCAGCTTGGAATTGCCCAAACTATCGAGCGATGGATTCGACAGGCCCAAGTATGGACGAAAGATTGACGACTTGCTGCCGAAGATTCCGGCTCCGCCCTGAATATTGGTAAAGAACGGTGGGTCCTGGTTGATCGAGTTCGAGGGCTGCGATACCGAAATGTAGGTGGCGAGGTCGTCGCTGCCGGCGTTGAGGTAGAGCGCCATTCCGCGAAAGAAGCGCACGTTGCCGGTGGCGGGCGCGGGGATGCGCTCCTTCAAAAACGTGTAAAACGTTTGGTAGTCGATGGTGTTGCTGATGAGTACGTTGCCTGAAAGGGTTCCGCCCGTGATGTACGGAAGTGGGTAGCGCACCGTGCGGCGCACCGAATCGGCCTGGCGACCCACCGGCATTTCCATGTAGTGAAAGTCCACATAGCCCTGGTAGGACCGGGCATTTTTGGCCTGGTACCACTCGAGCTTGTAGCCGTTTTTGGAAGCAATGGCCAACTTGAACGTACCAAAGTACCCGGGCGACTTAAGCTTGATGCTGTCGACGCACGGCGTGCTCGCTGAGGCCAGCACCGCGGCACCCGGAGCCTCACGCACGGTCAGCTCGTAGCGGTAGTCGGTGCGGTTGGGCAACTTTGAGAAACCTGGACGAATAAAACGGTAGACCTTGTGGCCAACGCCCGTAAAAAGTCCTGAATCCTTAGGAATATCGGTGGTCTCGGTGTAATTCTCGGTAAAGATCAGCGCTCCGTTGGGGCCAAAGGCCTTGAGTTCGGCGACCAAGCTTGGGTAGTAGAGTGAATCGGGGTGGTCAAATCCGCCCGCCGGGCCGTTCTCGCCCAAGTAGCTGCGGCCGATGCGCACGTACTGCGTGTCGCTTTTGGGGTTGATGACGCCGTAGACCACCGGCACACGCTCAAAGTCGGCGGTGACGTCAAGGGTGTTGTCGCAGCTGGCGAACACTAGGATTCCGAATAAAAAGAGGAGGGCGCGTCGAAACATAGACGTCAAAGATAGCAAAGCGGGGCCCTCGCCTACCTTTGCCTCATGTCGACGCAAAAAAAGACCGGTCCAGAGTCCTTTAAAAAGGTGACCACGCATTCGCTGGCCGAATTGAAGCACAGCGGAATCAAAATTTCAATGCTCACCGCCTACGACTACACGTTCGCCAAGCTGGTGGATTCAGCAGGCGTTGACGTCATTCTCGTGGGCGACTCCGCGAGCAACGTCATGGCGGGCCACGAGACGACCCTACCAATCACCCTCGACCAAATGATTTACCATGCATCCAGTGTGGTGCGCGGTGTCGACCGCGCCCTAGTGGTGGTGGATTTGCCCTTCGGAAGCTACCAGGGCAACCCCAAAGAGGCGCTGAGTTCCGCCATTCGCATCATGAAAGAATCGGGCGGCCACTCAGTCAAGCTCGAAGGCGGAAGCGAAGTGGCCTCCACGGTGCAGCGCTTGGTTCAGTCTGGGATTCCCGTGATGGGCCACCTGGGCCTGACGCCCCAGAGCATTTACCAGTTCGGAACCTACGCGGTGCGCGCCAAAGAAGATGCCGAAGCCACCAAGCTGATCGAGGACGCCCTTGCCCTTCAAGAGGCGGGCTGCTTTGCGTTGGTTTTAGAAAAAATCCCTGCGGCGCTTGCGGCCAAGGTCACTAAGGCGCTTCGGATTCCGACCATCGGAATCGGTGCCGGCGCTGAGGTAGACGGCCAAGTTTTAGTCCTTCACGACATGCTGGGCATGAACACGGAATTCAATCCGCGCTTCTTGCGCCGCTACGCGCAGTTGGGCGAAGTAATTCCGGCTGCCATTCGCCAGTACGTGGCCGACGTCCGCAGCCAGGACTTTCCCAACGACCAGGAGCGCTACTAATGGCGAGTCCCCGCGTACTCTGGGAAGACAACCATCTTTTGATCGTCTTCAAGCCCGCTGGCCTGCTGGTACAGGGCGACGAAACGGGCGACCCTACCCTACTCGACTGGGCCGCCGAAGACGTGGCGCGCCGCTTTGGCAAACCGGGTAAGGCGTTTATTGGGCTTCCGCACCGCCTAGACCGTCCCACAAGCGGAATCGTCGTGCTCTGCAAAACGTCCAAGTCGCTGGCCCGCATGAACGCATTATTTGCCGACCGCGGAATCCAAAAAACCTACCAGTGCCTGGTCGAAGGCCACCCCGCCGAGCCCGAAGCCCGACTCGAGCACATGCTCTGGCGCGACGGAGTAAAAAAGAAGTCGTTTGTCTCGACCCGCAAAGACGCCCAGCGCGCCGTGCTTCGCTACCGAGTGCTGTCGGCTGGAGACCGCTACACCCGCGTCGAAGTGGACCTCGAGACCGGGCGCCACCACCAGATTCGCTGCCAGATGCAGGCCATCGGCCACCCGATTAAAGGCGACCTGAAGTACGGAGCCAAGCGCCCAAACGCCGACGGCGGAATCGACCTTTGCGCCCAGCGCATCCAGTTTGAGCACCCGGTCAGCAAAGCCCCGATCGACGTGTCGGTCGAGCCGGAGTTCTCGATCTCGTTCTAGTACTTTAGGATTTTAGCGACGGTTTGGTGGACCACGTCCATCACTTCGGGGTCTACGCACCCGAGTCGCTGTACCAGACGCGACCGACCTAAGCTGCGCATGTGAACGACCAGTACTTCGCTAGGAACCGACAAACCATTTTCAACTGAAGGCTGCAGCTGAGGGTTGCCCGCATAACCGTGCAGTTTCGAAGTCAATGGGCACACCCAAACCACGTTGAGGTGGGCGTTCATTAAGTTGCCGCTCACCACCAGCACGGGTCGAAACCCTGCTTGCTCACTGCCGCGCACCGGATTGAGGTCCGCCGTCCAAAGCTCACCCTGGACGGCCATCACCGAGCTGCTCAAGGTAGGCGGCCATTCCCTCCTCGGCGAGCTGCAGCGTGTCGGGATCTTTTGCCATTCGCTGGTACGACGCGCGGAATTCGGCCTTGTCTAACTGTTCAAGGTATATGCGCAGGGCCCGCTCAATGAAGCGGTTGCGCGGAAGCCCGTACGCCTCAGCCCGCTGTGCGAGGTCGCGCAGCAGGTCGTCGGGCAAGCTGGTGGTGAAGGCTGGCATCGGCCAAAAGTACACTGAATTGAGGCTGTACGTACGTTTTATACGTATATAAATGCTTCAACGAGTACCGAAGCCCGAACCTGCGTATCTTCGGGGCATGTTCGGCAGCTTTCCGTTCAGCCTCACCCCGATGCGCCGCGAGCCGGCGCACCGCAGCGAAATGGTCAATCAAGGCCTATTCGGTGAAGTGTTTGAAATCCTAGGCCACGAGCGCGAATGGAGCCACATTCGCCTCGGACACGACGGCTATGAAGGATGGGTCCTCACCCAGCAAACTGCCGAACTCAGTCGCGAATCCTACCGCAGCCAACTCGACCGACCCCAACCGGTAGTGGCTAGTGCCGTCGACCTCGTCGACCACCTTCAGCCCATGAAGACCCGCACCGTGGTCGCCGGATCCTTTCTACCTTTTTTGGATGGCGACCAGCTCGAACTCGCCGACGAAACCTATGCCTACCAAGGCCCGTTGGCTGACCAGAACCCTTCGCGCGACGGAATCGTTCGCCACGCGTTCACCTTTTTGAACGCGCCCTACCTCTGGGGAGGCCGCAGCGCATTCGGGATCGACTGCAGCGGACTTACCCAAGTTTCGTTCCGGATGTCGGGAATCAACCTTTTGCGCGACGCCCACCAGCAGGCCAACCAGGGCCAGGTCGTCGACTTTCTTGAAGAGGCGCTCGAGGGGGACCTTGCCTTTTTTGACAACGAAGAGGGCCGAATCACCCACGTCGGAATTGTGCTGAGCGAGCACCGAATTCTGCACGCGAGCGGTTCAGTACGCGTCGATGCACTCGACCCGAGCGGAATCTACAACGCCGACCTCGGACGCCACACCCACCGGCTCCGCATTATTAAACGCTTTATTTAGGATGCCGACCCAAAGCGTGTGGCGCAGCGCCGCAGTATGGGTCGCCGCCTTGGGCTACTTCGTAGACATCTACGACTTGCTGCTGTTCAGCATTGTACGGGTTCCGTCGCTTGACGACCTCGGCGTCGCGAATTCGTTTGAAAGCGGCCTCCTCATCATCAACGTCCAAATGTTTGGGCTGATGCTGGGCGGAATCCTTTGGGGCATCCTCGGCGACCGCCTTGGTCGCACCCGCGTGCTCTTCTTGTCTATTTTGATTTATTCCGCCGGAAACCTCGCCAACGGTCTCGTTCAGAACGAACTGCAGTACGCCGTCGTGCGGTTTTTGGCCGGAATCGGCCTGGCCGGCGAGCTCGGCGCGGGCATTACGCTGGTCAGCGAACTGCTTCCGGCCGCCAAGCGCGGAATCGGCACTTCACTTGTCGCGGGTATTGGGCTTTTGGGCGCCGTCGCCGCGTTTTTTGTCGCCCAAGCCGTGGAATGGCGCACTGCCTACTTCATCGGGGGCGGAATGGGCCTCAGCTTACTACTTCTGCGCCTTAACGTGCTGGATTCCGGACTCTTTCACCAAACCGCGGCCCGTACCGACGTGGTGCGCGGAAGCCTTCTTCAGCTCGTTCGAACCCGCGAACGCCGCATGCGCTACCTGCGCAGCGTGCTGATTGGACTCCCGACCTGGTTTGTCATCGGAATCCTCGTGAGCTTTAGCCGCGAATTCGCGGTGCACCTTGACATAACCGAGGCCATTGATCCGGGCCGCGGAATCCTCTACGCCTACGCCGCGATTTCGGCGGGCGACATTCTCATCGGGTTGCTGAGTCAAGCACTTAAGTCGCGTAAAAAGGCGCTGTACGTGTTTTACGCGATTACCGCGTTGGGCATGCTTCGCTTTTTCACGG
>CAYYWL010000013.1:20881-48465 GCA_964475135.1 uncultured Owenweeksia sp.
GCGCTGTACGTGTTTTACGCGATTACCGCGTTGGGCATGCTTCGCTTTTTCACGGCATCCACCGCCAACGAACTTTACTGGGCTTGCGGAATCATGGGCTTCGGGACCGGATTCTGGGCCCTTTTTGTGACGGTGGGCGCCGAAAACTTCGGAACCAACCTGCGCGCCACCGCCGCCACGACGATTCCAAATATGGTGCGCGGGTCGCTCAACCTGATTTCAGCGCTGTTTTTGTGGCTTACCGCCAAAGCCGGCTACCTCGAGGGCGGAATCCTGACCGCCGTGATCGTCTTTGCCGTCACCCTTTGGGCTGCAGCAGGATTGGCCGAAACCTTTGGCCGCGACCTTGACTTTGTCGAAAAGGACTGAGTTCCGCCCCGCTACCGGCGCTTTTTGGCCGTCTGTAGCAGAATGACCACCTCTTGAAGAGAGTCCGCGCGGCGCTGGGCCTTGAGCATTTTGCGCTCTGCGGCGAGGCGTTCGAGGCGCCACACGTCGCGCTGGGTCGCATTCTTAAGCACACGCTCGTGAAGCGAATCCGCGCGAAGCTGGGCTAACTGAAGCTCGTCTGCCTTGCGCTCGAGCTCGCGGGCGAGTTCTACCGACGCTTTTTCAGACTGCTCGCCCCAGTTTTCAATGGCCTGCAAGCTGTCGCGGACCGCGAGCACGCGCACATGGGCTGAAGCACTGTCTGCCCGAAGGCGATCCACCACCGCCACCTGGCGTTCTACGGCCTGCTTCGGCACCACACAGGATGCGACCGCCACCGCGGCCAAACTGAGAAGAATTACGCTTCGCACGGCCTAAAGGTAGGGCGCATCGTACCTTCGCTCAATGCCCCTATTTGACGTTCGAAGCCCTTCAGAGTTTGCCAACGGCCATGCGCCTGGGGCCATTTCGCTGCCCTTATTCAGCGACGGCGAGCGGGCCGAAATCGGAACCGTCTACAAGCAGCAATCCCCCGCCAAAGCGGTGCGCCTGGGCCTCAAGTACGCCGGACTGCGCATGGCTGATTTGGTGGCCGAAGTGGACGCCCACGTCAAGCGCGACGCCACGCCCGTCGAAGTCTACTGCTGGCGCGGAGGCCAACGCAGCGGATCCGTGGCTTGGTTGCTCGGAACCGCCGGATACGAAGTGAATCGCTGGGAGGGTGGCTACAAAGCCTACCGCGGTCGCGTACTCGAATCTTGGGGTGCGGAACGGCCCTACATTGTGCTTGCGGGCCTCACTGGATCTGGTAAAACTGAGGTACTTCGCGCCATGCTCGAACTGGGCGCGCCAGTGCTCGATCTCGAAGGGTTGGCGAACCATAAGGGTTCCGCATTTGGTCAGATTGGCGAGCTTCCGCAGCCCACCAACGAACAGTTTGAGAACGACGGAGCCGTGCGCCTGGCCGAGCTCGACGGCCAACCACGAATTTGGATTGAGGACGAATCGCGCTCCATTGGCCGTATTTGGCTGCAGCAGAGCTTTTTTGCGCACAAAAAATCGGCTCCGGTGGTGCTGCTTGAGCGCAGCCTTGACGAACGCATTGAACGACTGGTCGCGGCATACGGCCAAGCATCCCGAGAAGAGCTCTCCGAAACGTTTGTACGCATTTCGAAGCGTTTGGGGGACCAAAACGCACGGGCCGCCGTGGACCACGTCCAGCAAGGCAACCTTGCTGACGCCGCCCGAATCGCGCTGCACTACTACGACCGAACCTACGCCGAAAGTGTAGCCGCACGGACCGAAACCATAACCGCCCGCCTGGACGGTACCGGCAAGAGCGACGCCGAAGTCGCCCGCGAACTCCAAACACTAGCATGAAACTCACTGAATTCAACCCCGGATCCGGATGCGGATGCAAACTCGGCCCTGAGGCCCTTCAGTGCATACTCGGCGCGAGTGGCGTCCGCTCCAACGATTTTTGGCCCCAGCTCTGGGTGGGCCACGAGCACGCCGACGACGCTGCCGTAGTCGACCTTGGCGACGGCCGCGGTCTCGTGCAAACCGTCGACTTTTTTACCCCAATCGTCGACGACCCCTACGACTTTGGCCGCATCGCGGCAACCAACGCACTGAGCGACGTGTACGCGATGGGCGGCAAGCCCATTTCAGCACTAGCACTGCTCGCGTGGCCGATTGAGCGCCTGCCGGCAGAGCTGGCCGGCCGAGTGATTGAGGGGGCCCGTGACGTGTGCCGCGAAGCCGGGATTCCGCTCGCCGGAGGCCACAGCATCGACATTCCCGAACCGCTTTTTGGCCTCAGCGTCAGCGGAATCGTCGACAAGGCGCACCTCAAAACCAACAACCAAGCCCAGCCAGGCGATGTGCTCTTTTTGACCAAACCCCTGGGCTTGGGCATCTTGGCCACAGCTACGAAGCGCGGAACCGCCACCGATTCCGACCGCGAATGGGCGCTCGAAACCATGCTCACCCGCAACGACATTGGGCCGGAACTAGCCGAAATCCCCGGGGTTCACAGCATGACCGACGTCACTGGATTTGGACTCGCAGGTCACTTGCTCGAAGTGGCCAGCGCCAGTGGACTAAGGGCAGAGCTCGACATGACCGCGGTGGCGACCTACGACCCCCAACGCCTTCGCGCCCTCTACCAGCAGTTCTGCCTACCCAACTTGACCACGACAAACTACCGCGCGATTCAGCCAGATTCGAGTCCGATGGACGGATACACCATGGCGGTGCTTTGCGACCCGCAAACCAGCGGGGGATTGCTCGTGTTCGCCAGTGCAGACGCGGCGCCGCAGGTGCGCGAAGCCCTAGCGAGCAAGGGGCTGAACGCCAATCCCATTGGGCGAATGGCCGACTTTGACGCGGGAATTCCGCGGCTTTCGTTCACGGCATAGTACAGAACTTATATGTATCGTAATATTGCAATGAAGCAATAATACGACCTCATGGGCACGAGCCACACCGAATCATTTACGCCTGAGCACCTTGCGCTCGCCGAACTCTTCAAGGCTTTGGGCCACCCAGCTCGCCTCGCAATCGTACACGCCATCGCGGCGCAGCAAGCCTGCGTCTGCGGAGAATTCGTAGAAATTACGGGACTCTCGCAAGCGACCGTGAGCCAGCACCTCAAAGAGCTCAAGTCAGCCGGAATCATTCAAGGCAGCGTGCAGGGACCGAAAACCTGCTACTGCCTCTCAGCAAGTGCATTAGCGCTTCTCAAAGCGACCGTCGCACAGCTTCAAACCCCTGCGGATCCATGCTGCTAGTTCCGGCAAAAGATGTACGGCCCGCGGCCGAAGCCATTGCAGCGGCCCTGGCAAAAGGCCCGATTCAGTTACTGTTTGTCTGCACCCATAATTCGCGGCGCAGCCAGCTTTCAGAGGCCTTGGCTGCCCACAGGTGGCAGGGGGATCCCCGAATCTCCGTGCGTAGCTGCGGAACCGAACAAACCGCCTGCCATCCCTCCACCGCGCAAGCGCTGGTGGACTTGGGCTGGGACGTCCGTGATCTAGGGAACGGTAAATTTCAGGTGCAGCGCGACCAGACGACGCGTAGGCTTTGGTCGAAAACACTCGATGAGGTTCCCCGAGACCAACCCATCGTGGCGATGATGACCTGCGCCGAGGCCGACGAGGCCTGCCCGGCCATTGTGGGGGCGGTGGCCCGGATTCCGTGGCGCTACCCCGACCCCAAAATCGCAGACGGCACCCCAGAGTCGCGTGCCACCTACCGAGCTGTGGCCGAAGCCATTGCCCGCGACCTCGACGCTCTGTACCACGAACTCCAGCTGACCCCGTGAAGTTTCTCGACAAGTACCTGACCCTTTGGATTTTTGCGGCCATGGCGGCCGGAGTCGCACTCGGCGCCTTTACCGACGTGGAATCCTACCTCGACACGGCGCCCGGGAGCGTCCACCCCGGTCTTGCGCTTGGATTGATCGCAATGATGCTCCCACCTTTGGCTAAAGTCAATTTGCGCGAACTCCCCAAGGTTTTTACTCGTACCAAGCTTCTGACCACCTCACTCCTGCTCAATTGGGTCGTCGGACCAATCTTTATGTTTGCCCTTGCGTGGATTTTTGTACGCGACCAACCCGCCTACTTCAACGGACTCATTCTCATTGGATTGGCCCGCTGCATCGCCATGGTTGTGGTGTGGAACGACCTCGCCTGCGGCAACCGCGAATACGCCGCCGGGCTCGTGGGCCTCAACAGCCTCTTTCAAATGCTCTTTTACGCCGCCTACGCGGGCTTCTTTCTCAATGTGGTTCCGGCGTGGCTCGGAATGGCCGAACAATCCATCCACATCGACGCCCGACTGGTGGCAGAGAGTGTGCTGATCTACCTCGGAATCCCCTTCGCCCTCGGCCAACTGCTGCGCTGGGTAAGTATTCGGGTGCGCGGCGAACAGTGGTTTTCTGAAGTGCTGGCTCCGCGCATTTCGCCCGTGACCCTCGTTGCCCTGCTCGCCACAATTGTACTCATGTTTTCGCTCAAGGGCGACCAGGTACTCGCCCTGCCTTGGGATGTGCTGCGCCTCGCGGTTCCGCTCGCCATTTACTTTGCCGGCATGTTCGGATTCACCTTTTGGCTGGCCAAGCGCCAGGGCGCCGACTACCCCACCACGGCCGCGCTTTCATTCACTTCGGCCGGAAACAACTTCGAACTGGCCATTGCCGTCGCTATTGCGAGCTTCGGACTGGGATCCGGCGAAGCCTTCGCGGGGGTGATTGGGCCGCTGATTGAGGTTCCGGCACTCATCCTGCTCGTGCAGGTGGCGCTCAAGGCACGCGCTCGCTTTGTAGCTTAGCCCCATGGGAGCCTTTACCACCACCTACCTCGGCAGCCTGCGCTGCGAAAACCTTCACGAGCAATCCGGAACCCGCATCCTCACCGATGCCCCGACCGACAACCAGGGTCAAGGTTCCGCCTTTTCGCCCACCGACCTGTGCGCGCTCAGTTTGACAACGTGCATCGTCACCACGATGGGGATTTACGCGAACATGAAGGATTTCCCCATACTCGCCGCCGAAGCGACGACCCACAAGCACATGGCGAACGACCCGCGGCGCATTGCTCGAATTGAGGTTCACCTCAGCATCACCCTAGCGGCCGATGCCACCGAGCGCCATGAGGAAGGCCTTCGCCGCATTGCGAATACCTGTCCGGTGTCGCGCAGCCTGCACCCTGACATTGACCAGGATGTGCATCTGACGTTTCTGAGGGCTGAAGCCTAACTAAAACCCTTCGGGGATGAACGGATTGACGCGCGGACTGAGTTCCGTAAGCGTTTGAAGCGCGTAGTCGACGCCGTAGACGGCCGGAATCGTGCGTGACGTGTGGCGCGACCAAAGGGCGTAGGCGTTGGAACCGGTTCCGAGGTACAGCATTTGGTCGCCGGACTTGAGTGCGGGTTGCTGCACGCCCTTCTCGAGGTAGTCGCCCGCAAAGCACAGCGGACCGGCGAGGTCAGTGAGCACGCGTTCACCCTTTAAGGCTTGGCCGCCGCGCACCGGAAGCCAGTAAATTCCGCGCGGCTTGACGTAGGCATCGCGCAGCAAAAAGTCCGCACCGAGGTGCAGGTAGGCCACTTGGCGGTCGCCGCGCTGCAGCACCCATTCCACGTCGCTCAGTGCGTAACCCGTGTGAAAATGGGTCCACTGGCCAAACTCCGTCACGAGCGCGTAGTCGGTCCAAAGCTCGGGAAGCACCTCGCGAAGCCGTGTGGCGTAAGCGGTCATTTGCTCTGCCGTTCCGCCGACAAGGTGTTCGGGGAGCAGGCCTCCGCCAACGTCAAGCGTGTGAATTCGTCGTTCGGAACCAGCCAAAGCGAGTGCCTCGTTGCAGTGCGCCACTAGGTCCCGAAGTCGGGTGAGCGCACGCACGGCTCCGTCAAAATTCCGCATCGACGAACCCGAATGCACGTGAAGCGCTTCAACCTGATACTGAAGGACGGCCTGAACGATGGCGTCAGTGTTCGCGATGGGCTCGCCAAATTTGGACTCGTCACCACTCACATTATAGACACTCGGTGCGTCGGTCTCGACCATGGGGTTGATGCGAAGGCCCACCGTGAGGCGGTTGGCATGCGGCGCGATGCGCTCCAACTCCTCGATGCTGTTGGCGTTGAGCAGTATTCCGGGGCTGTGGGCCGCGCAGTCGGCAATTTCGTGCGGACGCTTCACGGGCGAGTCAAATACGATGCGCTCCGGGGGACAGCCCGCGGCGCGGGCGAGGCGAACTTCTTCCCAGGTCGCGGCTTCGAGTCCGAACCCGCGCTGTACGATGTGCTTGAGCACTTCGACGTGAGGCTGGGACTTGATGGCAACTGCGTGGTTGCAGCGGGGGTGTGCCCATGCAGAGGCCAACGCGTTCAATTGGGCATCTAACGCGTTCCACGACACGAAGAGCACAGCCGAATCCTCAGGGCCTCGCTGAATTTTGCGGGCCGCCCAAAGGGCTTCGTCGTACAGCGGATGCATGCTTAGGATTCAAAAAGTTCGATGGCCGTACGCTCGATCAAGTCGACGACGTGCAGGTCGTTGTAGGGATCAAATCCGCTGGGTTCCATCAGCTTGCGGATGGAGTACGACCCAAGTGCCAGGCGGATGAACGAACGCTTTCCGTAGCGCACGGGTTGCCCGAGGAATACTCGATTGTATCCATTTAAACTCGGGTGCTCGCCCAACACCAGGGTATCGAACAACTTTTTCAGCTCATCGTAGTCCAGCTCGCGACCGCCCGCCGACACCGTGAACGAAATGATGCTGTCGTTGGTCAGTTCCATGTCGGGCATCATTCCGAAGCGGTCGCTCAGCGCGAGGCGGCCGATGACCACGCGGCTCCAGCGGCGAATGAGGGCGTCGGTCTCTTCTTGCGGAATCGCCAGGTAGGCCTCCATTTCGTCCAGAGCGATCTCCCAGCGAAGGCGCAGGCCTGCATTCGCATGGTCGGGCCAAATCGAGCGAAGTTGGGGCAAATCAAGTGGCGCATCTGCTGCAGTGAACAGGCGGCCGTAGTCGCGCAAATGCTCGGCGGGCTGGCCCATGAGCAGCTCGGTCCAAAATTTCGGAACCAGCAGCGCCCCGCAAAACGGCGGAGCCTGGTAGAACTTCGATCCCGTTACCATGAGCATGACGCCTTTTGAGAGCAGCTCGTGCACCAAAGCACGGTGCGTGCGGAACTGGCACATATCCACAACCCACATGACGCCCTCGCGGAACTCATCAATGATGTCGAGGTCGTCCTTGATTCCGGACTTGGATCCGAACACCAGGTTGCCCACAATAGGCTGACCAGGGCGGGCCGCGATGATGTCGCGAATGGCCTGCTTGCGGTCGGCAATGTGGCCGCTCACCTCGCGGGCCGGCAAAAACTGAACGTCGACCTGAAACGAGTCCGTGACGATCTCGCCCTTAGGCACCCCGTCGCCGTACTGGTTGGTGTTCGCGTAGTACTTGCCTTCGGCAGCCAAAATCGATCCGGAACCCAATTCCTCAGGGCAACTCACGATGTTCGTAATCGTTTGATCCGGGTGCAGCATGGACTGCATCAGCAGCGGCCAGTACATCATGTCGCTACCCGAAGGGCCGTAGTAAATGTGGAACTCGTCGCCGCGACCGCCGTCAAAAAGCGTTTGCATGCGCTTGGTCTGCTGGCGGATCCACGATGCATCATCTGATGTGCGGTACTCGCGCTCAAACCGCTCGGCGCTGCGGTGGCCGTCGGGCGTGAGGGTTCCGCACGTGCACGACCCGCGCATCAGCAGCCCTTCGTACTTGGTGGGGTGCAGGTGGTACTGGTTGGCGCCGGTCTCAGGGCGAATGGCGATGCGCTCGTCGCAGCCCGCCAGAAGAAGTTCTTCAATCATTATTTAATGCGGTAGGCCCGATGCTTCAGGCCGTTACTCTGTTCAATGGTGAGCCATCCGAAGTGGCTGTCGTGCACGAGGCGCGCTTCAAACTGGCCTAGTTGGCGCACCAGCGCTTCTTCGGCCTCAAAATAGCCCGTAAAATCGTGTTCGCCAGAATAGGCATGGCGCTGCCCTTCAAGGATGCGGTCTGAAGACGGCTGTGCGCGGTACCAGGCGCCCTCGCCGATTCCGCCCAAGTAGATTGAATCCTGCGGAACCCCTTCGGGGCGAACCGAAGGCTCGTCGAGCTTGCCCACCACTTCATCGCGGTGCAAATGCCCCGTTTTGCTGCGGCTGACCGAAGCAAAAATATTGGCGGTCACGTCCCACCAGGCTTTAATGAGCGGGGCCTGCTTCCACTCGGCGTGGCCGTTGCGCCATTCGAGGTAGCGCTCCCCATCTTGGGCCGCGGCCAGCACGTTAAAGTACGGAGTCGGAGCTGTGTAGGTCACCGGGCGCTTGTAGCGCGAATAGTGGGCGGGTTCGTGGTCAATGCCGGCGAGCAGGGACGTTTGCACAAACCGCGCGCAGTTGGTTTGCTTGGGATCAAGCCCGTGGTAGCCGATCAGGCCGCCGAACTGCAGGTCGCGTGCCTTGGTCTCAACCTTGTGTACGTCCGGCGTGTAGTACACGCTTAACTGAAGCAAACCCTCACCGTGAGTCCGTGCTGATTTCGCGTCGAGCTCGCGGCAGACCGCATCAATATTTGTAAGTCGACCATGCGCGTCCCACTGCGGAACCGTCTCAAACGACAGCGCCGGGTCGGTCTCGGCGGACCGAATTCGACCCATGCGGCGCGGGGTAATGTAGCGGCCAAAATCGTAGTAGCGCAGCGACGATCCCTCAGCAATCATCATGGCAGCATGGCCTACCATCATGTTGACGTTTTTAACCACTCCAATCGAGCGAAGAAACTTTACGATTCCCTCTTCACCTCGAGCAGTCACCTCAGGCCATGCCAGCACCAAAACAGCGGAGTTCCGCGGCAAATTCGCCATAGAATGCAAAGGTGAGGTTAAATCGGCATTGCTACAAATGTGATCTGGGTCACAAATAATTCGAGCTGAAAAGTATAGGTTTAACCTAACCCTTACATACAAATACCATGAACACATTTGACGTACTTATTGTCGGCGGCGGAACCGGCGGAATCATGACCGCAGCGCAAATTCGCCGTAAACTCCCGAAGCTAAGCGTGGCCGTTTTTGAGCCCAGCGAAGACCATTGGTACCAGCCCGCCTGGACGCTCGTGGGCGCCGGGACGTTTAACATGGCGGCGACCAAGCGCAAAACCGCGACCTACATGCCCAAGGGCGCCACGTGGATCAAGGAGCGCATCGGTAGCCTTCAACCTGAACACAACCAAGTCACCACTGAAGGCGGAACCGCCTACGGATACCGCTACCTCATCCTTAGCCCTGGACTGGTTAATGATCTGAGCTTGCTCCCTGGCCTGGCTGAAGCGCTTGAGACCCCCTACGTCTGTTCCAACTACATCGATCCCGAAAAGACGTGGGAAATCCTCAAGAATTTCAAAGGCGGTAACGCCGTATTCACCCAGCCCACGACGCCCATCAAGTGCGGTGGCGCGCCCCAAAAGATCATGTACCTGGCCGAGCACTACTTCAGAAAGCGTGAGATCCGCGAGAAGACGAACGTAGTATTTGCTGCACCCGGTAGTGTCATTTTTGGCGTCAAAGAATTCGCCAAAACGCTCAACCACATTATCTCAAGTCGCAACATCATTTTTAAGCCGTTCTACGCTCCAGTCCGTATCGACAGTGCGGCCAAGACCATCACCTTTCGCTACAACACCGCGATGGCTGGCAACGACTGCTTGACGCAGAAAAATGTCAAGCTTCACGAAGAGGTCAGCGGCGACACCGAAATGGTGATGCCCTACGACATGCTGCACTTGGCTCCGCCCCAAACGGCACCCAAGTTCATTCAAAACAGCGCATTGGCCGTTGCCGAGGGGCCCAATAAGGGCTGGCTCGAGGTCGACATCCACACGCTCAACAACGCAAAGTTTCCGAACGTATTCGGAATCGGCGACAGCGCGGCACTTCCGACCGCCAAAACTGGTGCGGCCATTCGCAAGCAGGCTCCGGTCGTGGTCGAACAAATTCGGGCTGCCGAAGCCCACACAACCACACCCATCAGGTACGAAGGCTACTCGAGCTGTCCGTTGGTAACCGGCTACGGCAAAATGCTCTTAGCGGAATTCAAGTACGACAACGTACGCGATAGCGACCCATTAATTAGCACCTTTGTAGACACCACCAAAGAGTCGTGGCTCATGTGGATCCTCAAGAAGTACGGCTTGCCCTACTTGTACTGGAACCAAATGCTCCGCGGCAAGATGTAGATCCCGTGGACGATCTTCAGAACTTCGGTCGCCTTGTGCGACCGAAGTCACTTTAGACCTGTTCTAAAAAGTTCAATTTTGCGCTCATGATCATCATTGCCTACCTCGCATCTCTTCTTATTGGCCTTTCGCTCGGTCTTCTCGGCGGAGGCGGGTCCATCTTGACCCTACCGGTTCTCGTGTACCTTTTTGGGGTTGACACTGTGGATGCCACGGCCTACTCCCTCTTTATTGTGGGCGCGACGGCCCTCGCGAGCATTGTTCCCAAGGCTCGAGCAGGCGAAGTGGACTTTAAAACGGCACTGTGGTTCGGACTCCCGTCGATTGCGGCGGTGTACTTCACACGCTCGGTCATCATGCCCGCGATTCCGGACCCGATTTGGACCTCAGGCGACTTCGCACTCGGCAAAGGCACCACCCTCATGCTGCTATTTGCCGTACTGATGGTGTGGGCCGCCCGCGGAATGATCAAAGGCCGCAAGCCCGTTGACCCGAATGCACCCAAAAAGGAACTCAGTCCGGCCGCCAAGGTGGGCTTGGTTCTTGCCGAAGGCGCCGGCGTCGGAATCCTCACCGGGCTCGTCGGTGCCGGCGGCGGATTCTTAATTATCCCAGCCCTTGTGCTCGTAACCGGCCTCGAAATGAAGGTGGCCGTGGGCACTTCACTCACCATTATTGCGTTTAAGTCACTCATCGGATTTACCGGCGACCTCGACCACATGGATGCCGACTGGACGCTGCTTTTGAGCGTGACTGGAATCGCAATTGCTGGCATGATTGTGGGAACCACCCTGTCCAAACGCATTGCCTCTGGCCCCCTTCAAAAGGCCTTTGGATGGTTTGTCCTGGTTATGGGCCTCTTTATTTTGACCAAAGAATTTTTATCGTAAACCTACCCTTGACGTAACTTGAAACCCACTATGAACGTAGAACAGATTTACACCGGATGCTTGGCTCAAGGAGCCTACTTTATCTCGTCGAACGGCGAAGCCGTGGTCATTGACCCCTTGCGCGAAACCAAGCCCTACCTCGACCGTGCTGCGTCTTTGGGGGTGAAGATCAAGTACATCCTTGAGACACACTTTCACGCAGACTTCGTATCAGGCCACGTGGCCCTTTCAAAGGCCACCGGAGCCCCCATCGTGTACGGACCCAACGCCAATCCCGAATTCGAGGCCCACATTGCCACCGACGGTGAAGTACTTCATGTAGGAGATGTGACCATTGAGGTGCTGCACACCCCTGGCCACACCATGGAGTCTACCTGCTACGTCCTTCGCAACGAAGCGGGCGAGCAAGTAGCCATCTTCTCGGGCGACACCCTCTTTTTGGGTGACGTAGGCCGTCCTGACCTGGCGCAAAAGGCCGCGAGCATGACCCAAGAGGATCTCGCGAGCATTCTGTTTGACTCATTGCGCACCAAGATCATGACGCTTCCGCCGTCAATCACGATCTACCCTGGCCACGGAGCCGGTTCGGCCTGCGGCAAGAACATGAGCAAAGAGACGGTCGGAACCCTCGCCGAGCAGCTCGAAACCAACTACGCCCTTCGCGCCAACATGACCCGCGAAGAGTTCATCAAAGAAGTAACCGACGGTTTGGGCGTGCCCCCCGCCTACTTCCCGATGAATGTAGCCATGAACAAAAAGGCGATCCCAGGAGCTGAAGAAGTCCTTGCAGAGTCATCAAAAGCGTTTGAACCCGTAGCCTTCAAGGCCATGGTGGGCGAAATGGACGCACTTGTGCTCGACACCCGCAAGCCCGACGACTTTGCAGCCGGACACATTCCTGGATCCATCAACATTGGTATCGACGGCCAGTTCGCTCCGTGGGTGGGTGCATTGATTCCGACTGACCAGACCTTGATGATCGTGTGCGAACCCGGCCGTGAGGATGAAGTCATCACCCGTTTGACCCGTGTGGGCTACGACCGCGTCTTGGGCTACCTCGAGGGCGGAATCGCCGCGTGGACCCAAGCCGGAATGGACACCGACACGGTCACCCGAATTACCGCGACCGAACTGTCTGAGCGCTTGGCTGCGAAGCCCAACCTCAATATTATCGACGCCCGGAAAGAGGGCGAATGGACGGCCCAAAACCTTCCGCAAGCCAAAAACATTGCGCTTGACGATTTGAATGTGAAGTTCAACGAGCTCCCCACCAACAGCACGATGCACATTCACTGTGCGGGCGGCTACCGTTCGATGATCTACGCCTCGATCCTTAAGAGCCGCGGAATCCACGACCTCGTGGACGTCATTGGCGGCTTTGGAGCGATCAAGGACACTCCAGGCCTTGAGACCAGCGCCTACGTGTGCCCAAGCACGCTCAAGAAGCTCGAAGAAGAGAAAGCTGCTGCACAGGCTGAGGCCGTTGCCGCGGGCGATGCTCCCAAGGGATTCATGGGCTGGCTGAAGAGCTTTCTCAGCTAATCCCGGACGCTGCTCCATAAAAAAAGCCGGCCCCAAAAGGGTCGGCTTTTTCATTGCTCGTGTGCCCGAATCTACTCGCGGATCCAGCGGTGGCCGCGGCCGCCGACTAAACCGATTCCGCCCACGACATTGCTGAAGATGGGCACGGGCTGCCTGAAGGGGCCTCCGCCGTTTTGAGCGGCCTGAAGCGAACGTTCGTACTTGACCGTGGCATCGTCGAGCTTCGAGATTTTCAGCTTGGTCGGCGTCTCAGAAACCCACTTAAACACTTTCACTTCAATGCTGCGGGTTTGACCCAAAAAGAGGGCATTTTCAAAGTCAATTTTGTCGCCAAAATCACCTCCGAATGCGGGCTGCAGCACGAGCGGATCGTCAGAATCCGAATAAATCGGGTACTGACCCCAGGTCGTGTCGGCGATATCTTCATAGAATTCGAGGCGGTAAATTCCGGGGACTCCGTCGTCTTGGAGCGTCACGCGCATCAAGACGTAGGGCATTCCGAACATACCGTTGCCCGGGTTGTAGCCTATGGAATCCATGCTGAAGGTTCCGCCGAGGGCAAAGCCCTTGGCTGAGCCTTGAACCTGAGGTAGCCCACCCCACTCCGCCTTAATCGTAACCTTTTGGGCGGCTGCTGGCTTGATTGGACTGTAGTAAAAACCGTCGGGGTTTCCGTCGGAGCGAAGCGTGTCAAGGACGTTGCCCAATGAGTCTTCGGCCCAGACTACGGCGTCGGCAATGCGCTGGGGATCGCCCTGGTCTAGGATTCCGACGGTGCGGCTCAAGTGGGCCTTAAGCGACTGGCTCGGGTTGATGTCGGCGTAAAGCACGAGCAGCGGATCCACCTGCTCGGCGTCAAACGGAATAATGCGTTCGCATGAAGTCCCGACAAGGACGGTCGCTGCAGCAACGAGTAACTTTTTCATCATTCTAAAATTCAAACGAGTACGAAATGGACGGAATCAATGGGAAGAGGCCGTAGCCCTTGAGCACGCGGTTGTCGCGGTCGTCGTAGCCAAAGTCCATGTAAAAAATGTTGATGCGGTTGTACGCGTTGTACACGCCAAACTGCCAAGCCCCGTCGCCCCAGCGGGTTGGGCGCTTCCAGGTGAGGGAAATGTCGGCGCGGTGGTAGGCGGGCTCGCGGAACGAGTTGCGTCCGTCGATGGACTCTACGGTCTGAAGCCAGGTTCCATCAAACGCGTCTTCAGGGCGGGCAAACATTTTGCGTGTGGCGAGGGTCACGGCGCGGCCGGTTCCGTACACAAATACGGCGCCAATTGACAGGTCTTCGCTGAAGCTGTGGTTGAACACCACGCTGAGGTCGTGGCGGCGGTCGTAGGTGTAGGGGAACGGGTTGCCGAAGTTGAGCTCGTCAAATTGGCGCGTGGTCTTGGCCAACGTGTAGCCGATCCAGCCCGTGGATTTGCCGGTCTTTTTCTCGAGCAAAAACTCGCCGCCGTAGGCCCATCCGCGGCCCGTGGTGACCTTGGTTTGCCAGTCGCTGAATCCGAGAAAGAAGGTGGCGCCCTCTTTGTACTCGATCAGGTTGCGCATGTCTTTGTAGTAGCCCTCGACGCTGAGTTCCCAGCCCTTGCCAAGGTTGTGGGCGTAGCCGACGGCGGACTGCCAAGCCTCTTGGGGGCGGACGTTTTCGGTGACCGGAACCCACAAATCCGTGGGCAATCCGATGGTCTGGTTGGCCAACAGGTGCAGGAACTGCGCCATCTGCACGTAGCTCCACTTGATCGATCCGCGCTCGCTGACGAGGTAGCGCGCCGAGATGCGGGGCTGAACACTGAGGTAGTTCTTGGTTCCGACATTAAAACCGTTGGCGTGAAATCCGGCATTGACGCGCAGGCGGTCGTTCAGCGCGATGTCGACAAGGCCGTACGCGACTTGGTCGAGGGCGCGCTGGGTAGTCGACCCAAATGAGGTGTCGAGGTTCGTGCCTCCGTCGCTCCAGTTCCAGCTGCTGACGCCCGGTTCAAAGGTGTGCTGGGTGACGCTCGCGCCCCACTTAAAGGTGGTTTTGGAGTCCCAACGGTACTCAAAGTCCCACTTGCCCCCGATGTCCTCGATCGAGCTGAGGTAGGCGATCGCGTACTTGCTTGTGAACGCGCCGGTGGGCGACTCTTCGCGGTCCTCACCTTTGATGTCGGTGATGAATCGGTAGCGGCTGTAGGTCGCCGTGGCGTTCGAGAACAGCTTGGGGCTCATCACCCACGACCAGCGCGCGGTGGCGATTTGGTTGCCCCAGTTCAGCGAGTTGTCGATTGAATTGGTGTAGCGCGTCCCATTGAACTCGTAGGAATCGCTGGTGCGGGCGTAGGCCTCGTCCAAACCCTGGTAGTAGCTCAGGTAGATCTGGTGGTTGCGGTTGATCTGGTGGTTGATCTTGCCGTTGAGGTCGTAGAAGTAGTATCCGCCGCGGGTATTTGGATCCTGGGCCGCGATAAGCGGCTGCGCCAGTACGTCGAGGTAGGTGCGGCGAGCACTCAGCAGCACAGAGGTGCGGTCCTTCCACAGCGGACCTTCGACGGTGAGCTTGCTTGAAATCAGCCCAATGGCTCCGGTGGCCTTCCACTCTTTGCGGTTGCCCTCTTTCATGCGGACGTCGAGAACGCTCGACAGGCGGCCGCCGTAGTTGGCGGGGAATCCGCCCTTAATCAGGTCCACTGAGTTGATGGCGTCGGCGTTGAACACGCTAAAAAATCCGAAGAGGTGGTTGACGTTGTACACCGGAACTCCGTCGATTAGCATTAGGTTTTGGTCGGGACCGCCGCCGCGGACGTAGAACCCAGAGGTGCCCTCGGTTCCGCTTTGCACACCGGGCATGAGCTGAATAATTTTCAAAATGTCGGTCTCGCCAAGCAGTACGGGCAAGTTTTTCACGGACTTCATACTGAGCGAAACCGTGCTCATCTGCACCTCTTCCTGAATAGGACGGGCGGCAACAACCTCGACCTCATTGAGTTGCACATCAAGTGGCGTGAGCAGTAAATCCGCCTTTGCAGCGCCCGATCCCGGCCGCACAGTGCGCAACGCAGGGCTAAATGTGGGGTAGCTCGCCTGAAGCCGGGCTGAGTCACCCTGCACGGTCAAGCTGTAGAATCCGTAGGCGTTGGTTTGGGTCGAACGACCAGTGACCGCGTCGTAGATGTAGGCACTGATGAGCACCTCTCCGGTAGACGCGTCGCGAACAAAGCCACTTGCGGTCCATGTGCGCTGGGCCCACGCGCTGCTGCCCAATGCTACTGCAAGAACTGCGAACAGCGTCGACTTCTTTAGTAAAAACTGCATGAATTCAGAAATTTAAGTACAAAGATGCGGCCTTGACCGCGGCTTTGCCTAAGTTTGGATGCACAAAATCACCCCAACGTTGCATATGCAATTCAACAAACTACTCCTTTTTGCGGGCGCAGCCTTGCTCAGTCTACAACTCAGTGCCCAAACTCTGACTCAAACGGTTCGCGGAACCGTCGTTGACGTCGACTCCAAGTACCCCCTACCCGGGGCCGTGGTCCGCGTCGGCGATCAAACGGTTCAAACGGATGAAAACGGGCAGTTCACCCTGCGCAATGTCCCCATCGGACGCCAAACCGTCGTCGTCAACTTGTTTGGCTACGAATCGCGCAACCAAGCCATTGAACTGAATTCCGCCAAAGAAGCCGTACTGCAGTTCGGACTTTTGGAATCGAGTGTCAGCCTCGAAGAAGTGAGCGTCACGGCGACCGCAGCCGGCCAGGCCAAAAACGAAATGGCCACGGTCAGTGCGCGCCAGTTCAGTGTTGAAGAGACCAACCTCTACGCCGGCAGCCGCGGCGAACCCGCGCGAATGGCGACCAACTTTGCGGGCGTTCAGGGCTCTGACGACCAGCGCAACGACCTTGTCGTCCGCGGCAACACTCCGTCGGGCGTGCTCTACCGCATGGAGGGCATCAACATACCCAACCCCAACCACTTCAGCATTCCGGGCACCGGCGGCGGCCCCGTGACCATTTTGAACAACAAGTTCCTCGCGAATTCTGACTTTTTCACCGGAGCCTGGCCCGCCGAGTACGGCAACGCCATCGCGGGTGTATTTGACCTTCAAATGCGCGACGGCAACAACCAAAAGTTCGAAGGCAGCGCGCAGCTCGGCCTGCTCGGAACCGAACTGATGCTCGAAGGCCCGCTCGGTAAGGGCGCCAAGGCCCCAAGCTTTTTGGCCGTCTACCGCTACTCGACGCTCAGCCTCTTTCAGTCGCTCAACATCAACCTCGGAACCAACGCCATTCCCCGCTACCAAGACGGGGCGTTTCGCCTGACGTTTCCGCAGAAAAACGGAGGCAAAATCGCCGCCTGGGGCATGTTTGGCGTGAGCGATATCGACATCCTGATCAGCGAGCAGACCGACACCTCCGGTTTTGAAAGCTACGGTTCGACCGACCGCGACCAGTACTTCGGCAGCGACATGTTTGTGGGCGGAATCAACTACAGCAAACCGATCAACAAAACCACCTACATCAAGGCGGGCGTAGCGGCTTCGACGGCCGTGATCCGTGCCGTCAACACCAAGCTGCAGCGCGAAATCGGCGACCTCGGCGGCGGCCAGTTCGGCTGGATCGTCACTGCCAACGACACCATGCTGAACTACACGTTTAAAGAGAATAAAATTCACGGATTCTTCTCGTACAACAAGAAGCTGAGCACGCGCAGCACATTGCAGGCGGGCATCAACGTCGACCTCTATATGCTGGACTACCAAGATTCCGTGCGCCAATTTGACGGTGTAACCGGAATCCTCCCGCCCTGGCGCAAGCAGTGGAACACGCAGACTCAGTGGCCCGTGGTCCAGCCCTACGTGAGCTACAAAAGCCGCCTGAACGAAAAAACCACCTTCACCGCCGGTGTTACGTCGCTCTACCTCGGGGTCAACCGCAAATCCTTTATGCCCGTTGAGCCGCGTGTGGGCATCAGCTACCAGGCCACCGCGACCGACCGATTCTTTGCGGGCAGCGGTTTGCATGCCCAGGGGCAGGCTCCCTACCTCTACTACTACGCCGTGACGACGCAGAATTTCGATCCGCTCGAGCACAACCCCGACCGCATCGGCCTCATGAAGTCGGCCCAGGTCGCCGGCGGATGGGAGCGCACCTACAAGGGCTTGCCCGTGCGCACCAAAATCGAGGCCTACTACCAGTACCTCTACGACGTTCCCGTCGAAGTGCGGTCAAGCGCCTTCAGCATGGTGAACGCAGGCAGCGGATTCGGACGCATCTGGCCCGACACGCTTCAAAACACCGGAACGGGCCGCAACTACGGCCTCGAACTTACCGCTGAACGTTTTTTTGCGGGCGGAATCTACTTCTTGGCCACCGGTTCGCTGTTTGACGCGAAGTACCGCGGTTCCGACGGCGTCCTGCGCAACACCATTTTCAACGGACGCTACGCGTTCAACCTGCTCGCAGCCAAGGAATTCAAACTCGGCCCCAACAACCGATTCACCCTGGGCGGCAAGTTCACCACCGTGGGCGGTCGCTGGTTTGGCGACAAGGTGGACCAAAACGCCACGTTGCGCACCGGCGAAATCGTGTTCGAGCAGATCGGCTTCAATACCGTGCAAAACCGCGCCTACCAGCGCCTTGACCTAAAGCTCGGGTACAAGTGGAACTACCCCAACCTCGCGTGGGAGTTTGGCCTTGACATCTCCAACCTCACCGGAGCCAAGAACATTTTGACCCTCACCTATGTACCGGGCTTGGATGACGTCGATACCCCTGACATTGACGAGGGCATTCGCGAAGAGTACCAGCTCGGACTCTTCCCCGTGTTCTACTTGCGCTGCGACTTTTAATTCGCTGGCGCGACGGGGTTAAGCCCATAACGGCTAAAGGCCTAGTTTTGCAGCTCAATGCGCAAACTGGGCCTTTTTCTTTTTCTCGCGGCGTGCACCGCGAGCTTTGGGCAGACGATTTCGGTCACCGAACACGAAGTTCCGACCAAGCCCGACCGGCTTGTGGTAGACGGCAGCATGGCTCCGGGTGAGTGGGCGGGCGCCCTGAGCCTGCCGCTGAGTTGGGAAATCAATCCCGGCTACAACACTCCTGCCCCGCTGGCCACCGAAGGCTTCATTTTTAAAGACGACCAGGCTCTGTACGTGGCCTTTCGCTGCAGCGTCGACCCAAGCGACTTCAGGGCCAACCTCAACCGACGCGACGCGGCTTGGGAAGACGACTTTGTCGGAATCGCGCTCGACGTCTACGGCGATACGCGCAACATGGTCTTTTTGGGCTCAAACGCGTACGGAGTCCAGCTCGACGTGCGCAAAAACGACCCCGCCAACCACATGGACGACCAAATGGACGTTTCGTACGACGTTGAATTTGAAGCCCAAGGCGCGCGCAGCCCCGGCGAATACACCGTCGAACTGCGGATTCCGTTCAACGCCCTTCAGTTTGGCAGCAGCAAGCGCCAGCGCTGGAAGTTCACTTTCTTTCGCCAAACCTACACCAAAGGCGTGCAAATCAACGTGCAGGCCAACCCCCAGTACCGCGAAATCTTCTGCGCCGACTGCCAGTTTGCCCACTCGATGATTTTGGACGGAATCAAACCCAAGCTCCGCCGCCAACTTATACCCTACGCCTTCGGAAGCGCCGTGGGCGAGCCCGGATCGGCCGTGCAGCCGGGCGCCAAGGTGGGCGGTTCCGCGTTCATCGGACTCGACGCCGCCTCTTCGGTCGAGGTCGCGCTGAACCCCGACTTCAGCAACGTCGAAGCCGACGTCGCCCAGGTGGCCGTCAACTCCTCGTTTGCGCTCTTTTACCCCGAGCGACGCCCCTTCTTTATCGAGGGCAGCGACCAGTTCGCCACGCGCCAGAACTACGTCTACACGCGCAGCATTGCCAACCCGCTGGGCTTGACCAAGTTCACCAACCAGGGCCAGAAGTACCGCAGCTATGTGCTCACGGGCTACGACGCGGCGTCGCCCTACTTGGTTCCGGGCCGCAATTTTTCGGCGTACGGAACCTCCGGTGCCAACTGGTCGACCATCGCACGCATTCAACGCCGCCTACCCTATGCATCGGGCATCGGACTTCTCGGTACCCAGCGCACCTATTTTGATGGCGGAAGCGGTTCGCTTGCCGCAGCCGACGTCAACCTGAGAATCAGCGACGCGCTGCGCTTTAAGGCTGAAGTCGCCTTTAGCGATACCCGCGAACCCAATGCCGACTGGATCTCGGGGGGCGAAAACTTCAAAGGGCGCACGGCGGCCCTCGATGGTGAGCGCTACCAGGGCATGGCGCTGTACGGCGGACTGGTGCGGCAGTCAAAGCACTGGACGCTCCGCGCCGACGTGATGGGTCAGAGCCCCACCTTCAGGGCCGAAATGGGCTTTGAACCGCAAAACGACTGGATGCGCTACGAGCTGGGGGCCAACTACAACGGGTTCCCCAACAAAAAGTGGGTCAAGACTTGGGGCGTGTACAACGAGGCGACGCAGTTCCGGTACTTTGACGGAGTTCTTCGCCAAAACCACCACCTCGCATGGGGCTGGATCCAGTGGGGCGGCAACCTGCGCAGCAGCTTCTTTCACCGATTTCGCTTTGACGAAGTATTCAAGGGCGTTCACTTCAGCAACCTGCGCACGTTGGGCACCAACCTCAACTGGCGCCCCAGCCAAACATTTAACGCGGGGCTTGAGTGGAACACCGGCCAAAGCATCGCCTACAACGAAACAGAGTTGCGCATCGGACGCGAGGCAAACGTTGCACTAACCGTTCAAGTTCAGGTCGGCGGTCAGCTGCGCTGGAACCATATGCTGATTCATTCACAGATGCACGAACTCGACGGCTCAGACCTCATCTACCGTGGATTCATCTACCGCAGCGGCCTCGAATGGTCGCTCACCCGCGCCACCGAACTGCGTTTGGTTGGCCAGTGGGACGCGTTCAACGCCAACCTCTTGGTGCAGCCGGTCCTCACCTACCGTCCCAACGCCTTCACCTTGGTGTACGCCGGAGGCCAGTACGTCCAAGGAGCCTGGCAAGCCTACCTCAAGGGCCAGGTGGCTTTGGGATCTTAGCTAGTTGCTGGCATCCAGTTACTGGTTATTTACATGTTTAAACATTTAGCGGTAGGTTTGCCTTATGACCGTAGACGTATTCAGTGACATTACGTGCCCCTTTTGCTACATCGGCAAGCGGCACCTCGAGGGGGCGTTGGCCGAACTCGGAATCTCAGATGCCGAAATCCGCTTTCGCAGCTTTGAGTTGGACCCAACTGTGGCAGATTCCGACCTCGGAACCCCCAGCACCGTGAATTTGGCCTCCAAAAAGGGAATGAGTGTGGCCGATGCCGAACGCATGACCCAAGCTGTGGCCTACCGGGCAAGCCAGGTGGGGATTCCGATGGATTTCAACAAGGCCAAGGTGGTGCGAACCCGCGATGCGCACCGACTGCTGCAGTGGGCACGCGCCCAGTCGCTCGAGGCAGCGGCTCGGCTCAAAGAAGAACTGATGCGCGACTACTTCTGTGAGGGCGTAAACCTCAACGGGGCCGATGCCCTCGCCGATGCGGCGGCTCGGGCGGGCTTGGATCGCAAGGCTGCTCACGCCGTGGCCAGCGATCCGACGTCCTACAATTCTGAAGTTGAAGCCGACGTGGCTTATGCTCAAAAGTTGAATGTGCGTGGGGTTCCGTTTTTTGTATTCAACAACCGCATTGGGTTGAGCGGAGCCCAGCCCGTGGCCACGTTTGCCGCCGCGATGCGCGAATCAATGGAAGCCGCACCGTGACCGCCACTGACCTCGACCGCTGGCTGGGCAGCACCCGCACCGAACGAATGCCGGTACTCTTTTTGGGCCACGGCAGTCCGATGAATGCCATCGAAGACAACCTCTTCACCCGGGGGATTCATGCGAAGGGCGCTGAGCTTCCGAAGCCTCGGGCCATTCTGTGCATTTCGGCGCACTGGGAAACGTTCGGAACCCAATTCACCGCCATGGGCCAGCCGCGCACGATTCACGACTTTGGAGGCTTCCCGGAGTCGCTGTACCAAGTGCAGTACCCCGCGCCCGGGATGCCGGCGCTGGCGGGGGCCGGAGCTGAACTGACCCAAGGTGCCCTCGACCACGACAAATGGGGGCTTGACCACGGTGCGTGGAGTGTGCTGCTGCACTTGGTTCCGAACGCGGATGTGCCCGTGGTGCAAATGAGTTTGGACCGCCGAAAGACTCCGGCCGAGCATGTTGCCTTGGCGATGCAGCTGTCGGAGCTGCGGCGTCGGGGCGTGCTCATCGTGGGCAGCGGAAACATGGTGCACAACCTTGGCCGCGTCGCATGGGACCGCCTGAATCAGGTGGGTTTTGCCTACGACTGGGCCACTGAGGCGCACGACGTGCTGATGGAACGCGTTCGGGGCCAGCGCCTCGACGAGCTGGCGCAGTACGCCCGCTTGGGTACTGCGGTGCAGTACGCGGTTCCGACCCCCGAACACTACCTACCCATGCTGTATGCCTTGGCGCTGCGTGAGTCCGATGAAGCGCTTGAAGTGTTTAACGACTACGCCTTGGCAGGTTCGCTGACGATGACGTCGCTCGCCCTCGGAATCAAGGCCCAAGCGTGACCCAAATCACATATTAGGTTCGCCCAAGTCAAGTTTTTTGCGGCAGAATTCTGCCCCATGAAGAACCTGCTTACCTTAATTGCAGCCGCCGCACTGACGGCCCTACACGCCCAGCACCAACCCGCCGCGGACCAAGCGGATCCCCACCACCACCGGCATCCCGTGCGTGTAGCGCTGCTGCTGGGTCACGGAATGGTTCCAGAAGTACCGGGTGACGGAGTGTATTTTGTGCCATCGTGGGGCCTCGACGTAGACTACCACCTTTCCGACAACTGGTCACTCGGTTGGCACAGCGACGTCGAAATTGAAAACTACATGGTTGCGCTTCCGGACGGCGAAGAGGTCGAACTCGAAATGCCGCTCATCACGACGTTGGACGCTTTTTACCGCCTCAACCACAACCTTTTGGTCGGAATCGGCGGCGGACTCACCCTTGAAAACACCGAGTGGAAGCCCCTGATGCGCGTGGCGGTTGAGGGCGAGGTTCCGATGAACGACCGCTGGGAATGGACCCCTACCCTCTTTTTGGACCAGCGACTCGACGGCCGCCAAGTCTGGACCTTTGCTGTGGGCGTCGCGCACTACCTTTAGTGCATGATTGAAGTATCGGTGCGGATTTCGGTTCCGCGCGCCACCGCCTGGGCCTGTTTTACCGAGCCCGAACACATTGTGAACTGGAATTTTGCCGGCGACGACTGGTGCTGCCCCACGGCGTCGAACGACGTGCGCGTGGGCGGAACCCTGAATTCGCGCATGGAAGCCCGCGACGGATCGTTTGGGTTCGATTTTGAGTCCACCTACACCGCGGTTGAACACTGTGCGCACCTCGCACTCACCATGAGCGACGGCCGCACATGGACCGTGGACTTCGCCGACGATGGCGAGGGCGCCTGCATCGTGACCGAGCGATTTGATCCCGAATCTGAGAACAGCCACGACATGCAGCGCATGGGCTGGCAGATGATTCTGGACCGCTTCGCAGCCTACGCGGCTAACGTTTAGGCGCAGAAGTTAGTGGACCACCGAGACGCGAAGCGTCGCGGTTCCGCCCAAGGACTGCACCCGAATAAGATAGAGGCCTGAGGGCAGGTCCGCGACCGACAGTGACTCGCGGTCACCCTGCGCTACGGCGCTCCGGACCACGCGGCCCGTGGCGTCCGTGATTTGGATGCGGTCGCCGGAATGGGTTCCGACCACCACCACCGACGACGAGGCGGGATTGGGCGCGACCCAGATGTGGTCGGTGTGCTCCTCACCCAGCCCGATGTTGACGCAGCTGCCCACGACGTAGCTGTCTTTGTGTGCGGCGTTGTTTTTCTCGACGGCTCCGGGGAACGAGTAGGTGTAGTAGAAGTAGATCGTGCTGCCCTTGGCTGCGTTGAGCGTGAAGGGAACGTTGGGCGTCACCGGATATCCGGGGAGGGCGCCGGGATCGGTTCCGTAGTACAAAATGCAGGTGGGCACGCCGACACCCGGTCCGCTGGGGATAAAGGTGAGCGTGGGGTTGGTGTCGTCGGGCGAGAATCGGTAGCTGAAGTCGCCGTTCCACGAGGTTCCTTCGCAGGGCGGAGCCGGGTCGACCACCACCTCGACAAGGGCTGAGGTGCTCGAATCTCCAAAGCTGTCAAAGGCGCGGGCTGAGATGGTGTAGGTTCCGGCGGTCGGAACCCACGTGCGCGCAAACGGCGCAACCGTGTCGCGGCCCACGAGGGTGCTGCCCGCATAAAAATCCACGCGAACGACCGAATCGTTGAGGTCTGACGCCAAGGCCGCCAGCTGGACCGCATCGTACTCAAGGTAGCGCGCCCCCAGCTTGGGCTGGGTCAGGCTAATTTTTGGGGCAACGTTGGTGGACGTTCCTGAAATCACGTACACGTCGTCCATGTCGGTGTGCGGACCGTCGGTGACGGTGAGGCGCATGAGGTAGATGCCCTGCTGCAGGCCCGAAATTGCGGTCGACGCTGCAGTCGGCGACGCGAGCTGCAGCACCGAGGGGCCGTAGATCTGGGTCCACTGGTACTGCATGGCGGGTGAGCCCTGGCTGGCCGCGCCCGAAAGCGTGGTCCCCGTGGTGGGCAGTAGAACGACTTGGTTGGTTCCGGCATCGGCTACGGGCAGATTGGTGCCCAGCGGGCCGGTGTAGGCAAACGTGAGTCGGCCCACGTTGAACTCGCCGCCGTCAAAGGCGAGGCGAAGGGTTTGCACGCCCGCCTTCAAGGGCACGGCGGTAAGGGTTTTGGTCGACCAGGTATTCCATCCGCCAGTGCCAGTCACGCTGGTCGCGGGGACCACCTCTACCCCATCGCACACGAGGCGAAACGGCCCGCCGCCCTGTGAATTGCCGCTGGCATAGCGCAGTGCCACACTGTACAGCCCCGCCTGGGCTACGTCCATCTGGTACTCGAGCCATTCGCCCGGAGTCACCCAGCCCACCGTCGCCCCCTCGCTGGGGTGGCTTTGGGCGTCGACGTACTCGTCGGTCCTGAAGTTGCCGAGGTTGACCACGCTCGCGTCCTGGTAGGCGATGCCTTGGCCAATTCCGCCCTCAAAGACGTCGTAGCGGCCGGCCTGAACCACCCCGGGAACCGCCACGGGCTGCCCGTCGTACGCAATTTGGTCGCCAACGGTCACGGCGACGAGGTTGCTCACGGCAAAATGGGTTCCGTCGTAGGCGCGGGCATAAAACTGGTGCACACCGCTCGGCAGTGCGGGCGACGTCGCGGTAAAGGGCGCCTGGGTGGCGGTCGCAAAGGCCGAATCGCCCCAGTAGAACACCACTTGGCTGGGCTGGCCTTGGGTGGCGCTAAAGAGCAGGTCGACGGTTCCGCCCGGGTAGGCCGAGGCAAAGCTGCTGCTGAGCACTCCGTCGACGGCGGCGTCGCGGCTCGTCTTGAGCGTGCGCGGCGGAACCTGCAGTACGTAGCCCGTCGAGTACTGCACGTTGACGGTGTCGGATCCGTAGTTCTGGGCCACGTAGGTCGTGTCGCCCCCCCGAACAAACGTGGCGGCCAACGGGTGGTTGGCGGTGACCGAGGTCGAAACGCGCCCGAGGGCGTTCATGGCGTGCAGCCAGTGGTAGGTCTGGGCATCGCTCACGCCAAACTTCAGGCTGCGGTTGGGGTACGAGTCGTACAGGTCGATGGCCTTTTGCGGGTCGGTAAAGGCCAGGTACTGCCACATTACGTCGTGCCAGAGGTTGACGTTGGGGGCGTTGGCAAGAATTCCGGTGTTGGCCTCAATCTCGGCCCACAGCATGGCCGCGTAGGCGCTGTCGTGGCCCAAATAGAGGGATCCGCCGTGAATCGGGTAGAGTTCGATGCCGTAGCTGGCGGCGATGTCGGCGGTCCAAAAGGTTCCGTTGTCGTAGCTGTTGCCCCACACGCGCGAAACCAGGCTGTACTGCTGGTTCGGCCCAAAGTTGCGCTGCTGCTGGTCAAACCAGTACTCTTCGACGGCGCTCTGCTCGGTGGTGTACAGGTAGATTCCGAGGTCGCGGATCGAGTCGTTGCCGGTCACTTCGCCCCAGTGGATCAGGGCCGAGTTGAACTGCATGCTCTCAGAGGTGGATTCTTGGTCGTTGCCTTGCGGAAACGTGGCGAATCCGTTGGCCCAGCAGTGGCCCGCATAGGGGCTGAAGTTGCGCAGGTGCGGAACCAAGGGGTCGTCGCGCCGCGGAGCCGCCGCATCGCGCACGAGGAGGTCGACCATTCCGCCCCACTGTGCCGCCCAACCGGGCTCAAACTGCTCGACAAACGAGGCGGCGTGAATGAAGTAGCCCCAGTGAAAGTGGTGGTCGTTGAGGTTGACGTCTTGGCCGTGGCCTGCGGGGTAGCCCAAAAAGGCCGACCAGGTGGCGTTGTAGTAAAAGAGAAAGGCGACTTCGCCGGCTTGGTAGCTCAGCCAGTCCTCGAGGCGGGCTTTGACGGTGGCCAAGAGCTGGTTGAACGCCACGCTGTCTTTGGTCAGCTGGGCGATGCGCGCGGTCTGAATCAGGCGGTTCATTTCTTGGCCCTCGTTGTAGCTGTCGGTCCATGTGGCGAGCTGGTCGTTGGCCAGCACACTCACTTTGGTCTGCAGCTGGGCGGGGTTGAATCCGGGGCTGTAGTTGTCGAGGTACGGCAGGGTTGGCAGGATGCCGTAAAAGGTGTTCTGCACGCTGAAGTGGTTGGATTCGATGCACTTCATGCTTCCGCGCACGGTGGGGTACACCAGCGAGCTAAGGGCGGGCGCACCGGGCGCCAGGTTGGCCCAGTGGTGCGGCAAGAGGCCCAGCAGCATCAGGCTGTCGCTGCCCTCTTTGACGTCGACTTCGACCGAAAAGTCGGTGGTGACCACCGACGTCGCAGGGTCAAAGTCGTAGTCGGCGCGCGTCACCGTCGGAACCACATAGGCGTACTTGGCATACTGCGCGGCGGCCGTGGCCACGCTGGGGGCGGTCAGCGGCAAGAATCCGAGCGACCAGTAGTTCTGGCCGTTGAGGGTGCTGGTGTAGGTCGACCCGTTCTGCACCCACACGCTGCCCGAGGGGGCGTAGATGGCAAAATCGGCTCCGTTGCGGGCGTTTTCGACGGTTAAGATGTGGCCGGCGACGGTAGCGGTCCCTTGGTTGACGGTGACCGAGGCGAGGTCGCTGGCGGCTTTGGTAAAGTGCAGAAAGGGCATGCCCACCCCGGCGGTGGCGGTGAAGTTTTTGGTTCCGGCGGTCCAGTCCAGGGTGACGGTCCAGTCGCTGTGGTCGGCGACTTTGGCGCTGCTGGCATTCAGGCCGCTGACGCCGACGATGACGGGTTCGATGTTGTCGATGGGGCCCCACGGGATGTAGGTGACGACCAACCCGCTGGTGACGGTCTTCAGGGTAAAGGGGTAGTTGAACAGGTTGTCGCTGTGCGGATTTTTGAGCTTGTTGCTCCACCAGTCGTTGGTCGGAAGCGGTTTGCTCGCCGCGGTTCCTTTGGTGTAGGGCGTACCTGAGGGGTAGCCGTTGCGTCCGGCGGCGTCGACTCCGGGAAAGGTGGTGGTGTAGCTCCCGCTGCCCACTGGCACGGTTTGGCTGTGGAGTTGGGTGGAGTTGAGGGATATGGCTATGGTGAGCAAGGTGCTCAGGGCGCGAAGGCGGCGTGCGGCCAGATTTAGTGGTCGGTGTCGGTGCATCAGTGCGGAATTCTTCGTTCTCAGCTGCGCGGCGAACGGTGAATTCGGTGCGGAACCCGCGGGTGCGGGTGGGGAGAAATGGTGATTTGTACTAAAAGTGAAGGTACGAAATCGAGAGCGAAGTGGTGGGGATGGGTTGAATGTGGGGGTGATCCGC
>CAYYWL010000014.1:0-4177 GCA_964475135.1 uncultured Owenweeksia sp.
GGGCGTTTCCAGCAGCCATCTACAGTAATACTGTAGGTCGTCTTGGGATTTACAAACGATTCACACATCTTGGGCGTTTGAGCTATCTCGGTATTCATGCCCAACCTTCTTCCATATTATTTGGACCAATTAGAATTTACTGAGGCAACTGTTTCCATCGACCCACGCACTAAGTCATGTGGTTCACTTTAAGACGGGTTTTACTTGAGATCCGTGAACGCGGGATTGCGCCCCGGCGCCCTTGGCGCCCGGGCGCGTTCCCGGGCGGGGGTGCTTTGGCTCAATCGAGCGACCGCGGCGCGCAGCGCGCGCCGCCTTCTTTTTTAGGCCCCCGGCTCACTTGAACGAGTTCGATCGCCGGGGGCCTAAAAAAAAAGCGCCCCCAGTTGGGGGCGCGGTCGCTCGATTGAGCCAGCGGAAGAAGAGGGATTCGAACCCCCGGACCTGTTACAGTCAACGGTTTTCAAGACCGCCGCGATCGACCACTCTGCCATTCTTCCGGGGCAAAAATACGTAACTTCACCGCATGCAAAAAAACCTTGCACAAAAAGCTGCAGCAGCAATTCTAAGCCTACTGTCAATCAGTGCGATACAGGGGCAAAACACCTCGTTTAACCTCGATGTACTGAACCTTTGGCACCCCCAGACCGGTCCGTACATCGACTTGTTATGCTACGTCGAGAGCGTTCCGGGTACCCAAACCGAGGTCGCCGCATGGCTTCAGCGGGGCGATCGGGTCGTGGCGGCCGACAAAATAACCTTGACGGCTCCGGCTGTGGACGGGTCGAGCGAAGGCGCCACCAAAAGCCAAACCTACCAGAGCATGATCCGCTTGGCGGCCGACACCGGCCTGTACCAACTCTTTGTGGCGGTGGGCCCTGACCCCGAACACTGGGACACCTTAAAGGGAAGCATCCGCCTGGAACAGCGGACGCAGACCGACTTGGCTCCGCTGGTGCTCGCCGAGCACGTGGGCGCCGCCAGCACCGAACGCCCTGAATTCAGCCGATACGGACTCGAAGTGCGGCCCCTCGCCCACTGGGGCGACCACCTCTTTACGGCGAGTGACGACCGCCTTCGGTTTTACACTGAGGCCTACCGGATTCCGAACGGCAAAAAGGCGGTACTGCAGTACGCGCTGCGCAGTGCCGAGCGGGGCGAACTCCGCATGGACCTCGGAGGGCAAGTGAAAATTGCCCCAGGCCAGCCCGTGCAAGCCCTGCAGGGGGGACTGGACCTGTCGACGGTTCCGTCGGGGCGCTACACCCTTGAACTGACGCTTGCGGTTCAGGACATGGATCCGACCGCCTACCCCACCCAAAAAATCAGCTTTTTTCGCTGGAACCCCGGCGAAGCCAACGAATACGCCCGCCTGACGGTGGATCCGCGCTGGGTTGAGCTGCTGGGCGAAGGCGAAAACCTGCGCCGCACCGTGAGCGCCCTCTACCCCATCGCCAGCCAAACCGAGCGCATGAGCATCGAGTCGCTGACGCAAAAAGAAGCCGCCGACAGCCTGCGCTGGCGATTCACCCAGCAGTTTTGGACCAAGCGCCACCCCAGCGATGCGCTGGTTCAAGCGGGCGCCTACGCCGAGCGGGTTGCTGAGGTCAACAAGAAGTTTAGCAGCAAGGCGGTTCCGGGCTATGCCACCGACCGCGGACGCATTTACCTGCAGTACGGACCGCCCACGCTCGCCGAGCGCCGCCCGTACGAGAACGACGCCTACCCCTACGAAATGTGGCAGTACAACACGCTCGACGTTCCCAATTCGCCCTACCAGATCAACAAAATATTCATTTTTGGCAACTTTGACCTGGCCGGAGGCAACTACGAGCTCATTCACTCGTCAGCTATTGGCGAAATCCAGAATCCGCGCTGGCGCATCACCCTTCAAAAGCGCAGCTACATCACCGGCGACCTCGACCAAACGGGGGCCAACGACGGCGAAAAGTTCGGGTCGCGCCTGTACAACAACATGTTTTTTCAATCCGGAGGCAACAACTGATGCGCACCGCCGTCGCCCTGCTCAACTACAACGGCCTGCACTGGCTTAAGGCTTTTTTGCCCTTGGTTGCGGCACGCAGCGCGGGCGCCGACGTGGTCCTGATCGACAACGGCTCGACCGAGGCGGGTACGCTCGACTGGCTGGCCTCTGAGCACCCGTCGGTTCGGGTGGTCGCTCTGCCCGAAAACCTCGGCTACGCCGGCGGCTACCAAGAGGGCCTCAAGCAGCTCACCGAGTACGACCTCGCGGTGCTCATGAACACCGACATCGAACCGCTCGAGGGCTGGCTCGACCCCTTGGTGGCGCGCTTTGCCGACCAGCCGCGCCTGGGGGCTATTCAGCCCAAAATCCGCAGCCACAGCAACCCCGCTGAATTTGAGTACGCCGGAGCCATGGGCGGACGCATGGACGACTGGGGCATTCCCTTCGCCTACGGGCGCGTGCTCGACCGCTGCGAGCTCGACCAGGGCCAGTACGACGAGCCCACCT
This sequence comes from uncultured Owenweeksia sp., assembly GCA_964475135.1. GTDB lineage: Bacteria > Bacteroidota > Bacteroidia > Flavobacteriales > Schleiferiaceae > TMED14. The sequence goes on from CAYYWL010000014.1 coordinate 2,495, forward strand.
ACCGTCCGGTTTTTTGGGCCAGCGGAGCCTGTCTGGCCGTTCGCCTCGAGGCCTACCGCGCGGTGGGCGGACTGGATTCCGCCTTTTTTGCGCACATGGAAGAGATCGACCTCTGCTGGCGCATGCACCGCCACGGCTGGGCGGTCGAGGCCTGCAGCAGCTCTACCGTGCTGCACGTGGGCGGCGGAACCCTCAACGTCGGGAGCCCCCGCAAAACCTTTTTGAACGTGCGCAACAGCCTGCTCACGGTGGTGCGCAACGCCCCCACCCTCAGCGCCATGCGCATTGTCGCCTTTCGGCTACTGATTGATGGCGTGGCGGGCCTTCGCTTCTTGCTGCAGCGCCACCCCAAGCACACCCTAGCGGTGATTCAGGCCCACTTCGACTTTTACCGCCTCTTTAGCCGCTACGCAGTTAGCCGCGACCGTACCCCAAAGCGCTGGCCGGCGCACGGCCGCTACCGCGGCTCCATCTTGTGGGCCAAACTGCGCGGCACTAAAATTCAGTAAATCGGAACTCACTTCAGGTTACGCGGGTGGTGCTTCAGCATCGTCTCGCGCAGCATGCGGTCGTCAAGGTGCGCGTACACCTCGGTGGTGGTAATACTGCTGTGGCCGAGCATGAGCTGGATGTAGCGCAGGTCAACTCCGTTCTGCAGAAGGTGCGTGGCAAACGTGTGGCGCAGGGTGTGCGGACCGATGACTTTGCGGATTCCGGCGAGCGCCGCCAGCTCTTTGAGCCGCAAAAACACCCACTGGCGGCTGATCTTGCGCCCGCGAACGTTCAAAAAAAGATGGTCCTCAAATCCGCGCTGGGGTTCGAGGTGCACCCGCTCAGAACTCTGGTAGCGGGCAATCGCGCGCAGTGCGGTGTCGTGGATCGGAACCACCCGTTCCTTGTCTCCCTTGCCGACCACCCGAACGACTCCGTCGGCCGCAAAGACGTCGCGCACGCGCAGCTCGATGAGTTCCGAGACCCGCAGTCCGCATCCGTACAGCACCTCGAGCACCGCCACGTCGCGCTCTGCCATGGGCTGTGATCGGTCGATCGCGTCAAAAAGAGCTTGAACCTCATCCTCGGCGAGGTAAACCGGCAATCGCTTGGGCAGCGAAGGCAAATCCAGCGACAGCGCCGGCTGGTCCTCGCGCAGCCCTTCTTCGCGCACAAAACCAAAAAAGGCGCGCCACGCCGAAAGCCGCCGGGCCTGCGACCGCGCATTGAGTCCGCCCTCGGCCATCTCGCGTATGGCTTCACGCAGCTCCTCGGCCGAAACCTTGACCGCACTTCGGTCCCGCTCGACGCACCACAGCGCCAGCGCCTCCACGTCGCGCACATAGGCCGACACGGTGTTGGGACTCATTCCGCGTTCCAACCTCAGGTATCCGTCAAACTGCTTTAGTGCCAGGTCCCACTTCACAAGGCCGAAGTTAGGCCCGACCCCGCTACTTCGTACCTTCGCCCCATGGTGATTCACATCGTGCACGGCATCAACTTGGGTCAGCTCGGAACCCGTCAGCCCAACATCTACGGCACCCTGCGGCTCGAGGACCAAATCCCCATTCTGCAGACCTGGCTTGACGCGCACTTTGGCGGAACCGAGCTCCGCTCATTCCAGTCCGACGACGAAGGCGCCCTGTGCGCCTACCTCGCGGCCCACAACGGCCCCGACCACGCCTTTGTCAT
>CAYYWL010000014.1:4277-24610 GCA_964475135.1 uncultured Owenweeksia sp.
GCGCCCTGTGCGCCTACCTCGCGGCCCACAACGGCCCCGACCACGCCTTTGTCATCAACCCAGGAGCCTTCACCCACACCTCGGTCGCCTTGCGCGACGCGGTGGCGGCCCTCACCTGCCCCATCATCGAGGTGCACCTCAGCCACACCTACGCCCGCGAATCATTTCGCCGCGCCTCCCTCCTGGCCCCCTACACCCGCGGAACCATCAGCGGCCTCGGCTGGCTGGGGTACCGCTTGGCGATTGAAGGGCTCATTAGCAACTAGTTGCTAGTTACTAGTTGTCCGTAGCTAGTTGCTAGCAGCTAGTTACCAGTTACCGGTACGGCCGCCCCAGCAGCGATGATCCAAAGCCCACGGCGTAGCCGGCAAACATGACGGCGGTGGCGGCGACGCTGCGCAGACCGACTCCGAGGGAGCGGTTTTGGATGCTGCTGAGCACCAAAACGGCGATAAAGTAGCTGTGAAAGAGGTAGACGGGCCAAATCCACAGGCCCGTGAGGTGCAGCGCGAGGGCTGCAATCCAAGCGAGCATGAATACAAATGGGAAGGCGTGGGTGGGCTTCATTTGCCCTGAATGGCGCTTTGCCAGGGCAATTCGCGCGGAACCAAACCGGCGCACCTGGCGGTAAAACTGGCCAAGGGTGGCGCGGCGCTTGTGCCACACTACGGCCTCGGGGATGAGGCCCACGCGGAAGCCTGCCGCCCGCACCCGAATGCTGAGTTCGACGTCTTCGCCACATTTAAATTGGGTGTCGTAGCCGCCGACGGCCCAAAAGGCCTCGGCGCGCATGCCCATGTTAAAGCCCCGGGGGTAGTAGGTGGCGGTGGGTTTTGCGGAGCCGCCGCGGATGCCGCCCGTAGTCAGCACCGACGTCATGGCGAAGCTGATGGCTTTTTGGAGCGGGCTAAAGTCCGGCGGGGCGGCATCCGGGCCGCCGAAGGCGTCCCACGCGTCGCGGGCCAAGCCCTGGGACACCGCGTCGAGGTAGTCGTGGGGCAGCAGGCAGTCCGAGTCCAAAAAGATGAGCCAAGTGGCCCGCGCCGCGGCGGCGGCTGCGTTGCGCGCATCGCTCACGGGGAGCCCAGCACGGTACAAGACCGTCACGCCGAGGCCTGCGGCCTCGGCGGCCGCCTGAATTTCGGGGCGAAGGCTGTCGTCGGGGGTTCCGTCAGATAGGATTACCTCAAAACGGCCGCGCGGACCCGCAAGCTGGGCCGCGCTGGCGATGAACTCGCGCACCTCGTCGGGCCGCTTGAACGTGGGAGAGATCAGCGAAAACTCGGGCTCCGCGCTGCGCGCGGGCCCGTAGTGCGCCTGCTCAAGGCCATGGAGTAACTCAGCGTGCGCTGGAGTCGGCATGGGGACGGTTCAGTTCTTCGGCGATTCCGTACTCGGGACGGCGGCGACCGCTGCGCACCACGAGTTCCGCCAAAAGGCCGGTTACGAAGAGCTGGGTTCCGAGAATCATGGCCGTCAAAAAGATGTAGAACCAGGGATCGTCGGCAATCAGGCCGGGCCGCTGGCCGCTCCAGAGACGGGCCAACTTGAGGCCGCCAAGGACCGAAAGGGCCACGCCGCTGAAGAAAAACATAACGAGGCCCCAGGTTCCGAAAAAGTGCATCGGACGGCGGCGAAAGCGCGACACCATGCTGAGCGTCACCAGGTCGAGCAGGCCGTTGGTGAATCGATTGAGGCCAAATTTGGTCACGCCGTAGGGACGTGCGCGGTGCTCTACCACCTTTTCGCCGATGCGGGTAAAGCCCTGCATCTTGGCGAGCACGGGGACGTAGCGGTGCATTTCGCCCTGAACCTCAACCGCCTGAGCCACCTCGAGGCGGTAGGCCTTGAGTCCGCAGTTGAAGTCGTGCAGGTAGATTCCGCTCATTTTGCGCGCCGCCCAGTTGAACAGCTTGGTGGGCAATGTTTTGGACAGCGGGTCGTAGCGCTTCTTCTTCCATCCGCTCACGAGGTCAAAGCCCTCTTCGCGAATCATGCGCACCAGGTCCGGAATCTCGTCGGGGCTGTCCTGCAAGTCGGCGTCCATGGTGATGACGACGTCGCCCTGAGCGGCCTGAAAACCAACGTAGAGGGCGGCGGACTTGCCGTGGTTGCGCCGAAAGCGGATTCCGCGCACCTCAGGGTGCTGGGCCGAGAGGCCCTCGATCACCTTCCACGAGCCGTCGGTCGAGCCGTCGTTGATAAAGAGTACTTCGTAGCGAAGCGCGTTGGCCGTGCACACGCGGTCAATCCACGCATGAAGCTCAGCCAGCGATTCTTCTTCGTTGAACAGCGGAATAACGAGGCTCAGGTCGAGGTGGCTCACTGGAACTCGGGGCGGTTTTTCTTAGCCACAGCTCCGACGATCAGGCCGATCACTGCATACATGATGATTCCGATTCCGGTCGACTTGAGCATACCCATAATGCTTGTCTGGTCCACGGTCATTTTGATCGACTCGGCCTTGAGTTCAGCCTCATTGGCTGCGCCCATAAAGGCCATGACACCCTTGCGCTGCTCTTCGGGCATTTCGGCGAAGCGCTCGTACACGCGCTCACCCATGCGGGTTGCCAATTCAGAATCAATTACGTTGTGCATCAGCCAGTTGAACGCCAATCCAACCACCGACGAAACGATCAACGGAAGCACGTAGGCCGAAAATGCCTCGCGAAAGGTGGCATATCCGTCATTGGCCTTTTTGAATTCACGCACTCCGAAGTACGGAATCACCAGCATGGCCAGGAGCATGAAAATTCCGCCCGCCTGGCTCGACAGCCAAGCCTCGTTCACGATGTACGAGATGAGGGTGTAGCCCACGGCGACGGCGCTCACGATGAGGCCGTAGTTGATTGCAATGCGTTTGGTCGTTGAATCCATGATCGAAATTTTAGGGAGTTTAGTACACAAACTTAAGGACGCCGCGCTGCCCGTCGAGGGTCCAGCGCAAAATACCGGTTCCGTGGCCCTGCGCACGCAGCTCTTCGAGGCCCTCGGCGCGGTCGGTCGCCCAGCGCACCCGGCCGTCGGCGTCGGTCCATTCGGCATGCGCTCCAGCGGGCAATCCCTCAACGACCAGCTGGCGACCGCTGCGGTAGGCGCGCACTTCGTGGTTTGAGGGTTCACCGATACCAATGTAGGGGGTGCCGCGTAGGTAGTGGGTCACGGTTCCGCCCGTGCTGACGGTGTAGCTCAAGCTGCCGCCGTCGTGCACGACCGAAGCCGGGTACTCAATCTCATAAATGTGCAGCTCGCCTGGCTTAAGGGTGTCGGCATTGCCGCCCGAGACCAAGTTGACGTTTGGAGCCGACAAGCTCGCCACCCCAAGGATCAAGTCGTCGCTGCCCGGATTCGCCACCACCAAGCGGCGGCGCAGCATGGGGCCCACCGACCACGACCACAGTTCGAGCTCGAGGGTGTCCTCGCTCGCCCAGTGCTGGGCCGCGAGGTTGGGCTGCGGACTGCCCGCGAGGCTGATCAAGCGCTCTATGATCTGAGGGTAGTCGACGTAGGGGTTGCGAGTGTTCTGCAGGGCGGCGATACCTTGGTTCCGCGCCCGGTCGGCACTGTCGGGCGGAAACTGCTGGTGCCAGGCCTCAAGCACCGCGGCCTGCTGGGCATAAAAGCTGCTGTAGTCGCCAAATCGCGTCACGAAGTACATCATAGCACGCGCCGCATCGCCCTTGTGGGCATCGCGCGGCTCGAACACGCCGCTCAGGCGCTTGCTTCCGCCCACCGACCACGCCGGAGTGCCCGTAATAATGCCAAACGGGTTGTTGCTGCGCTGCGTATTCGCGGATTCGTCGCACGGAAAAAGGTGGTGAATGTCGGACTTCATCGGCTCGGCCGAGCTAAACAAGCTCTGCGGAAACGTGTGCTCGCAGTTGAAGTTGTTGGCCGTCGCCCCTGCCCTCGTGTTGAACGTGGCCACTCGCCCCGTGTAAATGCACGTAACCTGGCCGTTGACGTTGTCGAGGTTGCCGTACATCTGGTCGCGCGCGCCGTTGTACCCCAAGTTGGTCGTACCCTGGTTGAGCTTGGTGGTCAGCTCCGACTTGAGCTGCGCCCAACTTTTGTTTTCGGTGCTGCTGTAGTAGCTCTGGCTCCAGCGACCCTGGGCCTCAAACTGCAGCGCCACAAACCCATCCGGGCCGTCAGTCGCCACCACCACCGGAAGCCGGTAGTACACATTATGTTCTGGCGTAAACCGCATCCAAATTCGCGCGGAATCGCCCACCGCAATACTCGTCTGCTCGGCCCGCAGCCCCAGCAGCGTGTCGCCCCACTGAGCGCAGCTCCACATTCCGGTAATGTTCAGGTCGCGGATTCCGTCGTTGCGCATCCACACCGCTACTGAGTCCTTTTGAAGTTCAGTAACCGGCCCTCGCGCCACCACCGCTTGCCTAAAATCTTGGGCCTGAGCTACCGTGGTTGCTGCGGCCAACGCCAGCACGCGTGTCAATCGTTTTAAACGCATCATACGCAAAGGTCGCACAATCGCTGCGTATCTTTGCACCTGGGCAAGGCCTTACGACCAGCTCCTGATGAATCCCCCAGGGTAGAAATGCAGCAAGGGTAGTCGGTTGTAGCGGTGCGATAAGTGTCCTTGCCCTTTTCTTTTGGCTTTTTGGCAAGGTTGGCAAGGTTAGCTCGTTGGCCTTTTGGCTTTTTGGCGAGGTTAGCAAGGTTGGCTCGTTGGCTTCTTAGTTCTGGTTTCTAGTCACTGGTTTCTTGCTGCCACGAAGGTGTTCTAGGCCAAGATTAAAATATAGCTGCGAAGCAGCCCTAGCGCGAAGCGCTCTAGCCACGAAGTGGCCACAAATTCATTTTAAACACTTAGTTATTAACGACATACGAATAATCGATGTGCCGTAACTGACTTTTGACAGGCACCGCGTTCATGTCCCGCGTGGACACCCAAATGTGGAACGAGTCGCAGTGTACGTCGATGGTTATAACCTCTTTTTTGGAATCCGATCCCGCAATCCGAAGGCCGTCAATTTTGACGTCACCTCGTACGTGCGAAGCCGCTTAGGCACCAACCAAGTGCTTTCATCGGTGCGCTACTATTCCGCGCCCCTCATCGGAAGCCCCGAAGCCGAACGCGCCCAAAAGCGCTACTTCGCGGCGCTCCGCGCATCGAACGTCGAGGTAATCCTTGGACGGTTTCAGCAAAAGACGATTCACTGCGAGCACTGCGGCCAGTCGATTCCGTCATTCGAAGAGAAAATGACCGACGTCCACATCGCCGTCGATGTGCTTGCCGACGGACTCTTGGACCGCTACGACGTCGCCATTCTTATCACCGCCGACAGTGACTTGGTGCCGCCCATTCGAAAATTGGCTCGGTGCGCGAAGGATAAAAGAGTTGTGGTGTGTTTGCCTCCCAATAGAAATTCAAAAGACCTTAAAAGGTATGCTAAAGGACATTTTCATATCGATCCAAAGGATCTCTTAAATTTTCAGATGTAAACAAAAAAAGAGACGCGCACCTTTGGAGTGCGCGTCGGCCAGAAGTCGTTGCTGACTTAAGGGGTGGTAATGGTACAAAGATAGAGTGGTTTTTTGAATGCCAAAAACCGGTGATTCTTTGATCTGGCGCAACCTAGCAAAAAGAGACGCGCACCTTTGGAGTGCGCGTCGGGCCAAAAGTCGTTGCTGACTAAAGGGGTGGTAATGCTGCAAAATTACACCATTTACCGAATCAGTAGAGCCTTGGACTGTTTGATTCCCAATCATGCGAACGAGCCAACCTCGCCAACCTCGCCAACCTCGCCAACCTCGCTACTGAGCCACCAACTCCAGCACCGCCTCAACCACGTCCTCAGCACTGGGCTTTGAGAAGTAGTCGCCGTCGGATCCGTAGGCGGGTCGGTGGGCCTTGGCGGTGAGGGTGCGGGGTGCGGCGTCGAGGTGCTGGTACCCGCCCTGCTCCTCGAGGATTTGCTGCATGAGGTAGGCTGCGGCTCCGCCCGGAACGTCTTCGTCGACCACCAGCAGGCGGTTGGTGTGCTTCAGTGAGGCGACGCAGGCTCCGTCCAGGTCAAACGGCAGAAGAGTTTGCACGTCGATGACTTCGATCGAGATTCCGAAGCGCTCGAGCTCCGTAGCGGCGTCGGTGACTATGCGCAGGGTGGATCCGTAGGACACGACGGTAGCGTCGGTTCCGGAACGAAGAATTTCAGGACGACCTAAGGGCACGGTGAAGCTACCCAAGTTGGTGGGCAGCTGCTCTTTGAGGCGGTAGCCGTTGAGGCACTCGATGACCACGGCGGGCTCGTCGGCCTGCAGCAGGGTGTTGTACATGCCTGCGGCCTGGACCATGTTGCGCGGGGTACAGAGGTACATTCCGCGAAGGGATCCGAGCAAGAGCTGCATGGGGGATCCGCTGTGCCACACGCCCTCGAGGCGGTGTCCGCGGGTACGCACGATGAGCGGAGCCTTTTGGCCTCCCGCCGAACGCCAGCGCACGGTCGCACAGTCGTCAGATAGGATTTGCACGGCATAGAGCAAGTAGTCGAGGTACTGGATTTCGGCGATCGGACGCAGTCCGCGCATGGCCAATCCGATGCCCTGGCCGGCGATGGTGGCCTCGCGGATTCCGGTGTCGCTGACGCGCACGGTTCCGAATTCAGCCTGCATGCCCTCGAGGCCCTGGTTGACGTCGCCGATGTGGCCGACGTCTTCGCCAAAAATCATGGTTTCGGGGTAGCGCGTAAACAGCTCTTTGAAGTTGTCGCGAAGCACGACGCGTCCGTCGACCTGTGGGGCGTCGGGCGCAAACTCGGGGGCCACCACGGGCACCTTGAGCGCAGTGCCGCTGTGCAGCTGGCTGGCGTAGTCGTGGGCGGCTTGCTTGAGCTGGGTTTCGACCCAGAGCGGAGCCCCCAAGGCGTCAAGCCCGTCTGCTTTGCGGCGCTGAACGGCCTTGCGCACGGCAGCCACTGAATCACGGCGGAGCGGAGCCTTATCGGCCCGCAGCGGGGCAGCGAGGTCTTCGGCGCCCAATTCTTCGAGCCACGCCACCGCCTGGTCGCGGGTGCGCTTTAGCGGCTGCAGAAAATCCTCAAATGCGGCCTTCATGGCGTCGCGCACTTCGGCACGGGCGGCCTCCTCAAGGGCGTCGAGGTCTTTGGCCTTGGCGATCTTGTTGGACTCCAAAAAGAGGCGAAACTGGCGAAGGCAGTCGTACTCCTGTTCCCACTCGAGGCGCTCTTTGGACTTGTAGCGCTCGTGCGAACCCGAGGTGCTGTGCCCCTGGGGTTGGGTCATTTCACGCACGTGCAGCAGCACCGGCACGTGCTCTTCGCGGGCCACTTTTTCGGCTTGCTCAAAGGCGGCGACAAGCTCGGCGTAGTTCCAGCCGCGGGCGACGATGATTTCGTAGCCCTTCTCTTCTGCCTGGCCTTTGGTCGCAGCCTGGCGCTGAAATCCGGCGAGGATTTTTGAAATGTTCTGCTTGGTGGTCTGGTGCTCGGCGTGCACTGAGATTCCGTATTCGTCGTCCCAAACCAGGGCTACCATCGGAACCTGCAGTACCCCCGCCGCGTTGATGGTCTCCCAAAACAGGCCTTCAGACGACGAGGCATTGCCGATCGTGCCCCACGCGACCTCGGCCCCCTTGCGGCTAAATCCGTTGTCGACGCCCTGAGCGCGGTACACTTTCGAGGCCTGGGCCAACCCGAGGAGGCGCGGCATTTGCCCGCCCGTGGGTGAAATGTCCGCCGAAACGTTTTTGTGGTCGACGAGGCGCTTCCAACTTCCGTCGGTGTTAAGGGTGCGGGTGGCGAAGTGGCCGTTCATTTGGCGTCCGGCACTGCTCGGCTCGCGGTCCACGTCGGTGTCGGCATAGAGCGAGGCAAAAAACTGCTGGGGCGTGAGGGCCCCAATGGCCATCATAAAGGTTTGGTCGCGGTAGTATCCGCTTCTGAAGTCGCCGTCGCGAAAGACACGCGCCCACGCGAGTTGGGCGAGCTCTTTGCCGTCGCCAAAAATGCCAAACTTGGCCTTGCCGGTGAGAACCTCTTTGCGGCCCAAAAGTGAGCATTCACGGCTCACGATTCCGAGGCGGTAGTCGCGAAGGAGTTCAGTAGAAAAATCAGAAGCGGGTTGGGGTTGCATACCACAAAAATAGCCCGACCTTTGGGCGGACTAAAACCGTTACCCCGAATTATTGCCATGAAATTTTTCATCGACACCGCAAACCTTGCCGAAATCAAAGAAGCCCACGACATGGGAATCCTTGATGGCGTTACGACGAACCCGTCTCTGATGGCCAAAGAAGGCATCTCAGGAACCGACAACATTCTCAAGCACTACAAGGCCATTTGCGACATCGTTGAGGGCGACGTGAGCGCTGAAGTCATCTCGACCGACTTTGCCGGAATGGTTCGTGAAGGCGAGCTTTTGGCCGAAATCGACCCCAAGATAGTGGTTAAGGTTCCGATGATTAAAGACGGCGTCAAGGCGATTCGCTACTTCAGCGACCGCGGAATCAAGACCAACTGCACCCTCGTGTTCAGCGCGGGCCAGGCTTTGTTGGCCGCCAAGGCAGGCGCCACCTACGTGTCTCCCTTCATCGGACGCCTCGACGACATCTCAACCGACGGTTTGGGTTTGATTGAGACGATCCGCACCATTTACGACAACTACGGGTACGACACCGAGATCCTCGCGGCCAGCGTACGCCACCCGATGCACATCATCGAGTGCGCTACCATCGGAGCCGACGTCATGACCGGCCCATTGAGCGCCATCACGGCCCTCTTGAAGCACCCGCTGACCGACCTCGGCCTCGAGAAGTTCTTGGAGGACTACCGCAAGTCCAATTCCTGAGCGGCCCAGCGAGCGACCGCCTGACGGTCGGGCTTGCCGCTTGACAAATACGGAATCACGTGCTCAAGCACGTGCTTGGGGCGCTGCCAACTGGGCAGCGCTTCCCATTTTAGGGCGATTTGGTTGGGGTCAAAACCTGGGGCACCAACCCATACAAGCATCTGCCCCCACTCCCGGCTCGGGACGCCCACCGCAACCCCTTCGCACCCGCTGGCGGCTTCGACCAGCTCGGGAAATATTTTTTTTCCGGCGCTCACGACCGCCCCATCCAAGCGACCGAGCCATTCGAATTCACTGAATGATATGACGTTGGCCGCGTCGGTTGTAACCAATCCTCGAACTCCGCGCGCGGGATCGTCGACCACCAAAGCCTCGCCCTTTTGCGCAAAAAGGACTCCCGGCAGCCCTTGGTACATACGGCCGTGGCCGAGTCGGCGCAGCGCGACGTGGCTCAGGGTCTCGGTCATTCCGTAGCCGTGGTACACGGGGCGGGGCCACTTCGACAGGGCCTCTTCGAGTTCGGGACGCACATCTGCCCCACCCAAGAGCGTGCAGCGAAAGTCTTTGGGGTTGAATTTGGGATCGGCCGCCAAGGCCGCCGCCTGTTCCGGAACCAGCGCCACAAAGTCGTAGCGCAACCCGGGACGGGTGGCGGGGCGCCGTTCTACAGGCAAAATGTCGAGCTTCAGGCCTGCCACCAGGGCACGAACGACCATCATGAATCCGCCCACCGTCTTGGCCGACAAAAGCAAGGGGCTTCGCTGGCCCTCGCTGAGGCCAAAAAAAGCAATGGTGGCGCGGGCACTGGCCTCGATGTGGCTGCGCTGCAGCAGCAGTTCCTTGGGCGCCCCGGTGCTCCCGCTGGTGTGCAGGGTGTAGGTTGCGGAACCTGAATTCCACCACGCCACCACCTCTTCGACTTCGCGACGGCGCGCACTGCTGCAGGCGGCAGTGAATTCAAGTTCCGCCTGCGGCAACCGGGGCTTAGGGGGACGTCCTCGGCTCACAGCATCCAGAGTTCACCGCGGCGCACCTCAGTGCGCGGCGGAAGGTTGTTGGTGTACAGCGAACCGGTTCCGAATCCTTGGTAGCCCTCAAGGTCGGGCAACGTCGACGCCCACTGCGCAATGGCACTCAGCCCAACACTGCCTTCGAGGGCCGAAGTAATCCAGTACTTGATGCCACGCACACGAGCTCTTGAGATCCAATCTTCACTTGAAGATATGCCACCCAAAAGGCTTGGCTTCAGCACGATGTACTGGGGTCGAATTTCGTCCAATAGGGCGTCGCGGTCGGCCGCATCATGCACCCCAATAAGACTTTCGTCGAGGGCCACCGGCAGGGTTCCGCTCGAGGACGCAGCCTTAAGGCCCGCGCGATCTGAGGGCGGACAGGGCTGCTCGATGCTGTGCAGGTTGAATTCGCGAAGGGCGTTCATGCGCTCAAGGGCGAGGTCTGACGACCAGGCTCCGTTGGCGTCGACGCGCAGCTCGAGGCTCGGATCCAGGCTGCGGTTGTGGCGAAGCACGTCGCACTCGGCTTCGAAATCCAGCGCACCCACCTTCATTTTGAGGCAGCGAAAGCCCTCGGTCAGCCGCGCCTCGGACTGGTCGTGCAGGTAGCAGCTCGAGCCCATCCACAGAAGGCCGTTGATGGGAATTCCGGCCTCGCCGCGGGCAAAGGGCGTAGCGGCAAGGCGGATTCCGTCGCCTCCCTGGGCCCGATCGGCCCAGGTGAGCAGCGCTTGCTCGACCGCGAACACCAGTGAAGGCCATTCCACCCAGGTCGCGGCCCACGCTGGGTCAAGCCGACGCTGACGGGCCCAATCGGCCCAGGTTGCGTCGCTGAGCGCACTGAGCTCACGGCAGATTTGGTCAAGGTGTACGGCGTAGTCGGGTCGGTCGTCGACCGAAAGCCCAGGAAGCAGCCCGCATTCGCCTTGGCCGCGAAGGCCCTGGCATTCCACGTCAATAAAGTGCGCTGGCTTGGACGTCATCACCCCGCGGGACGTGCCCGCAGGCGTTTTAAACGTGTACGAATAGGTCCAGTGGCTCGCCTTCACCGCGCGTTAAAAGAGGGGTTTACTGCATTCGTTGGCGTCGATCAGCAAGCCATAGCCCAGCAGGAGCGCGAAGAGCACGGTCTGCAGCGCCAAGGGCTTGAGCAGCTTGTCGAATTCGGCCGGAGTTTGTGCCTTCCAGCTCTTGAACGCCGTTTCGCCCATCAGCGGAAGCGTTGCTGCGAACAAAAAGCTTCGGCTGCACGTCACCGGAGCCTGCAGAAAAATGAACAGCACCGCAGCCAACCAGCCCTGAACCAACAGCAGCAGTTGGTAAAGTTTGGCCATTCCGAGCCCCATCCGGCCCGCCAGCGTGCGCTTGCCCGCGGCACGGTCCGTGTCGAGGTCGCGCATGTTGTTCAAATTCAGCACTCCCGCCGCGAAGAGGCCAATCGCGAGCCCGGGGAGCAGCATCAGCCAATCCCAAGCCTGGGTTTGCAAAAAGTACGATCCCGCCACGCCCACCGGCCCAAAGAATACGATGACAAAGACGTCACCGAGTCCGCGGTAGCCGTAGGCCGCATGGCCCATGGTGTAGCCGCGCGCACTCCAGATGGCAGCTGCGCCGAGCACCAAATAGCCCATGAGGTAGCCCACAGGCATTCCGCGGGTTCCCCACCACGAAGTCGCCGCCGTAAGTACCGCGGCAAGAACCGTCACCCCGAGTACGGCGCGGTGCATTGAGGCTGCCGAAATAGCTCCGCTCGCCACTGCGCGCTGCTCGGCGTCTGCGGCCCGGTGCTGGTCGGCCCCTTTGAGGCTGTCGCCCAGGTCGTTGGCGAGGTTCGACAAAATTTGGTAGGCCGTGGCCGTCGCCAGGGTCAAACCCAGCAGCAACCCGTCAAAATAGCCGCGGTCGGCCGCGAGCAAGGTTCCGAGGACAATCGTCGCCCACGCGAGCGGAAGCGTACGGGGCCGGAGCGCCCCAACCCAAACCTTCATGACTTACGGAAAGATGGGGAACTGCCCGAAGTTCGGATCGCGCTTCTCCAAGAATGCTTTTTTGCCCTCTTGCGCCTCGTCCATCAGGTAGTACATCAGGGTGGCGTCGCCCGCAAACTCCATGAGGCCGCGCTGTCCGTCGAGCTCGGCATTGAGGCCGCGCTTGATCATGCGCAGGGCCATCGGCGAACGCATCATCATCATTTGGCACCACTCAACGACCGTGTCTTCGAGCTGCGCGAGCGGAACCACCTTGTTCACCATACCCATGTCAAACGCTTCTTGGGCGGTGTACTGCTGGCACAGGAACCAAATCTCGCGAGCCTTCTTTTGGCCCACGTGGCGCGCGAGGTAGCTCGAGCCGAATCCCGCATCAAAGCTGCCCACTTTGGGGCCGGTTTGGCCAAATTTGGCGTTGTCTGAGGCCACCGTGAGGTCGCAGACTACGTGCAGCACGTGTCCACCTCCGATGGCGTAGCCGTTGACCATGGCCACCACGGGCTTGGGAATCTCGCGGATGCGCTTGTGCAGGTCGAGCACGTTGAGGCGCGGAACGCCGTCTTCGCCGACGTAACCCCCTACCCCTTTGACGTTTTGGTCTCCGCCGCTGCAAAATGCCTTGTCACCTTCGCCCGTAAGCACGATGACGCGGATGTCGCTGCGCTCGCGGCACACGTCAAACGCTTCAATCATTTGAATGTTGGTCTCCGGCCGAAAGGCGTTGTACACCTGCGGGCGGTTGATGGTAATCTTCGCAATGCCTTCAAAGAATTCAAAGCGGATGTCGGAATATTCCTTAATCGGGGTCCAGGTACGTTGTGCCATAATGGGGTCAAAATTAGGCGCCAAAACGGCCCTTCCAGGCAATTTCTGACGCGTGGGGGTCGGTATATACTTCCAACACAGTGGCGACGGAATCGTTTACAAACGCTTCCCACTCGCGGCGGAATTCGGCTTCATCCCGCGCCACGCGGTAGGTAAATCCTTGGTTTTCGGCGCTTGAGCGGACGCTTCGCGCATGGCGAAAGGCAAAGTGGCGGTCGAGCTGGCCACTGGCGCGCGGACCGTCCAGCCACTGAAAAATTTGGCCGCCTTGGTTGTTCACCACAAGTACCTTGAGCGCGGGTAGCGCCTCGTAGGCGATGCCAGCTCCGCCGTCGTACAAAAATCCGAGTTCGCCCGTCACCAAAAGCGTCGGTCGCTTCGTCGCCCACATCGCGCCCAGCGCGGTCGAGGTCATGCCGTCAATGCCGCTAGCGCCGCGGTTGCTGAAGTGGCGGATTCCGCGCGAAAAGCGTCCTTGACCCCACAAAAAGTTGGCGTAGCGCACCGGAGTCGAGTTGGCCCAGTGCACGTCCCAACCGGCTGGAATGGCCTTCGCAACATTTGAGTGAAGCTTTAAGTCATTCCAATCAACTACTTCTTTTGCAGTAATTTGATTTGGAATAAATGCGTGACCAAGCGCCGGAGCCAATTTCGCCAACGCCGTCAATGCCGCGAAGTGTTCGGCGTGCGTGCGGGCAATGAGGGCCCCAAACATGTCGGGAAGCGGTTCACGCGGTCCGATCGCCCAGTGCGGGGTTCCGGCAAGAGCCGCCTTGGCTTTTTTGGCCACCCAAGGCCCGCCCAGGGTAACCACAGCGTTGGGCTTGGCACGGAGCATGGCCAACGTGTCCTCGAGGTGCTCTGCGGCATCGTGCGGAAGCTGACTCAGCGGCTCTGCGGCAATCATCCACCCCTTGCGCGCCAGTTCGCGCACCGCGGGTTCGGGATCGCCCCACGACGGATTCCACTGGCCGACCACGAGCAGCGGACGCTCGGCCTGGCGCACAAAGTCCGGAATTTCGAGCAGCAGTGGCTCAACCGTCGGCGATGGAACGCCCAAGGAGTACGCATTCTGTGGCGCGATGGCCTCGTAGAGGGGCTCTGCCAGCGGAACATTGAGGTGAACCGGGCCGTACTTCAGCGCAGAAAGGGCTTGGTCGATGACCGCGGCGTTCCACTCGAGCGAGGCGTCGCAGTCGAGCAGGCCCTTGCCGACGAGGTGGTCGTCAAAAATCCGTGTTTGCCGAATGCTCTGCCCGTGTCCGTTGTCAATGAGGGCTGCGGGGCGGTCGGCGGTGATAACGAGTAGCGGAACCTGCTGGTAAAAAGCCTCTGCCACGGCGGGACCGTAGTTGAGGGCGGCGGTTCCGCTCGTGCATACCGCAAAGGCTGGCGTACCGGTCGCGATGGCCGCGCCGAGGGCCCAGTGGGCCGCAGAGCGCTCGTCAAGCACCACTTGACTGCGCACGGGCAGTTCCTGAAATGCCAAAACCAGGGGGGCGCAGCGGCTACCGGGAGATGCTACCCAACCCGACCATTCTCGTCGTGCGAGCCGGTCGCGCAGAAGTGCCGCGAGCTGTGCCGATGATGTGTTCACCCGAGTAAAACGTTTTCGAGCGTCTGAAGTTTTTGCTCGGTTTCGGCCCACTCACCGACGGGGTCGGATTTGGCGGTGATTCCGCCACCCGCGTAGCCCAAAAATCCATCGGAACCCCATTCAACGCAGCGCAGGGTCACGTAAAAAATAGAGCGCTCAGCCGAAGTCCAACCAAAGTACCCCGCGTAGTTGCGGCGGTCGTAGCCCTCGTGGCGGCGAATGAAGGCCTGTGCCTGCGCCCGTGGCAAACCGCCCACCGCAGGAGTCGGATGCAGCGCGCCCGCAATGTCCCATGCGCTCAAGCCTGCAGCGCGGCCTTCAATGTGGCTGCACAGGTGCTCTACGGGGCCGGCCTCGAGCACGCTTGGCCCTTCGACCTGAACTTGTTCCACGCCCAACGCCTGAAGCATTTGCACAATGTCTTTGGTCACGACGTGCTGTTCCTCGCGCTCTTTGAGCCCCCAAGCCCCTTGGCTGCCGCGAAGGCGAGTTCCGGCCAGCGACATGGTACGGACGTTGGCCCCCTGCACTTCAGTAAGGCACTCGGGTGTCGCGCCCATCCACAGGGATCCGCCCGGGGTTTGAATCAAAAAAACGGTGGCATGCGGGTAGGCCTCGGCAAGGCGCTCGAATGCCTCCCAGGGCTGCACCCTGCTTCGGTGGTAGGCCTTGCGGCGCGAAAGCACCACCTTTTCAAGTACCCCGTCGGCACATGCCTGGCGGGCCTGTTCGACGAGCTGCACGTAGTCGCTCGCCGCGTGGGAATCCGTCGGCTTGAGGTTTGGGAGCTCCATCGCCCCCAACGCCGCCGCCATCCACGCTCGGCCCTTGGCGCCCTGCCCGCGATCTAGGGCTTCAAAACGTTGAATGGGCCCGCGAAAGGGCGCGACGCCGAAGTTTCCGCCCGCAGAGGGCTTGAGCTCCCACGCTTGGGCCTCTTGACCCGTCTCGCGAATCCAAGCCAGTCCGTTCACGACCGCTCTTTGTGCTCGCGCGGCACAATCGCGTTGGTCATCTTCACAAACGAAATCAGCTTGCCCGCATCGTCGCTCACTCGGATTTCAAGCACGTGAGTGGTGCGGCCGCGGTGCAAAAAGGTCGCGGTTCCGAAGACGAAGCCACTCCGGGCACTGCGCACATGGTTGGCCGCGATTTCGAGGCCCACTGCGACAAAATTTTGCGGATCCGCCAAAAAAATCTGCGACGCCGCACTGCCGACGGTCTCGGCCAAGGCAACCGTGGCTCCGCCGTGCAGCAAGCCGACGGGCTGCAAATGACCGGGCGTGACGGGCATTCGCGCCGTCAAGCTGTCGTCGGTCATCGAAGTGTATTCGATGCCGAGCGTTTCCATCAGGGTTCCGGCACAGCGGCTGTTCAAAACCGCCAAAATTTCGTCGTGCGTCATGGCCGGCAAAGATACGGACCCGCCCTACCTTTGGGCCTCCTTCACTTGTAGCGAAGCCATGATTGACATTACCCTCCCCGACGGCTCTGTCCGTACCTATTCCGATGGCGCCACGGCCATGCAGGTGGCCGAATCCATCAGCCGCGGACTCTCCCAAAACGCCCTCACCGCAAAGTGGAACGGGCAAACCGTTGAGCTCAACGAACCCCTTGCTGGCAGCGGAACCCTCGTATTCTTCACCTGGGACCAACCCGAAGGCAAAGCGGCGTTTTGGCACTCCTCGGCGCACGTGCTGGCTCAGGCAATCCTGCACTTTTACCCCAACGCCCACCTCACCATCGGCCCCTCGATCGAGGCCGGATTCTACTACGACGTGGACTTTCGCGGCGAGGCCTTTGGCGAGGGTGACTTCGTGAAGCTTGAAAAGCAGATGCTCGAATTCGCCCGTGAGAAGGCTGAATTCCGCATGCGTTCGGTAACCAAGGCCGAGGCGCTGGCGACCTACGCGGGCAATCCGTTTAAAACGGAACTCATCGAGAACCTCGAAGACGGAACCATCACGTTCTGCGACCACGCCAACTTTACCGACCTCTGCCGCGGCGGACACATTCCGAACACCGGGTACATCAAGGCCGTCAAGATTATGAACGTGGCCGGAGCCTACTGGCGCGGCAACGAGAAGAATCCGCAGCTCACCCGCGTGTACGGGGTATCCTTCCCCAAGGCGAGCATGCTCGAAGAGCACTTGCTGCTGCTCGAAGAGGCCAAAAAGCGCGACCACCGCAAGCTGGGCCGTGAACTTGAACTCTTCACCTTTAGCCAGCGCGTCGGCCAGGGATTGCCTTTGTGGCTTCCGAAAGGTGCCGCACTGCGCGAGCGCCTCGAGAACTTCCTGAAGGCCGCCCAAAAGAAGGCCGGCTACCAGCCTGTGATCACCCCGCACATCGGCAACAAAGAACTCTACGTGTGCTCGGGCCACTACGAGAAGTACGGCAAGGACTCGTTTCAACCGATTCACACGCCTGAAGAGGGTGAAGAGTACCTCCTCAAGCCGATGAACTGCCCACACCACTGCGAGATTTACAAGTCGCAGCCGCGCTCGTACCGCGACCTTCCGCTTCGCTTTGCCGAATTCGGAACCGTATACCGCTACGAGCAAAGTGGCGAACTCCACGGCCTCACACGGGTGCGCGGATTCACGCAGGACGACGCCCACCTCTTCTGTACCTCTGACCAACTTCTGGACGAGTTTATGAAGGTGATCGACTTGGTGCTCTACATCTTTAAAACGCTTGATTTTCCGTCGTTTAAGGCCCAAGTGAGCTTGCGCGACCCCGAGAATCCGACCAAGTACATTGGTTCGCCCGAAAACTGGGAAAAGGCCGAGCAAGCCATCATCAAGGCCGCTCAAGACAAGGGCCTCCCCTACGTCATTGAGTACGGCGAAGCCGCATTCTACGGACCCAAGCTCGACTTCATGGTGCGCGACGCCCTCGGACGTGAGTGGCAGCTCGGAACCATTCAGGTCGACTACAACCTGCCCGAACGCTTTGAGCTCGAGTACAAAGGTGCCGACAACGAGATGCACCGTCCGGTGATGATTCACCGCGCACCCTTCGGTTCGATGGAGCGCTTCGTGGCCGTCCTACTCGAACACTGCGGCGGAAACTTCCCTCTGTGGCTCACCCCCGAGCAAGCGGTGGTGCTTCCGATCTCAGAACGCTACAACGACTACGCCCAACAGGTTGTGAATCTGCTCGAAATGTCCGATATTCGCGCCCTCGTTGACGACCGGAATGAAAAGGTCGGACGCAAGATCCGCGACGCGGAAGTGCGCAAGGTCCCGTTCATGTTGGTGGTCGGCGAGAAAGAGCAGGAATCCCAAACCGTATCGGTTCGCCGCCATGGAGAAGGAGACCTCGGAGCCGAAACGCCCGCCCAGTTTGCGGAACGTGTCCGCGCCGAAGTAGCTGAACGGCTTTCTGCGCTGTGAGTATAGAGATAAATTTAAAACCTGACCCCTCTGAGGAACAATAGACCTTCGGGACCCCGCCAAGGACGTGGCTACCGTGAACCGGAAGCCGCCCACAAGATTAACGAGCACATTCGTGTGCCGAAAGTCCGCCTTGTGCGGGACGGGCAAGAACCCATCGTCATCAGTTCTCGAGAAGCCCAGGCCATGGCCGAAGCAGACGAGCTCGACTTGGTGATGATCGCCGAGAATGCCGATCCCCCCGTCTGCAAAATCATTGACTACAAGAAGTTCTTGTACGATCAAAAGAAAAAGCAGAAGGAAATCGCAGCCAAGGCGATGAAAGTAGTCATCAAAGAAATCCGCTTTGGACCCCAAACGGACGACCACGACTACGAGTTCAAGCTCAAGCACGCCCGAAAGTTCTTAGAAGAAGGCGCCAAACTGAAGAGCTTCGTGTTCTTTCGTGGACGCTCCATCATCTACAAAGAACAAGGCGAATTGCTCCTTTTGAAGTTGGCCCAGGACGTCGCCGACCTCGGCAAAGTGGAGGCCATGCCCCACCTTGAAGGAAAGCGGATGTTTATCTTGATCGCTCCGATCAAAAAGAAATAGTAGCTCAAATAATAGTTCTGTACCATGCCTAAGATGAAGACTAAATCCAGCGCCAAGAAGCGATTCAAGCTGACCGGTACTGGCCAAATCAAGCGCAAGCACGCGTTCAAAAGCCACATTCTGACCAAGAAGGCTACCGACCGCAAGCGCCGCCTGACCCACGCTACGTTGGTGCACCCCGCCGACGTGAAATCTGTGAAGGAGCAGCTCGTTCTGTAATCCTTTTTTGTATTGTTTTCTGGTTTAATCAACCCTGCGTAAACGCCCCTAAGAGTCCGCCACGTAGTTCCCTACCGAATCGGTCCGCGTTACCAAAAATTAATTTTCTATGCCACGTTCTGTAAATAATGTTGCTTCTCGTGCACGCCGCAAGCGCGTACTCGAAATGGCAAAAGGCTACTTCGGTCGCCGCAAAAATGTTTGGACGGTCGCCAAAAACGCCGTCGAAAAAGCCCTTGGTTACGCCTACCGTGACCGCCGCGCTAAGAAGCGCAACTTCCGCGCACTGTGGATTGCCCGTATCAACGCGGGTGCTCGCATGCACGGATTGTCCTACAGCCAGCTGATGGGCAAGCTCCACGCCAACAACATCGAACTCAACCGCAAGGTATTGGCTGACTTGGCCATGAACCACCCGGAGGCGTTCAAGGCCGTTGTGGAGAAGGTAAAATAAATCGAATAGAGCTACTACTTGAAGCCGCCGGTTCCGCGAGGAGCCGGCGGTTTTCTTTTGTGGTAAACGTTTGCCACGGCTAGCGGATGTACTTTAGCATCAAATGATACTATCATGTTTGGAGATGTAGCACTTAATACTCAGTGCATTAAACACTTAACGGACATTCACGAACTCCTTGGATCGCTTACTTATGCGGGACTGGGTTCCGCACCAAACCCCAACCGAAGCGTTTACTGGAGCCGTACGGTGACCTCAACCTTGCGGATCGAGGGAAGTCCGCTCACACGCGAGCACGTCGAACAAATCCACGCCGCACCCGCGCAAACGGAATGGGAACGGGCCGCACAAAATGCCCTACGCGCGTACCAGGGAATCAAATCATTCAACCCGTGGAAGGAACGCTCGTTCAAGAGTGCCCACTTGGCCTTTATGGACGGACTGATTCCGCGCGCAGGTGCCTACCGAAGCACGGCAGTCGCCCTACAGCAAGGCGGACGCATCGTACACGTCGCGCCACCCGCGACATCGGTTCCGGGCCTCATGCGTTCGCTGTTTGCCAGCCTTAAGGCAGCTCCGTTGGGGCCCGTGGTGGCAAGCTGTGTTTTTCACTACGAGTTGGAATTCATTCATCCGTTTGCGGACGGAAACGGTCGCCTAGGCCGGTTTTGGCACACCGTGCTCTTGCGCCAGATTCATCCGATTTTTGACCAACTCAGCATTGAAGAGGTGCTTGACCGCGAACGCGACGCGTACTACCAAGCCCTCGCGAGGGCAGATCGCTCAGGTACCTCGCTGCCGTTTGTCGAATTTATGCTGGGAATCCTGGCGCAGACCCTTCGCGGATTTTTGAACGAACGGCCGAGTTCGCCACAGTGCAGTGAGGATCGAATTCAGTACTTCGTCGAATACGGCCCCCCGAGCTTTGCCCGCAAGGACTACCTTGAATTCTTTCCGTCTATTTCTGAGCCCACGGCTAGCCGGGACCTCAAGTTGGGAAGCGACCAAGGTCACTGGATACGATCCGGAACCAAGCGGACCGCGACCTACGTGGTACCCCGACCTAACGAGCGTCCGTTTCGCGAAGCAGCCAGTGAAGGCCGCCCGCCGCGGCGCGAACGTAGGTAGTTCCGCCCTCTGTCCAACGTTCAAGCTCGCTGACTGAACCGCAGGTAGTGGCGAGCAGCTGGGCGTCAAGGAATTCGGGCCGCAGAAACCAGCGTCGTCCCTGGCGGAACGCATGCGGGTGCGCACGCAGGCCTTCGGGCACCCGGGCCCAGGGCAGTTCGTTGATTGGCCCCCAGGCATACGCCATGGGTTTGGTGCGGGGCGCAGCGAAGAGCTGGGCGCCCGAGCCAGATTCGACGATGCACCCGTCTTGGAGCACGTCAATGCGGTGGGCCCAGCGGGCGG
>CAYYWL010000014.1:24710-26034 GCA_964475135.1 uncultured Owenweeksia sp.
AGCACGTCAATGCGGTGGGCCCAGCGGGCGGCATCGCGCACGTCGTGGGCGACCAGCACTACCGTGCATCGGGTTTTGCGCTGCCACGCAGTGAGCAGCTGAAGGAGGCGTTCTTTGTGAAATCCGTCGACGTGGCTAAAGGGCTCGTCGAGCAGAAGTACCCTCGGTCGACCCAAGAGTGCCCGCCCAATGGACAGGCGCTGCTGCTCTCCGCCCGAGAGGCTGTGGGCGGGACGCGACGGATCCATTCCAAGGCCCAAGGTGCGCATCATGCGGCGCACCAGTCGGTCTTCTTCGCCGTCAAGTTTGCCCAGCACGAGGTCGAGCAGGTTGTCGCGCACGCTACGGTAGGGAGAAAGTCCGAAATCCTGCTTGACCCACACCACCCCGGGATGCCCGGCGATCAGGCGATCCCGCGAATGCGGGTTCCGCCCCACCCAAACATCGCCCGAGTCGGCAAAAACTTGGCCGGCGAGCAGCGAAAGCAGCGTGGACTTGCCTGAACCCGAGGGTCCGTAAAGCGCCACGACTTCGCCGGGCGCCACCGACCACTCCGGAACCGACAATAAAAAAGCGCCCCGTGCCAGGCTGAGGCCGTCGGCACGGAGCGCGTAGGGGTTTGCCACGGCTAGAGGTGAATTACCTCACCGTAGGCGGCCGCAGTGGCCTCCATCACGGCTTCAGACATGGTCGGGTGCGGGTGGACCGCCTTAAGCAGCTCCATTCCAGTGGTCTCGAGCTTGCGCGCAACCACGATCTCGGCAATCATCTCGGTGACGTTGGCGCCGATCATGTGGGCCCCGAGGAGCTCGCCGTACTTGGCGTCGTAGATCACCTTGACGAAGCCGTCTTTCGCGCCGGCGGCCGAAGCCTTGCCCGAGGCACTAAACGGAAACTTGCCCACCTTCACCTCAAAACCGGCCTCTTTCGCCGCTTTTTCGGTGTATCCCACACTCGCAATCTCGGGCGAGCAGTAGGTGCAGCCTGGGATGTTGTTGTAGTCCATCGGCTGCGGATGGTGGCCGGCAATCGCCTCCACGCAGATAATGCCTTCAGCCGAAGCCACGTGCGCCAGGGCTTGGCCCTTGACGATGTCGCCGATGGCGTAGTACCCAGGAATGTTCGTGCGGTAGAAGTCGTCGACCACCACGCGGCCTTTATCAACTGCGATTCCGACGCTCTCGAGACCGATGTTCTCGAGGTTGGGCATCACACCCACGGCGCTCAGGACCACGTCGCACTCCATCGTGTGCTCGCCCTTAGCGTCGGCGTAGGTGACCTTGCAGCCCTTGCCTTTGGTGTCAACGGACTTGACTTCGGTTCC
>CAYYWL010000014.1:26134-43462 GCA_964475135.1 uncultured Owenweeksia sp.
AGGGTTCCGTAGCCCATGTGCACGTCAATCTTGTTCTTTTTCATCAGGAACTGAATGCCCTTTGACATTCCGCCCGCCACCTCACGGCTGCGCGAAATCACCTTGCCAAAGTCGTGCTTGGCATCCTTCACGGTGATTCCATACTCCTCAGCGTGCTGGATGTACTCAAACACCTGGGCGCTCTTGATCAATGCCTTGGTCGGAATGCAGCCCCAGTTAAGGCACACGCCACCTAAGCTTTCTTTTTCAACAACCGCAGTTTTCAAACCCAATTGGCTTGCGCGGATCGCGGCTACATAACCGCCGGGGCCGGAGCCCAATACCAGTACGTCGTATTCCATAGCTACAAAGGTAGGTAGGCCACCGCCGAAATCTCGAACCGAGCGTCCTTGGGGAGGCCTAAAACTGCCACGGTTTCGCGAGCCGGCTTGGCGTCGCCCATAAATTCCGTGTAAATGGCGTTTACCGCGGCAAAATCCGCCATGTCGCGCAAAAAAAGACTGCACTTCGCAAGGTGCTGCGTGCCCATCCCCTGGCTTTCAAGCACCGCCACCAAGTTGGTGAGCGCGGTATGAACCTCGCTTTCGAGGCTTTCGTTGCGAAACTCGCCCTCGGGAGTGAGCGCGATCATTCCAGAAATGAACAAGTTGGGTCCTGCCCACACCGCCTGGCTGTAGGGGCCAATGGGTGCTGGGGCGTTCGGCGTAGTTACGTGTCGGAGCATGGGCTAAAGTTAGGTTCCGCGGGCGGACTACCTTTGAATCCATGCTGCTCGGCGTTCTCGACAACCGCGATTCGTTCACCTACAACTTGGTGCACCTGCTCGAACCCTATTTTGCAGAGGTTCGGGTGCGCCGCTGCGACGATCCTTTGGCCCTTGCCGACCTGCACGACGTTGACGCGCTCGTCCTGTCCCCTGGCCCTGGACTGCCGCGCGAGTCGGGTGCGCTATTGGACGTCATCGCCGACCACTTTGGGCGGACGCCCATTCTCGGGGTGTGCCTGGGCATGCAGGCCTTGGCCGAGTTCACGGGCGGACGCCTCGTGCACACGGGCACTCCGCGGCACGGAATCGCCAGACCCATCACCTGGACCGAAGCTTGGGCGGGCGGCGTGACGCTTCCGAACCCCACGATGGTCGGGCTCTACCACTCGTGGGCTGTCGATTCAGAGCGTTTGAGCCCCGACTGGTCGGTCACGGCCACGGACTTTGAAGGGCTTCCGGCTGCCATGCGCCACCGTTCAGCCCCTGTGTGGGCCGTTCAGTTTCACCCTGAAAGTGTGCTAACGCCCCAAGGTCCTGAGCTTTTAAAGGCTTGGGCCGAATTCAGCGCGTCTGTAGTGCGCTAGTAGTCGCCCAATCCGCGGCGGCGCTGAACCTTCAGGGCATTGAGCAGCGGTGCGGTCACGCCCATTCCGATCGTATAGCTCCGGGCGTAGCCAAACGGAACCCAGCGCAAATTCATTTGCCAGCAGTGGATCGTACGCACCACATCAAATGAAGTGAACGTGAAGTCCATTTTGGCGAGGTCGTAGCCGCTGGCGAAGCGAATCTTCCAGTTTTGGGTGGCATCAAAGGTTCCGTCGACCCGAACCGAATGGGTCGTTTGGTAGGTCGTGCCCACCGCGCTACGGCGCATCGAATAGCCTGCATTGATGCTCCACGGAGCCGCCCATGCCACCTGGTCCAAGGGCGCGTAGTAGTCGCTGTAAAAATTTTCTTCAAGCCCTAAATCGTTGATTTTGGGGCCGCGCCGGCCTTGAGCGCTTCCGCCCCTTAGGCGTACGTCGGCACTGAACTGGTGCATGGTCGGGCGAATCCAGCCCTGGCCCAAAGCCGCTGCAAACGTTTCGGTGCGCACCCCTGCCGAATCCAATCCGTACCAATCAAAAAGCCCTTGGTAGCTGACCCGGTACGCGCCCTTACCCCATGAGGATGAGGCCCGTACCGCCATATTTTCCCACGGATTGGTCGCTGCTGCCGCGTTGTAGCCAGTCTCAAGACTCAAGTCGTCGATGAGGTTGATTTTGCGCTCGGTCCCAGAGTCGCCCATGGCGCGGAGCTTGGCATCCAGCGTGTTTCGCAACCGAAAACGGACTGCTCCAAGCTGACCGGGGCCCGGCGACCCGTAGGTGTAGCCCTGAAAGCGATTAAAGCGTTTCAACGTACCGGACGTATCGCTTTGTATTTCTTGGTAGATGTTCCAGCGCGGATCCGAAAAGTCAGGACGCGCAATCGCCGTCACCGACGGGTACATCACGTGGCGCAGGGCCGACACAGGGCCGCGGCGGTAGCGAAAAATGCCATACAGCGTGGTGTTGGCCGAGGCCGAGGCCCGAAACTCACGAGCCGTAAAAAATCCGCGGGCGGTATCGGTGCGCACTTCACCTGAATCCGCGTCCCACGTGTAGTTGAGCGCCGTTGGGTACCACTTTTCGGCCCAGTCGGTGCTGGGGTTGATGGTGATGAAGCGAAACAGCTTGAGGTTGGTATTGAGCGACGCAGACTGCTGGATTCCGCTGCGAAGGCGCGTCGGATCAAAGAGCTCGGCCGGGTCCTGGAGCTCTTCGAGCAAGCCTTGGGTCTCGTTGCGGCCGTTCATGGCGTAGGTCAAGCCGATCCCCTCGTACCATCGCGGGGCCCCACTGCGCACCTTGCGGGCAAAGGGCTGCACCCGGGCCATTCCGAGGGTGAATTCAGGAAGCGATAACGCAATCGTGCCCTGCTGGTTGTTTTGGCGGTGCCTGAGGGCTCCGGTGAAGGTAAACGGAGTTCCCGGGAAGCGCTGCACGAGACTCACCGACGACGAGAGGTCGTTCTTCAAAAAGTCGTCGGGATTGGTGGTAGTGTTCTTAAAAAAGCTCCCTGTCGCAAGCTCGACCCGGGCCGAAACAGTGCGCGTCGGATGCGCTTTGGGGTCTTGGTTGTGGTTCCACGATATTCGGTAGTCGCGAGCGTCGTAAAACTGTCCGTAGTCGGCATAGCGCGGATCCCCGTAGCGCGTCCGGTTGGCCTGAACCGTGAATCCGCCCGAAAAACGGTAGCGGTAGCGGTAGTTCGACTGCGCTTGAATGCCCCACGAACCCCGGGTGTAGAGGTCGCCGGTGAGGCGAAGGTCTAGGTGGTCGTTGAGCGCCCAGTAGTGCCCAAACCCGGTCAGCCCGAGACCCCATTCCCGGCGGTCGGCAAAGTTCGGCAGAATAAACCCGGACGCGCGCTTTTCGGCCATCGGGAAAAACCCGAACGGAAGCGCCAAGGGCGTGGGCAAGTGCGCCAATTCGAGGTAGGCCGGTCCCGTTACAATGCGCTTGCCCACATCAAACCTGGCTTGGGGCGCGACTATGGCAAAGTGGGGCTCGGCGTGGTTGCAGGTCGTAAAGCGTGTCGAACCGATGTAGTAGCTCGAATCACTAATCATTTTTACCTGCTTGCCAAACAAAAAACCTCCGGCCTCTTGGCTCGACGACTGGTAGACCCAACCTTTTTGAGTTCCGTAGTTGTAGCGCAACGTATCGGCACCGATTCGGCGGTCGCCCTGGGTGAAGATGGGGCGCCCAAGGTAGCTGCCGTCGGCCTGTCGCGCACCGTAGGCTTTGATTTCGCGTCGTCCCCAGTGAATTTCAATGGTTTCGGCCTCGAGGGTGAAGTCTTTGGATACGGCACGGGCCTTGCCTTGAAGGTTCATGGTGCTGCTGCCGGGGACAAGCGTTCCTTGGCGTTCCGAGGAATAGGTGATTCCGTCTCCGTCCAGTACGCCCTGCGCCACCGCCGAAAACGATAAAAATGCCGCAATCATTGCGACGTAAGCGTGTACCTTTGAAGCGACGTTCATGAAATCAGTGACCAAAAGTAGTACCTACCAACGCCTAGCCTGGGTTTTGATTGCCCTTTTGGCGGTTCCGCATACAGGTTTTCAACCTGCAGCCCGAATGAGTGATGAAGTTCGCACCGTCGTTATCGACGCGGGGCACGGCGGCAAAGATCCCGGCAACCTCGGAACCCGCCGCTATAAAAAGACCGAAAAGGACGTATCGCTTGCCGTCGCGCTCAAGGTCGAACAGTACATCAAGCAGCGATTTCCCGACATCAAAGTGGTGATGACGCGCCGCGACGATTCCTACCCCACCCTGCACGAACGCACCGTCATTGCCAACCGCGCCCAGGGCGACGTATTCATTTCGATCCACTGCGACGCTGCCGAAAACCGCTCGGCCTACGGCTCGTCCACCTACGTTATGGGTAAGGACCACGACGACGAAAACCGGGTCGCAATGCGCGAGAATTCCGTAATTCTGCAAGAAGACAACCAGGAGGTGTATGAGGGCTTTGACCCCACTAAGCCCGAGTCGTACATCATGCTGACAATGTTTCAGTACGCCTTCATTCAGCAAAGCGTCGAACTTGCCCAGACGGTTCAGAACGCCTTTCGCAACGACGTCGGCCGTAAAGACCGCGGGGTGAAGCAGCAACCGCTCTATGTCACGAGCCGCACCGCCATGCCTTCAATACTTATCGAGCTCGGATTTTTGACCAACAGCGCAGAAGAGGATTTCTTGATGACCGACGACGGCCAAGACCAGATGGCCCAGGCGATTGCGCGCTCGTTTGCCCAGTACAAAGTGCGCCGTGAGGGCGGAACCGTCGCAGAACCCATTGTTCCACCCGCAGCCAAACCTGAGGTTAGCCTGCCCGAGCCGGCGGCACAAGAGGTTCCGAAGGTCGAGGCACCCAAGCAAGAGGCTGCGCCCGTCGTTACTGAGTCCAAACCAGCCCCCGAGGCACCGACCAATGCCGCCGTCAGCGACGTGTACTTCACGGTACAGCTCAGTGTGAGTGGAATCCAAAAGAGTACGAGCGAATCTCCTTTTGACGCAATTCGCGGCGTATTCTACCTCAAAGACGGTCGCCTCTTTCGCTACCTCTACGGGCGATTCAGTTCGCGCGACGATGCCTACAAAGCGCTTCAAGAGGCTCGCCTCAAGGGATTTCCGGACGCCTTCATGGTGGCCTACCGCGGCACCGCGCGCATCACCCTTGACGAAGCCGACCAAGCGCTTAAGAAGCCGTAACTTGTATGCCTATGTTGTCTCGTGAACTCAAAGCCGGCCTCGTGGTCCTAATTGCAGGGCTGGTACTCTACTTCGGAATCTCATACCTCAAAAACAGCAACTTGTTTAAGGAGGGGATCACGCTGTACTCCGTGTACGACAAGGTCGAGGGCATCATGGGCTCTCAGCCCGTAACCATTAACGGCCTGGCCGTTGGACGTATCGAAGATATCTACTTTCACCCCGACCAGTCTGGACGTGTGGTGGTCGCAATGACCATCAACTCGGACTACCCAATTACGGTGACCACCTTGGCCCAGATTAAGTCAAGTGACCTTTTGGGTGCCAAAGAAATTTCGCTCGAAATCGGACCCGGAAGCGTACTCGTTGAAGACGGCGACACCTTGCGCAGCGCGATCGAAGAGTCCCTTGGCGACGCGATCAACAAAGAGGTGCTGCCGGTCAAAATCAAGACCGAGAAGCTCATCGCTTCGCTTGATACCGCAATTCAAATTCTCACCGGATTTTTGAAGGGCGGAGTTGAAAACGACTTCCGTTCATCGTTCAGCAACGTCAACCAGTCGCTGATTCACCTCAACGAAATCACCACCGAACTTTCAACCTACATGGTCGAAAACCGCGAATCGCTCGGCCGTGCCACGCAAAACTTCGAGCGCCTTTCAAAGTCACTCGCCGACAACCGCGACGAACTCGAGCGCGTGTTCGAAAACGTGGCCAACATTTCAGATTCACTCGGCAAGGCCAACGTCGGCCAAACGATGCTTGCGCTCGAGCGCACCTCAAAGAACCTCGACATAGTCACCGGCCGCATAGCCAACGGTGAAGGAACCCTTGGCAAGCTCAGCGCCCAAGATTCGCTCTACAACCAGATTGACAAAACCGTGCAGTCGCTCGACCGACTGCTTCTTGATTTGCGCTACCACCCAGAGCGCTATGTTCGACTGTCGGTGTTTGGTCGCCGACCTAGCCGTGTTGAAGAAGAATGATATCTAGCCTCATTTTTACGGCCGTTCTCGCCGCAGGCGTCGCCGGCTTTACCTACCAAGTTCGCCGACTCCGCCGCGGCTTGGCCCTCGCCCGACCCTCAGGCCGCCACGACCGCAAGTCAGAGCGCTGGTCCACCATGGCCCGGGTCGCACTTGGCCAAGGAAAGATGGGCCCTCGACCCCTCGCCGCCGCCATGCACCTCATCGTCTACGTGGGGTTTGTACTCATCAACATCGAAGTCCTCGAAATCATTTTGGACGGCATCTTGGGCACCCACCGGCTGCTTCGCGAGCCGTTGGGCGGCCTCTACGACGGCCTCATGAACTTCTTTGAGGTCCTCGGATTTTTGGTCATCGTGGCCTGCGTGGTGTTCTTGGCCCGCCGGCTCGGCTCAGGCCCCGACCGCCTCAAGCACCCCGACCTCGCCGGCTGGCCCCAGCGCGACGCCGTGAACATCTTGGTCATCGAAATTATCCTTATGTCCGCCCTGCTCCTAATGAATGCAGCAGAATTCCAGCAACTCGCAACAAGTAACCAGCAACTAGTTACTAGCCCCTGGCTAGTCAGCGGCCTCTTGCTCCCTCTGTTTGGCGGCTGGAGCGCATCCGCACTGAGCGCCTTTGCCACGAGCATGTGGTGGCTGCACTTCGTGGGCATTCTGGCGTTCTTGAACTACCTGCCCAAGAGCAAGCACTTCCACATCATCTTGGCCTTTCCCAACGTGTGGTACAGCAAGTTGGCTCCGCGCGGACAAATCCCTGCCATGGAATCGGTTACGACCGAAATCAAGGCGATGATGGACCCGAGCTTTGTGCCTGACCCCAACGCGGTTCCGCCCGCGCGCTTCGGAGCCAAAGACGTGCACGACCTGCACTTTGCCAACCTGCTCAACGCCTACAGCTGCACTGAGTGCGGACGCTGCACCAGCGAATGCCCCGCCAACCAGACCGGTAAAAAACTATCGCCCCGCCGCATCATGATGGCGACGCGCGACCGCGTCGAAGAGGTGCTGGCCGGAGGCGATTCCGCCACCCAAAAAACCTTGCTCGACGACTGGATTACCCGCGAAGAGCTGTGGGCATGCACCACCTGCAACGCGTGCGTGGAAGCCTGCCCCGTCAACATCGACCCCCTTGATGTCATCCTGCAGATGCGCCAGTATCTGGTAATGGAAGAATCCGCCGCCCCGTCTACGGTCAACGTAGCGATGGGAAACATTGAAAACAATGCGGCTCCGTGGGCCTACCCACAGGCTGACCGCGGCAATTGGATTAATTCATGAACCATCTTCAGCAAACCGTCGTAAACGGAGAAGTGGTCAGCCCCGTGCTGCCCGAACACATCAAAAACTACCTTATCGACATTGACGGAACCGTCTGCGACGACATTCCGAACGAAGAGCCCGAGCGCATGGCGACCGCAAACGTCTACCCTGACGCGCTTGAAACGATTAAAACGTGGCACGCCGAAGGGCACATCATCACCTTTTTTACGAGCCGTACCGAAGAGCACCGGGCCGTGACCGAGGAATGGTTAGCCCGACACGGGTTTCCGTACCACGGACTGCTGATGGGCAAGCCCCGCGGCGGCAACTACCACTGGATTGACAACCACATCGTGCGCGCGACGCGCTATACCGGAACCTTCAGTCCGTTGGTGAAGCGTCCGGCAACGATTGAAGTATTTAACGACCCCGAATGAGCCTAAACGTTCCTACGATGGCCGAGTTGGCCGCGCGCGGTGAAACCGCCGAAGTCCTTTTTTGGGTCGGCTGCGCCGGCAGCTTTGACGAGCGTGCCAAAAAGGTCACCAAGGCTGTCGCCAAGCTTCTCAACCAGGCCGGAGTTTCGTTTGCCGTCCTTGGTGCCGAAGAGAGCTGCACCGGCGACCCCGCGCGCCGTGCCGGAAACGAGTTCCTGTTTCAAATGCAGGCCCTGACCAACATCGAGTTGCTCAATGGGTACAGCGTTCAAAAAATTGTGGCGGCCTGCCCCCACTGCTTCAACACGCTTAAAAACGAATACCCTCAGCTGGGCGGAACCTACGAGGTCTTTCACCACAGCCAGTTCATCGAGCAGCTGCTGCGCGACGGACGTCTGCGCGTCGAGGGCGGAAGCTTCAAAGGCAAGCGCATCGTCTTTCACGACCCCTGCTACCTCGGCCGCGTGAACGGCGAGTACGAGGCGCCCCGTGCCCTGCTCGAAAAGCTTGATGCTGAAATCCACGAGATGAAGCGCAGCAAGAAAAACGGTTTCTGCTGCGGAGCCGGCGGCGCCCAAATTTTCAAGGAGCCCGAGGCCGGGAACGCCGAAGTACACCACGTGCGCGCCGAAGAGGCCATCGCAACTGGTGCAGACATCATCGCAGTCGGATGCCCGTTTTGCAAGCTCATGCTCACCGACGGCATCACCCACCACGGCAAAGAAGGCCAGGTTCAGGTCCTCGACATCGCCGAGGCCATCGCCACGGCCAACGACCTTTAGTCCATGCCACTCGTCGACTGGAACGATCTCCCTGCGGAATCGCGCTTTTGGTGCTTCGTGGCCGACCGACCTTGGACGGCCGACGAAGAGCTTCAACTCCGTGAGGGCCTTCAATCCCTTTGCGCCGGTTGGGCCGCCCACGGTGCCCCCGTGTTTGCCGGTTTCCAGCTCGTCGAACAGCGCGTCGTTGCGCTGGCCGCCGACGAAGCCCGCACCGCCGCCAGCGGATGCAGCATCGACAGCCGCATGGCAGCCCTACGCGCCCTCGGAGACCAGCTCGGCATCGACTGGCTCGGACGGATGCACGTCTACGTCGACCGCGGTCAAAGCTGGGAACGGCTCAAAATCAGCGAAGCCCGCCAGGCCCAAGGGCGCTTTATCGACAGCGTGGCTTCGACCAAAGGAGGCTGGAACCCGATCAGACCCATCGAGGGCTCGTGGCTCAAGCCAGCAACTAGCAACGAGCAACCAGCTACTAGTTACTAGCTACTTGCGCTGCAAAAAGGCCTTTGTGGCCTCCTGCTCAATCGAGTAGGTAAAAGGGACGTTCGCGAGTTCCGCCTTCGAAACCCACACCGCGCGCTCGCCATCCTCGTCGGGAACCTCCACCGTGCTGTGCGTCTCAAACGCCATCGGCCCCAATGCCGAAACCCGGTAAAAGAAGCTAAAGACCTGCACCTCGGGGTCAAATGCCGACACTACGGGGAACTCGTTGAAGAAAACCAGGTCTTCGACCGCGACGTCCAGCTGAAGTTCCTCCTGAAACTCGCGCACAAGGGCTTCGCGAATGCCTTCGCCCCACTCGACCCCGCCGCCGGGGTACTTGACGAGGGGTTTGCCGCGGAAGCGTTCGGCGCTCACCAGCACTCGCCCTTGGGCATCTTCTAAAAATCCGTACACGCGGACTGTGCGCTTGCTCATGGGTTCAAAGTTCGCACGACGCGGAGCATTTCGCGCTTTCCGGGCGGCCCTTTGGGGCGATCCACATGCCAACCACGCGCTGCTAGGGCCCTGCGAACCACGCCTTGGGCGCAGTAGGTGACCCAAATTCCGCCAGGGACGAGCAGGTCGAGCCAGCGGTGCAGCATTGCTTCGGTCCAAAATTCGCGCTGCACGCCGGGGCCAAAGGCGTCGTAGTACACCAGGTCAAATTCCTCAGTCGGAAGCTGAGATTGAAGCGTGACGGGCTCCGTGTGCAGCGTCAACTCCGCCAACCAGGCCTGCTCGGTGGGCGACCAACCCATGCGGTCCGCATAAGCCTCGCGTTCGTCCTCTGGCAGCGGGTAGGCCTCCCAGGCTTCATAGTGCAAGTCAAGGCCTTCTTGAGCGGCCCAGCGGCGGGTGAGAATGGCGTTGAGTCCGGTTCCGAGGCCCATTTCGGCGACTCGTACGCGCGTGGCGTGGGGATGCGCGCTTCGCCACGAAAAAAACCCTTCGGAGCCAAAGACATGCTGGGCTTCGCGAAGGGCTCCGTAGCGGGAATGAAATTCAGCCCCAAATTCGGGGTGAACCGCGGACCACGAACCGTCAGCCGTGGCCGTGAGCACTACTGCTCGACTTTGATTCCGCGGATGCGGTCCAACGGACCAGGGCAGTGCTGCTGGTGGCACGATTCGCAGGTGGCAATCACCGTGTTGAACGCTTCAATTTGCGCTTCACGGTTGCCTTGCTCGCGCAGCGCGTCCGCCAAAGCATCCAGATTGCTGAGGTAGGCCTCGGCAAAACCCGGAAAGCTTTCTTTGATCTCCTCTGGCTTGGTAGGCTCTGCCGTTTTGATGGGCTCGTGCGCCGCGCGAAGGGATTCGACGTCTGCCAGAGTCAATGTACCGGCCTGGGCCTTTGCTTTGAGTGACTCCATGTCGGCCGTCATTTCGCGCATCGTCGCAGCGAGCGCACTGGGCTCAACCACCCGAGGGCTGCGCTTCGGCTGAGACGGCTCTTGCTGGCAAGCCACCAGAGCAATTAGTAGACCGACCGCGGCAAACTTATTCATGGTCGTGGCCCACGTGGTCGTGGCCGGTTTCTTCAGTTGCCGCTTCGCCCGCAACCGCTTCTTTTTGCGGAAGCGCGACTCCCGACGCCATTACCGTAAGACGAACCTGAGGCTTCGTGATCGCAGCGACTACGCTGTCGGGCTCGTTGGCGTCGCGCGCCTGCTCCTGCAGCCACTCGATGCTCAACTCCTGCTTCTTCACTGCTCCACCGATCGTGGCCATCTCGCCGCTGGCGTCCATCGGAACAAAAAATCCGTAGTCCTTAAAGCGCACGAGCGCAGTCGTCGTTGAATCCAACTGCACTTCCATCCAGCAACCCTTCGTCTGGCACACCGCCTGAATGGGCGCTTCAAACGTGACCCAGATGGAATCACTGGTTTCCAGCTGCTTGAGCACCTCTGCGCCGGTCAAAACGGGGGTTCCGATCGCGGCGGAATCACCAAAGTAGTCGTACACCACGACCTCTTCGGCCGGAGTTTGAGTACACGAAACAAGCAGCACGGCAGCTGCGGCAAAAGCAATAATTGAACGCATGATAAACGGTTTTACCCTGCAAAAATACGTACCTTTGCGGCGCTTTGGCGCGGACGTCAAGCACAACCCTTTATTGCCCATGAAGATTATCCGCACCACCCAATCCCGCCTCAGTCAAGTTGACTTTGCAAACCTCGGTTTCGGTTCGGGATTGGCTGACCACGCCTTTTACGCTGAATTCGTCAACGGAAGTTGGGACGAAGGCCGCATTGAACCCTACGGCCCCCTCAAGCAGGGCCTCGCCCTACACGCCCTACACTACGGTCAGGCGGTATTCGAAGGCCAGAAGGCCTACCGTCAGGCTGACGGCGGAATCGCTGTCTTCCGCCCCCGCGACAACGCCAAGCGCCTCAACCGCAGCGGTTCGCGCATGATGATTCCCGAGCTCCCCGAGGACCTATTCATCAACGGCCTCGACGCCCTGATTGCGGTGGACCAAGAATGGGTTCCGCGCGGCGCCAATGAATCGCTCTACCTGCGCCCGTTCTTGTTTGGCAGCAGTGAGTTCATCACCGCCCGCCCCTCTGAAGAGTACACCTTTGGTATCGTGACTAGCCCCTCAGGCGAGCTCTACACCAAGCCCGTACGCGTCAAAGTTGAGCGCCAGTTTACCCGCGCCACTTCGGGCGGAGTCGGATTCGCTAAAGCCGCCGGTAACTACGGCGGAGCCTTCTTGGCAACCCGCGAGGCGGTCAAGCAGGGCTACCAGCAAGTTCTGTGGACCGACCACCACAACCACGAGTACTTTGAAGAGGCCGGAACCATGAACGTCGCCTTTGTCGTGCGCGGAACCCTCATCACCCCCGCCCTCAGCGACCGCATCCTTGCAGGCATCACCCGTGATTCCATCCTCACGCTCTGCCGTGAGTGGGGAATCCCCGTCGAGGAGCGCCCCATCTCTGTGGCCGAAATCGTCGACGCCGCCAAAGCCGGAGAGCTCAACGAGGCATTCGGAATGGGTACCGCCGCGGTGGTTAGCCCCATCGAAGCTTTCGGAATGGAGGATCAACTCAACCACGTTCCCGTACCCACCGACGGCATCGCCGCCCGCGTACGCGCGGCTCTGGCCGACATCCGCTACGGACGCGCTGAAGACCGCCACGGCTGGATGCACCACATCAAGCTGTAGTTAGCAAGGTTGACTGAGATTGGCTCGTTAGCTTTTTTGTACGGAATTGAAGTCCAATCACAAAAAAGAACAAGAAGCTATAGAGCCAACCTCGCCAACAAGCTACATCCCCAGC
Organism: uncultured Owenweeksia sp.; assembly: GCA_964475135.1. Lineage (GTDB taxonomy): Bacteria > Bacteroidota > Bacteroidia > Flavobacteriales > Schleiferiaceae > TMED14. The sequence goes on from CAYYWL010000014.1 coordinate 38,447, forward strand.
CTCTTCTGCACCATCACCTCTACCGCCTGGCAAAGGGTGAGCGGGTCTTGGGCACGCCATGACGTGGCTCTGAATCGTGGGCCTGACCAGATGTAGCGTCCGAGGCGTGCACGAGCGACTTCGTCGGCGACGTGATCGCGAAAGTTGAGGCCGACAATCCATCCCCCCTCTTCTTCGACTTCTTCGGCCCATTCGGCATAGTAGTCGGGGTCTTCAGCGTGAAAATTGAGCAGGTTGTCGCCCACGAGGACAAAGCGCACAATGCCTTCGGCCAGGAGCGGATCCGCCACGCGGCGCTTGAATTCCATCACGTCGTTGTGCAGGGCATCGTTCCATTCTCCGAGCAGTTCAATGACCGCACAACCCTCAGCGTAGTCGACAAAGAGCACCTTGAGAAACAAGGTTTCGCAGCCAATATCGTCCCAGTCGGGGTGAATGACAAAGTCGTACATCTGGTGGTAGGCTCCGTTCACCGGGGCGCCCTGGTCGAGAAAAAACGGACTGCGCGGATCGTCCGCCGCGATGTATCGAGTGCGCCAGGCGCTGTGGGGTTGGAGCGAATGCATGTCCGTGTGAACTGAGGCGCTAAGATCGCGTTGAGAAGGTATGATTTACTGCGTTACCGGTGGAAGCGGCCTAGTCGGCCGAGCTGTTCAGAAAGAGCTTGAAGCTCAAGGACATGAAGTTCGCATTTTGACACGGACGCCGCGCAAACCCGGCGAATTTGCGTGGAACCCAAGCGCGTACAGCGTAGATCCTGAGGCCCTTCTCGGGGTCCACGGGGTAATACACCTCGCCGGAGCCTCGGTTTCAGAGCGATGGACCAAGTCCCACAAGCGTGCGATAATGGACAGCCGCATCCAGGGCGCCGAAACCCTGTACCGGGCCATTGAATCCATGGACGAGCGCCCCGAGGTCATGGTCAGCGCCTCGGCAGTGGGCATCTACCCAAACAGCCTCGACCGCGTCTACAGTGAGCGCGACGGCGGCGCAGTGGGCTTTTTGGGCGACGTCGTACGCGCCTGGGAATCCCAAGCAGACCGATTCACTGACCTCGGCTTGAGGGTGGCAAAACTCCGCATCGGCATCGTACTGGGGCACGGCGGGGGGGTCTTGGGTACGTTGCTCCCGGTGTTTCGCCTCGGACTCGGAAGCGCCTTGGGCGACGGCAAGCACTGGATGCCGTGGATTCATGTCGACGACTTGGCAGGCATGGTGGCTCGCCTCGCTACGGATTCCGAATTAAACGGGGTGTGGAACGGCGTTGGCCCCGAATCCTCGACGAACAAAGACTTTAGCCTGACTCTTGCCAAGGTGCTTAAAAAGCCGTTTTGGGCTCCTGCCCCGCCCGCCTGGGCCCTACGACTCTTGCTGGGTGAGATGGCGCAAATCGCGCTGATGAGCACGCACTGTTCCGCCCAAAAATGGAAGGACGTGGGCTTTGAATACCAGTTCAACGAACTCGACGCTGCCCTCAAGAATCTGGTCGGCTAGTATCTTCGCGGCATGTACCGCGCAGAATTTCGCATTCCAAAAGCCTTTTTGTGGATTATTGGCATAACCGGCATGTCCACACTTGTCATGATGGTGGCCGTGGGCAGCCAGTCGGGATTCGAGGCCGAACTTTTGTGGGCCATCGCCGCCACAACCCTCATTCAGGTATTTACCGGTTGGCTCATCATGAGACCCTGCCGAATCTCGGTCGCTCCGAATGGAATCGACATCAGCTACCGCCCCTTCAACATCGGCCCCAAGCATGTCGCGTGGAGCGAGGTGGCCAAGGTGTACCACGCCAAAGTTGATCCGATGGGTGATTTTATGGGCTACGGAGTGCGAATGAAAGGCTGGAAGCGCGAACAGCGCGTCATTGCCTACGCTTTTGAAGAAGGGCGCTACGCCTTTTTTGTGCGCCACAACGCGCCGACGTTTGCATTTCAAATCACGGATTCCGAGCGTTGGAACGATGTGCTCAACGGTCTTGAGGGCCGCGGAATCGAGATCGAACGCTAAATCCCGGCCTCGCCAAAGAACTGCTTGGCGTAGAGATTGGCATAGGTTCCGCCTTTGGCAAGCAACTCGGTATGCGTCCCCTGTTCGACCACACGACCCTGCTCAAGTACCGCAATTCGGTCGGCATGCTGCACGGTCGCCAAGCGGTGGGCCACCACCACTGACGTACGCCCCTTAGTGATGCGTTCGGTGGCGTTCTGAATCCAGGCTTCGGACTGGGAATCTACTGACGAAGTGGCCTCGTCGAGAATCAAAATGTCGGGGTTGGCCAAGTACGCCCGCAAAAAGGCGAGTAGCTGGCGCTGGCCGGTAGAAAGCATTCCGCCGCGCTCCTTGACGTCGTAGTCCAGGCCTCCGGGCAGTGATTCGAGAAACTCTTTAATCCCCATCGCTTCTGCAGCAGTCCAGATTTCAGCGTCGGGTATCGGGCGGTACAAGGTTACATTGTTGCGCACGGAATCGCTGAACAAAAACACATCCTGCTGCACAAGCGCAAGTCGACTGCGCAGCGATTCATAATCCCAGTCCGCTACCGAAATACCATCCACATTGACCGAGCCGGACTCAGGATGGTAGAGGCCTGCCAAGAGCCCTATGAGTGTGGACTTTCCGCTGCCCGTTGATCCCACTAAGGCAAGCATTTCACCCGGTTGTGCCGACAGGGTGACACCGTGCAGCACAGGTTGGTCCTCGACGTAGCGAAAGTGGACGTCACGGAATTCCACGGATCCCTTTAGGGAGCTAGCGCGATGGGGTCCGGGGCGCTCCAATTGATCTTCGCGCTCAATCAATTTCAGCACCCGATCACTCGCCACCATTCCCATTTGAAGCGTGTTGAACCGGTCGGCCAACTGGCGCAAGGGGCGGTACAGCATGTTAATAAACAGGATCAGGGCAGTAAGGTCGCCAATGCTCACGCTGCCTGGAGTCACCAGCGAACGCCAGCCTCCGTACCAAATGGCCAAGCCGATTGAGAGCGCCGAAAGCATCTCGATGATCGGAAAAAACAGCGAGAAGTACCAAATACTCTTGATGTTGGCGTCGCGGTGGCGCGTGTTGATTTCGTTGAAACGGCGCGCCTCTTCGCCTTCGCGACCGAACAACTGGACGACGGCCATTCCGGTGAGGCGTTCTTGAACAAACGAATTGAGGGCTGCAACCTGATTGCGAACGTCGGTGAAGGCGCCTTTAATGCTGCGCTGAAACCAGCGCGTGGCCACAAACAAAATCGGAACCACCGACAAACTTACCGCGACCATTCCGGGATCAAAGAGCAGAAACATGGCAATGAGCATCACCGCAATCTTGAACAAATCGCCAAAAATCACCAGCAAGCCCTCGGCAAAGATGTCTGCCATGGTCTCGACGTCGCTCACCGTGCGCGTCACCAACTGCCCGACCGGGGTACGGTCAAAAAACGAAGCCTTAAACTTGAGGAGCTGCCCAAAGAGCTGAACCCGAACGTCCCGAATCACCTTTTGACCCAGCTCGTTGGTTGCGAGTACAAAAAACCAGGTTCCGAGGCCCTCAAGCACCAAAGTGAGCATCAAACCTGCGATCGCCCAGTGCATCATTGTTGCATCGCCCTGCTCGACCGCAAAATCCACGGCCCGCTGAACGAGGTAGGGCCTCATGGTCGTAACCCCGCCGAGGACCACACTCAAGCTGGCGGCCGACCACAGCAAAGCCCGGTGCGGACGCGCGTACCGAAGCACGCGGCGCAGTACGGCCCAGTCAAAGGCCTTTCCGCTAACGCTTGGTGATGAAGTCTGGGGTTTCTCGGCCATTAAAGAGGGGTGCGGCATAGACCGCGCCCGCAAAGGTAAGCCCTTGAGCGGGGGCCGACGGGCCGGATTCCGTCCTTTTTTGGCTTTCGCGAAGGCGGTCCCATTGCTCCAAGCCTCGATCAGCGGCGGCGTGCTCGACCATGGTTCCGACGAGGGCCCGAACCATGTTGCGCAAGAACCTCGTCCCTTCGATCTCGAATACCCATTTATCGGAATCTCGCACCCATCGCGCGTGCCGAATCGTACACATTCCGTTGGTTTCTGCGCTTCCGCTGCGCTCAAATGCCCCAAAGTGGTGCTCGCCCAGCAGACTCGCGGCCATTTCGTCCAACAGCTGCTCGTTCAGCGGGCGTTCGTAGGCCCACGCCGTGTCGCGCCCAAACGCGGACTTTGTTCGCTGAATGCCGTAGCGGTAGCCCCTACCCTGTGCACTAAACCGCGCATGAAATTCTTCTGTAGCTGGTATCGCCTCAAACAGCACGAGGTCGTCGGGCAAAAAGCGATTGAGCCGAAATACCAGCTCATCGAGGTCCACAGTTGAAGTACAGTCCACATGCGCCACATAATTGGACGCATGAACTCCTGCGTCCGTGCGGCCGGCACCTACGACTTCCACGGGGCTGCGCATCCATGTGGACAGCGTGGATTCAAGAACGCCCTGTACCGTCCGGCCGGTGGGCTGGCGCTGCCAACCTAAAAATTCCGCGCCGTGGTACGCCAAGCGCAGTACATAGCGGTGAGTGAACGAACTTTGACCGGACATGATTGCCAAAGGTAGCGCCCTCAAGATTCTCTTGCTGTCAGACACGCACGGCCACTTGGACGAGCGAATTCTCGCGCACGCAGCCGAGGCCGACGAAATTTGGCATGCTGGAGACGTCGGATCGCTCGACGTGGTCGACCGACTGCAGTCCTTGGGCCGCACAGTTCGCGGGGTGTACGGAAACATCGACGACGCCCAAATGCGCCGAACATGGCCTTTAAATCAGCGTTTTAGCATTCAGGGTCTCAGGTTTTGGATCACCCACATCGCGGGTCCTGCCGGTCGCCTCCCCACCGCAATCAAAAACAGCCTTCGCGCCGAGCCGACCGACGTGCTCATTTGCGGGCATTCGCACATTCTGCGAGTGGGCCGCGACCCCTCAGGTGTCATGTGCATGAACCCCGGAGCCTGCGGCGTACACGGGTTTCACAAAGTGCGCACCATGCTGCGCTTCAC
>CAYYWL010000015.1:0-1737 GCA_964475135.1 uncultured Owenweeksia sp.
GTCGAGGGCGGCCTGTACGCGATTCGCCGTGATGCGTTTCGGGCGATTCCGCCCGGAACCTTCATGGAAGACTTCTTTTTGAGCTTCTCGGCCATGCTGCGCGGCGAGCACGTCGCCTGGTCGCTGACGGCCCGCGGAAGCGAAGATGTCAGCCACAACAGCGAGCAGGAATTTCGACGCAAGGTTCGGATCGCCCACGGGAACTGGCAAAACATCGGGCGTTTCGCCGGGTCGATGTGGACGCTGCGCCCTGCGGTACTCGCGGTATTCATTGGCCACAAACTCTTGCGCTGGCTCACTCCCCTGCTGGTTCTCGGCGGAATTGTTCTCGGACTGGGCCCCGGCCCTGAGTGGTCTGAGCTGGGTCAACGCATGTGGCTGTTGTTCACCGCTTTGACTGCTTACACCCTTTTGCTGCGCGCAGGACTAGCTGCAGCGCTCAACCACGTCCCCGGACTGCGTACCCTGCACCACCTTTTGCTGATGAACCTGGCGCTGGCGCTGGGCTTCGTGCGCTACCTTCGCGGCGGAACCACGGGCATTTGGGAACCCACCCCACGAACACATGGATAATTTTTCGCTTTCAAGTATTGAAGACGCGCTGGACGACCTGCGCGCCGGCAAAATGGTCATTGTGGTCGACGACGAAGACCGTGAGAACGAAGGCGACTTGGTCGCGCTCGCAGAGGGAATTACCCCTGAGACTGTGAACTTTATGGCCACGCATGCGCGAGGCCTCATTTGTGTTCCGCTGGTGGACCAGCGCTGCGACGAGCTCGACCTGCACGCCATGGTCGACCGCAACACGGACCCCCACGGAACCGCCTTCACCGTCAGCGTTGACCTCGAAGGCGAAGGAGTTACAACTGGAATCTCTGCCCACGACCGGGCAAAAACGATTAATGCGCTCACCCGCCCCGGCGTTAAAGCAAGTGACTTTCGCCGCCCGGGCCACATCTTTCCGCTTCGTGCCCGCCCAGGGGGCGTACTCCGTCGCGCAGGCCACACCGAGGCCGCCATTGACCTCGCCCGACTGGCTGGAAGCCGCCCTGCAGGCGTAATCGTCGAAATCATGAACGAGGACGGAAGCATGGCGCGCCTCCCTGAACTCGCAGTGATGGCTGAAAAGCACGGCCTGAAGATCATCAGCATTGAGCAGCTCATTCGCTACCGAATGGAGCGAGATCGACTCGTGCACGAGATCAAAACCTACCGCCTTGACAGTCCCTACGGCCCCTGGCAGGTTCGCATTTACGCGCAAACCACTTCAGACCAGCGCCATGCCAGCTTTAGCTTCGGATCGTGGCACGAGGGCGACGAAGTCTTGGTGCGCATGCAAAGCGGTCCGTTCGGAACCACGCCGTGGGCCTCATTCGGCATGCCGTTTAGTGCGGATGGCGACCACTTCGCAGCCGCAATGAAGCGAATTGTAGCCGCTGGACAGGGTTGCATCGTTTGCCTCAACCAGCGCGGACCTGCTCCGGACTGGACTGAATGGGATCCCCAAACCCCTCCTGCCCCCGCTCGTGCAATGGGCAACGACCCACTCGACTACGGTGTGGGCGCCCAAATTTTGCATGGACTCGGCCTACAGAATGTCGCACTCCTTACCCAAAACCCTATGCGACGCGTGGGCATTGAGGGCTACGGGCTGCACATTGTGCGCAACGAATCGTTGTACTAATTATTTCGGCGCAATAGGTCGCTCCAGGACTCACCGCTCTGTTCCCAGCGGAG
>CAYYWL010000015.1:1837-3144 GCA_964475135.1 uncultured Owenweeksia sp.
TGGGTCACAAAGTTGGTGAACTGAGATGCCAGCACTTGCGAAGTATTGGTCTCGACCGCCTGCATTCCTTGGGCGGCCAAGGGTGATGAACCCACCCAAAATGAACTAATCGTGAGCAAACTAAGCACCTGAGTGGTGCGCTCATCGGGGTAGCTCAAGCGACTTGAGAGCGCAGCTTGCGCCAGTTCACCCGCATTGGGCAACCGAATTCCGAATGCCAACTGCGGCTGAAAAAGTGGACCCGTTGCGTGCATTTCTACGTCGACATTTTGACGTCCCGCCTCGGGAAGCCCCAGGTAGTCCCGGACGTCTGCCCTTGTTTTGTACACTGCCGTGAGGTCCATTTGCGCCGCGTAGGGGTCGCCGGTCCAGTTGATGGTTCCGCCCGGAAGCAGACTAAACGGCTTGTTGATAAGGTTTTGGAGAGTAAAGAGGTAGGTTCCGCGATTGAGCATAAGATTGCCGCGAAGCGCCATGTCGCCAACCCACGGGACGTCGAGCTGCAAAGGCCCTGAGCCCCGCGCCTCGATCACGTCACCCACGGTTTCGTCCAAGATGAGCCGCGCCAACACGTCTGGGGTGACCTCGAGGTCGAGGTGCAGGTCAAAGCGAAAATCGTCAGTAGGCCTGCGCCTCGTGCGCTGGGCGTCCGGAGCAGACCGAGACTTGAAGTGCAGAAATTCAACCTCATCCAACGAAACCGGCGCGTCCAATGGAAGGACAAACACCGAGGAGTCGGCCGACTTGGCTTGAATGTCTAGGCGAAGGGCGTTGGCAGTTCCGCGCAAGCGACCTTGGCCAGAGCCCACTACATAGCCATAAAAGTCAGAGTTGGGAGGTAGGTCGAGTACGAGCATCCGCTCGGTCTTGAACGTGAGGTCGACCAACTCGGGGCCCTCAAAGGCGACTTTTGCTCGGATCTCGGCCGAACCTACGCCACGGTGGTCGGCCCATCGGGCGGGGCCTAGGACTACACCGCTCTTGGTAAGCGTCCACGGGGTCGAACTTTTGAGCCCGAGTCCGATGGATGGAAGTTCCAGGTTGGCATTGGCCCAAAATCCGCTACCGTACCAGTTGAAGTCGCTGAAATCTGGCTTAGATTCGAGGTTGACCTTGCCTTTGAGGCGACCGTCAAGCGCGTCAACAGCCCCTTCTGCAAAGGGTCGCACCCAGCGCACCGGAATATTGATCACTTTCGTTTGGGCCGCAAAATGATCCGCATCAAGGACGCCCCGCAGGTCGAGCAGCACGGTGTCGCGGTGGTCCCACACCACACTGAGGTCTGTATGCGCCGCATCCGGCAGGTA
>CAYYWL010000015.1:3244-28917 GCA_964475135.1 uncultured Owenweeksia sp.
GGAGCAAGCGAAGACCACTTCAAGTCTATTGCCACAAGAGAAGGCAGCGATGCCAAAGGCTGAAGGGCGCTCACTGGCGTCCAAGTCGCCGCAATTGACTCTGCGCTGTAATCCCCTTTAGCCGATAGGTGTCCGTAGGTCTCTTCTGCGATGCTGAGCTGCCATGATTGCGCGCCGCCGAACGCATTAATTGGACCTACGTTCCATCGAGATTCGCCAAACCGAACGTGCAGCATTCGACAGTTGAGTTCCCAGCTCCCGTCCGTGTACATACCCTTGAGGCTTCCGTGTGCCGCCCATGATGCATCCACATCAGATTTTGTCGAATCAGCTTGTGCTGCTAGCGACCAAGCCCCCTGTCGCTCTTGGATCCGAGCATTGATACCCGACCATTCCAGTTCAAGCCAATGCTTGGAGCGTCCCCATAGTGCAGCTACGCTACCCTCTACCCCATCCCAGGCGACGCGTGTAGGCTCTAAAACCCAAGATTCTTCTTTGTTTAATATTTTTAAATTCAATGAATTAATTGAGTCATCTTTTAGCTTAAGTTCAATGTTTGAAGGGGTATAGCGCGTCGCGAGTTGCCAACGCTGGTACGAAAGCACGATGTTCGATTCCTCGGGCCCCACCTCAAACTTTGCTGCGACCTCACCCGTTCCTGGAACTGCCACATTGAGGTCGCCTGAGACACTGAGTTCAGAGGCGGCTACTCGAATTCCAGAGAGCGAAAGCTGAGAACGGGCAAGAATCGTGTCTCCCTCAAGGGAGCGCATCCAAAAGTCCACTTCAACCTGATCTACAGAGGCATAGATTGGAGTCGACGTGGTGTCGTTGGGATCTATCCAGGTATCAAACCAGTGCATCCAATCGCCATTAGGCGTCCCAGTAACCACGAGTGAGTCCAGCACCAACCTACCCACTGAGGGGCCTCCGTCGGACCATCCCACCCCCTCGAGCTGTACAGTCCGCAGGTACACGCCTTCATTTTTGCGGTGCACGTGCAGGCCGTGAATCCGGATTCCGCGCCACGGAACCCATTCAATAAGTTCAAAATCAATGGCTGCTGAATCCGACAACGGATTGATGGAGAGGTAGTTCCGAAGGTATTTTTCAACCGGGCGCTCCACCAATTCGGGACGGATTCGGACCGCCACGACCGCAAGGAGGAGCACGAGGAGCATGCTCCCACCCACCATTGCAGTAATTCGTAGTCCGCGCGCAGCCATGCTGCGAAGGTAGCACCCTAATTTTGTGCCGTGAACGCAGGGAACACCCCATTAATACTTTCGGTCGAAAGCAGCTGCGACGATAGCGGGGCTGCGGTACTGCGCGGGCTTACCGTACTCTCGAATGTTGTGTACAGCCAATCGGTGCACGAACAGTACGGGGGCGTGGTCCCCGAACTCGCTTCGCGGGCCCACAGCCAGACGGTGGTTCCGACCATTGAAGCCGCGCTCGCCCAGGCAGGTGTTGCATTTCAAGACCTTGATGCGGTCGCTGCCACCGAGGGCCCCGGCCTACTCGGTTCGCTGCTAGTGGGGCACGGAACCGCCAAGTCCATCGCCCAATCTCTTCAAATTCCGTTCATTGGCGTGCACCACATTCAAGCTCACGTACTTGCCCATGCCCTGACCGAAGCCGGGATTCAGGACGAGCCACTGCAGGGCTTCCCCTTTTTGGCCTTGGTGGTTTCGGGCGGCCACACCCAGCTTTTTGACGTGCTCGGTCCGTTTGATTTTCGACTTTTGGGCGGAACCATGGACGATGCCGTCGGCGAAGCCTTCGACAAGGCTGCAAAAATGTTTGGACTTCCCTACCCCGGCGGCCCCGAAGTGGACCGCCGTGCCGAGTTGGGCAACCCGGGCCGCTTCAGTTTTTCAAAAATGCAGACCCCAGGGCTTGACTTCAGCTACAGCGGTTTAAAAACCAGCATTTTGTATCGGATTCAAAAGGAGGTCCAGGCGAATCCGCATACATTAACCGAGGACCTCAACGACTGGTGCGCCTCGGCACGCCAGGCCCTGGTTCAACCCCTGCTCGAGCGACTGGATCGCGCGCTTCGCCCGGAGCACCGCTACGCCGTGCTCGCCGGTGGTGTGGCTGCCAACCGACTTCTGCGCCGAGAAGCTCAAGAATGGGCATCCCGCAAGGGAATCGCAATGGGAATTCCGCCCCTCAGCTACGCAACCGACAATGCAGCGATGATTGGAGCGGTGGCCTACTACGCGTTTGTCGAACAACGCTTCAGCGACTTAAGGCGCGCAGCGAGTGCACGGCTCGAAGTACCTTCGCGGCATGATTAAGCGCAGCCTAGGTCGCAGCGAAGAAGTTGCGCTCCCGCAGCTCGATTGGCATTCGGTTGAGGCCCGTGTGGACACCGGTGCCTACCACTGTGCGATCCACTGCATCAACTACCACGTGGACGGTACTGAACTCGTGGTGAGCTGGCCCAACAACCACCAAACGCGGCACAGCGATTTTCGCAAGGCCACCGTCAAATCGAGTTTTGGCGACCTGCAGGAGCGCTACCTCGTGCATCTCGAACTTAGCGTGTACGGCGAATTAGTCCTTCAGGAATTCAGTCTCTCGGACCGTTCGCGCATGCGCCACCCCATTTTACTCGGCCGCACGTTTTTAAAGCGCGGCTTTGTGGTGGATGTTCGCCGAAAGAACATATCCGCGAAGTACCTTTCGCGCCCAACTACCCCGCACTCTGCACCTCAATGAACCTGCTCATCCTATCGGCCAACCGCAACCTCTACTCCACCCGCCGCTTGGTTGAAGCAGCTGAATCACGCGGCCACGTCGCCAAGGTGATGAATATTGGGCGGAGCTATGCCGTCCTTTCGGCCAACGAATTGGACATTTACTACGGCGACCACCGAATCGAGGGGGTTGACGCAGTGATTCCGCGCATCGGAGCATCAATTACTGACTACGGCGCCGCCATGCTGCGTCAGCTGGAGATGAAGCAGGTTTTTACGCCCGTAAGCAGCCTAGCCCTAGTTCGTTCGCGCGACAAGCTCCGTGCCTTACAAATTTTAGCAAAGGAGGGCGTGGCGATTCCGCGCACCGCCGTGGCCAAGCAGCCTTCGGACGTCGATGCCCTGATTAAAGAGGTGGGCGGAGCTCCGCTCGTCGTAAAGCTCTTAGAGGGCACCCAAGGCAAGGGCGTGGTGCTGGCGGAATCCAAAACAGCCGCCCGCAGCGTGATCGAGGCCTTCTATTCACTCGATGCCAATATTTTGGTTCAGGAATTCATCAAAGAAGCCAAAGGAGCCGACATCCGCGCCATCGTCGTCGGTGGTCAGGTGGTCGCTGCCTACAAGCGCCAAGGCCGCGAAGGCGAGTTCCGCAGCAACCTGCACAGCGGCGGTAGCGGAATTCCGATTAAACTGAAAGCTAGCGAACGCGCAATGGCCGTCAAGGCCGCAAAGGCACTGGGACTCAAGGTAGCCGGCGTGGATATGCTTCAAAGCGCCCGCGGACCCTTGATTATGGAGGTCAATTCGTCTCCTGGCCTCCGCGGCGTCGAAACCGTGACGGGAATCGATGTCGCAGGTCACATTATCGACTACATCGCCACCAACCATGGTCAATCCAAGGCCAAGGCAAAGGACAAAATTGGAGCCTAGATGCATCATTTTTGGGGACTACGGCATGGCAGCAACCTCATTCTCAGCGAAGAAGAGGCCCGTCATGCGCGAAGTGTCCTAAGGCTCAACGACGGAGATCAGGTACGCGTGCTCGACGGCCTCGGGTCGGCATGGGACGGGCCCATTCATTTTGTGGGCAAGCGTGAAGCGGTCGTCGCAGACGCCGTTGAGCTTCCGAACTACGGACAAGTCTCGGGGCATTTTCACCTCTACCTCGCCCCTACCAAGAACGCCGACCGCACCGAATGGCTGCTCGAAAAAGCTGTAGAAATGGGGATTCATGCGGTAACCCTGTTGGAATGCACCCGATCTGAACGCAAGCATCTTAAGCACGACCGGCTAGTGCGCGTCATGCAGGCAGCGTGCAAGCAAAGCCAAAAGGGACTGCTGCCGTTGCTGAATGGCCCGATACCCTTTGGTCAAGCGGTCGTCCAATGTACCGAATCGCGAAAGGCGATTGCCGCGCTCGTTGATGGGGTAAATCCAGCTTTTCTGCCAAGTGAGCTGCGCGCATCGCCTGAGGAATCGTGGGCCGTGTGCATCGGACCTGAAGGCGACTTCACTGCATCCGAAGTCACTGAAGCCCAAAAGGCTGGCTTTAGTTTAGTGCAGCTCGGACCGCACCGGCTGCGCACCGAAACTGCGGGGCTCTACGTGGTGGCTGCCTTTGCCCAGCGTTCCGTAAACGTTTAAAACGCGCTCGAATCGAGGCTGCTGAGCGCAGTAGACGCAACAAACGCGAGCGAAGCCTCCATTGCCTCGTGGGCGTAGTAATCTCCAGATGTGGCGGGGTACGTCGCGCGAAAACGCTGCTTGAGCGTTTCAAGACGGGGACCGAGGTTTCGGCCGCTGCGTTCCGAAGCCTGCACGGCACAGAGCCATTCCATGGCCAAGATACGTTGGACGTTGCCCAATACCTCGAACAGATCGGTTGCTGCGTTGGCGCCCATACTCACGTGGTCCTCTTGACCAGCGCTGCTGTCGATGCTGTCGGCACTTGCGGGCGTGGCCCGCTGCTTGTTCCGGCTCACCAAGGCTGCGGCGGCGTACTGTACGATCATTAAACCGCTTTCTACGCCACTGTCTGCAGCCAAAAACATTGGAAGGCCGCGCTTGCCCAGCGTAAGTTGGTTTATGCGGCGCTCGCTGATGCTGCCCCACTCGGCACTCGCAATTTTGGCGTAGTCAAACGCAAGCGCAAGCGGCTGGCCGTGAAAGTGTCCCGCACTTACGCCGTCGCCGCTGTCGGTGAAGACCAGCGGGTTGTCGGTCACCGAGGCGGACTCGGTCTCAAGCACGCTCACCACGTGGCGCCATGCGTCGCGGCTTGCGCCGTGCACTTGGGGCATGCAGCGAAAGGAGTACGGATCCTGCACATGGGGCTTTTCGTAGTGCCAAAGCGGCGATCCCTCTGCCCAAGAGCGAATGTTCTGTGCCACCATTCCTTGGCCTTGGTGCGGACGCAAAGCGTGTACGCGGTCCTCAAACGGCGAAGGCATTCCGTCAAAGGCCAGCAGTGAGGCGGTTCCGGCGGCATCAGCCCAGGCAGCCACCTGCGCCGCCTTGAGTGCAGACGCCAAACCTACAGCCTGCATGAACTGGGTTCCGTTGATCAGTGCAAGACCCTCTTTGGCCTCGAGCACTTGGGGCTCAACGCCGAGCTCTGCCCAAAACTGAGCTGCCGGCTTGCGGTGTCCGCGGTGCAGCAAGTGCGCTTCGCCGAGCAAGGCAAGTGACAGGTGTGCGAGTGGTGCCAAGTCTCCAGACGCACCGAGTGACCCCATGAGCGGAACCTCCGGAAGGGCATCCGCCCGGTACAGCGTCACGACTGCGTCGAGTAGTTCGGGGCGAACACCAGAATGTGCAAGGGCCAAATTCCGCGCTTTAGACGCCAGCATAAGTCGAACAATCGCTGGTTCGGCCAAAGGCCCCGAACCGGCAGCATGGCTAATGATTAAGTTGCGCTGAAGGGCGCGCAAATCTTCGCGCGCCACCGCGGTCGTGCAGAGCGCGCCAAATCCGGTATTAACCCCGTAGACGACGCGACCGGACTCGATTCCGCGCTCGACTGCGGCTCGGTTTGCGGCCACGAGTTCGCGATCTGACGGACTCAAAATCAATTCTGCACGGCCCTCGGCCACAAATTGCCAGTCAGAAAGGGTCCACGTTTGAGTAAGATGTAAGGAATGCAGCGCCATGCGGTCAAGGGTTTCAACAAAAGTAGTCCCGGCGGTGTTAGCCTTGGTATGAAAACCTACTTTGTCGTCGGGCACCGGAGCGGAATCGGTCGCGCCCTTACGGAACTCCTTTTGCGCCGAGGGGACGCCGTGGTCGGACTGTCGCGCAGCGAATCAGGCCTTACCCACCCTAACCTAAGCGAATTCCGCGCGGACATTCTGAATTGGGATGGAACCGGACTTCCGGAGGCGCTGGACGGATTCGTGTATGCCCCGGGCAGCATTAACCTCAAGCCGTTCAAGGGCTACAAACCTGAAGAGTTTCGAAGCGACTTCGAAATCAACGCATTGGGTGCTGCTTTGACACTGCAAAAAGCTGAGAAGGCACTGCGCGCATCCCAAGGTTCTGCCCTCTTGTTTAGTACAGTGGCCGTGGGGCAAGGAATGAGCTACCACGCCAGCATCGCCATGGCCAAAGGAGCCGTTGAAGGCCTCGTTCGGTCGCTGGCCGCCGAATGGGCGCCTGCCGTGCGCGTGAACGCAGTAGCTCCTTCGCTGACCGATACGCCGTTAGCTTCGAAGCTTTTGGGCAACGAAGCCCGCGCCGCGGCTGCCGCAGAGCGCCACCCCCTCAAGCGAGTGGGTCAAGTGGGAGAACTCGCGCATGCCGGGCTCGCCCTGCTCGACAATCCATGGATCAGCGGCCAGGTTTTGGGCGTCGACGGCGGTATGAGCAGTTTGCGCCCCTAAATGCTTACTCCGGATATTTGGAACGCGTGGGAACCCCGCTTCCGCGCACAGTTCTTCAATTCGTTGGGCGGCCCGCGGCAGGTGGGTTTGCTCACGAGCTTTTCGCCGCAGGGTGTCGCCAATGCGGCCGTGTTCAGCCAAACACTGCATGTTAGCGCAAATCCGCCGCAGCTCGGCTTCCTCTTTCGCCCCTTGACGGCAGAACACCAGGGGCTTCGCTACGTGCGCGCCCAAGGCTGCTTTGGCTTTCACGTACTCTCCGGCGGAACCGCTCAAGCCCAGCAACTCCACCAGTGCAGCGCCAAATATCCCGAGGGCGAAAGCGAACTGGATGCAGTGGGTCTTAGCTGGGAAGCGTTTGAAACGCTTCACGCGCCCCGAATTCACGACGCGGTGGTCGCCTACGGCCTGAAGCTCACCGAAGAGCACCAGCTCGCCAACGGAACCATTCTGGTCGTCGGTTCGGTGGACGAGGTCCATGTACATCCTTCGGCCACGGTGCACCCAAGGGGCCACGTGCAGCACCCTAACGACCTGCTTTTAGCCCAGGGACTCGACACCTACCACCACAGCAGTGCACTTGTCGCGCTGAGCTACGCCCAGCCCGGAACCCTTCCTGAGCAGCTTTAACCCCATGCGCGGCGTAGCCAAATCCAACCTGCCCCAAAAGGACTGCGCACACTGCGGCCGACCGTTCGCATGGCGCAAAAAATGGGAACGCGACTGGGACCAGGTCAAGTTTTGCTCGGACCGCTGCCGCGCTGAATCCAAGAAAAAGCCGCTCGAATGATTCTTCGGCTCATCCTTGGTGACCAACTCAATCCGCTGCATTCCTGGTTTCGCGAGGTGCGCGAAGACGTGGTGTATGCCATGTTTGAATCGGGTGAAGAGCTCCGCTACGCCCCCCACCACCGCCAAAAAATGCTGGCATTTTTGCACGGAATCCAGCAGTTTGCCCATCACCTTCGCCAGTCCGGGCACCGGGTAGAATACTGGACACTCGACGATCCGCGGCAACAAGGAAGCCTACGCGCCAACCTTGAGGCCCTCAAGCGCGAACTGTCCACCGGCACTGATCTCGAGATTGAGTACCAAGAGCCCGACGAATACCGGGTCGATCAAGCGCTTCACGGTATCGGCACCTGCGTCACCAGCGAACACTTTCTCACCGAACGCGGCACGCTGGCCGCCCAATTTGCCGGCAAAAAGACCTACCTCATGGAATCGTTTTACCGGGCGATGCGCGTGCGGTACAGGGTACTGCTCGATGCTTCAGGGCAGCCTGAGGGCGGAACCTGGAACTTCGACTCGGACAACCGCGCGTCTTGGGACCCGAAGCAGCCGGTTCCGGCCGAATGGCGGGCTCACCACGACGTTCGCGAAATTGACGCTCGACTGGACCGCAACAAAATCCCGCGCTGGGGCGACGCTCTCGCTGACGACTTCCCTTGGCCCTGCGACCGCAGCGAATCCTTGGCGCTCCTCAGCCATTTTATTGAGTTTGGGCTCCCCTTGTTTGGCCGCTACCAAGATGCGCTCGCCGAAAGCCAGGATTTTCTGTTTCACAGCCGAATCTCGTTTGCTCTGAACACCAAAATGCTTCATCCGCATGAAGTGATTGAAGCGGCTGAAACGGCCTGGCGGCGCGACCCCGAGACCTACCCCCTGCCGGCTGTCGAGGGATTTATCCGCCAAATTCTCGGCTGGCGCGAATACGTTCGCGGAATTTACTGGGCCCAAATGCCCGAGTACTCCGAACTAAATTACTTCAACCACCAACGCCCACTGCCCGATTGGATGTACACGGGAAAAACCCAGAT
Source organism: uncultured Owenweeksia sp. (assembly GCA_964475135.1). GTDB lineage: Bacteria > Bacteroidota > Bacteroidia > Flavobacteriales > Schleiferiaceae > TMED14. The sequence continues at coordinate 11,648 of CAYYWL010000015.1, forward strand.
GCGCTGCATGCAGGTCGCGGTGGACCAAAGCCTTCGCACCGCCTATGCCCACCACATCCAGCGGCTTATGGTGGTGGGCAACTTCGCGCTCTTGGCGGGATTTGACCCGCGCGAGCTGGACGCCTGGTACCTCGGAATCTACATCGACGCCCTCGAATGGGTCGAAATGCCCAACACTCGGGGCATGAGCCAGTTCGCCGACGGCGGAATCGTCGGAACCAAACCCTACGTGAGCAGTGGCGCCTACATTCACAAGCAGGGCAACCACTGTACCAACTGCGCCTATTCGGTTGCTGAAAAAGTGGGGGAACGCGCCTGCCCTTTCAACGCACTCTACTGGCACTTTTATGCGCGGAACCGGCCCCTTCTCGAGCGCAACCCCCGAGTAGGAATGGTCTACCGAACTTGGGACAAAATGAAGCCCGACCATCGTAAAGCGTTACTTGAACAAGCTGAGCAAAACTTACTTAATATAAATTTATTATGATTGTTTGGTGGGTTCGCCACGACCAGCGACTAAGCGATAACATCTGCTGGGATTCCGCCCGCGAACTCGCCGAAGCTACAGGCCAAGAACTGTGCGCGGTGTACGCATGGAACCACCTTGATCAAGCGAAGGGGATCGGAGGAATTCCGCGAATGAGCCCACGGCGTGCCGAATGGATTCGCGAAGGACTCAGTGCCCTTGGCCACGCGTTAGAAGCCCAGGGGGTAGCGCTGCAGCAAGCGCAAGGAAGCATTACCGACTGGCTGCGTGCCAACCGGCCGCACACGCTACTGTTCAGCCGTGCCGTCGCCACCGAAGAACGGCAGCAGGAATCCGAAGTCAAGGCGGTTGGAATTCCAACGCGGGCCTTTTGGACCCATACCCTACTCACCCATGGCGAAGTCCCCGGCGACTTGGACCGGCTTCCGCCTACGTTCACCCCATTTCGGCACCGTGTCGAACGTGAAGCGCTCTCGTTTGACCTCGACCTGCCACAGACTGCGCCGAGCGACCACAGCCCTACTTCGTCAAGAGAGGCCTTCCCATTTCACGCCGGTGAAGCCTCCGCACTCGCTCGGCTCGAAGCGTACGTCCGAAATCCGGATGGCGCCGCTGCGTACAAAACCCGCCGCAACGGCCTACTCGGAACCGAGTTTTCGACGAAATTCTCTCCCTGGCTGGCCTCGGGTGCTCTGAGTCCGAAGCGAATTTGGCAAGTATGCCTAGACCTCGAGGACGAGCTCGGCGGCAGCCCAGACGTCGAGTGGATTCGCGTTGAACTGCTGTGGCGCGAGTACTTTCAGTGGGTCGCCTACTCGGCGGGAGCTAAGCTGTTTCAGAAGCAGGGATTTCGTGAGGTTCCGCCCAAAAACGGATTCAACGCAAAGGCCTTTCAACGCTGGGTGGACGGCACCACCGGCGATGAATTCGTCGACGCGGGAATGCGCGAACTCGCCGAAACGGGGTTCAGCAGCAACCGCGCGCGTCAAAACATGGCGTCATACCTAATTCACGACCTCGGCATGGACTGGAGGTACGGCGCAGCCTACTTTGAATCGCAACTCCTTGACTACGACCCCGCGAGCAACTGGGCCAACTGGGCCTACATCGCGGGCGTTGGCAATGATCCGCGCCCCGTTCGCCGCTTCAATACCGCCAAACAAGCATCTGACTACGACGCCGACGGAGCATTTCGTGCTCATTGGCTTCGCCGTGGCTAACTTGGCGGCATGCAGCACGACCTTCACATTATTGCGATTTACTTCCGCGGATTGGTGTACCGCTACGAGAATCCAAAAGGCGGAATTCGCCTTCGCGAATCCCTGCTCCACCAAGAAATGATCCGCCGTAAGGTGCTCCAGCCCCACCCCTTGGATGCGTCCCGCGGAATCCTCACCTTTCGGGGGGAGCGCTGTGCTAAGGACATTGTCCACAAAATGATTCGCCCCCTGCTGTACATCATTTTTAGCGCACTGCTTGCTGCGGCACTATTTGGAATCTAGCATGAAATCGCTGGCCTTTGCGACCGCACTCGCATGCGCACTCGCGGTGCACGCCCAAACCGAAGTTTGGACTGCAGTGAACGCGAAGTACGCAATGAGCAAACGCTGGGACCTCGGCGCTTCGTTTGAATCTCGATGGCGGAGCTCAGGGTACCAGCAGTTTTCTGACCTCAGACTTAGCCGCGAAGCCAAGAACCGTATAAAGTACTTCTACGAGTTTAGGGCCCCACTTAACGCACACGTGAATCCGCGCCACACCGTCGCAATTGAAAAGGGGTTCAAAGTCAAGTGGAACGGCCACAAGATTGCTGATGTGACCTTTGGGACACGCTACCACTTCAACCGCGCTGCTCGCGTTCGCTATGGGATTTATGCAGAACGCAAATTTGGCTACCTGACGCCGGAATGGGGATCAGAACTGTGGATGTCAAGTTTTGCACCGTGGTCCGATCCACGCAGGATTCGGCATACCGCTTCGCTCAACTGGGAACCCAATAAATCCTGGAAACTCACCTTAGGGTGGTCCAACCAAACCAACATTCGCCGCAGTGGCGCAATTGATGCCGAATTTGGAATACTGCGGCTCGGAATCCGCACAAAATTCTAGCCTACCACGCAAAACCCGCCAAATCGGCCAATGCTACGCTCAACTGTTCGCCCGACCGCAGGTTTTTAACCTGAATAGACTGGGCAGCTTGCTCTTGAGCTCCGGCCATCACCGCATATCCTGCACCGATTTTTTCGGCGTAGTCAAACTGCTTTTTGATTTTGGCCGGCTCGGGATAAAGCACGGTGCGGACTCCGGCAGCGCGCAACGCTTCTGCCACCTGAAAGGCGAAGTCAGACTCCGCTTCGCTGAACTGAAACACCATGGCTTGAGGTCCAGAAGCCAACTCAGGCAACAGGCCGAGTTCCTCGAGGCAGAGTACGATGCGGTCCAGACCAAAACTGATTCCGACCCCACTGAGGCCCGGAACGCCAAAAATACCGGTAAGGTTGTCGTAGCGACCGCCACCACCGACGCTGCCCATGGCAACTCCAAGCGCTTGCACTTCAAAAATGCAGCCCGTGTAGTAGTTCAGCCCGCGGGCCAAGGTGACGTCGAGCTCCAAGCGACCCGTGGCACTTGCCCGCGCCACCAGCCAACGAAGCTCTTCGACCGCAGCAGACCCTGCCGCTGATTCCGAAAGCCACGCAGCCATTCGGTCCAACGTAGCATTGAGATCACCCATGGGCTGCAGGGCAGGCTCAAGTGCAGCACACTGGGCGTCGGTAAATCCGCGTTCGCGCCATTCGGCACGGACCCCGTCGGGACCAATTTTGTCGAGTTTGTCTAAGGCCACCGTAAAATCAATCAGGCGATCGCCCAACCCCGCAACTTCAGCGATTCCGGCCAGTAGACCGCGGTGGTTGACGCGAACCGCTACATCGAGACCAAGCTCGGCAAAAGCATGGTGGTACATGGCTATAAGCTCAACCTCTTGCCACAGGCTCGAAGTACCCACTACATCGGCGTCGCACTGGTAGAACTCGCGAAAGCGACCCTTTTGCGGATTGTCGGCCCGCCACACCGGTTGGATTTGGTAGCGCCGAAATGGCATCGCCAATTGACCCGCATTCTGGGCCACATAACGAGCAAAAGGAACCGTCAGGTCGTAGCGCAACGCCTTGTCCGTCAATTCCGAGGCCTTTGGTTGCGATGGATCCGACACCGACTTCATAAAGTCGCCAGATCGCAAAATCTTAAAAATCAAGCGGTCGCCCTCTTCGCCATACTTCCCCATCAAGGTATCGAGGTTCTCAAACGACGGGGTTTCTAAGGGTGCAAACCCGTAGCGCTCGAACACGCGCTGAAGCACGCCCACTACGTGGCGTCGGCGCATCACATCGGCTGCAGCGAAGTCGCGGGTTCCTTTGGCGGGTCGGGCTTGGCTCACTTCACCAGCTTTTTGTACTTGAACTTGCGTGGCTCGATTCCACCGCCGAGGCGCTTCTTCTTGTTCTCCTCGTAGTCGCTGAACGAGCCCTCAAAGTAGTACACCTCTGAATCGCCCTCGAAGGCTAAAATGTGAGTACACACGCGGTCCAAGAACCAACGATCGTGCGAAATGATGACTGCACAGCCCGCAAAGCTCTCAAGACCTTCTTCAAGTGCACGAAGCGTGTTGATGTCAAGGTCGTTCGTTGGTTCGTCCAAAAGAAGCACGTTTCCGCCCTCTTTCAATGCCATTGCAAGGTGCAGACGGTTGCGCTCACCTCCAGATAGAACGCCAACCTTTTTGGATTGGTCGGCTCCACTAAAGTTGAACCGAGACAGGTACGAACGGGAATTCATGGATTGGCCACCCAACTCAAACTGCTCTTGACCGTCGGCAATAATTTCAAAAATCGACTTTTCTGCAAACAACTTTGAGTGAGTTTGGTCAACATAGCTGATTTTCACGGACTCACCGACCTTGAATTCACCTGCATCGGGCTGGAGCTGGTTCATGATCATTTTGAAAATGGTCGTCTTACCAGCACCATTCGGTCCAATGATTCCGACAATACCTGCAGGAGGCAGCGTAAAATTCAGGTCTTCGTACAAAAGCTTGTCTCCAAAGGCCTTCTTGACGTGCAGGGCATCAATCACGTGCGTGCCAAGGCGTGGACCGTTCGGAATGTAAATTTCGAGGCGCTGCTCCTTCTCTTTCTGCTCTTCGCTGAGCATCTTGTCGTAGCTACTCAAACGTGCTTTGCTCTTTGCTTGACGGCCTTTGGGGTTCATGCGCACCCACTCGAGCTCGCGCTCCAGGGTTTTGCGGCGCTTGCTCGCCTGCTTTTCTTCTTGCTCAAGGCGCTTGGTCTTTTGGTCCAGCCAGCTTGAGTAGTTGCCCTTCCACGGAATTCCCTCTCCGCGGTCCAGCTCGAGAATCCAACCAGCCACGTTATCAAGGAAGTAGCGGTCGTGCGTTACGGCGATGACGGTTCCGGGGTACTGCTGCAGGTGGTGCTCCAACCACAAAATTGACTCAGCGTCAAGGTGGTTGGTCGGCTCGTCCAGCAAAAGGATATCTGGATTCTGAAGCAGCAGACGGCATAGGGCTACCCGGCGGCGCTCACCACCCGAAAGGACCGAAATCGGCGTATCGCCATCCGGAACCTGAAGCGCGTCCATGGCCCGGGCCAAAACTTGGTCCAGTTCCCACGCATTCGATGCATCAATCTTGTCCTGAAGCTCAGCCTGGCGGGCCATAAGCTTGTCCATCACGTCGGGATTCTCATACACCTCAGGCAATCCGAACTGGTCGTTGATTGAATTGTACTCCTCAAGGACGGCCACGGTCTCGGCCATACCCTCTTTGACGATGTCAATTACGGTTTTGCTTTCGTCCAGTTGCGGTTCTTGCTCGAGGTAGCCGATGCTGTAACCTGGTGAGTACACCACGTCTCCCTGAAAGCTCTTGTCGATTCCGGCGATGATTTTGAGGAGCGTCGACTTACCCGAACCGTTAAGACCAATAATGCCAATTTTGGCTCCGTAAAAAAATCCGAGGTAAATATCCTTGAGGATAGCCTTGTTGTTGTTGGGGAGGATTTTGCTCACTCCCGACATTGAAAAAATAACCTTCTTGTCGTCTGCCATGGTTTCTGCGAATAGAACTACAAATATCGCGATTATCGCCGGCGTAGCGAGGCATGAATGTTGTAGGTTTGGGCGTCGTGCGGAATTTTCTTTTCTTTCTAGCCCTCACCCTCTCCAGCACCTTGGCATTCAGTCAGGAACGCGTCGTTTTTCAGGGGTTCGTCACCGAGGAACAGTCCATGGAGCGGATTCCCGACGTCATGATTGTCAATGCCCGCAGTGAAGAGCGCCTCGCAACGGATGGTCAAGGGCGATTTCGCCTTAGTGCGAAAGCCAACGACACCCTTGTGTTTAGTCGGCCCGGATTCGGCTACCGATACGTCGTGGCGCGCAATGCTGATTCCGTTCGGGTTACCATGCCCCCGCGCAACTTTTTGCTCGAAGAAGTCCCCGTCACTGCCTACAAACTCACGAGCAACCTGCCAAAAGACGTCGTCCTCAAAGAGCCTGCACGGCCGAGCGGAAGCGCCATTCAGGTTCCGCAGCCCAAAGCGCCTACCCTTGCCAACCCGGTTGATTTTTTGTACGACCAGTTCGGCAACCGCCCGCGCCAGCTGCGCGAGCTCGCGGCACTTGTCAACTCTGACCAGTACCGCGTTCAGCTCGCCCAAAGCCGCAACCGCGAGGCCCTATTCGAACTGACCGGATTGACCGAAGCCCGTATTGAAGAAGTACTGCTGTTTTGCCGCTACAACCAAAGCGCTATCCATTCAGCCACGGACTACGAACTCTTGGTCAGCCTCATCGACTGCTACCAAGAATTCGAGCGGCGCCAAAAGATATCGGTTCCCTAGGCCTAGCGGCTGTAGTTCGGAGATTCTCCGGTAATCGTCACGTCGTGCGGGTGGCTTTCGGCGACTCCTGCCGCCGTAATGCGCACAAACTTTGCGTCCTCCTGGAGGTTTTTGATGGTCGCGGCTCCGCAGTAGCCCATGCCCGCGCGCAATCCGCCCACAAATTGGTACATCACCTCGCCGACGTTGCCTTTGTACGGAACCCGGCCCACAATGCCCTCAGGCACCAACTTTTTCACGTCGTTCTCAACGTCCTGAAAGTAGCGGTCCTTTGAACCTGCCTGCATGGCCTCGAGCGAACCCATGCCGCGGTAGCTCTTGTAGCGACGGCCATCCAAAATAATGGTGTCCCCCGGAGCCTCCTCGGTACCCGCAAACATTGAACCCAGCATCACGCTGTCAGCCCCTGCAGCAATGGCTTTGACGATGTCTCCGGTGTAGCGAATTCCGCCGTCGGCTATCACAGGAACACCTGAGCCCTTGATTGCCTGAGCGACCGCCATGACGGCACTAAGCTGCGGAACCCCCACGCCCGCTACCACCCGGGTGGTGCAGATTGAACCTGGTCCAATTCCGACTTTGACGGCATCAGCACCCGCCTCGACAAGGTACTTAGCAGCCTCAGCTGTCGCAATGTTGCCTACAACTACATCGAGCTTCGGGAAGGCCTTTTTAATCTTTTGAAGGACCTCAACTACGCCTCGCGTATGGCCGTGAGCGGTGTCGACTACAATTGCGTCCACATTGGCAGCCACCAACTCGGCAACGCGCTCGAGTACGTCTCCAGTAACACCCACGGCAGCCGCAACCCGAAGGCGTCCAAACTCGTCGATGTTGCTAAAAGGCTTTGTACGCTTCTTGCTGATGTCGCGATAGGTAATCAATCCGAGCAACGTACCATCGCCTTTAACCACCGGTAGCTTTTCAATCTTATTGCGCTGCAAAATGACTTCAGCCTGCTCCATCGTAGTGTTCTCGGCGGCGGTCACCAAACCTTCTGCAGTCATCACCTCTCCCACATTGCGCGTATCGTCGTGCTCAAAGCGCAGGTCGCGGTTGGTGATGATTCCGATCAATTTCTTCGCGGAATCCACCACAGGGATTCCACCAATGCGGTACTCCGCCATCAACTTCTTGGCCTCACCAATACTAGCATCCTTAGTCAGGGTGACGGGATCCAAGATCATACCGGACTCTGCCCGCTTCACCTTGCGCACCTCCATGGCTTGGCGCTCGGCGGTCAAGTTCTTGTGAAGGACGCCGATTCCGCCCTCTTGGGCCATGGCGATGGCCATTCCCGCCTCGGTCACCGTATCCATTGCTGATGAGGCAATCGGAACCTTGAGTTCGATGTTGCGGCTGAACCGTGACGTCAAGCGCACGTCGCGCGGAAGCACTTCAGAAAAAGCGGGAACGAGTAGGACGTCGTCGTAGGTGAGGTACTCACCGAGAAATTTGGAGCCGAAATCAGCCATGGCAACTTGGGATTAAGTTGCATGCAAAAATACGAAATCCGCCCCGTTGCCGGGGCAGATTCCACAATAAGTTATGAACCTAGTCGGTTAGTACAGCAAATTCAGAGTTCCGCGGCGTTCGACCACCTCTCCCTCGATACTGCGGTAGCGAAGCTGGTAGGTGTAAACACCGGACGGAGCGAACTCCCCGTTCATCCGGCCATCCCAGGCCTTGTTCTCGTTATTGGTCTCAAAAACGAGTTGGCCCCAGCGGTCAAAAATCTCTAGACTGTAGCTTCCGGGGCTCACGTACGCTTGAGCAGGCTTCCACACACGGTTGGCGGCTACATCAGACTTCGGATTAAAGCTGTTCGGGATAAACACGCGTGGCGCAAACTCTGCAACGGCAACCGATGACGTCGAACGGAAGATGCTTCCGTCGGCATCGCGGAATACAAGCGGATTTGGCCCCTCAACTGCCACAACCCTGTACTGTACGAGCCCAGAGTAATCTCCCAACGGACGCGTGTTATCCAAGAAGAACGTATCTGACGTAGATCCCATCAACTGGTACCCGCCATTCGGCATTACCGCACGGTAGATTTCATAGCGATCCACTCCACCCATGTAGTCCTGGTATGGATTCCAGGTCAAGAAGTTCGTGAGGTTATCGTTCTCTTCAACTTCCAGTACCATGGTACGACCAATATTTGAGGCCGTATCAATATTTCCACAACTGTCGGTTGCGACGATACGGTACACGTAACGGTGGTCTTCAGGATTCGCCGTAAAGTCCTTGTAGCGGAACTCCCACGGCCCCGTAATCGGCTTAGGAAGGCGTCCCAACGACCTAAATGGTCCACCCAATTCATCAGCGCGCTGCACGTCAAAGTCAACGATATCTGCATCCTTATCGATGAAGCACACCAGCTCTACGGCGCGGTCTTCGCGCACACTGGCTTTGGCCAAGTAGAGTAAACGCGAACGCTGTACCGCAAGACTATTTATGCAAATGCGGTTCGAACTGCTGAACAAGGTCTCGGTGGTGTCCACCGCCTTGATGTAGTAGCAGTAGGTGGTTCCGCCGTTCAAATTGCGTTGATTGAACGTAGAATCATTTGGGCCAACGAGTCCAATCATACTCACCGTCGTAGCACCACCAGTAGGAGTCTCTTCCATCCAAATCTGGTAGTTTTTTACCGCAGTCCAACCCTTGTAGGTGTTCCATCGCAAGCGCATTACTCCCTCACATGGATCCATATTCTCAGTTAACACAATATTGTTCGCCGCGCGAACCAAAAGATCGGAGCTTATGTTTCCGCACGAGTCCGTAGAAACGACCTTATAAAAGTCTTTTACCGTTTCTACAGAGCCTTTAATCTTGTAGGGCATCGTAGCACCGGGCTTCACTGTGTCAATTGGCACCCAGTTGCCGGCCGCATCTCGGCGTAGCACGTAGTAGTCCACAATGTCGTTGCTCGAGCCCGGAGTCCAGGCCATGAATACTTCTCCATTCTGGGTAGTCACGCTATCAATGACAAGAAGGTCCGTGTTGACTTGATCCGAGAAAAAGTCGGATTCCTTTGTACTCGAACATCCAGACACCGTGCGTATTTGGTACTCCAAATTCTGTCCGCACACATTTACAGTATCGCGGTACGTCAATGAATTTGTCGTAGCGATCATTCCCCAAGCACCGGTCGGAAGCTGGCGACGCCATACCTCGTAACCCAAAGTGTAGCTTGACGAACTTGCATTCCACGCCAAGTCCGCTACGTATGAATTCGTCGGAGGCAACGAAGTCAACGCCATCTGAATCGTTTGCAAGGTATCGGTCGGAACCGAGATGTACCCACATCCGCCTTTGGTGCGAATGTAGTAGTAGTGGGCACCCGTACCTGGCGCATTATGGGTGTACGACAGCTGGTTGTAGTTGAATACCGTATCAAGTACCGTGAACGGCGCAGTAGGATTCGTCGAATGGTAGATCACGTACGCATCGAAGTTCATACCAGTATCCACAGGGTATCCCCAAGAAAGGTCAATTCCGCCAGAGGTGTTAAGCGAAACACAGGCGTTCGACATATCGGGCGGAACCGGAATCGTCGACACCACATTAATCAGCACGGACTTTACCGAGACGGCGGGAATAGGACAGAAATTGTCCTGCATCCGCATGGCAAACGTGTATTGATTTGTTGGACTCCCGCACTGGGTGCCTTGATAAGCAATGTGGTTGCATGAAGTCTGCCAGTTAAATAGTACTTCGTTGTTCAGCGGATTAGTCAATGTAGCCTGAGGTGCTACCGGAACGACGGTCGCACAAGGTGGGTTTAAACATCCGGAAGCCGTATTCGTAAAGGGAACCCCGAACTGACCACCACTTGGCTGAAAGGCAATGGTTTGTGGTAAGAAGTTGGGCAAAAGTTGGGGGTCTTGTGACACGAGGTTAAACCGCACCTGCTGTCCAGCAAAAACGGTCGCCTCGTAGTACGCGGTATCGTTGTTAATGATTACGGGAGTAATCGGTGGGAACCCAGGAATATTCGCAATTGCTAATGTCGGCGGCGTATTGGGCTGACCCGTCGGCAAATTCGGGCAATCACTCCGAATGGCCATCGGAATATCACGGAAGACTTCTGCAATCTTTTGACCGCAACGGAAGGCCGATACCTTGATTGACGTGGCAAACGAACCGCCTGATGACGGAGTAAGCGTGATGTTTCCGGTGACGTTGTTCAACTGCGGGGGTACGCCACCATTGGGCAACGGACTTGTCGCAGAATATCCAGTAGTGTAGTTAATCGTAGCTCCGTTAGAGTTCAACGATGGTGCCCAATCATAGTAGATGGAATCTAGGTCGTCGTCAAATGCAAACTGAGCGTACGTATACTCGTAGCCCGTACAAATGACGGATTTTGGCGGCTCAAGAAAGCGCGGAGACGAGTCGTAGCAAGGGTTAGTGTTCTGTGGAATCCCATTAACACTGTAGGGGTACATCACCGCACGTAAGTAAAGGTTAGCCCCACCAGGACTGACCAAATTCGTCAATGTATTGGGTCGGCAACACAATGAGTAGCTAAATTCCCATCCACCTGCGGGCGGCGTTCCGTTCAAATTCAAAAATGCAGATTCAAAACGGGCCTCTTCAAGAGCGCCTTGACCCGAGGCTGCGACGTTGCAGCGAATGGGTGCGGGCGTGATGTAGCACGTCGGCGATACATCTGTATTGGTACCAACCTGAGAAAGCGTGATGTTACCTGCCGGGGAGTTTGAATTCAAAATCACTGTACCACCTGGCAGGGTCGCATTGCCGCTACCACAGTCACGGTAAAGAATCATATAAAACTTGAACTTGCCCGCGTTCGGACCAGTAGTAAAACACTTCCAAGTGATTTCACCACCGTACGCATGGGTAGCTTGCGCCTGTGTCGTCGTCAGCACCAAAAGGGCCGCCGCGGTAAGGAAACGTAGAATCCGCATCATAGTTTACAAAGAAACCACAATTACCCTATACGTTCCAAGCGTCGAGGGTGCCGAACGAGGGGGCCGCGTTAACGGCCCACTCCATTGAGTTTGTGAACTACGAACGCTTAAAATCGCGGGCGATCACGAGCTTCTGAATCTCTGACGTTCCCTCGCCAATCGTGCAGAGTTTGGCGTCGCGGTAGTACTTCTCGGCGGGGTAGTCTTTGGTGTAGCCGTAGCCTCCGTGAACCTGGACACCGTCAGTAGAAACCTCGACGGCCGTTTCGCTTGCAAAGAGCTTGGCCATCGCGGATTCTTTGGTGACTTTCAAGCCCTGATCTTTGAGGGATCCAGCGTGCCGCGTCATCAGCTCAGAAGCGTAGATTTTGGTGGCCATTTCAGACAGCTTGAACGCGATACCCTGAAAGTCGCCGATGGGTTGACCAAACTGCTCGCGTTCGCGGCTGTAGCGCACGGCTGCAGCGTGGGCACCCTTGGCGATTCCAACGCTCAAGGCGGCAATCGAGATGCGGCCTCCGTCAAGAATTTTCATCGATTGGATGAAGCCCTCACCTACCTGGCCAAGCACATTATCGTTCGAAACAAAGCAGTTGTCAAAAAAGAGCCCTGCGGTCTCGCTGGCGCGCATTCCGAGCTTGTTTTCTTTGCGCCCGCCCTGAAATCCTGACGTGCCCTTTTCGACGACAAACGCAGTCATTCCATGGCTGTCGCCCTTTTCACCCGTGCGTGCGATGACCACGGCCACGTCTCCGCTAATGGCGTGGGTAATGAAGTTTTTGCTGCCGTTCAAACGCCATCCGTCGCCGTCGCGTACCGCGGTAGTATTCATTCCGCCGGCGTCGCTTCCGGTCCCGGTTTCGGTGAGCCCCCAGGCGCCAATCCATTCGCCCGTGGCGAGTTTCGGAAGCCAACGGCGCTTCTGCTCCTCGGTTCCGAATTGATTGATATGCTGCGTGCACAGTGAATTGTGGGCAGCCACACTGAGGCCAATACTTCCGCAGACTTGGGCGATTTCATCGACAATGGTAATGTATTCGGCATAGCCCATTCCGGCTCCGCCGTACTCAGGGCTGACCAAGACGCCCAAAAAGCCGAGCTTGCCCATTTCGTGAAAGAGCTGCTTGGGGAAGGTCTGGGCCTCGTCCCACTCCATTACATGGGGCAGTATGTGCTGTTGGGCGAATTCTGCGGCGGCGGCGCGAATCAGTTCGAGTTCTTCGCTGCGTTGGGCTTCGATGGGGTAATGCATGTTGATCAAGGGTTGGGTTGTTGCTTCGTCACTGAACCGTTGTTCAGGATGTAGGTTTCATTGCCTTCGGGGCACGTTGCGCGTCCTTCGGAATCAAATTCAAGGCGGTGCCCGTACTCACTCATCCAGCCCATTTGGCGGGCTGGGTTTCCCACCACGAGGGCATAGGGCGGAACTTCTTTGGTAACCACGGCTCCGGCGCCGATAAATGCAAAGGCACCGATGTTGTGGCCACAGACAATCGTGGCGTTGGCGCCAATACTGGCTCCGCGGCCCACATGCGTCTCGGCGTACTGGTCGCGTCGGTTGACGGCGGAACGGGGATTCGTCACATTCGTAAACACACAACTTGGCCCCAAAAAGACATCGTCTTCACAGGTGACCCCGGTATAAATGCTTACGTTGTTCTGAACCTTGACGTTGCGACCCAGCACGACTCCGGGCGAAACCACAACGTTTTGTCCCAAGTTGCAGCCCTCACCCAAAATAGCACCGGGCATGATGTGGGTGAAGTGCCAAATTTTGCATCCGGGGCCAACCTCGGCTCCGTCGTCGACCACTGCGGTGGGGTGGACAAAAAAATCGCGTGATTCCATGGGTCACGAAGATACGACTGCGGTTAAGCGCTTACTACCTTTGAGCATGCGTCAAAAACTACTTGGAATTGTGTTCCTCGCGTGGACCGCGAGCTATTCCGCATTTGGATGGGGACAGACAGGCCACCGCATTGTCGGTGAAATCGCCACTGCGCATCTCAAGCCATGTGCCGAAAAAAAAATCACCGCCATCCTTAAGGGTGAGAGCCTAGCGCTCTGCTCGACGTGGATGGACGAAATCAAGTCCGACAAGGCCTACGACCACTGGGACGCCTGGCACTACTGTACCATTGGCGACCACCAGACCTATGCAGAAGCCGGCACACCCACCCAAGGCGACATTCTCAGAAAACTCGATGAGATCACGCGAGAACTCGAAACCAAAAAGTTTACCCACGGCGGTGAGGACGTCGCAATTAAAGTTCTTGTTCACCTGATCGGCGACCTGCACCAACCTCTTCACGTGGGCCGAGGGGACGACAAAGGCGGCAACGATGTTAAAATTAAATACTTCGGAAAAAGCAGCAACCTTCACCGCATTTGGGACAGTGAACTCATTGACGGACAGCAGCTTTCGTACACCGAATACAGCCAGCACCTCATGCGTACGACTCCGCAAGACCGCGTAAAGCAGTACCAAGGTGGAACCTACCTCGACTGGGCCAACGAGTCCAAAGCCCTGCGAATGGCTGGTATTTATCCGCCCGAAGGCGTCGAAAACCTTAGCTACGGCTACGGATACGAGAACTACGCCCGCCTCGAAGAGCGCCTCGTACAAGCCGGAGTGCGGCTCGCAATGGTCCTGAACCGGATCTACGGATGCTAAACCGCAAGAGCGTCTACGCCCTGCACGCCCTGCACCGTATGGCGCAGCAGTCGGACGAACGCTTTTCAACGGCCCGACTGGCTGAACTCACGCATAGTCCTCGTCGATTTCTCGAGCAAATCCTCAGAGAACTGCGCGAGGCGGACTTGCTTCATTCTGAACCCGGACGCAACGGTGGCTACCAGCTAGCCATGCCCGCAGATCAAATCTCACTTGCGGACATCCTTCGCGTGGTAGAGGGGCCCATTGCACTTCTTCCCTGCGCGTCGCACCGGTTTTACCAACCGTGCACTGAATGCCCAAACCCATCAGCCTGTGCGGTTCAAGACGCCCTCGTTCAAGTTCGAAACGAAACCGTACACGCCCTAAAGGCCATTAGTTTGGCTGACCTCGTCGCCCGTGAACACGAACTTGGTTCCGACGTTCGCAGCATCCTTCGACCCACACCCTACCTTCGCACCCTATGATGACCCGAGAAATTCCGCCCATTTACGAGAACATTTTAGAAACCATCGGACGCACGCCGATGATCCGCATGGACGCCTTAGCCAGCGACATTCCGGGCGAAGTCTTTGCGAAGGTTGAGTACTTCAATCCCGGCCACTCGACCAAGGACCGCATGGCCCTTAAAATGGTCGAAGACGCCGAGCGCGACGGCCGCCTTAAGCCCGGCGGAACCATCATCGAGTGCACCTCGGGCAATACCGGAATGGGCCTCGCCCTAGCCGCAGTAGTAAAAGGCTACCGCTTGATTTGCACCATGAGCGACAAGCAGTCCAAAGAGAAAATGGACGTTTTGCGTGCCCTCGGAGCCGAAATCCACGTTTGCCCCACCAATGTGGCCCCAGATCACCCCGACTCGTACTATTCAGTGGCTCGCCGGTTGAACGCCGAGATCCCGAATTCGTTCTTCCCCAACCAGTACGACAACCTCAGCAACCGCCAAGCGCACTACGAATCTACCGGACCCGAAATCTGGGAACAAACTCAAGGCCGCATCACCCACTTCGTCGTTGGCGTCGGAACCGGCGGAACCATTTCAGGGGTCGCCCAGTACCTCAAAGAAAAGAACCCCGACATTCAAATTTGGGGCGTCGACACCTACGGTTCCGTATTTAAAAAATACCACGAGACCGGCGAATTTGACCCGCAGGAGATTTACGGCTACATCACAGAGGGCATTGGCGAAGACATTCTGCCAAAAAACGTCGACTTTAGCCTCATTGACCGATTCGAAAAGGTCACAGATCGCGATGGCGCCTTGGCAGCACGAGAACTTGCGCGCCGCGAGGGCCTGCTGCTGGGGTATTCGTGCGGTTCCGCCTTTCAAGGTCTGCGCCAGCTCAAGCACTTGCTGCCCGACGATGCCGTCACCGTCGTCCTCTTTCACGACCACGGAAGCCGCTACGTCGGCAAAATCTACAACGACGACTGGATGCGCGAGCGCGGATTCCTTCGCGAAGAGTGGAAGACGCTCGGAGAGGCCGTTCAAGGTCGCGCTGCCCGTCCGTTGGTCACCATCTTCCCTGAAGAGCCGATCAATAACGCCATTGTTCAGTTCAAGCGATTCGGAATCAGCCAACTCCCCGTGCATGACGGCAATTCGTACGTCGGAAGTCTCACCGAGTCGCACGTGATTACGGCCCTCACCTCTGGCGACGGCGGAATCGAGCAACTGGTGCGTACCGTGATGGGCAAACCATTCCCGGTTCTACCCACTACATCTTCCCTACTCGACGGAGTCCACGCTATGGGCGAAGCTTTTAACGCACTCATCGTACAGGGAGCAGACGGCGATCATATCGTGAGCAAGCACGACTTACTAGCGCAGTTAGCCTAATTGGCAAGATTGGCAAGGTTGGCTCGTCGGCTATTGGTTAGTTGCTCGTAAATAGTTGCTATTAGCGAGGCAAACTGGTTACTTGCTAGAGATAAAACCAGTAGCTAGAAGCGAGAAGCTAGAAACCAATAGCCAGCAGTCCAAGACTATTTAGCCAATTCAGATTTTTTTATTAATTTTGCAGCCCTAATCTTAACAACTGGGTTTAGGACCCTTCTAAAACGTTAACTAAACATGGCAACACGCATTCGCCTTCAACGTCACGGCCGCAAAGGTCGCCCCATCTTCACCATCGTAGTAGCTGACAGCCGCGCCAAGCGCGACGGTAAGTTCATCGAGGACTTGGGCCAGTACAACCCCAACACCAACCCCGCGACCATCGACCTCAACTTTGAGCGTGCTTTGGATTGGATGATGAACGGCGCCGAGCCTAGCAACACTGCCCGCGCAATCCTTTCGTACAAGGGTGTCCTAATGAAGAAGCACCTTCTTGAGGGTGTTAAAAAGGGCGCATTGACTGTGGAACAAGTTGAAGAGCGCTTCACAAAGTGGTTGAACGACAAGCAGTCATTGGTTGACAACAAAATCACCAACTTGACCAGTTCAGCTGAGAAAGCAAAGGCCGATCGTCTGAAAGCAGAGGCTGACACCAACGCCAAGCGTGCGGAGGCTGTTGCAGCGAAGTATGCTGTAGTTGAAGAGGCTCCCGTAGCTGAAGAGGTTGCCGAAGAAGTTGCTGCTGACGAGGCACCTGTAGTTGAGGCAGCCGCTGAAGAGGTTCCTGCCGCAGAAGCTGCTACCGAAGAGGCTCCCGCAGCCGACGCAGAATAATTTAAACGACCGTGGAGGGCTACTTCCAGGTCGGATACGTGCGAAAGAAGCACGGTTTTAAAGGAGACGTGGTGGTTCGGCTTACGGCCGACGACCCCACACCGTATCAGGGCCTTGACGCGTACTTTGTTGAAGAGCGCGGCAAGGCCCTTCCCTTTTTTGTGGCAAATTCTCGACTGGTTAAAGCCGACGAAGCCATCGTGCGCTTTGAAGGCATCGATAGCGAGCCGGAATCGCAAGCGCTGGTGGGTCGCGGACTGTGGCTGCCCGAATCACTGCTTCCGGAACTTGATGACGACCAGTTCTACTACCACGAACTTCCTGGGTTTCGCGTAGTAAATACAGGTGTTGAATCTGAAATGAGTTTAGTTCAGGTCGTAGAATACCCCGCGCAAGACCTTTTTGAAATCAAGGTGGACGGACGCGAACATCACGTGCTGATTCCCGTAATTGATCCCTTTATCGAACGAGTGGACAAGCCCGGGCGCACCATCTACCTCTGCGCTCCAGAGGAACTTTACAACCTCTGAACCCGCTCGTCGAAGCGGATTCCGCGCGCACCAAGCTCATTTAGAAT
>CAYYWL010000015.1:29017-38360 GCA_964475135.1 uncultured Owenweeksia sp.
CGGTACATAGTGCTGACTCCATCCAAACCGTAGGCGGACTGGTACTTCAGGGAATCGCGGTTGGCGTAGCCTTCAAAGCGTCCGTAGCCCGGAATGTCAAGAAACTCCGTTCGGCGAAAAACTTGGTGGTAGGGAATGTGCTTGTACTTGCCTTCTTGGATGAAGTGCACGGCCCCACCCGATCCCGCCATCACGACGTTTCGGGGGTTCCAGGTGAACTTGTAGGCCCAAGGGTTGGTAGGACTCTCGGGTGCGAGGATTCCGCCACAAAAACTCTCGTAGGACGTCACTTTAGCACCTTCACGCTTGAGGCGTTGAAGGATTTCCATGGTCGACATGTGGTCGATTCCGGGATCCACGCCGCATTCGTTGACGAATACTAAGCCTTTGGCTCGGGCCTCGGCATCAAGCGCCTGCATTTCAGGACTGATGTAGGAGGCAGTTACCAGATGCTTACCCTCACGCACACAACGCTGAGCCACAGGAAGGTGCATCGTCGCAGGTAGCATAGACACTACGATATCGTGCATTTTCACAATTCGATCGAGCAGATCCTCATTGCGGAGGTCGCCAGATTCAACGGTGATGTTGGTCAGTGAAGCCGTTTTTCGGGCTAAAGTTTCGGAATCTTGGTCAAATACCGTCACATTCCACGCCGAAGCGTCGGGATGGGTAGCCAAGTACTCAATCAGTGGGCCAGCGGACCGGCCAGCTCCTAGGACAGCGATCTTTTTCACAAGGGTCGAATGAGGCCGCAAGGTACCTTAATTTTGCATTAACCCTTGATAACTGACCCCTACATGAGCCTTACTCAATCTAAAGGCGTTTTAAGCATTTCTGGCTTAGACCGCGCAAGCTTTAGCTACCAGCTTGATCCTCAAACACTGACCCAGCTCGCCCTCGACATGGGCCGCGGAACATTGACCGCCAATGGCGTCCTGAACATCCCCACGGGGAAGTTCACCGGACGGTCCCCAGAAGACCGATTCATCGTGCGCGACCAGCATACGGAGGACCGGGTGTGGTGGGGAAAGGTGAACATTCCGTTTGATGCCAACCACTATTCCGCCCTCAAAGCGCGCGTGCTTGACCACCTCAACGGCAAAAACCTCTATGTTCGCGATGCCTTTGCTGGAGCCGAGCCTTCAGTGCAAATCAGCCTGCGCGTTATCAACGAGTTTCCCGAGCACAACTTGTTCTGCTATAACATGTTCTTGCGCCCCACTGAAGCGCAGCTCGACGGACTCAATCCCGAGTGGACCATCATTCACGCCCCTAGTTTTGAGGCGGTTCCAGAGCGCGATGGTACGCGCCAAGGCAACTTCGCCATTCTGAGTTTTGACGACAAAACCATTCTCATTGGCGGAACCGGCTACACCGGTGAAATGAAAAAAGGAATCTTCAGCGCACTGAACTTCCTTCTGCCTACCCAGCACCAGACGCTACCAATGCACTGTTCAGCCAATCTTGGTGCTGACGGAGCTACGGCCCTCTTCTTTGGTCTTTCGGGCACTGGCAAAACCACGTTGAGTGCAGACCCCAACCGCCAACTTATCGGCGACGACGAGCACGGCTGGACCCCTGAGGGACGCGTATTCAACTTTGAAGGCGGCTGCTACGCCAAGGTAATTGACCTCACTGAAGAGAAAGAACCAGACATCTTTCGCGCGATTCGCCCGGGAGCGCTTCTCGAAAACGTAGTGCTGGACGCCGCAGGCGTTCCGGACTACGAAAACAAGTCGATTACCGAAAACACAAGGGTCTCCTACCCGATTGACTTCATCGACAACATCGTGCTTCCGTCGCAAGGCCCTGCCCCAAAGCACATTTTCTTTTTGACGGCAGATGCCTACGGAATCTTGCCCCCGCTCTCAAAGCTCACCCGTGCCCAATCCGCATACCACTTTATGAGCGGCTACACCGCAAAGGTGGCCGGAACCGAAGCAGGCGTGACCGAACCCAAAGCCGCCTTCTCGGCATGCTTTGGCGCACCCTTCATGCCCTTGCACCCATCCGAGTACGCTGAAATGCTCATGAACAAGCTCGAAGGTACCGACATTCAAGTGTGGCTCGTAAACACAGGTTGGACGGGCGGAGCCTACGGCACCGGCCACCGCATTTCGCTTAAAAACACCCGACGCCTTATTCAAGCTGCGATGGGTGGAGAATTGGACAACGCCCCCACGGCGACCGACGAGCGCTTTGGACTTGCTCGGATTGCGGAATGCCCTGGAGTTCCCACCGAAATCCTCGATCCGCGCGCCACATGGGCCGACACTGCCGCCTACGATGCGGGTGCAGCACGTCTTGCGGGCATGTTCCGCGACAACTTCACCAAGTTCGAGGCCGGAACCAGCGACGAAATCAAAGCTGCCGGTCCGCGCTAAGCGACCGAAGGTGAAACCATAAGGCGGGCCCTGCGGCCCGCCTTTTTTATTCCGCCCGACTAGAGCAAATCGTTGGCAAGGTTTGCCAGCTCACTGCGCTCGCCCTTCACGAGCGATACGTGGGCATACAGCGGCTGTCCCTTGAGGCGGTCCACGAGGTAGCTGAGTCCGTTCGACTGCTCGTCCAGGTAGGGCGTGTCAATCTGGCGTACGTCACCGGTAAAAATGAACTTCGAATTCTCTCCGGCGCGGGTAATGATGGTCTTGACTTCGTGCGGAGTTAAGTTCTGCGCCTCGTCCACAATGAAAATGACGTTGCTTAGCGAACGTCCGCGGATGTAGGCCAAGGGGGTCACGAGAATCTTTTCGTTGGCGACCATCTCGTCAATCTGCTTGTAGTTGCGGTCGCGCTCGCCAAACTGGTTCTTGATGAACTTCAGGTTGTCCCAGAGTGGCTGCATGTAGGGATTGATCTTTTGCTCCGCGTCGCCCGGCAGGAATCCGATATCCCGGTTGCTCAACGGTACAATCGGCCGAGCCAAGTAAATCTGCTTGAAGTCGCGGCGCTGCTCCAGAGATCCCGCCAACGCCAACAGCGTTTTGCCCGTCCCCGCCACCCCAGTGAGGGTCACCAACTTAATGTGCGGATTCATAATTGCGTGCATAGCAAACGTTTGCTCCGCATTTCGGGGCTTGATTCCGTAGTAGGCCGACTTCTCCACTAGCTCCATTTCGCTGGTTTGGGAGTTGAAGAATCCCAATCCGCTGCTCTTTCCGTTTTTAAGTATGTAAAACAGGTTGGGCTGCAAATTCAGCTTCTGAATTGCTTTAAGCCCGAGGTCCATGGGAACGCGCTTCTGCTCGTACAGCGTTTGAAGCTGCTTTTCAGGAAACCCATCCAATTCAGCCCTGCCGGTAAACACGGTATCCGACTCCTTCACCTTGCCGGTCAGGTAGTCCTCTGCCGCGACATTCAGTGCCTTGGCCTTGAGGCGCAAATTGATATCCTTGGTCACCAAAACGACTGGGCGATTGGGCTCCTGCTCCTGCAGGTAGAGTGCGGCGTTGAGAATCTTGTGGTCGTTCTTGCCCTTGCCGTACACCGCCGTCGCATCAACTCCCAAGCCAGGCGTGTCCATTACCACGCGGAACTTTCCGCGCTTCGAACCATTCAAGGCAATCCAGTCGGTGAGCGATTTGTTTTCGGCCTTTTTGTCGAGCATTCGAATGAATTCTCGAGCTTCATAATTTTTGGTGTCGGAACCTTTTTTAAACTCGTCCAACTCCTCTAGTACCGGAATCGGAATCGCCACATCGTGCTCCTCGAAATTCATGATGGCATTGTGGTCGTACAAGATCACCGAGGTGTCGAGCACAAAAATCTTTCGAATCTTTTTGGGAGCTGCTGGCATCACATTGAGGGTTTAACTGCGTTGAAATTACCCGAAACCCTGATTAAGTGAGGGTTAAGTCCGCTAAGTTTTCCACAGGGAGCGTTGATAACCTAGTCCCACGTTCTACCACAATTTTCGCTATTTTTAATGCCCCCTATGGTAGCAGTTGAACGAATTCAAGACGCACTCGGCTTTGCTTCGCTCGAGCTCGCCGAAACACTAGCCCGTGAAGGGCGAATCCTCAACTACAAGGCTGGTGCCTACGTCATGGAACCGGGCCAGCCTATGAAGTACGTGCCCATCGTACTCGAGGGCAGCCTCAGGGTTGCGCGCAAAGACGACGCAGAGGACCGCGAACTCTACCTCTATACCCTGGAACCAGGGAGTGCGTGCAGCAACACGTTTGGTAGCCTCTACGGCCAATCCCCAAGTCTTGAAGTGCTCGCTGAAGAGGACAGCACGGTACTTTGTGTTCCCATCCGCGTGGTGCAAGAGCTCTTGCACACCAATCGAGAGTGGATGAACTTCGTTCTGCGTTCCTACCAAAAACGCTTTGACGAGGCACTCAATGCGCTTGATGATGTGGCGTTCCGGCAGTTGGACGAGCGCCTTGTTCATTTTTTAGTAGAAAAAGCGCGTCGCAACGACCAAAATGAGGTGCACATGAGCCATTTTGAGATCGCTCAGGCACTGAATTCATCCCGTGAAGTCGTTTCTCGACTACTCAAGCGCTTAGAAAGTGAAGGTCGCGTTCGTTTAGGCCGCAACCGAATCGAGATCCTCGACTAGTCCCGCCCTATTTTTGCGTCATGATTCGACGCTACCTACGCTTGGCTATTGCGGCCGCCATTCTTGCGCTTGCCACCTATCAGTTCATTGAGACGAACTGGGGCAACGGGATTTTTCTCACTCTTCTCGCGGGCATCCCCATTCTCATCCACTTTCGAAACGAGCGCATTCTCATGGCACTTTGGTACGTGCGTTCTCAGAACTTCACCAAGGCCGGAGCTCAGCTTGACGCACTAAAGTACCCCGAACAAACACTGATCAAAGGTCAATTGGCCTACTACTACTTTTTGCGTGGACTCATGCTGTCGCAAACCAACATGTCGCAGTCGGAGTCCTTCATGCGCAAGGCCTTAAACACAGGGCTCCGGATGAAGCAGGATCGCGCCCTCGCAAAGATGCAGCTTGCCGCGATGGCTATGTCGCGCCGCCGCAAAACTGAAGCTCAAGCATTGTTGACCGAGGCCAAGAAGTTGGACGACAAAGGGCTTTTGGCAGACCAGCTCAAAATGCTCAAGGAACAGCTTAAGCGGATTTAACCGCAACGAACTCCACAAAAAAAGCCCGAGCTCGCGCTCGGGCTTTTCTTTTTGGTAAAGAAGCAGGTTACTTCTTCTTCTCTTCAGTCTTTGCACTCTCGGGGTAGCGAGCTGCAGTGAGTTCCTTGCTTACCGCAGAACGCTCGAGGCGAAGGCGGCTGTTCTCGGACTCGAGTACAAATGTGTGTTCGTCAAGGTCTGAAATCTTGCCGTGCACCCCACCGGTAGTGACTACCCGCATACCCTTTGAAAGAACGTTGCGAAACTTTGTCTCTTCTTTCTGACGCTTCATTTGCGGACGCAAGAAGAAAAAGTACATCACCGCCAAAATGGCGATGAGGGGTAAAAATCCGGCGATTCCTCCTTGGGACTGAGCTTGTAGAAATACGTTCATGTTTACTTGGCTTTAGGGGTTACATTGGCCGTAATGGTCAACACTTTGGTGCTTGGGACTGCATTGGTCGTCAAGGTCACGGTCTTGCTCTGCTGGTTGGGCTTGCCTTCGCTGTTAAAGCTCACTTTAATTACACCCTCCTCGCCTGGGGCTACTGGGGCATTGGGGTATTCCGGAACCGTACATCCGCACGATCCTTGGGCTGACGAAATGATCAAAGGACCTTGACCGGTATTGGTAAACTTGAATTCCGTTTCGACGACGTCACCCTCATTGATAGTTCCGAAGTCGTGCGACTCAGTCACAAAGCTGAGTTGGGGAAGTTCGGCGCTCTGCACAGCCTCAAGAGCCATGCGCTCTGATTCAGGCTTGACGCGGTCACTTGGATTTGAACAGGCCACACCTAAAGTGGCAAGGGCGGATACGAAAATGGTTGTTGTCTTCATAGTTGGTAAAATTAGGACCCAATTAGGCCTCGTCCGAGCTTTTGAATGCGACCTTCTGATTTTAAATCAGTGACCACGGCATCTAGAATTCCGTTGACAAACGACGCAGCCTTCGGTGATCCGTACTGCTTGGCGAGCTCAATGGCTTCGTCGATACTCACCTTTACTGGGATCTGCGGAAATGCAACTACCTCACTAAGTGCCATTTGCACAATGCTCCGGTCAACCGGAGCCATGCGGTCAAAATCCCACTGCTTGGCTTTTTTGGCCATTCGCTCTTGCCATTCCGCTTGGTGGCGCAGCGTGTGCACAAACAGATCTTTGGCGAACGCTCCGTCCTCTGCATTCTTAATCAACGGAACCAGCACCGGACGGTTTTTACGGGCATTCTGCATGGTTTGAACCGCCATCATTTGCGCAGCGTCGAGGTCGTCCGACCAGTGCATGTTAATGGTTTCGTAGTGCTGCTGAAGATCTTCATTATTGGCTAAAAAGTCACGATAAAATTGACGCAAGTGCGTAATCTGGACTTCTTCAGACTGGAGCTCGGGACTGTTCCACATTAAGGTTTCACCCCATTCCGTCCAATATGCGAAGAAAATTTTACGCAGGACGTCCACCGACTCGCCCCAGTGGATCCGGTGCTGTTCCCAAGCCTTTGTGATGTCATCATCTGCCACGAGTTGGGCGACAAAGGGAAGCTTTAAAAAGTGCTGTAACTGAGCCTCACGAAGCCGGTTGGGGAACTGCTTGGCCTGTTCAATCTCGAGTCGCTCCTCAAGAAAATGGTTGAAGTGCCAAAAAATCCTCAACTCGTAGAGGTACAAGTCATTAATCGCCTTTATGCTGTCCTCGAGGCGACGCAAACCAAGTTGGGCGTCGTTGAGGTCGGACTGCACGTACGCATAAAGCGCTTGCATCGTTTTGATGCGGAGGTGGCGACGGGTAAGCATAGAACGGAATTAGGCTGCAAAAATAGCCTATTCCGGGCGTTTGGGGAAGCGTTGACGCGACCAATGAACCCCTGCGGTGTACATGAGCATCATGAATGTGCCATATAGGGCATCCTCTACTGGAATAGTTCCGACGCGAAGACTCATATTCTCGGCATTGTTGTACCACACAATGGGTTCAGGTAAAAACATCCCAGTCAGTACTCCGTTCACGATAAAAAACGGAATAAGACCCACACCCCAGCTTCGCAAGAAGGCTGCCGTCCACCAGGGGCGCTTCCACAGCAACCATGTGCAGCCCAATGCGAGCCCGCCCGCTGCCGTTAACGTATACCAGCGATCGTGGTACACGAGTGCGAGGGTTGCACTCGCTGCAGCAATCATCTCAACGACGACAAAGGCGCTCCGCTTGGACTGGGTCCAAGGAAAAAATAGCTGCAAAACTTCGTAAATAAAAAAGGTCGCCCAGGGCACGACGATAAAAAACATCCATTCTTCGAGCGGAAGCCCCCAAAGCGACGGCCCCATCAAGTAATCGGGATTGAAGCCCCATACTCCGCTTGCGGTCTTTACCACATCCCACGGAATGAACAACGCCATCATGAATACAGTGCCCACCAACAAGTGACGCGTTTGACCAATGTAGCGGATGCGGGGTTCAAATGCCCGAGTAAAAGGACCCAAAAAAGTGAGCCCCATTAGGATCAAGTAGAGACCCTTCACGATCGGCGCTCAAGCTTCATTTTACGTGCCTCTTCCCGCACCATGCTCCAGGGTACCCAGAGAAGTCCAAAATGTGCCGAACCTTCTTTTCCGAGGGTTTTATGGTGCCACTTGTGCTTGAGGCGCACGGCCCGAAAGTATGCGTTATCGGTGTGTACCCACCAGCGAAACCGCTGGTGGATAAATATTTCATGCACCAAAAAGTAGGTAAACCCGTAGGCTGCGATTCCGAAACCAAATCCCGTGGACTCGGGTACGCCCCACATCATGCCAAGCATGATGCACAACCATGAGGGTATGGCAAAAATCAAAAAGAACGCGTCGTTTTTCTCAAAAAACCCTGGCTCTTTGGTGTGGTGGTCTGCATGCAAAACCCACAGTGGGCCGTGCATGAGGTAGCGGTGGGCGGCCCACGCCGCACCCTCCATGAGGACGTAGGCGAGGAAAAACATTCCGAGAACTGTCATAGCATTACGGTAACGCGGGAACGACAACTGGGTTCACACCGCGAGAAGGATCAAAACGGTAGAGTTCGATCGCTTGGTTGAACTGACCCCCTCCTGGCGTTTGCCCCCAGTCGTAGCTGCGGCGTGGGCCGGTATAGTGTTCGGGATCGTTTTCGAGAAGCATCATTGCCATGTCGTACCCCAACCACGCCCAGCGCGACCGAGAAGTTCCGAGCACCGAAGCGATGTGCGCGTCGACATTCTCGTACTGCGCAAATTCAAGGCGGTCCGTCTGGGCCCAAATGATCGGCTGACGCAAGAGAAGAAAGGCGTCAAGCGACGGACTATTCACCGTGCTGCTCACCGTCCAAAATTCAGTTTGACTTGCAGGCCTCTGGCGAAGGCCTTGAAGGATTCGTGCAGCACTGAGCACTTTATCGTCCAAAAGGACAAACCGAGTTGGAACAAGATCGTCTCCCCCTACCCGAGCCGCCAAATTTGAAGAGGGGCGTCCGTCCCACGTTTGAATTTTGGTGGTGTCCGCACCCATTGCATGGAAGCCGCGTACGAATGCTTGACGCTGAAGCATACTGGCTTTATCTCCTAAATCAAATAGTACCGTGCGCGATTTAGGACGTGCCAAGGCGTCCTGCGCAGCGAGCCTCCCTAGGATCTCAGCCTCTAAAAAACGAACGGGCGCCGCAGCGATAAGCTGAGGTAGGCCCTCTGTGCGAACTTCACGTGAAACGGGGTTTACCACATAAGTTGTTGCCGCAGCATGCTTGGCAAGTATTTCACTGTCGGATGCGCGAAACGGTCCCACCACGTAACGTACGTCGAGCTGCGCTAATTCGGCCATGAACGCAGAAGGACTTAGTGTTCGCGGTAAAGCTGAACCGAAGGCATGATCGACCACCAAGCCTGTAGATTCGTCAAAATCGTAGAGGTCAAGTGTAATCGGCCATTCCGTACCGGCAAACGAGTCGAGGGCAGCGCGAAATCCAGCATAGAACTCATTGGCCATGGCGTTCTTAGTGACGCCAGAACCAGAACTATCCGCTTGAACGCCAAACGGAAGGACTACAGCCCATCGGGCTCCGCCCTGAGCTGAAGCGAACAGCGAAACCGCAGTAAATGCGGCGGTGAGAAGGTGTCTTACTCCCATTCGATGGTTGCAGGCGGCTTGGAACTGATGTCGTACACCACGCGGTTCACACCCCGCACTTGGTTAATAATGGCATTCGAAGTTCGTGCCAAAAAGTCGTAAGGCAAGTG
>CAYYWL010000016.1:0-1134 GCA_964475135.1 uncultured Owenweeksia sp.
GCAACGCCGATGCTGAGCTCGCGGTACACCTGCCGGGCGTCGCAGTTGATGACCTCGGTTCCGAGAAACTGAGCCAACTCAATGGCCAACGCGGTTTTACCCGACGCGGTCGGGCCGTGAAGCATCCAAATGGCGGGCTCGGAATTCATGCTGCGAAGGTAGCATCCGAAAATTCCGTATATTTAAGAATGCAGTTACTCGAGCAACCTCAAAATCGGTCAGCATACCGCCTCATTGAGCGGCAGGATTTGAGTGGATTGCATTTTGAGGATGGCGATGTGCACTCAAGCGAAGAGCTGCGCCAAGCACGGTGGAAGCTGCTTCATAAGGCCACCTTTGAGGGCAATATTGAAGAGCGCAAAGTGACGATTTACGTCACGGCGCAAGAGGGGCATTTCGCCATTCACACGACCCTCTGGGCCTGCACTGAAGACAAAGTAGTGTTCAAAAACGGCGAAGAACTACCGATTCGCGCCATCGACGCGGTCGAATTTCACCACTCGTCCGAAGAAGAGTAGCCGTCGGCCAAGTCGTCTTCGTCGAACCCGTACTCGTCGTCGTCCTCGTCGAAGTCGTCGTCAAGGCTGCCGCCCAGACCGTCGCCACCGTACTGCAGTTCAGGGGCGGTTTCGGGGCGAACTCCGTACGAGAGCACTACTTCAGGGTCGCCGCACTCGCGGTCTTCGTGGCGCACGAACTCGACGAGAAAGCTCCACATTTCGAGAAAGTCGTACACAAACAGAAGTCGCTGGCCCGGAGCACCCAGTACCTCGCCCACGCATAGGGCGGCCATGCTGGGGCCTGCGGCGGGATCCATAGACATCAAGGGAATTTCGTCGCCCTGGTTCCATTCGGTGTCGGTGCGGTAGAACGAGGCCATTTGGCCAGGATTGAGCGCAAAAGCCGCGGCAATCGCGTGGTGTGCTTGCTCTAGCGTGGCAGATGACGAGATGGCTACATCGCGAAAGATGTCCTCTTCAGTGTTCAAAATGGCGCGTACAACCGTGGTGCTCATGATTTCAAGGGAATTCCGTGTTCAGCTGCCCAGGCCGTCACATAGGCCTTGGCATCGTCAAAGGTATTGGGAATCGCGCCGTCGAGTATCGCCTCGCGCACGGCGGTTTTCATTTGGCC
>CAYYWL010000016.1:1234-3984 GCA_964475135.1 uncultured Owenweeksia sp.
TATTGGGAATCGCGCCGTCGAGTATCGCCTCGCGCACGGCGGTTTTCATTTGGCCCACCATGGGGCCGGGGGGCAGGTCAAACCAGCTCATCAATTGGCCCCCGTCGATCGGCGGTTGCCAGTTGCGCAGGTGGTCGCGGGCCTCTACTTCGGCCATTTTGGTCTTTACGTGCTCGTAGTTGGCGAGGTAGCGCGACTTCTTGCGCGGATTCTTTGTGGTGATGTCGCTCGAGCACAGAATCATCAAATCTTCGATGTCTTCGCCAGCATCAAACAGCAGTCGGCGCACGGCGCTGTCGGTCGCGGAATCGCTCACGACCGCAATCGGACGCGAACTCATTTGGATCAGCTTGACCACATAATCCATTCGGGCGTCCAGCGGCAGCGAAAGGCGCCTAAAGAGCTTTTTGGCCATTTTTCCGCCCAAGAATTCGTGGCCGTGAAAGGTCCAGCCCGTGCCCTTCAAGAATTTTTTGGTCGGAGGCTTGCCAATGTCGTGCAGCAGGGCCGCGAGGCGAAGCCATACGTTTTCGGACTGCGCCGCCGTGTTGTCGACCACTTCGAGGGTGTGCCAAAAGTTGTCCTTGTGCAGGTGGCCTTCGACTTCGTCGACGCCGGCAAGGGCCGCTACCTCGGGCAAGAGGACCTCCATGGCGCCGCACTGGTACATCAGGCCCAGGCCCACCGAGGGTTTGGGGCTTTCAAGAATTTTGAGCAGCTCGGTCTGTATGCGCTCGGGCGACAAAATGGCCAGCCGGTCTGCCGTGGCCTTCATTCCTTCGAGGGTGGCCTCGTCGAGGGCAAATCCGAGTTGGCTCGCGAAGCGCAGTCCGCGCAAAATGCGCAACGGGTCGTCGCTAAACGTTTCAATCGGTTCAAGCGGGGTGCGCAGCACTTTTGCCTCGAGGTCTTCGCGCCCGCCAAACGGATCCAGCAATTCGCCCCAAGCTGCGCGGTGCACGCCCACGGCCATCGCGTTGATGCTGAAGTCGCGGCGGCGCTGGTCGTCTTCAAGCGTACCGGGCTGAACGGTGGGCTTGCGCGATTCACTCCGGTAGCTCTCGGTTCGGGCCTGTACAAATTCAATTTGCCACCCGTGCCAGGTGAATTGGGCGGTGCCAAAATTCTGGTAGACCGCGACTTTGCCCGCTTTAAGTGCGGCGGCAGCGACTTTGGCCACGGCCAGCGCATCCCCAACGACGACAAAGTCTACGTCTTTAGAGTTCTTGCGGTTCATCAAACGGTCGCGCACCCAGCCACCCACGACATAGCACGGCAGACCGAGTTCATCGGCTGCGGAACCTACCGCTTGAAACAGCGGATGGTCAATCCATGATGCATAGGGTTCCGCCACTTAGACCGCCACTTGAAATTCGCGCAGGGCGTCGTTGAGCGACGTCTTTTGGTCGGTGCTCGCCTTGCGCTGTCCGATGATGAGGGCGCAGGGGACCTGGTAGGTTCCGGCCCCAAATTCTTTGGGAATGCTACCCGGAATCACCACGCTGCGCTCAGGGACGTAGCCGCGGTACTCCAAAGGCTCAGCGCCCGTAACGTCGATGATCTTGGTCGATGCCGTCAGAACCACGTTGGCGCCCAAAACTGCTTCGCGGCCGACGCGCACGCCTTCGACGACAATGCAGCGCGATCCGATGAACGCGCCGTCTTCGATGACGACCGGTGCGGCCTGCAGGGGTTCAAGAACCCCGCCGATTCCGACTCCGCCCGAAAGGTGCACGTCGGCGCCGATTTGCGCGCAGCTTCCGACCGTAGCCCAGGTGTCGACCATGGTGCGCGGCCCTACGTAGGCCCCAATGTTGACGTACGAAGGCATCATGATGACTCCTGGGGCCAAATAGGCTCCGTGGCGTGCTACTGCGTGCGGAACCACGCGCACCCCAAGGGCCGCATAGTTGCGCTTCAACGGCATTTTGTCGTGGAATTCCATGGGGCCCGCTTCAAACGTTTCCATTTTACGCTGCGGAAAGTAGAGTACCACAGCTTTTTTAATCCATTCGTTGACCAGCCAGCCGCCCTCGACGGGCTCGGCTACGCGAAGGTCTCCGTGGTCGAGCGCAGTGATGACTTGGGCTACGGCGTTCAACGCGTTGGGGCTTTGCAGTTCGTCGCGGTGTTCCCATACGTGTTCAATAGTGGCGCGGACTTCGTTCCAGTTTGGATTCATCGTTTTTGCATTAAAAAGTTCTCTAAAATGAGGCTCGCAGCAGCGGCGTCGAGTTGCCCTTTGTCTTTTTTGACGGCCTTGGATCGGCCAAGCAGGGCGGCACCCTGGGCGGCCAGCTTTGAGGTCAGTCGTTCGTCCACTAAATGAATGGGCACGGTAGGCCAAAGGGTCGCAAGCACCTTGGCTACGGCGTCCCGGGCGGCGGCACCGTGCGAAATTCCGCCGTCGAGGCGCTGGGGGTCGCCCAAGGCCACGCCGTGAAGGCTTGAACCGTCGCCATAGCGGGTCGTGAGCTCGCGTGCTAAGTCGGCGGTCGCGAGGGATGCCACCGGAAACGTCATGAAGCCCTGCGCATCGCTTTCAGCGAGGCCGGTGCGGCGGAGTCCGGGGTCAAGGCCAATCCACATGGTTTTCGAGTGCATTTGTGCGGGGACCACAAAGGTAGGGGGTATCTTTGCGCCATGGTTTATCCGATTGTGGCGTATGGATCGCCGGTGCTGAAGCGCCGAGCCAAAGAAGTGGACTGTCCCAGTGCCGAACTCACGGGCTTTGTGGATTCAATGTTTGA
>CAYYWL010000016.1:4084-15157 GCA_964475135.1 uncultured Owenweeksia sp.
TGAGCCCGCTTAAAAAGCGACTCATCCAAGGTCGCCTCAAAGACATTGCTGCGGGCAAAGTCAGCTCAAACTACCGCATGAAATTCAACGTAGCATGAACAAGTACCTCAGTCTAGTCGCAGTAGTACTGCTTACTGCCTGTACGCCCGGCGTCGACGGAGAGCAGGCCATCGCCGACATGACGGCCCGAAGCAACTGGGCCACGGATTCATTGGGCTCGTACGCCATTGTGGCCCGCCTCGAGCAGGCGGCGGCGGAATCTGAAGACGATTCGCTCTGGGCGCGCTACCAGCTTGCCGCGGGAGACCTCGAGGCGCAGATTCCGAGCCGAGCCCTCTTTGCCATTCGCCACTACATGCGAGTAGTGGACTCGCTTCCCGACCGCTTTGGCCCGCGTGCCCTGTTTGCGGTAGCAACAACCTTTGATGTGGGTTTGGGCGACCAAATTCGCGCCGCCCAGGCCTATGAACTGTTTGTACAGCGCTACCCCCAGCATCCTTGGGCGGGCCGCGTCGACACCATGCTCCAGCTAACCCGCGCCAATGCGGACTCCCTTCTTTTGCAGCAAATCCAAGCTAAATCCAATGAATGACCTCAAGCACGTGCTCGCGATTGCGGGACGCCCCGGCCTTTACCAACTGATTGCATCAACCCGCACCGGCCTTGTGGCGGAACCGCTCGGCGGGGGTGCCCGCGTGAGCGCTTCGGCGCGCCAGCAGGTGCACGTCCTCGACGAGATGGCGCTCTACACGATTGAAGGTGAGCGTCCACTTCGCGAAGTGCTCGCGGCCGTAGGAGAGGTGCTCAAGGGCCAGGAGGCGGTTCCGCACAATGCCGACAGCGCGTTGGTTACGGCAGAGTTCGCCAAGCTCGTCCCTGACTACGACGACAGCCGCGTGTACGTTAGCGACATGCGCAAGTTCTTTCAGTGGTACAATGCGTTGGTGCGCCACAACTTCTTTGCTGCGGGCAGCGAAGTAGCTCCCGAGGCTGCAGACGCCCCCAAGCCCAAGGCCGCTAAGAAAAAGGCTGCCCCTAAAGCCGAGGATGGCGAATAAGCCGGACCGCGCCGCGGCGCTTGCTGCATTTGGTCGCCTACTGGACATCATGGACGACCTGCGCGCCCAATGTCCTTGGGACCGCGTGCAAACTGAGCAAACCCTGCGGATTCTCACCCTCGAAGAGGCCTACGAACTCGCAGATGCCATTGACTCGGGCGATTGGCCCGAACTCGGCAAAGAGCTCGGAGACCTCTTTTTGCATCTGGTGTTTTACAGTAAAATTGCCAGCGAACAGGGCCACTTTGACGTGGCTGACGTGCTGAATGGCGTCTGCGACAAGCTGGTTCGCCGGCATCCGCACATTTACGGCGACGTAAAGGCCGACGACGCCGACGCGGTCAAGGCCAACTGGGAGGCGATAAAGCTCGCTGAAAAGGGTTCCGCGGATCAAAAATCAGTGCTCGAAGGGGTGCCTAAGGCCCTGCCTGCACTGGTCAAGGCCTACCGCATGCAGGACAAAGTGCGCGGAGTCGGATTCGACTGGCCCTCTACCGACGGCGTATGGGCTAAGGTCGAAGAAGAGCTTGTTGAACTTCAGACGGCCCCCACTGAAGCGGCTGCTCAAGAAGAGTTTGGCGACCTCATGTTTGCCCTTGTGAACTACGCCCGCCACCGCGGATGGGACCCCGAACAGTCCCTCGCTCAGGCCAACGACAAATTCAAGCGCCGCTTTCAAGCCATGGAAGCCGTGCTCGCGGCGAGTGGCCAGACCAACGCCAAACAAACCCTCGAGGTTTGGGATGAGCTTTGGAATCAGGTCAAAAGGCACGAGAATTGATTTGGGCTTAACGTTGCGTTCATGGTGCTTTGCCACCTTGCATCAGCCCAAACCATGAAAACCATCTACCTCGTTCGCCATGCGAAGAGCTCGTGGGAATACCATGAGCTGCCCGATATGGACCGTCCACTTAAAGGACGCGGAATCCGTGATGCGCACCTCATGGCGGGCTGGCTCTGCGAACTGCTCCATGAGTCACCCGTTTTGTACGCCTCACCGTCGACCCGCACCCTGCACACCGCGATGATTTTTGCGCGCACCTTGGGTGTGGCACTCGACGATGTTCGAGTTGTGGACGCTCTGTATGCGGCTTCGCACAACGAAATCGCGGACGTAGTCCGTAACCTTTCTGACGACCAAGACCACGTCATGCTCTTTGGGCACAACCCCGGAATGAGTGACTTTATTTCAGACTGTGTTCCGGGATTTACTGAAAATGTTCCGACTGCGGGTGTAGCGGTGCTCGAGGTGTCAATTTCTTCGTGGAAGGACTTGCGCAGCGAGGCTGAACTTCGGTACTTTGATTTTCCTAAAAACCTCAAGTAATACTTTTATAATATGGGTAAAATGAGCGACTTACGCTCTCGATTTGTCAATCGTGACCTCAGCTGGCTGCAGTTTAATGCCCGTGTGCTTCAAGAAGCCGAAGATGAGCGCAACCCATTAATTGAGCGAATTCGCTTTTTAGGGATCTTTTCGAACAACCTCGACGAGTTTTTTAGGGTCCGCTACGCGAGCATTCAGCGTATGGAATCGTCGACCGACGAGAAAAAGGTGAAAGAAACGCTTGGCGGTTGGAATCCGACAGA
The DNA here is from genome assembly GCA_964475135.1 of uncultured Owenweeksia sp. Classification (GTDB taxonomy): domain Bacteria; phylum Bacteroidota; class Bacteroidia; order Flavobacteriales; family Schleiferiaceae; genus TMED14. The sequence continues at coordinate 6,733 of CAYYWL010000016.1, forward strand.
CCTGCTTCAGGCCATTCAGTCCGAAGTCAACGTCTTGAACGATCGGGTGGAGCGGGTGTATGACGCATTGATGGGCCAGCTCGAGGCCCAGGGCGTTAAAATTATTGACGAACAGGATCTTACGCAGGGTCAAAAGGACTTTATTCGCAAGTTTTACATCGACAAGGTCAGTCCCACCGTGTTTGCCATGATTTTGCAAGACCACTTGCCATTTCCTGAGCTTAACGACGCCTCGATTTACCTCGCAATTCGCCTTTGGCCCAAGTTGGGCGGAGACCCTGTGCTGTCGCTGGTCGAGGTTCCGGCCGAAATCCACGGACGCTTTGTCGAGCTGCCCAAGTATGGCAAGAACTACCTGATGTTTTTGGACGACGTGCTGCGCCACAATTTGCAGTACGCGTACTTTCTTTTTCCGTCGCAGCGCATTGAGGCCTATACGTTTAAAATCTCTAGAGACGCGGAATTGGATATGGACCACCACGACGTCAGCCGCACCGTGCTCGACCGGGTGCGCCGCGGCCTTGAAGACCGGCAAGTGGGCGACCCAGTGCGTATGGTCTACGACCGTGAAATGCCCTCGGAGTTCCTCGCGTACCTGATTGGGCGCATTGGCCTTCAGAATTCCGATGCCGTGATTGCCGGGGCGCGCTACCACAACAAAAAGGATTTACTGCGCTTCCCCAATATTGGCGGGCCAGAACTTGAGCATCCGCGCCTCGAACCGTTGCAGCACCCCGACCTTGACATGGAGAAGTCGCTGATGAACGTCGTGCGCCAAAAGGACGTGCTGCTGTTTTTGCCCTACCACAACTTCTTGAGTCTTGTGCGCTTTTTGCGCGAAGCCGCGATTGATCCGGCGGTTACCAAAATCAGCATCACCCTCTACCGATTGGCCAGCCAGTCGCGCATCGTGTCAGCGCTCATCAATGCGGCCAAAAACGGTAAAAAAGTTCGCGTGGTTATTGAGCTTCAGGCGCGTTTTGACGAAGAAAACAACCTGCACTACCTCGAGAAAATGAGCAAAGAGGGCATCGAGGTCCAAACGGGCGTCGAGGGTCTCAAGGTGCACAGCAAAATCGTGCACATCGAGCGCAATACGGCCGACGGCGGCAAAGAGTACTTCGCGGTGGTGGGTACGGGCAACTTTCACGAGGGTTCCGCCAAAGTCTACACCGACTACCAGCTGCTCACCGCCAATCCGGTGATCTGTGCCGACATTGCGCGGGTGTTCGAGTTTCTGTACGAGCCCTACAAGGTCATCAAGTACAAGGAGTTGCTGGTGAGTCCGCACTACAGCCGCAGCGGAATCATCAAGTGCATCGACCGAGAAATCTCCCACGCCAAAAAGGGCAAAAAGGCCGAAATCATCATGAAGTTCAATTCGCTAAGCTCGTACGACATCGGTGACAAGCTCTACGAGGCCAGCAAGGCAGGCGTCAAGGTGCGCCTTATTGTGCGTGGAATCTGCTGCGTCAAGCCCGGCGTCAAAGGCCTTAGCGAAAACATTCATGTGGTGAGCATCGTCGACCGATTCCTTGAGCATAGTCGGGTGTACTACTTCTCTAACGACGGCGACCCCAAAATGTACCTCGCGTCGTTTGATATGATGACCCGAAACCTCGACCTTAGGGTTGAGGTGGGCGCACCGGTGCTGGATCCCCGCATCCAGCGTGAAATCCTCGACCACCTCGAAATCCAACTTCGCGACAACGTCAAAGCGCGCGTGTACGACGAAGAGGGTCGAAGCGTGCACCGCGTGGCACCTGGACCGCGCATTCGCAGCCAAATGGAGCTATACGAATACGTGAAAAAGCAAGCCAAAAAGCGCCGGGCATGAGCATGAAGTACCTGACGCTGGGGGCTATCGACATTGGTTCGAACTCGATTCGGCTGCTGATTAGCCATGTGATTCCGACGCCGACCTACACCTACTACAAAAAGGTGTCAATCACGCGGCTTCCGGTGCGACTCGGTTCTGACGTGTTTACCCAAGGTGAAATCAGCAAAGAGACCGGGTACCGCTTGGTCGACGCCATGCGCGCCTTTGCCGCCATCATGCGCGTGAACGGAGTCACCGACTACCGGGCCTGCGCCACCTCGGCGATGCGCGAGGCCAAGAATTCCGCCCGATGGATACGCCGGGTGCGCCGCGCATCCGACATCGACATTGAGGTCATCGACGGCGAAGAAGAGGCAAAGCTCGTCTTTCATGCCAAGCTCTTTGACCGGATTCACCCCGAGGAGCCCAATCTCTGCTTTGTCGACGTGGGCGGGGGCTCGACCGAGCTCACTTTCTTTCGCGACGGGCATGCGCTAGCTTCGCGGTCTTTTCCGCTCGGAACCGTGCGCCTTCTCAGCGAGGCCGACAGCGAGGCGGTGTGGGACGACCTGCGCACTTGGCTCGAGTCGGAGGTCGCGCAGCTCGACGGCCCCGTAGCTTTGGTTGGGGCGGGCGGAAACATCAACAAGGCCCACAAAATCAGCGGACGCCCGGTCGAAGAACCGCTCAGTAAGCAGTACCTCGACCGCTTCAGCAAGCAGCTCGAGGCCATGACGCCCGACGAGCGCGTGCTGCAGCTGGGCCTCAACATGGACCGGGCTGACGTCATTGTTCCGGCCTTGCGCATCTACCGCCGCGTGCTGCGTTGGACCCACGCGACCTGGGTCTATGTGCCCAAAATCGGGGTTTCAGACGGAATTGTGCGCGAACTCTACCACCGTAAACACCGTGCCCAATGGGAACAACGCCTCGAATCCTAGTTTTGCTGACTACCGCCATCCTGGCGTCCTGCGGCATCAAACCGGCGGCTCAATCACCGCTGAAGCCTACACGGGTAACCTTGACCACTGCCGAGGCGCTGGACCCCGGCGACACCGTGTGGATCACGGGCTACAACCCCGAACTCGGGGGCTGGAACGGCCGCGGAATCCCAATGAAGCGCACCGCCAGCCACGAATGGCAGGCCCAGTTCACAACCCGCGACAGCGCCATGGCGTTTAAGTTCACGCTGGGGTCCTGGGCCAAAGAGGCCCGCTTGGCCGTCGGTCGCCCCTTTGGCGATGTGGCCGGCTACCGCGGAATGGACACCGCCTTTCACGCCCTAGCGTTTAGTGCGCCGCAGCGCACCAACGACGGCCAGGTTACGGGCGAGCTCCAAGAGCTCTTGACGCCGCCGGACCCCAACGGACGCTTCCCGCAGCGCCCCATGTGGGTGTGGGCGTCGGAGCCCCTGAAGCCCGGACAGAAGTACGACCTGCTCCTGCTTTCAGACGGCCAAAACTGCTTTGATCCTGCCCAGACCAGCTTTGGGGTTGACTGGGCGGTCGACGAGGCGCTTACCCAGCTCGAAGCTGAGGGTGCAATTCCGCCCACGCTCGCCGTGGGGCTGCAGTGTTCGTTTGAGCCCGACAACCAGCGCCGCAAAGAATACGGCCCGGGCGAGGTCGGCGACGCCTACGCCGAGTACCTGACGCAGACAGTACTGCCGTGGATCGAGTCCCACTACAACCTCACCGACCGCCGCGTCTTCGCCGGTTCGTCGATGGGCGGAATCCTTGGCTTTCGCCTCATGCACAGCTACCCGGATCTTTGGAGCGGAATCGTGTCGTTCTCTCCCGCCATCTACATCGAAACGGGCGGAGGCCTCGTGGTCGACGGGCTCACCCCCTGGAAGGCCAAAAACTACTTTTGGCCCCAGGGCAAGCGCGCGTACTTCTACAACGGCGGAATAGGCCTCGACGCGGCCCTTCAGCCCGGAATCGACCGCATGCTTGAGCAACTCAAGGCTAATGGCCTAAAGCTTGGAACCGACTACCAGTGGAAGCTCGATGCCAAAGCCAATCACGACGAAATCGCGTGGCGCCAGCACTTTCCTGAAGCCTACCGTTGGGTAACGAGTAACTGATTTCTTGTTACTGGCTTATGCGGCTTGGCACAACAACCAGAAACAAGTAACGAGAAACAGTTTAGCTACGTACGTAGTTCAGCGGGCATACCTCGCCGCGCTCTTCGAAGTACTGCCATGCGTCGATTTCGCGAAGAATGTCGTCGACGTGGCGCATTACGGTAAAAAAGTTTACCGACTGGTAGCGCACGATGCCTTGGCGGTCGATCAAGAAGGTTCCGCGCAGGGCGATGCGGTCGCCGTCGGCGTGAAGCTGGCCGTCTTCGTCGTAGGCCCATTCGCCGTTGAGCACGTGGTAGTTGTGGCTCACGGTCTTGTTGAGGTCGGCCAAGATGGGGTAGGTGATACCCTTAATTCCGCCCTCAGATTTGTCGAGGTTGAGCCAAGCCTTGTGCGAAGCGTCGCTGTCGGTCGAGCAGGCGATGACCTGAACGTTGCGCTTCTCGAACTCGGCAAGATTGGCCTGAAACTCGTGCATTTCGATCGGGCACACCGCGCTAAAGTCTTTGGGGTAGAAAAACAGCAGGACGTACTTCTGGCCTTCGAACTGGGCGAGGCTGTAGTCTTTGACGATTTCGCCGCCGTTGATCACGGCAGTTAGGCTGAATTCAGGGGCTTTTTTACCAACAAGTAGCGACATGGGGTGCAGATTTTAATGATGATTCAAAGGTAACCCTTGGGGCGCGCTCGTTGTTCAGTCAACCAGCAACCAACAACTAGCTCCTAGTAACCTCAATGCCCGTGGCCCGCGTAGCCGCTCAGTACAAATCCGGCGGCGATTCCGACCAGAACGACGGCCCAGGTGCGCAGCGGAATCCGGTGGTCTTTTTGGGTTTCAAAAAGGATGGTGCTCGATACGTGCAAAAAGATTCCGACAACGAGGCTGCCCACGACAACGTCGACGTGCGGATGTTCGGGAATCAATAGGCCAGCCGCAGCGCCCAAAGGGGCGGCGAGGCCCAGGGCGGCCATGGCTAAGGTTCCGCGCCGCGCATCAGTGCCCTCGTGCTGCAGCCAGTGGGCCACCAAGGCAGCGATGGGCAGGTTGTGCACGCCAAGCGACACGACAAAGGCGGTTTGAGCACCTTCATTCAGTCCAAAGAGCGGAACCGCCTCCGCAAAAGAGTGAATCCAAAGGCCAATGAAGGCGGGCCAGGGGTTGCCGTGCCCGTGGGTGTGCCCGTGCTCGAGGCCCTTAGACAGCCCGTCGAGCGCAAACTGCAGAAAGTATCCGACGACGATCCAAAGCCCCCAGGTGCTACTCGGAACCGACTCGTGCTCACTCGCCTCGGCGAGCTCGGGCATCCACAAAAACACTGTGACGGCAAAAAGAAAGGCTCCCGAAAAGGCGTTGGTGGTCGCCAGCCAAGTCTTTGGTACGATTTTGCGCCCCAACCACGCGCCCAGCACAAGTGGAAGCGCCAGTCCGATCAGCAGCAAAATGTCGTTCATCCCGCAAAAGTACGCCCAATGGCAATGCACCGCGGTCTTTCGGGTGTCCACGGGCTGCCGTCGTAGTCGCCCAAAAACTCGACGGACTGCAGTCCAGCCGCTGCAAAAAGTGCCTCAAAATCGCTCCGGTCGAGCAGCATGACGCGCTCGCTGAATTCCGTGGTTGCGGCCCCGTCGCGAATGCTGATGGATTTGTGAACAAACGGCTCGTCGATCCAACGCCGCACGTGAAATTCGACGTGGTCCACCCGAACATGGTCTTCAGGAACAAGGTTCGCGCGCACCTCAACGGCGTTCATAAAGTCCATGACTAGGACTCCGCCCGGGGTCAGCGCCTGCGCCATGTGCGCGATGGCCAACTGGTGGGTGGCGAGGTCGTCAAAAAAACCAAAGCTGGTGAACCAATTCACGACCGCGTCGTAGGGCGGCTGGGGCAAGGGGTCGAGCATACTGCCCACAAAAAGTTCGGCGTCGATGCCTTTTTGGGCGGAACCGGCCCGCGCTTCGGCGACCCGGTGGGCGGCGAGGTCGATTCCCGCCACGCGGTAGCCCAATTCAGCCAGCGGCCAAAGGTGGCGTCCGCGCCCGCAGCCCACATCAAGGATGCGCGCGCCCGGCTTTAGGCGGAGCAGTCCCACTACATTTTGTACGGCCCGCCGCGCCTCGTCCTCGGAACGGTGCGCATAGAGCATTGGGTAGTAGGGGGAGTCAAACCACATGACGGCAAAAGTAACCCCTTGTTGGTTGCTAGTTACTCGTTGCTAGTAGCCCGATAGATTGTAAAGGGCGCGTGCCGCGCCAAAGACCACGGCGGCCATGACGACCCAGCGTACGGCGGGTTGGGCGGCCGGAATCCGCACGACGTAGCGTGCTCCGATCCAGGCTCCGAGGGCTGAACCCACGGCCAGCCAGAGTGCGGCGCTCCAGACGATGTCGCCTATAAAGAGGTAGATAAGGGTGGCGGGCAGGGCCAGCACCAAGGCCAAGATGAGTTTGATGACGTTGGCGTCGCGCAAGGTCCAGCGCTGCACTAGTACAAGGGCGGCGAGCATCATGATTCCGATGCCCATTTGTACGAATCCGCCATAAAGACCAATAGCAAAGAAGGTCAGCCAGCTAATCAGACCGCCTTCGCGGCGTTCGCCCACCGCCAGCCAGCGCGAGGGTTTGGTGAACAACGTAAAGAGCATGGCGGTCATCACCACCGCAATACTGGCCTCCATAAAGGTGGGCGAGGCGAGGCTTCCGACGACACCCCCCAGCAGGCTGCCCACAAAAGTGGGCAGGGCCAGGCGACGGCTGGCGCGTATTAGGAAGCGTTTGCGGCGCGACGGACGCACGCTCAGCACCGCAGTGACGGTTTGGGCGAGGACGCCGACGCGGTTGGTGGCGTTGGCCACGGATCCGTTCAGTCCCGAGCCGAGCAGCAGCGAGAGGGTTATGGCGGAACCGTTACCCGCCAAGGTATTGACCACCCCGGCGACGAGTCCGCCGGCGAAAAAAAGGAGGTCGTGGACCATGGCGGCAAAGTTAGGGGATGTACTTTAGCACACATGAAGAAAAGCTTGTTTGCCCTTGGAATTCTGGGCCTCGCGGCCTGCCAAAGTGAGCCTGAAGCGGGCACGATTGCCTTCACGGCGACCGTGGATACGCTCGAGATCGACGCCCTGCGCTGCTATGCCGTGAACTACGAGGTTTGGGGTAGCCCGAGCGACACGTCGGGCACGAACCTGGCGGTGCGCGGAATCCTTACCGCGGGCGCGGTTACCGACAGCAACAAAGCCGTCGACTACCTGCCGGCGGGCGATACCCTGCGGGGCAGCTTCTACTACTTGAGCGTTCCGGTCACGGCCGGCCCTGCCGAACTCGACCTGAACGTCACTAAAATCGACCAGCCATGAAGCACATCGGCGTACTGACCTCAGGGGGCGACGCCCCCGGAATGAATGCCTGCGTACGCGCCGTGGTGCGTACCGCCGACCGCTTGGGTCTGCAGTGCACCGGCTTTTACCGCGGCTACGACGGAGTGCTGTCCAACGAGCACATGCCCCTGACGCGATTTGACGTGCGCAACATCATTCACCGCGGCGGAACCTTTCTGCAAACGGCGCGGAGCGACGAGTTCCGCACCCCCGAGGGCCGTGCCAAGGCGGCTGCCAACCTGCGTGCCCTGGGCATCGAAGCCCTTGTGGTGGTGGGCGGAGACGGTTCGTTCACCGGCGCCAAATTGCTCAGCGAAGAGCACGGGATCCGCGTCATGGGCTGCCCCGGAACTATCGACAACGACCTTTTCGGGACTGACTACACCATCGGCTACCAAACTGCGGTCGACACCGCGGTCGAGGCCGTCGACAAGATTCGCGACACGGCCGTCTCGCACAACCGCCTCTTTTTTGTTGAAGTGATGGGCCGCGATGCCGGATTCATCGCGCTGCGTACGGGCATTGCCAGTGGGGCAGAGGGGGTGCTGATCCCCGAAACCACCACAGACATCGACCGCTTAATCACGTACCTGCGCACTGACCACCAAAAAAAGCGTCGTTCGGGCATCGTCATCGTCGCCGAGGGCGACGACAGCGGCGGAGCCTACGCCGTCGCCAAGCAGGTGCAGGCTGAGTTCCCCGACTGGGACACCAAAGTCACCATCTTGGGCCACACCCAGCGCGGAGGCAAGCCCAACGCCTTCGACCGCATCCTCGCCAGCCGTATGGGCCACGCAGCCGTCAACGCCCTGATGGCCGGACGCAACCGCGAAATGGTCGGCGTTCAGGGCCATGAGGTGGTGTATGTTCCGCTCGAACAAGCCATCAAGCACCACGCCCGCATCAGTCCCTACCTGCTCGAGCTCGTCGACGCCCTCTCGTAATGGCCGCAGCGCGCTGGGTAGACGTCGTCGTGCCCGTGCCGGTGCGCACGGCCTTCACCTACGCTTGGTCGCTCGACCGCGAGCCTGAACCGGGGCTTCGCGTCTTTGTTCCCTTCGGGCGGAACCGAGTGCTGCTCGGCGTCGTAATCGCCGTGCGCCCCGATGCGCCCGACTACCCCGCCAAAGAAGTGCTTCGCTGCGT
>CAYYWL010000016.1:15257-17664 GCA_964475135.1 uncultured Owenweeksia sp.
TCGCCGTGCGCCCCGATGCGCCCGACTACCCCGCCAAAGAAGTGCTTCGCTGCGTTGACGAGCAACCCAGCTTTCAGCGCCAGCAGCTCGCTTTGTGGTACTGGATGGCCGAGTACTACCTCTGTGCGCCCGGCGAGGCCATGGCGGCCTCGATGCCCGGATTCATGCAGGTTGAGCCCGACGACGAGTCTACCTACACCCTGCGCGACGACGGGGTGTGGTCGCTGCGGTTTGCGGCGCCCCGCCACGATTCCGACGCGGTCAACCGCGCCTTCGCGTCCCTTTCGCGCGCCAAGCTCCAGGCCGAAGCCCTGCTGCGCTACTTTCAATTGGCCCTCGAGGCTGAGCCCGAAGACAACCGCCACCCCTGGGTTGCCGTGGCGGCCCTAACCGCTGAGGGGTCCGACGTTAAGCCCGCCCACCTTTCGGCCCTCGTCGAGCGCGGAATCCTCGAGCGCGAGCTGCGCCCCCTAGACCGCAGCCTCGACCTGGGTGATTCCTTGTCTCTTCCTGAGCTCAGCCCGGCCCAACTGGCGGCGCTTGATGCGCTGGAGGCAAAAGAGCACGCGCAGCACCCAAAACTCCTCTGGGGCGCCACTGGGTCGGGCAAGACCGAGGTCTACGTGCACCTCGCGGCCCACGCCCTCGAAGAAGGCAAGCACGTGCTGCTGATGGTTCCCGAAATCGGACTGGTTCCGCAGGTGGTGCAGCGCGCGGGCCGGGCCCTCGGGCCCGACCGGGTGGCGCCTTGGCACCACCAGCTCGCCGACGGCGAGCGGCGCGCCCTTTGGGAACACTTGCTTGATCCCGATTCCGCCCCGCGTGTCGTGGTGGCCACGAGGTCGGGCATCCTGCTCCCGTGGCACCGCCTCGGCCTCATCGTGCTCGACGAAGAACACGAAACCAGCTACAAACAGCAGGAACCTGCTCCGCGCTACCATGCCCGAGACGTCGCCGTATGGCTGGCGCAGCAGAAAAAAATTCCGATCGTACTGGGATCCGCCACCCCGTCGGTCGAAACCTGGCACAACGCCGCCCAAGGCAAGTACCAGCGGGTCGACCTCGGCGAGCGCTACTCGGGCGTCGCATTCCCTGAAGTGGTTCCGGTCAGCACCCTCAAGGCCCAGGCCCTGCACCAGCAGGTGGGTCCGTTCACCCCCGAATCTTATGCAGCCGTGGCCCAAACCTTGGCCGACCGCCAGCAGGTCCTGGTCTTTCAAAACCGCCGCGGATACGCTCCGGTGCTCACCTGCATGAACTGCGGGTGGATCGAGCCCTGCACCGACTGCGACGTTTCGCTGACCTACCACAAAAAGGCGCGCCAGCTCGTCTGCCACTACTGCGGACTCCACAAGGACCTGCCCGAAACCTGTCCGCAGTGCCGCCAGTCCGCCTGGGATTGGCGCGGACTCGGAACCGAGCGCATCGAAGAAGAAGTCGAAGCGCTGTTTCCCGAGGCCCGCATCCTGCGGGTGGACTCCGATTCCACGCGGAGCAAACGGGCCATGACCGACTTTTTAAAGTGGATGGAGTCGGGCGAAATCGACCTCGTCGTCGGAACCCAAATGGTCGGCAAAGGCCTCGACCTCGCGGGCCTGTCGCTCGCGGTGGTCACCAATGCCGACCTGATGCTGAACCGCCCCGACTTCAGGGCTCACGAACGCGCCTTTCAGCTGCTCCTTCAGGTAGCCGGACGAACCGGGCGCCGCGAGCTTCGCGGGCGCCTACTCATCCAAACCGCCACTCCCGGCCATCCGGTCCTGCAGCGCGTGGTCGACCACGACGTTCCGGGCATGATGGACTTTGTGCTTCGGGACCGCGCCGAACACCACTACCCGCCGTTTGCGCGCATGGTCCGCATCGAAGTGCGCCACCGCAAAGAGTCGGTTGCCCGCGACGTCGCGCATTTTTTGGCCACGCAACTGCTCAAGGCGCTTTCGGGCGGAATCCTCGGTCCCGACGCCCCGCCCGTGGCCCGCATTCAAGCCATGTACCGACAGCACCTGTGGATCAAGCTTCCGGCCGACGGCAGCGTCAAGGCCACCAAGCGTCGCCTTCTCAAAGAAATCGACGGACTAATCTACCACCCTCACGGCCGCAGTGCGCGGGTGATTGTGGACGTGGATCCGAACTAGTAACCAGTCACTGGTTTCTTGTTTCTCGTTTCTGGTTTATTTCCGCACCTCCAAAGTCCGCAATAGCAATTGGACCAACGAGCCAATCTCAGCTAACATCGCCAAAAGCTTACGAGCCAACCTTGCTAACCTTGCCAATTGGCCAACCTTGCCAACGAGCCAACCATGCCAAAAGCCAACGAGCCAACCTCGCCAACCTTGCTAATCTCAGCTAACTCGCTCCAGCACCATCGCCGACGCACCGCCACCGCCGTTGCAGATGCCTGCCGCGC
>CAYYWL010000016.1:17764-33030 GCA_964475135.1 uncultured Owenweeksia sp.
GTAAAGGCGGGGCGCAGCGAAGCCACCTTGTCGCGCATGAGGTTGGTGTACTCTTCGTCGTGGGCGACCTGCACCACGTTGCCTTTGCGGTCCTTGACTTCGACCGGAACCACTTCACGGTCAAACTTGCCCGCCGCCCACGCGGCCGCACTGCGGTCGTAGGATTCCAGTGCGAACGCATCCTGCTGCTCGCGGCTGTAGTTGTGTTCTTTGGCGCAGAGGTCGGCGCACACGCCCATCACCTGCTGGTCGTACACGTTGAGCAGTCCGTCCTTGGTCAAGCCGTCGACCAAGGTGGTGTTGCCAAACTTGGTTCCGAGCCGGCTGCCGGGCAGGTAGTGCGGAACCTGAGACATGTTCTCCATTCCGCCCGCCACGACCACGTCGGCTTCACCCAGCGCAATGGCTTGGGCTCCCAAGGCGACCGCCTTCATGCCCGACGCGCAGACCTTGTTGACGGTGGTACAAGGAACCGAATTCGGCAAACCTGCGCCCAATGCCGCCTGACGAGCCGGAGCTTGTCCGACGTTGGCCTGCAGCACGCAGCCCATCAACACTTCGTCAACTTCGTTAGGATCAAGGCCAATATGAGCAAGGGCGCCGCGGATGGCAGTTGCTCCAAGTTCCGTGGCCGGAACCGAACTCAGGGCACCCATAAAGCTTCCGATCGGGGTCCGCACGGCGGACACAATAACTACGTTTTTCATCATCAAAAGGTTGTGCTGCGAAGATACTGCCAGACTATGTTAAATCATCTTCTGTGCCTATATTTGCAGCCCTTCAGCCAGGGGTTAACCGCCCTAGACTTGAAACCCGGTGAGGTGGGTGAGAGGCTGAAACCAGTAGTTTGCTAAACTGCCGTACGGGTAACTGTACCGCGGGTTCGAATCCCGCCCTCACCGCGAAAGGAGCGTCTCACGACGCTCCTTTTTTGTTTAATTATTGTCATTCAGTAAGTTAGGCACATTTTGACTTCCTTTGAAAGTGCCAAATTTGACCATAAGAAGGCACCCTAAAGGTCCGTTACGGCTACCCATCCAAAAAATGAGTTTGGGGTAGCCAGTAATTCTAAATGACACAAAATGGAACAATAAGACATTAATAATCAGGTATTTATGTTTTGTTAGTCCGAAATAAGCTCTTAATATCGCAGCCAAGTAATGGACCAACAAACACGTATTATTCAATGGCAGCTACCCAAAGACCCACAACTTTATTTTCATTCAGCTGGTATTTAGCTCGAAAGAAGCTTCGTAAAGATGGAAAATGCCCAGTTTATCTGAAGTTTCGCGTACGTGAAACCAAGTCTGCCATGCGATGCGGTTGTTGTGTGCTTCCGTCAAACTGGATGGCTGATGTGGCTAGGCTATCGTCAGTGGATCCAGACTCGCCTCAAGTCAATGAGCAGCTACGATCATTAGAAGCCAGTGTTTACAATCACTTTAATTACCTCGTTGCAACTCAAATAGAATTTGACGCCAAGACCCTACGAAATTCTATTTTAGGCATCAGCCAAGACAAAAGTGTAACGGGGTTTCTAGAACTTTTTGACCTGTACCTAAAGGAACGCGCAAGGGTTGTTGGACTAGATATTACGCATACCACTCATATTCGAAGTATTCGGGTTAGACGGTATTTCGAGGAGTTTTTGAAAGTGGAGCTGCGTAAAAATGACATTAAACCGAAAGACATTGACTATGTGGTACTTAAGAATTTCTATCAATTTTTAAGGGTAAGTCGTAATCAATCTAACAATACCGCCATTAAGCTGATGCATCTAGTTCGAGCGGTATTTAAGGACTTGATTCGGCAAGGTGTTCTTCAAGCAGATCCTTTTGTTAATGTTAAACTTTCGCTTGAAGAACGTGCGAGAATGTACTTAACGGATGATGAACTTACTAGGTTGATTCATAAAAGTATGCCCAATGAACGGCTTCAAAAGGTCAAGGATGCCTTCCTCTTTTCTTGCTACACTGGTCTTTCGTACTCTGATGTTCAAAAACTGAAATGGTCAGAAATTGAAAATTCTGGAAAGATGACCTGGGTAAAAACGACTCGGCTAAAAACCGGTACATCTTCAATAATACCACTGTTGCCTCCGGCTTTTCAAATTATTATGAATAATAAGTCAGGGTGTGTGATCGAAGATGATAAAGTGTTTGCTATTGCAAGCAACCAAAAGGTCAATGCATACCTCAAAGAAATTGGTACGCTTGCTAATATTTCTAAGCCATTAACCTTTCATATGGCCCGTCACACGTTTGCTACAACGGTAACCCTGTTGAATGACGTTCCGATTGAGAGTGTAAGTAGGATGCTTGGGCACAAAAAACTTGTCACAACGCAACACTATGCCAGGATTGTCGACAAGAAGCTCGAGTCCGACATGTCCAAACTAGCATTACGTTACAACCATGAGTAAGTACAGATACATTAAAAAGGAGGAATTTGAAATGCGCGCTTATGGCTTTGGTGAGCTTGCCCAAATGTATTTGCCCAATATCCAGCCCAAGAGTGCTACAAATCAACTAACTCGTTGGATTGCACAGAATAAGACCCTGTCTTCAGTTCTAGAGGATATTGGCTTTGAAAAAGGGGCGAAAGTGCTCACGCCAAAGCAAGTCGATGCAATCCTTGAGCATATTGGTTTTCCATGAACAAACTAAGTAATGGCTCATTTACTGTTTTCGCGATTTAGGCCATTGACAATAAATATTAGATTCAAAAATATTGTTTCAGTATATACTTCACATCGATATTTAAAATCGGCTCTTGGTTTTGAAATTAAATTCAAACGCACGGTATGTGCTAGTAGCTTTGGCTTATTTGCATACTTGTGTTGTCAAATGTTATGGCACATTCGGTATGAACTAGGGTTTACATCAGAAGGGGGTTTGGATCAAGACCAAGCGACAAAAGACTGGTGGTACGGTAAACGTTCTTTGTTGGAAGTGCCCTGGAAGATCATCCAAAAGCACAAGCCCTACTTTGACGAGTTGGAATCGATGGACCCGTTCTTGCCGATTATGAGTAATCAGAAGATGAATGCGTATTTGATGAAGGAGATAGCGGACTTGGCTGGCATCAGTAAGTCCCTGAGCTACCACATTGCCCGCCACACCTTCGCGACAACGGTTACGATGTTATTCGGTGTGCCTATTGAGAGTGTGAGCAAAATTCTTGGTCACAAGAATATCAAATCAACCCAGCGTTACGCACGAATCATCGACCAAAAGGTCTCGAACGACATGAAGCTTCTGTCGTCTATGATCGACGGGAGCATGGTCGTGAACTGGGGTTAGTAATAATCAAAAGCCCGCAGGTCCTTGGCCTGCGGGCTTGATATTTAAGTATGGACGAACGAAAATTTAGAATCAAGACTTATGGCTTTGGTGAGCTTGCACAGCTCTACCTGCCTGATGCAACCCCTATGAGTGCATCAAACCGATTGCGTGTTTGGATCAAGCGAAACAAGACTTTGACGGACAAGCTCGACGAGCTTGGGTATGTCAAGAAAGCTAGGCTGCTTACTCCGGAAATGGTGAAGGAGATTGTGGCTGTTATTGGGGAACCGTGATACGGTCTTTGGCGGTTCTGTAAAGTGGGTTCGGTAAATATTTGAAACCAATTCTCAGTTACTTCGGCACACTTTGTAATTCCTCGCATTCAAGAAATTAGAGAAAAAACTGCCAGACAAAAATCACAATTAGTTTTTTAATTTGAATTTTTTACTAACAAAAAATTAGGCAGATTTACTTTTGTTTTTTTTCAATAATTCAAGCTTTATCTCTGATAAATTAAACAATGTTCTCATGATGTCATACATGGCATAAGTAGTCACTATGAAAAGTGTTAAATTTGATGATTGCGGAATCATAAAATGCTCAATTTCCCATCCAAATGGGTTAGATATTGAACTTGCAATTGCAAAATATATTACCAAAATAAGGGAACTAAATATTATCCAGATATCATCTTTGATTTCTTTAAAACCGTTGGCTAGTTTATTAATCATTTCCTCTTTTTCTTCTTTTGTAAAATCATCTAAACTCATTAATTCATTCTTGATATCAGATATCATTGCCAATCCAAATGTGTAAACAGTTAAAGCAAAACCTATGAGTACCCCAAAGTAGGTAAACAGGTTGGTAGGCTCAATTAATTTAAAGCTGAGTACTGATGTCTCGCGTACGAGATAATTTGATAATACCAAAGAAATCAGCACAAATGCTGATGAATAAATAATTCTCTTCACTTTAACTTTCCTCGTCATTATCTCTATTTTCAAGTTTATGCATTGATTCGAGTTTAGTCTTGATATTTGCTAGCTCTTCTTCGTTATATTTTTCAACTCTTTTTTTGGAAATGTAAGTCTTTGCTGTATCTGTTTCACTTGTTTTAGTATCAGTGACACCGTTACTAGAAAATTTCAGGATATACCTTCCGCCCACTTCTCGAACATATTCAATCCAACTACCTAATGCTTCTCTTACAATTTGTAATCTGCCTTCTTTATTTTTAAATGAAAGATCAAATTCCTCATTATTGGTAGTTTCTTTTATTTGTCGTAGGACGTCTCTCGTATCTTCATGCCCGAAGAACGCCATATTCGGCGCATTCAGTTGCAACGTTAATTCATAGATTTTATCAGCCGAATCAACATAATTCCAAAATTTACGATTTGAGACTAATGGGTATATATTCACGACATAATCAAATTCTCGCATATGCTCTCTCAGAAAATCCGCGAGTACTGAAACTGAATTACTGATAGAGCTGAAGACCGACTGATTTCTTTCTATCAGTATGACTTGATGCTTTATGTCAATAAGGAGAAAGACAAATTTAGCTTCTTTTATTCGTTCTATGTTAATGTCATTGTCTCCTTCTACATATATATTTTCATTTGTTTCCCTAGCATATTTTATGATGTATACATTCTCAAAATGTTGCGATCCGTAGAATAAATAACGTTTTTTCCCTTTTGTCCATTCAGTTTTGGTAGTCGTAGCTATTTTCTCGATAAAATCTCGAATTAATTCTTCCTTGGGCTTATTCAGCTGTTGGATTATTGTGGACTGTTCATTTGTCGGTGTTACCAAGTAACGAAAAGCAAAGAACGGAGATTTTTTTTCTTTCATTGTCTATTATTCTAACTATGACATAGATCCTTTATAAATTCAGTTTTATTCGTTAATAATTACTACTATTTATCATATCTGATAAATTCTGTTTCATATGAATGGATTTGATACAAATTCAAAAGTAAATAATCTAATCATCAATTCTTTAATGCAAATGCAAAATAGTCAACTACACCTTACCACAATATACAATCTTTAGCAATCCCTCACCACTCTTAACCACTCCTAGGCTCTAGCACCTCCACATCTTTGGCTTCACATTCAAGTGAATAGCCTTAAGATGCAGCATGATCATAGTCTTTCTTTAGCCACCACAGCCTCTGGCATGGTTGGCGGCGTTGGCCGAGCCATCGCCGAGCAACATTCTCTATCATCCATTTCCCTTCATGGCGTCTTTGATGTCGCTTTTTATGCCGTTGTTTCTGCATCGGTCGGCTATTGTGTAAAAGTTGCCTGGGACTATCTCTTTCAACGTTTTCGTAATCGCAATTCTGACGGCCAATGAAAAATCTGTTGGCTATAGGGATCACGGGTACACTGTTGTACCTCGGTTTCAGAGCCTTTGGTTTGAACCGGTTTAACGTGTATTCGGTAGTGCGCACCCTTAATCCTCGCATTACCAAAGTCACTTTGATGGGTCTTTCCCTGGCTACGGATATTTCCATTGACAATCCCACCAACACGAGCCTAAAGGTTTCGAAGCCGGTAGTGACGATTACCACTGGCGGAAAGTATGCTGCCAGCAGTGTGCCCTCAACAGAGTCCTTCAACATAGCTCCTCAAACGAGGTCCTCATTGGGCACTATTGAAGTGGAAGTTCCTTGGACCTCTCTTACCCCGTACATCAGTAACCTGGTGAGTCGTATTCCATCGCTGATTGGTAAAGCAAACCAATCACCGGCGGCGCTCGACTTGCCCATGGAATACTACTACACGGTGTATGTGAACGATCTGTTTTACCAATCCACACCTGAAAAGATCGCTTAATGGAAGAATACTATCAAATAGGATCCATTACCAGCGGTTACCGGGTGATTCGTCCGGGTGATCAGTACGATAAGTACTTCCCAAGGCCTCAAGCGCAGGATCGCATCATCATTGAGGATGGTGAGGTTGGCGATACGGTCGACTTGATGAAACGTGTGGTCTGGAAATACATCGACGACACCAAGGGGATTGCGCCGGTGTTGAAAGGCAAAAGCCTTAGTGAGACCTGCGAGAATATCTGGAACTTCCTTTACCACCACATTCAGTACAAGCTCGATGAGCGTGGACTGGAGCAACTGCGCCGACCTGCTAGAGGTTGGTCGGACCGCAAGAGTGGAATTGACTGCGATTGCTTTTCCATTTTCGCCAGTTCCATTCTGACTAATCTTCAGATTCCGCACTCGTTTCGGATCACCAAGTACGGAGGAGCGCAATACCAACACGTGTATGTGGTGGTGCCTCAAGAGTCAGAAACCTTGGTCATTGATCCGGTCCTATCCAACTACAACTATGAAAAACCTTACTCAGAACACAAAGATTTTGCTATGAATTTATCCGGAATAGATGTGGCCGTCTTGAGCGGTCCAGGCAACGATTACTTGCATGAGGTACTTCTTGGTATGCCTGAAATGGGCGACTTAGGAGAAGCACCATCAGACAAACAGATGGATGCCATTTACAACTACTTGGTTTCGACTCGCAACGCCATTGCAACCAATCCCAAAACCATTTCCCATATCGAGGATCCACAAGCCTTTTTGAAGATGTTGGATTATGCCATTACCTATTGGTACACCGACAAAAGAGATGAGGCTTTGGATGTGCTTTCTCGCAATGAAGAAAAGCTCAATTTCAAAAACGGATTCACCTCACTGGAGGGAAACGATTTCTGGCAAGACGACTATTTGGGTGCGGTAAAAAAGGGCTTTTTCCAAAAAGTCGGTGATGCAGTTAAAAAGGTTGGCACAGGTGTAAAGAATGGCGCAACTACTGTGGCAAAAGCCGTAGTCCGTTACAATCCATTGAGTGTTACAGCCAGGTTGGGCTTTTTGGCTGCCATGAAGCTAAACCTTAAAGGCATGGGCTCAAAGTTGAAATGGGCGTATGCCTCGCAACAGCAAGCTGCGGCCAAAGGAATTTCCGCCGATCAGTGGCAGAGGTCTCGTCAGGCGCTCTCCAAGATTGAAGCCCTTTATGCTGATAAACTTCAAGGGCAGCGAGATGCTTTGCGCGACGCTATCCTAAAGGGTCGTGCCGGTGGATTAAGTGGTGCCCTAGAGCCAAATGCCCACGAGATGGGCAGTTTGGGTGAGCCCATTTCAATTGGCGCATCCATTGCTGCGGCGACCCCATTGATCGTGGCCGCTGTAAAGATTTTGAAGGATGCCGGTCTATTTGCCCCTGGCGAGGATGCTTCAACTAACAACCTGGAAGCAGAAGCCGCCGCAGCACAAGCACGTACTGGTGGCACGCCGTCTCAAATGACCATCCCCTCACAGTCGCCGACCATTGTGCAATCCGAGGTTTCCAATCCACCTCAATCAGGAGCTATGACTACATCAACTGAACCAACGGGCATTATGGCCTTTGTGAAAAAGAATCCTGCGGTTGTGGCATTAGGTGCCGGTGCTGTTGCACTTGGAGCCTACATGCTGCTTAAACCAAAGAAGAAAACCCGCGGTTCCGGACTCTCTGGAACGCGTAAGACGACACGAAAACGCACGAGCACTCCTCGCACTAAGTCGCGTCGTTCATCCATCCCCAAACTGAATCTTAAATAACCATCTCATGAGAAGTAAACAAGTAACAAGTCAGGCTATGATGGGCGAATTGCGCTCACTGGCCATGATCAGCGGAGGCATGGTCCTCGGGTCAATGACCGGAAAGGCCATTGATAAAATGCTGAAAGTCGATGAAACCGCAACTGGTTTCCAAGTAAAAAAGCTGATCCGTCCATTGGCCCTTTTGGGTGCCGGTGTGGTGGGCAGTATGAAATTGAAAAATCCAGATCTAAAAATGGTGTCGGCGGGTGTCGGTGCTGCTGGTGTGGTATCTACGGTAAAAGTGGTCTTTAAAAAAGACCTTCTTGCAGGCCTGGGCGGTAGCATGTCTGGACTTGGAGAACCCATGAGTGTGTACCACGAGCCGGTGCGCATGATGGAGCCTTACGAGCCCAATCTTCCTGCCCTTTCCAGCGGTAGCTATACCCCAGTTGAGGATCTATCAAACGCTTATCCCGTTGGCGAGGAGGTAAGTGCATACCAAGACGCCGAATTCGAAATCATTTAATCAAATAAACCCAAAATCAACATGATGACTTTAGGAGAAATCACCCAGAGCGAATTCCAGCTTCTCGGCGCAGTGAGCGACGAGGAATTGCTCATGGCCTTGGAAGGTGCAACGCCTCAGGCCAAAAAAACTTTTAGTAAGGCGATTCGCACGTTTGCGAAAAACCGTAACCAAGCGCCTTCGCGCGGTTCACGAGGTGAACTAGAGAAACGCCTTCACATGCTCCCCAAGGAGATTCAAGAAGGTTTGGCTCGCCAAACCCTGCAAGCAGTAGACGCTGCCTACTACGTGGTAAAGGACATCTCTGGTAGCAAGGTTCAGAAGATGCTCAAGGACGACGACAACAAGGTGGTTGGCATGAGCAACATTTCATCCGCCAAATTGGAGAAGGGCAATATGTTCTTGCTCAACGGACTTACCCTTTTGGCAGGTACTGCTGGCGACGGCGAGACCGCGATGGATGTAAACTTCACGGTTATTCCGGATTACTTGCGCAACGGAGAGTTTGAGTTCATTGCAAACGGTGCAACGCTCATTCAGAACGCTTCGAATGAATTGTTCAACACCACCGGCCAAGTAATTCCTGTGGGTCATTACAGCCTGGACAACCCCAAGCTGATCAAGGACCAGCAAACCATTGAGTTCAATCTTGAGTGGGGCAGCAATGCGCCTGCTAGCACGTTTGTGAAGGCCATTTTGCGCGGAACGGTCATTATCAAGGCATAAACCAATAAGCGATAAGCCATGAAAGACCACAAGTTTCAATTGATTCGCATTGGTGTCGGAGCATCGGGAGCAACGGTTCGCTATACAGGTGAGACCGATAAGAGCTACCGCCGTATCCATGGCATTTTCGTGGCCTTGCCGGAGCCGATTTTGGAATATGGAGCTACGCTCAGCCTAAAAGTGGGAGGCGTCGACGTATTCGACGACGATCACGATGTCAGGTTGCTGACCTGCGGGCAGGGTGTGGCTCCAAACCAAAAATTCTTCCTCTTTGAGGAATACATAGAAGCATCTGGAAATGCCTTTGAAGGGCGATTCCGCGATGCGGGTATCCAGGGAGCCACCTATCCGTATGAGGCCAAGGTCTTTTTATGGTTGGTCAACGAGCAGGAGTCGTGAACGGAATCCGAAGGTTAAATAAGACCATTGAGGTGTTTCGACCCCTGCAAGTGGTGCCTGTTGATTTTCGCTTTCCTGGCGATGTGCGTGCGTGTTTTGGTTTACAGGCAACAGTAGTGGGACGCTTTCCCGTGGATAGGCCGGTAATCCCCGCCTTCGGTGAGTATTCATTGGAGTTTGAGGGCAAGAAAATCCATCCGGTCAACTTCATTGTGCCTTGGGTAAGCCAGGAGGTTTTCTCCGACGCCACACAGCATCGTCCCGACTTTCTGCCGTTGGCTGTTCAGGTGGGTACTTCGCGCATGATCACGGGCTTTTACCATGACCTTGATCGACAGCGCTTGGATGCTTTGCCGATCAGTGGCGACAACCAAGAAGCCAGGCCCTTTCAGCCGTACAGCGTTCGTTTCACCTTTCATTGCTACCGAGTATGATCTCACTAGAAGCGATTGGATACATCGAACGACTGTTGGCAACACGGGGAATCACGGATTTCTACTTGGATGTGTATTCTCTGGTGTTGGATCCCCTGAAAACGGAATTCTACACAGAGGCAAACCGCGGATTTCTCTACCTGCTCACGCATGAGCTGCCTGAGGGTACGCGCATCGCAAGCGAGACCAACATCCTCGAGATTGATTCGAGTTGGTGGCCTCGAGGCATCACCAAGGTCCAGGAGTTCGGGGGGCAAATAGCAGTGCATTTCCCTTCACCAGGAAGTGTGTATCAACTAGAGTTCATAAGAGCAATACCAAGGGTATGAGTACCGATAAAAACAAACGCTACAACATCGCCGCCACCGTGCGCAAGGCCATTTATGCTCAAATCATGCTCGGACATGAAGACGTGATGTGCAGCGCCATTTTATCGCGCCGTGGTAAAAAACTCAACAGCGTTGATCGTTCGCCAAAGGAGAATTTCACCCGGTTGATGCATCAATACATCCAATCTGAAGCTCCCGATAAAATGCGTGTGGAACTTCGATCGAGTGATGATGCTCTTCTATGGACGAAGAACTTTTCGTTTGAGCAAGACCGTGTTGAGGTGACTACTCAAATGGACTTCCAGGGATTTGGAGAAGCCCAAATTGGGGAACTCCTGAATCAAAAGATTGCCGAACTCCGAAAGCAGGAAGAGCTCGAAGAATTGCGCAGCGAAACAGAACAGCTCAGCCAAGAGAACGAGTCGTTGCGCCGTCAGCTTGACGCTTTGGAGGAAACGGTCGAGGCGAAGAAGAAGATGGAGTACTACGCCAACATTTTGGGACTTGCTTTTCCAGGCTTGGCCAAGATGCTTAGCAGTACACCCTTGGGTGGCACTTTGGGAGCTTTAGCCGGATTAGACACTCAAGAGGAACCGTCCAGTCCGGCAGAGAAGAGCCAACGAGACACGATTATCGAACTGGTGGGCGAATTCATGTCTGGCTTAGACGATCAGGCGTTGGGGCAGCTCTACTTGGTATTTATCGAGCTGAGCAACAACCCTGCTTTGATCGGAACGCTACTATCGAAGATCCATGACCCCAATGATAAAAACAGAGCTCTATGACGTATCAAAAGACCATAACCATTAAAGCAAATTCTGAGGCGGAAGCCCAGCAGATTGCGGATGCGATGAGCAGTGCTACCGGAGTCTTCAACGGACAAGAGTGGCAAGCGATCGCCAAGAAAATTCAAAACAAGATTGTGCAAATGCGCATCCGCCTTCTGATTCAGTAATGAACATGTTATCCATAACGACAGAGAATCAACAAAAGGTCATCCGGGGTCTTGTGATCGCGGGCGGGCTCTATTTGGGGTATCGCCTCACGAGCAAGGCGCTTTTGCTGTGGCGTGAACGGCAGACTTCAGCATTGGCTGATGAGCGTGCAGAAGTGCGTCAAGCCATGGGTCTGCGTTCTGCGATGAATCCCAGCGGGATTTCCTGGCTGATGTGGAGTGATGGCACAAACGAAGATGCTATTTCTCAGATCGCAAGTCAGATTCAAGATCTGGACTTTGTGGCTACTTCCTACCGTAACCTCTATGGGGAAGACTTGCTCAAGGATTTGCAAAGTGAGCTATCAACCAGTCAGTTTAACGCCTTTTTACAGGCAGTTTCCAATAACCGAATCAATACCCAAAGCGGTAATCCAAGTGGGCAATCATCAACGGGTGCTTACACGGCTCCGCAACGATTGGTGGTGGCAAAGCAAAATGTCTTTGTTCGCACTTCCCCGAATGCGTCCTACCACGGCGCTTGGTATGAGGTTGGAGAAAATAAGAACATTTTCAAGAGTGCAAAGGCCGGTGAGTTCATCGGATACGCCACAGGCAAGCAACACTTTGACTCCAAGAATAACGTCAAGTTCATTGAGGTTGCCTATAAAATTGGGCCTCTGGCACCCGCAAGCTTGAAATCCAAAATTGGCACTACCAGATTGCTTTGGATTTCAGCATCGGCCAATTACACCGATCAATTCGCAACGGCTGCTGCCATGGAGGCTCGCTACCCAACCACTAAAGGCGTCACGAAATACTACCTCCCAATTACGGGATTGGGCTGGTTGTCGGCACCGGGATCACGCATTGTAACCCAAGCCGACACCTATGTAATGAACGAGCAATTCCAAAGTATCGGAAGCGTTCGATCTGGAGTTCTCATGGGCTACCCGGTGATGAGTCTCGATGGCCATGGAGCCAATTACACACTAGTTCGAACACTCGAAGGAAGAGATCGATGGCTTGCCACCAGGGATATTCAAACGCAATAAGACATGACTAAAGAAGCATTTACAACCACATACTATCCATTGGCTAAGAAGGCCGGTGACCGATTTGGAATGAATCCCGAAATCATACTAGCCCAGGCTGCTATTGAAAGCGCTTGGGGAACGAGCTACGGCGCACGCGTGCGCAAGAACTTTTTTGGGATTACTGCTGCGGGATCTCCCAATGAATTTTGGGATGGAAGCTTTTCGGTAGGTCAAAATCAGTATGCCCTCAAGTTTCGGGTGTACAAGACCAATCAAGACAGCTTTTACGATTTTGCACGACTGATATCCAGTAAGTACAAGGCAGCGCATGCGGTAAGCAACGATTCAACGGCCTATGCTAAAGCCATTGCATACAGCCCCTACATCTCGGAATCAAATGGAGACTCGCGCGAAGGCTACCGAAAAGGGATCATCGCCACATTCAACAGCATTAGTGACATCGTAAAAAAAAAGGACTTGCAGTGATCCAAACACCAGCGGGTATTTCCATCGGAGCCTTAGCGGTTTCAGGAATCATCGCTTGGTTTTGGGTGGCACGAAACAAGAAGAAAAAGAAGAATTAATACTATGGCATTTACCCTTAGATCAGTACGAACCGGTCAAACACACAACTTCTCAGCCAAAGAGATTTTGGAGCTGATTGGTGATCGCATTAACGATGAGATCATCATAGGCGGAGAAGTTTATCGCATCTCATCATGTGTAGACTATTCCCTTGGAGGGGGCGGTACGACCAGTTCTGGATCCATTGATTGGATCACCCTGGAATTGACCATGGCCGCAAATGGAGAAACCGTATTCTACAATCCGGAACTCATCACCGATACCGATTCGGTCTTTCTGACGGTGAACAGCGTACTCTACCAGTACGGTGTTGACCGCGACTTTCATATTGAAGGCGACCGCCTGTTTTGGCATGGAGGCTTCGATTTGGAGATGAACGATCGCGTGGTACTCAGGTACCCTAAACTCACCCCAACATCCTAAAAACAAATCAATAAAAACCAATAAAAATGAGTGAATTCATCAAACAAAAGCAGGTCGAAGGCTTAGTAAGTGCTTTGGCCGAAAAGGCCCTAGACTCAGTAGTAGTTAAGAAGGCCAACAACCTTTCCGATGTCAATGCGGCCTCTGCTCGCGGAAACTTGGATGTCTATTCCAAGTCAGAGGTACAAAGCTTGGTTGCGGGTGCCGAAGATGCATACAGCGTAGCCTCGCTCACGGCGCGTGGTGCCTTGACCGGTTTGAAAGTTTCCGACCGTGTATTTGTGACCAACGACGGCGACAGCAAGTGGGCCTTGTACATTGTTACTGCAGTAACTGACGGTAAAGGATCAACATCCACCTATACCAAAGTGGCCGATGAGGACCTTTTCACCAATGCCTTGAGTAAGGAAGCGGTAAAGAGTGCCTACGAGAGCAATGCCAACACCAACGCATTCACGGATGCCGAGAAGACCAAGGTTGGGCATATTACCGTAACTCAAGCCGTAAACCTGGATACCATTGAGAGCGGACTTGCCACAACGACCACTACGGCCAATACAGCTTTGAGTAATGCCAACGCCGCTGCCACAGCAGCGAGTGCGGCTCAATCGACTGCAAATACTGCTCGTAGTGAGGCATCAACAGCACAGACAACTGCAAATACGGCATTGAGCGATGCTGCGGATGCTCAAACTACCGCTGATACGGCACTGGCAAAAGCAACTACGGCCCAGAGTGCCGCTGACAATGCCCAAGCGACTGCTGACAGCGGTGTTACCAAAGCCAATGCAGCTCAAAGCACAGCCAATACAGCACGTACTGAGGCAGCGGCCGCTCAAAGCACCGCAAACTCAGCGTTGACAGCTGCCAATGCGCGTGAGCTAGCCTTCACTGAAACGGTAGAAGATTTTACCACTGTTTCGGGTGAAGGGAACGTGCCTGTTGCCTTGCTATTGACTAAAAATATCGCGGACGGATTTACCCCGTTGGTGTTTTTCAACGGCATTCGCGTGAAAACGATCTCGTACACGGCCGGCGCAAAGAACTTAACGTTCACCGTTCCGTATATCACCGAGCCAACAGACACCATTTCGGTTCACTACGCATCGCGATAAGTAACTAAACCATGGATCGAATAAAGGTGAAACAAGTAGAGGGCGCTCTGGACACACAGTCCGAGCAGGTAGTGACGGGGAGTAAGGCATTTGCCGCTCCCCAACACTTCCTTGGTGAAGGCGTCGTAGTGACGATTGCCGAGGGATACCTCTATTGGTGTCAAAACCAGGGGCTCTTAAATGAACCCGGTAATACCCGCATTCGAGCCCAGGAAGGAATGCTAATGATTGAATTCTACGACGGAAGAGAATGGATACCCCGATAAAGGATAAACGCACACGACTGAAGATCACCCTAGCAGCCGCAGTTTTTCTTGTGGTCACGACCTACGTATCCATTTTTAAAGAAATGGAGGCTGTGGCTACGACGTGCATCGCGGGCGTCATGACCGTGCTTTCTACTTATATCTGGGCGGAAACCAAAAGGCCGAGTAATCCTAAGGAATAAATGATCCAACGTAGAATCATAATGGTTTTAGGGATAGGATTGGCCACTGCGCTTATCCTATCCTTCTCATTTTGGCGGCTATGGCGAGCTGAGCGGGACGGATACCGCCGTGTTTTTCAGGCGAGCGAATCCCTTTATCAAGAGCTCGACACATTGCGTGCGGATAACGGACAACTTGTAGCACAAAACCAGGTGCTCACCTTAAAGGGCCACGAGCTAGCTGCAATGTTGCCTGGCTTATCCAAAGAGATTAGGGAATTGGGTGTGCGCTTGAATCAAGCAGCCGCAGTGAGCACAACCGCTTTTTCCGTCAATACTCCAGCCACTGTTTTATTGCGTGACTCGGTTATCTATGATACCGTACACGTGCAATTATTTGATTACCAGGATGGCTTTTTTACGGTAAAGGGAAAGTC
>CAYYWL010000017.1:0-5547 GCA_964475135.1 uncultured Owenweeksia sp.
CGGCTGCAAGGCGCAGAAACTGCAAGAACCCGCGTGCCGCTTGTAGGGTTAATCTGGCATGATTTCAGCCGAAACCCTTTCTGCCATCGAACACCTTCGCCAGTCTGACCCCGCGCTTCGGACGGTGGTGGACCGAATGGAGGTTCCGCCGCTGGAGTCCACGGGCAACGTGTACGAGGACGCACTCAGCTGTGTGCTGGACATGCGGATTCACTACACGCCGACCAACGCGGCGTTTCGTTTTAAGCGCTTAAAAACGCTTTACCCGTTTGAGCTGCAGCCCGAAACAGATGTACCCGAAGACGTCGTGCTCGCCCTCAAACTTTCGTACCAAAAATCCGACGCGTGGAAGGCGCTGCGCGACGTCGCCCGCCGCGACCGCTGGCCTGAACTCGACTGGACCGCCATGCCCGACGATGAAGTCATTCGCCGCCTCACCGAGGTTCCTGGCCTGGGTCTGTGGTCTGCACAAATGATTCTGCTGTTTACGTTGGGGCGTCCAGGGATTTTTCCGCGTGAAGACTACCAAATCCGCAAGGCCGTTTGCGAGCTCTACGGCTACAGCGAGTCCGAATACGCGGAGCGCATTGACCGCCTCGTGGAACGCTGGCAACCCCACGCAGCCCTTGCTGCGCGCTACCTGTACCGGTTTCGGAATCCAGCAAAGAACAAGTAGCAAGAAACCAGCAACGCGCAGCCCTAGCTTCGTCGCCCCAACCACTTCTGAATCAGCCAGTAGTGGCCGAGCATAAGGGCATCGATTCCGACCAAGTACCACGGCCAAGGGCCGATGAGTAAAGGGTTGTTGACGGCCGGGGGAGCGAGGAGGAATTGGTAGTTGGCTCCGGCGACGCGGTTGAGTACAAAAATCGGAACCAGCAAAAATTGATTGCCCCAGAATGCCTTGACCCAAGCACGGGCCGGGATGAGCCAGGCGCCGCTGCGAAGCGCGTAAAGCGGAACCAGAACAATCGTAGTGTGCTGTACCCAAAATTCGATGAGGTAGAGCGGATGGTTGCCCAGCGGGCTGGCGGGAGTGATAAGCGCGTGCGCTCCGCCCGTGATGCCCCAAAAGGTGAGGGGCAGCAAGACTTTGGTGCTGCCAGTGGTCAGGTAAATGACCGCGAGCAAGAAGCTGATCGAGCACAAGTGGCCGGGGAGCGAGGTTGACGGGCTCCAGACGCCGCTGGCGACTTGGTGAATGTGAACTCCGAGGTAGAGCGCCATGAGGCTGTAGCCTAAGATGCGCTCGGTCCACATGCGCAGGTTGTCGTTGGCCCGAGCCATCAGCATCA
Source organism: uncultured Owenweeksia sp. (assembly GCA_964475135.1). Lineage (GTDB taxonomy): Bacteria > Bacteroidota > Bacteroidia > Flavobacteriales > Schleiferiaceae > TMED14. The sequence goes on from CAYYWL010000017.1 coordinate 1,296, forward strand.
AGAAGAGCGAGTAGGCGCCAAAGTAGGCCCAGCCCCACCACCACACGGTGCTAAATACTTCAATCGGGTAAAACGGATCCTGCATGTCAGGCTAAACTACACAATACGTTGCTTGCGGCCGCGCGCTTTTTTGTTGGCAATTTTTTGAAGGGCAAAAAAGTCTTTGACGAGACCGATTATTTGGATTACGCTGAGCGGAACGAGAAGGATCAACGCAATGAGTGCGGCGAGTAGGTTCATTCCGAGCGCGCTGGATAAGAATACTACGACTGAAAGTACGGCTAGGGTGATGGCCCAAACAATCGTTTTTGCCATGCCCTTGCGGTGATAGCCGAGGTAGTACCAGTGCGCTCCGAAGTTGAGCAGGAGTCCGCCTGCAGCAAAGAGCACCAAGATGGCAGGGATTGCCCACAGGACCCATGCGACGGTCATGTTGCGTTCGGGCTTTTTCTTGGGCCAGGTGGTGGCGGCGGCTGCTACTGCTACTGCGGTAGTCTGCTCAGGTTCCACCGCGAATATGGGTTCAGCAACTATGGATTCATCCAAAGACTCCATGTTGGGCAGGGGGGCGATATGGGACTCGCTCGCAAAGTAGTTCGTTTCAACAACCGTCTCGGCGGGCGCACTCCAGACTTCGGGTGCGGTTTCGGGAGCGGAATAGGGGTGCAACGGTGATGCCCACTCGTCAGCTGAGTGGGGTTGGGCCCGGGATGCGTCTGCTTCGATTTTGGCGGGTTCAAATCGGATTCCGTACTGGGAATCAAGCTGTAGCGAGCACGCGCCGAGAGAAAAGATGGAGGTGAGTAGGAGTAGGTTCCGAAGCATAAGTGCAAAAAAAAAGCCGCCCCGAGGGACGGCTTGAAGGTACGACAGCGGTGGATCACCAATTGTCGGTAAGGATTTTGACGAGGTCAATGATCACCAGGATTTGGTTGACAAGTAATCCAATTAGGCCCAAGGCGAACAGAATACCGCCGAGCGCTCCGGTGCCACCAGCAGCAATACTCACTGCAGCGATAATGTAGCCAACCACATATAGTAGGCCTGCGCCAAGGGTAACAAGCAAACGAGCCATGCCGCGTCCGCGCTCACCCAAGTAGAACCAGTGTGCGCCGAATCCGCCAAGGAAGAAGGCGAGTAGGGCGGCAATCACCATTTCGTTGTCGGGAGCCATGAACTCAACGAGTCGCTGGGCCCAAGACTTTTTCTTGGCCACAACAACCACTTCGTCGGCTGCGTCTGCTGCGACTTCTTCGGTTGCCAAGATGCGGGGCTCGGCAGCTACTGGAGCTTCATAAGTTAAAGCTTGCTCTTCAGCGAGTGGCTTGCTGTAGGAATCTGTTGGCGTCGCCCAAAATTCAGAGGGTGAAGCCGCGTAGGTCGTAGCTGGAGCAGCTACCCAATCCGAAGTGGTCGCTGCGGGGCTGGTCACGCTGGCCGGAGTTGAAGCGATGCGCTCAGGTTGTTCGCGAACTTCGCTTTTGCTGCGTTGGTTTGGGTGCTGGAATTCGAAGGAGATTCCGTGCTGTGCATCTTTTTCAAGGGTGCACGAAGCCAAAATGGCCGCGCCTAAAGCGAGGGTAGTAAAGGTGTTTTTGTTCATGAGTTTAGATGATTAGTAGCGAAAAGATATAAAACATTTTTATTCATTTGCGATTACTACTAATTCAATTTCAGTTTTTTAATGCATATTCGGGCCATGAAAAATATGCTGATTCCCTTTGCTGCGTTGGTGTTGAGCCTTAGTTCGTGCACTTCGGTGTTTTGGGTAGGTAATGTCGCGATCCCGGCCGAAAAGGTGCTCACCACACGCGAAATCCAGCTCGAAGTATTCGACGCCAAAGGCGAGCGCTGCACGTCAATGGACGTTGAAATTACTACGACGAATCGCGGTGAATCTGCGGTGATTACGGAATTTAAGGTTCCGAAATTTAGTTCTGAAAACCGCCGTCCGACCATGGTAAACTACCTGTGGATGGTCGACGGTCAGGACACCTCGGTGTACGAATTGGTGTACAAGCGCAAGCACGATTGGGCAATGTTTTCAACCATTGGGGGGTTAGTCGTTCTGGCGTCGATTCCAGCCGGAATCATTGCTCAAGACGTCTGGGTTTTTGCTGGCACACTTTACGTTGGGGCCGCCACGACCTTTTATGGCGGATTGCTCTTTGACCTCCCGACCGGAATTATTTCACTGGTAGCCGACAGCCGCGCCAAAGAAGACGGCTTGCAGCGTTCATGGAAACTGAAGGGCGTACGAAGCTTGGCTCCAGCAGATTATCCACCTATGTTAGTGCGCGGAATCTCTGAGTTGGCCCGCGAGCCCGAGCCATCAAGCGAGTCCAAGGGGGCGCTTGAGGGGCGGATCACGCAGCCTTGAGTTGGCTGAGATTGGCTGGTTGGCGAGGTTAGCTTGTTAGCTATTCGCCGGCTTCTTCTGCGGTTGGTGTGGGTTCAGAGTGTATTCCGTTTCGGCGAAGCCAGTCCGACTTGACTTCGGTGTAGAATTGGGCTGAGGTCGCGGCGATCCAGGGTCCGATCCAGAAGAATCCGATGAAAAGGGTAACGATGCCAAGCAGGACGAGAAGTAGAATCCACAGGGTCAGTAGGAAGAGCTTGATTTTATGCCCCTGCATCATTTCTTCAGAGCGGTTGATGGCTTGGTTGGCAGTAAGCTCGGGGTAGTCAGAAAGCACGTACCACGTTTGTGCGTAGGCAAAGGATTTCACGATTCCGGGAATGATGAGAAGCAGGTACCACAGAACCAGCCGAACCACGTACACGATGGAGGTCCAAGTGGCCCGCTTCCATTGGTTAAAACCTGAAAAAATATCTTCAAAATCTGGGTTGGCTCGGCGCACAATCTTAAGCATGAATGTGGCGGAACCCAAACTGAACGCTCCGGACCAAAGGACTTGAAGAACTCCGACGCTCGAGGTGAGGTCGAATGATGGCGTCCATACCAGGCTCAGCAGGCCAAGCGATGCGGAACTGTCGATGAACGAGAGGGTTCCCACGATTAGGATGTAGACGAGTAGGGTTCCGAGGGCCAAGCCTCGCTGGCCTTTGAGTACTTGCCAGGCGTCGCTGAGGATTTCGAGGTTGGTGCGCATTTCGGTCCGGTTTAGATAGGTGATTTGGGGTAAGCGGTTCGAAAATAGGACTTTTAGGTGGGATTTTGGCAAATGCTTATATTCGTTTACCAACCAACTAGCGCCCCCGACCATGCCCAAATTGCCGTCTCATTTAACCAAAGAAGAAATGGAAGTACAGCAATTGATTCAGGGCGAGCTCGCGGAATGGCTTGCCGAACTCGAACGTGAGGGGCACGACTTCGGCTCGGTCGTCGACGCCTCGTTTTTTGACCAGCTCGATCCGCGCGTGGAATTGGCGGAACACAAGCTCCGCTATTTAGAAGCCGTGAAGGATAAAGTGGCGCTAAAGGGGCACGTGAATTCTGCCACAGGTGAAGTCACGATCGACTGGAAGGGTGATGAGCGCGAAATCGCCGCGAGGCTGAATGTCGGTGGCGGAATCGAATACACCGCAAGCGACCTAAAGCGTTGGTTGACTAGGCTCTAGTCTCAATGACACTGCGGATCGATGAGGGCGTCCAAAAGGCGCTCTCAGCTCAATATGTGTGGGTGGAATCGAAGTTTGGGAGCTCAGTACGGATTGAATTTGAGAAGAAGGTGGTCGCAATGCTTTTGCGCCTGCTTCGGTTTCCGAATCTGGGTAAACCCGTTTCAGGTGGTTTTCGACTTGCAGTGATTACACGACATGTTGGATTGCTGTATACTGTGGAATCTGAGTGCATTGTAGTCGTTGGTGCGGTTATGTTTCAGGCGGAATCCGCAATGAATTGACGCGGTCCCATGTGGCAAATTGGCAAATGCTTATATTCGTTTACCAACCAACTAGCGCCCCCGACCATGCCCAAATTGCCGTCTCATTTAACCAAAGAAGAAATGGAAGTACAGCAATTGATTCAGGGCGAGCTCGCGGAATGGCTTGCCGAACTCGAACGTGAGGGGCACGACTTCGGCTCGGTCGTCGACGCCTCGTTTTTTGACCAGCTCGATCCGCGCGTGGAATTGGCGGAACACAAGCTCCGCTATTTAGAAGCCGTGAAGGATAAAGTGGCGCTAAAGGGGCACGTGAATTCTGCCACAGGTGAAGTCACGATCGACTGGAAGGGTGACGAGGACATGTTGGATCACGAAATGAGCAGTGGTGCTCAAAAGGTGATCAG
>CAYYWL010000017.1:5647-29441 GCA_964475135.1 uncultured Owenweeksia sp.
GCGATGGGCAAGGTTCCGCTGACCAAAGCCATGTTGCTGAAGAGCTCGGTGGTCCACACGCCGATCACAGTGAAGGCAAAGATCCAAACCCACGCAGGGAGCGGGTGGTCCGAAAGGGATTGTAGGGCGTCGAGCCATCCCGAGGCTTGCATTGCGGCGGCCAGGGAGAGCCCACCTCCAAAGAGCAATAGGATGCCCCATTCGATTTTGCGGCCATCCTTCCAGCGCAGTAAGGGGGCTCCGTCGCGGTCGCGTAGCGCGAACATGGCGAGTGCTCCGCCGATTCCGATGACCTGGTCGGGAAGTGACCAACCGTAGGGAGTTACGAAGGGCTCGATCCATTGGCGCGTCATCCAAAGGATGGCCGTGAGGCTAAAGATCAGTGCCACTCGGATTTCAGCTGAAGTCCAGGGTGCGGGCTTAGGCCACTCAAGATCGCCGAGGTCGACCGACGGCATATTGCGGCTTAGCACGGCATATGCGATAACCAGAAGTACGAGTGCTAGCGGGAATGCGATGGCGCTCCATTCCACGAAAGTGGTGGTGAAGCCGAGGGTTTCTTCGCGAAAGGCGGCGTAGACGAGGTTCGGAGGAGTCCCGATGAGGGTGCCGATGCCACCGAGGTTGGCACCCCAGGCCATTCCGAGAAGGACGCGGCGCTCTAGGTTGTTTTGGGTTTCTTTCTCAGTCGGAAGGTGGCCAAGTAGCGACAGCGTGAGCGGAAGCATCATGACAGCCGTAGCCGTATTGCTCATCCACAAACTCAACGTAAAGGTGGCGAACATGACTCCGGCTAAAACCGTGTGGCTCCGGTGACCTACATGGCGTAGGATTCCGAGGGCTAGACGGCGATGCAGGTTGTGGCGCTCGATTCCGCGCGCAAGAAAAAATCCACCCATAAAGAGGTAGATGAGTGGGTTCGCGTAGGCGTTGGCGAGTTCGGAATTGCTGAGAATTCCGGTTCCGCCAAACAAGACGAGGGGAAGCAACGCGGTGATTCCAAGCGGCAGCACCTCGGTGAACCACCAGAGGAGCATCCAAAAGGCGGTTCCGAGGACCACGTTTTGCTGGGGCGGAAGGCCAGCGAATTGGATAGCCAAAAAGCCCAGCGGGCCAAGAAATAGGGAGGTGCGCTTCATTCTGCGCCTAAGTTAAGCGCTTATTGGCGCAACCACGAGCCAAACCGCACGTGAAGCTTAGGCAGCACGGCACCCATCACAGGAACCATAATAGCCGTTAGCACCAAAGTACGCAAGGGCATGGGCCATCCGTCGGTGAGCGGAAAGGTAACGGGGATCAGTACGTTGATCAACGGGTAGACAAACAGCCAGTTGAGCAAGAGCAACTTCCATTTTTTGGGGGCGGAACCAGAATTCATAGCGGCAAAGGTCGTTTGCCGATTAGTTTTACACGTGTGAAACGTCACAAACTTTTACTCGGAATTCTGGCCCTTACCGCGCTGTCGGCCTGCCGCCCCGAGCCCCAACCCCAACCCTGGAATTCGCTGATTGACGTGGTAGAACCCGAAGACCTTTTGCTGTACGAAGTGAATCCGCGCGCCCATTCGGCAGCGGGCACAATTGCTGGTGTAACGGCTGACCTTGACCGAATTAAGTCGCTGAATGTCAATACGATTTGGTTGATGCCCGTCTTCAAAATGGGACAAGTCAAGGCCATTGGCTCGCCCTACTGTGTGGCGGACTACCGAGCCATCGATCCAGAATTCGGAACCCTAGACGACCTCAAGACCTTGATCGCCGAGGCCCACGAGCGCAAAATGTCCGTAATCATTGACTGGGTGGCCAACCACACCGCGTGGGATCATCCTTGGATCACACAGCACCCCGAATGGTACACCACCAATGCGGCGGGCGCAATAGTGCATCCCCCCGGAACCAACTGGCAGGATGTCGCTGATCTGAACTACGCCAATCCCGCGCTCCAGCTGGCGATGATTGACGAAATGAAGTACTGGGTGTTTGAGGTGGGCATTGACGGATTCCGCTTTGATGCGGCGGACTTTGTTCCGTTTGCCTTTTGGAAGTCCGCCATGGACAGCCTCAAAGGAATTACCGACCGCAAGCTGCTGTTTTTGACCGAAGGCGAGCGCCCCGACCACTACAATGCCGGAATGCCACTCATCTACGGCTGGAACTGGAACTACAACCTTCAGCAAGTGTTTGGAACGGCTCAGGCTCCGGTCACCAACCTCTTTACCGCGAATACGGCCGAAACCAATGCTTCGCCCGCGATTCGACTTCGCTTCGCCACGAACCACGACCAGTCGGCCTGGGAGGCAACGCCTGTGACCATGTTTGGCGGAGTCGAAGCTTCATTCGCCGCCCAAGCGGCTGCGGTGCTAATGGGCGGAGTTCCGCTGATCTACACCGGCCAAGAGGTGGGCGAGGCAGGAACTACCAGTTTTTTTGGCAAAGACCCCGTGAACTGGGCCGCCAATCCCGGGCTGCAAGAGCGATTTGGTCAGTTGTTTGCCCTGCGACTCGAGTACGGTGCGCTGCGCTACGGCACACTCAAACCCTATTCGCACCCCAACGTCCTTGCCTTTGAGCGTGAGCTCGACGGCGAACGCGTGCTCGTCCTAATCAACACCCGGTCCGCGGCCGTCACCTACAACTTGCCCACCGCGCTGCGCGACAGTGAATGGACTGATGTACTTCGCGCGGAACCCAAATCCCTCGGAAACTCTCTGACCCTCGCGGGGCACGAGGTGGTGGTGCTGGCGAATTAGCAAGGTTGGCTTGTTAGAAGCTAGTTACTAGCTACTTGTGGTCGCTTAGCCACACAGGTGTTAAGGAACCCATGTTTGTCCGGTTATAACCGGATTTTACTTTTTTTTAAATTTCTAGAAATGGATAGGTGTCTCAATTTCAAATTGTTGCACGAAATAGCCGTCTGGATGATGACTAACCAGATTCTTTAGTGGCCTTAGCACCAACTGCTCGCTGCTAGTTATGAGTGCGCCAACGAGCTAATCTCAGCCAATCTAGCCAACGAGCCTCTTACGCCAGTGCTGCGATGCCTCACCGTCGAAGGCTTCGAGGTGCACGATTCCGAGGTCCTGGAATCCGAGGCGACGAAGCACGTTGTTGGATGCCTCGTTGTGCGGCATCGTGTAGGCGTCGAGGTGGGTCCAGCGCCCGGATTCTAAGGCCCACTGAAGGACGCTCTGGGCAGCGAGGGTAGCGTATCCACGTCCTTCAAATTCGGGGAGCAGGGCGTAGCCGAGGTCCGGAAACTCGGTGCCGCTGCGGACTACGATTCCGCTCAAACCGATGGCCACGCCGTCCACCTCAATCACCCAAAGGCCGCAGCCGTGCGTGCGGTACGGAGTCAGAAAACTGCGCTCGAGGTAGGCCAGAGCACCCTCGCGCGTTTCGGTTCCGCGCGGACCAATGTTGGCGAGCCAACCCGGCGTTTGGGTGATGCGCTGCAGGAATTCTAGGTCGCCCTCGTGGGCTTCGCGCAAAATCATTTTTTGGAGCTGAATGCGTAGTCGGCACTCAGGCTCAGGTGCCAGACTCCGATTTTGTTGAACTGCTGGGCGAGGCTTAGGTCGTGAGGGCCAAGGGCGCCTTTGTACATCACTAAGTACCTCAAAGTGAGTCCGTCGAGTGACTTTTGTGGACGCATTCGCCCTGCCACGTTCACTTGCCAGTACGAAGGCATTCCGTACTTGTTGAGGCGGAAGTTGCTCGGATCAGGGAGGTCGTAAAATCCAACGTTGACTTCGTGCGAACCGCGCTTGCGAATGCTTCCGAGCATTAAGGTTGCGGCGTGGACGTCGCCGAGACCCTCGTTGCGTTCGCGGGACATAAACGTGTAAAACGGGTCGCGGCCCCACTCGCGCGGCATCAGGTACTGGCCGTGGCTCGTGATTCGGGTGTAGCTGAGGGCCGCGTAGCGCTTTTTGGGCAGCGGAATACTTGCGTTGCCGCTCAGCGCGTAGGCCTGATGGCCCTCGGGAATGTAGGCGAGCGTCTGATCTGTGTTGCCGCCATCGCCTAAACGCCCTTGGGCGAGTCCCATGAGGCGGAATTTGGCCTCGCCGCGGCGGTATTCTACCTGCGCCGTGTGGCTATGGAACACATTTGGAAACGCCATGGACCAGGCTTCAAGGTTAAGGGACTTGGTCAGTGGACCTTGGATTCCCGCCACGGCGAGGGCGCGACCGGCGTCCGAGAGGAGGTAGGCACCTGGAGTTCCATCGGCGCGTACGCCCCGGCTGTAGATGCCCACAGATTGGGCGACTGGGTACCAGTCGACAGTCGATCGAGGCGAAATGGCCCACACCGCAGCGCCGCGGAGCTTCCACGAGCCTATGGTTTGGCGCAGCCAAAGGCCCTCTTCGAGCGTGGGGCGCATTCGGCCATCTTGGGCGTTAAAGAAGGGTGTTTCGCGCTGAAAGCGACCAAGTTGCGCGTGAAATCCACGACGCTGAAATTCAACATTCAGTTGCTCTACGCGCTCGAGTCCGCGCGTGGTTCCGCGGTTGGCAAGGTCGTACTGACCGGCCTCGTAGCGGTTGAAGCCGCCTGAGATGGAGTCCGGCCGCGCCAAGTCGCTTGACGCGAGGTTGTAGATGAAGTACCCGCTGAGGTTGAAGCGAACCCCGCGCAGCCAGGGAGTTTGGATTCCGAGGTCACCGCCTTGGGCCAAAGTAAAGTCGTCTTTGAGCGGGCCGCGGTTGGCAGTGCCCATGAAGTAGCTGCGGGAATGAAAGCTGTACGTCGACGCCGCAAAGTACTGGTTGAGTGAAGCGAAGCGGGCGGAATCCGTCGCCGGTTCCGCCCACAAGGACAGCCCGTACAGGCTGAGGATGAGGTAAGCGTTTTTAAGCAATTAAAAACCCGATTTGATGTAGTGAAAGCCTTCTTCTTGCTTGGTGACGATGTAAATGATTCCGGCAGGAACCTGCTTGACTGAAGGCAAAAGTTGCTCGGGAGCCACTTTGCGCTCGTTCATCGAGAACTGGCAGGCGTTGAAAACGACTCCGCGGGCGGCGAAGCCAGCGAGCTTCTCGGCTACACGGCTGCTTTGCGCCACCAGCATGTTGAGGCCGGGGCCGTGGCAGACCACCTCAATTTGGGAGGTGGGGCTGACCGAAAGCATGTTTCCGAGCTGCTTCATCAGCGCCTTTTGCGCCGTGGTGTCGGCGGTAGTGTGCTGAAAGACGATGCGGTGCTCGGGGTTTTGCTGGGCCCAAGCGATACTGCCCATGAATACAAGGGCAAGGATGGTTAGGATCTTGTTCATGCCCGAAAATTACCGGAACTCGTACGGAACTCCTGTGACTTGAGTCAGCAACGTCTGGGGTGCATCTAGGACCTTGGCGTTGCCGCGAACTTTGGGCGAAACCGGACCCTTGGCCTTGAAGTAGTCGCGCATCACGTCGTGCAGCGAGAACGGCTTGTTGGAAGCGTTTTTAACGCCTTTAATTCGGCAAAGCATGTCCATGGGGTCTCCGTCGCGTTCGCAGGCACTCATGCGGTATACGCGTGCGGGTTCCAGCGGCTTTTTGCCAATGCTGACCTTTTGAACGCGCTGGCCTTTGGGAGCGAAGGCCTTGAATTCCACGTTCATGCCGTTGAATTTGATGACCCATCCGCCAAAGCGCTCGCTGGCTTTTTCGGCGAACACGTTGTGCAGTTCCTTCTCGAGCCACGCGAGAATTTGGGCTCCAGTGGCCTCGGCGACGCGCACAGGACTGTCCACGGGGAGCATGTCAAACAAGTAGCCCGAGGTAATCGGAATGTTGCCCGTATGGTCAGGAGTCGAACGGGGAGGGCAGAAGCGGAATCCGTTACTCAGCACCAAATCCACTTCGGGCATGCGCCAGCGAAGCGCATCCGTAATCATCGTGTCAATCGTGTTTTCGATGACAAAGTAGCGGTAGAGCGGAACCTTCGAGTACCCAATTACTTCGTTGATGGATGCGGCGAAGGGCGCTTCGTTGGTGGCGACGAGCGCGGCCACTTCAGCGTCTGCGGGGTACTTCGCGGCTTCGAGCTCGACCAAGTCGTAGGCGTCGTTTACGAGTTTTCCGTCGCGGAATTTGAGTGTGAGCTTGCCCACAAACGAGCCAAAGGCTCCGGGCTCGACCACCTTGGCGTATTTGCATTGAATGGGAACCCGGACACGCTCGTGCGTGTCGCCTCCCAACACATAGTCCACGCCTTCAGCTTCGGGTAGGTTGGCCAAGTTGATCTGCTGCGACAGCCCGAGGTGCGCGATGACCATGACGGCGGCGCACTTCTCTTGGTTCCGCAGCACGTCGACGTAGTGGGCGAGGTTTTCTTCAGGCAGTGTGTAGATGATGCCCTTCGAGTAGTTCGGGGATTGGCGCACCGGAACCAGGTGGTCCGTGTAGCCGAGGAATCCGATTTTAACGCCTCCGACGTTCCACACGTGGTAGGCGGGGAACACGAGTTCGCCACGCGTGCCGTCGCCCAAATCGTGGTACATGTTGGCGCAGACCTTGGGGGCGTGCAGCGACCCGAGCAGGTGCTGCATCATTTTTTTGTAGTACACGACCTCCCAGTTACCGGGTAGGTAGAGGTCGTAGTCCAAAGCGTTTAAAATCGGAACCATGGCTTCGCCCGTCGTCTTAACCGACAGTTCGCTTCCCTGAAACATGTCGCCGGTGTCGATCAAAAAGCTGTACTCGTGCTTGCTGCGCTCTTGCTTGAGGTAGGTCGCGAGGTGCGCATAGCCCCCGGTTTGGCGAAACACGGATTTGCCGTCTTCCCAAAACAGTTCGTCGTGCGGGTGGATTTGGCAGTGTACGTCGGTCGTCTGAAGAATGGTAACTTCGAGGTCGCCTTTGGTACGGTCTGTAGGAGTCTTCGCTTTGGGGTCGCGTTCGGAACCGCCTGCGGCCAACGAAGTCAGGGGGTTGAGGGCGAGGGCTCCTCCAAATAATCCTGCTTTTTTGAGGAATTCGCGGCGTTCGTTGTTCATTTCTTGGGATTCATGGCCTCGTACTTGGCCTTAATGGGGCCAAAAGGGCCGTATTTGTGTTCGGTTTCGCTAAATCCGTCGGCAAATGGGCCAAACGGATGGTCAAACGGCTTTTTGGAGATGTCGGGCCAGTCCTGGCTGATGTCCTTTTTGGGGCGGGGCTGGCTGTTGACGTAGGCGGCCACGTCCCAAGCTTCTTCGTCGGTAAGAATCGGCTCGTCGTGGGTGGCGCCCAACGGCATGTTGTACTTGACGTAGCCCGCAAAATTGCTCATTCGGTAGAGTCCAGCGCCGTCGTTGTAGCTGAGCTTGCCCCAGAGCGGAGGGTAGGTGTATTCCTTGGCGCCATCAGCCCAAAGTCCTTGACCGTCAGCTTGGTGGCAACTTTGGCACTGAGCTTCGTACACGAGTTTGCCCTTGGCGGGATCAATGGCTCGGTTGAGGAATGCAGGCTTTTTGAGGCCCACGCCTTCTGGCTGTTCGCCTTTGGGCACGTCCTTGCCTAAAAAATTGATGTAGGCCACGATTGCGCTCATTTCGGCGGAATTCGTGTCGAGCGCTTTGCCGTTGAGGCTGCGCTCGAAGCAGTCGTTGACGCGTTTAAAAATGTTTTCAACGGCTCCGGAACGGGCGCGAAACTTTGGGTAGGTCGAGGTCACTGCGGAGTAGTTGTTGCCGAAGATTTTGGTTCCGGCATCAAGGTGGCAGTTTTGGCAGTTGAGGCCGTTGGTGCGGTTCTTTTCAATGATTCCCTCTGGACCAAAGTACTTGGCAGTGTGGGCGATAAGGTCTTTGCCGTATTCGATTTGTTTTTTTTGCTCAGGGTCGCTGATGCTGCTGGTCGAGGGGGCGGTCCAGTAGGCCACGGCCGGCGCAGCCGGCGTGGCCTCTGTGACGGCGGCTTCCGGTTCCGGAGCCGTGACGCGCGCCCACCAGGCAGTCATCCACGGTTTGGGCTGTGTGAATACAACGACGTAGGCAAGAAGGGCTACAACAAAAAAGGAAAGAAAGACCGTGAGGTTAAAGAGTTGCCCCACGGTCTGCAGGAGCTTGGAGTCCTGTTCGGGATCTTGGTTAGGATCCTTATTGGATTGGTTTGGTTGCGAAGCCATTGCGTACGGGTCTAAAGCCGTTTAGTGCGGAAGTCGGTCGCGGACTTCGCCGTAAATAAAGGTTCCGACGATGGAAAAGAAGAAGACGACGAGCATCGAAAGAACGCCGTAGCCAACGCTCACGACCATCGGTCCAGGGCAAGCGCCTCCGAGGGCCCAGCCGAGTCCAAATATGGTTCCGCCGATGAAGTAGCGGTAGAAGCCCATTTCTTTGGGGTTGAACTTGATGGGTTCGCCGTGAATGTCGCTGACTTTCAGCTTTTTGATGATCCATGTTCCGGCTGCACCGAGAACGACGGCGGTTCCGATGATTCCGTACATGTGAAAGGCCTGAAAGCGGAACATTTCTTGGATTCGGTACCACGAGAAGGCCTCACTTTTGGCCATCAGGATGCCGAAAAAGATTCCGACGAGAAGGTATTTGATGAAGCGCATGGTCTAGAAAATGAGGGGGTAGAGCAGGTGGGTCATGATGAGGCCTCCGGTGAAGAATCCAATGACCGCGATGAGCGATGGAATTTGAAGGTCTGACAGGCCGCTGATGGCGTGGCCCGAGGTGCATCCGCCCGCGTAGCGGGTTCCGAATCCAACGAGGAGCCCCGCGACGGCTAGGATGAGGAATCCGCGGAGCGTCAGTACGTTTTCCCACGCAAAGAGTTCATCTGGCTGAACGCCCGAAGCAGAGGTGCTCGGGTCTCCAAAGCCCAGTGCAGCTAGGTCGTTGATGGTCGCTTGCGAAATTTGAACCGCCTCGCCGTGGTTCATGTAGGTGTTGGCGAGGTAGCCTCCGATGATGGCTCCGATCAAGAAGATCAGGTTCCAGGTCTCTTTTTTCCAGTCGAAGTCAAAAAAACTGACCTTACGACGTGTAGCAATGGCACAAAGGGTGCGCAGGTTGCTTGAGAATCCAAAGCTTCGCCCGAATAGAATGAGGGCGAACATGGTGACCGAAATGGCGGCTCCTGAGAACCACCACGGCCAAGGGTTGATGAGAAATTCCCACATGATTCTGAATAATTAGTCAATGAATTGCTTGACGTCCTGCCAAGTTCCGCCGTTGGTGACGTTGGTGATTCCGGCCTGGGCTAAGATTGCTTTGGCCATTCCGCTGCGGTTTCCGCTACGGCAAAAAACAATGATGTGGTCTTTGCCAGAAAACTCTTCAAGGCGGTCTGCAACTTCATCCAATGGAATATTAACTGATGCTCTCACGTGGCCCGATTCAAATTCTTCGGGGGTGCGTACATCAACTAAAAAGGCGCCAGCTGAAATCAATTCGGTCATGGTAACGGGTGATAAAGGTTTAAGTCAAAGCTAAAAGGTCCTCCAAGGTAGCAATGTGACTGATATCACTTTGAACTTTGAGCAGGGTTGCGGAACTTTTCAACAGCCAACCGCGTTGAAACGGGAATACCGAACTCCAAATGCTTAGTAACGAACTATCAGAAGCTGATATTGACCGGGTTATCGCCATGGCTTGGGAGGATCGGACTCCGTTTGAAGCGATTTACGCGCAGTTCGGATTGCGCGAAAACGACGTTAGAGCCCTGATGCGCAGGCACATGAAGGCGTCGTCGTTTCGAATGTGGCGCGAACGAGTCACGGGTCGCAAGACCAAGCACCTGATGCTAAGAGACTTTGAACAAGGTCGCTTCAAGAGCAGCAACCAACGATTTAGTTAGCCTCGTTTTTTGCGCTGGGGCGCCACGTGCATTTCGAGAATTCGGTTTTTTTCGGCGCGGACTTCAGGGTGTTTTTTAGCTCCGTACAAGCGAATTCGTGCTTCGCGAAGGGCCGTAGTGAGGTCCACGAGGGGTGCGGGGTAGTCGGTTCCGAATTGAAACCCATAGCCCACACAATCGATTTCAGTGAGCAACCAGGGCGCGGCGCGAAAGGGCATGGGCAGCGGGGCAAGTTCCGGAACCCAACGTTCAATAAAAACTCCTTGTGGATCCTGCTCTTCGGCCTGCTTGACGGGGTTGTAAATGCGAACGGTGTTGACGCCCGTGACCGCTGCCTGCATTTGGAGCTGGGGATAGTGTATTCCCGGTTCAAAATCTAGGAATTGTTGGGCGAGGTGGGCGCTCAGGTCCTTCCAGTTAAGGTTGAGTGCGTGGCATCCAAAACTCACGAGCATGGCACGCATGCGAAAGTTCAGGTATCCGGTTTCGTTTAAGCTTCGCATGCATGCATCAACCATGGGTACCCCGGTTTGCCCCTGTTTCCAAGCGTTTAAATGTGCGGAACTCGTGCTAAACGTCTGCTGGTTGTAGCCTCTGTTCACGTGCTCGAACTCCATTCGAGGTTCCGATTCGAATTTTTGTATGAAGTGCTCGCGCCACCGAAGTCGGCTCGCGAAGGCTCGAGCGTCCCGCATCGCTAGTAGGTCGCCGCTGCGCGTTTCGGCTAGGTTCAGCACTACCTGTTTGAGACTCAAGTTGCCCCAGGCGAGGTAGGGTGAAAGGCGACTGCAGTGGTTTCGCGCGCCCTCAGGCTTTGAAATGTGAGCCATGTACCCGCGCCCGCGGCCTCCCGCCACAAAGCTCCTAAGGTAGCGATGCCCCCAGGCCGCCCCGCCCGTCTGGGCGACGCCCGCTTCGCGCGCGGGGCGCTCCACCTTCTTCGCCTCGGTCCACTTTAACCAGTCGGCTGTAGGTTTCCAGGATTGTCCGCATTCCCAATTGCACATGGTGAGGGGCTCTTTGAACATGACCTCGTTCCAGTGGGCGTTCCAGTCGTCGCGTCGCTTGAGTCCCCGCCGCACCGAACCATAGGGCGATTCGTACCAGGTGATTCCGCGCTTCTTGAACCAGTTCTTCATGTGGCGGTCGCGAGCAAACGAGGTTTCGATACCAATTTCTTGGTGGCTGAATACGGCGCCAATGGGGATGCCCGCAAACGCTTCAAGCGCTTCAAATGCTTCAGTCGCTTCGGCGGCCACGTAAAAAAACGGCAGAAGATTGCGGCTTGCGGCCGCATCGTTGCTAGTTCCGTGGCCTGCGGCCACATCGTTGCTGGTTTCGCGGCCAACGGCCGCATCATTGCTGGCCCCGAGGCCTTCGGCCGCATCGCAGCTCGTTTCGCGGCCATCAGCCGCATCGATGCTGGTTTCGTGGCCATCGGCCGCATTAACCGCTCCTATCTCCAATTCTCCAAGCAGCGGTCGAGTCGCAGCGAGTTCCGTAGCCGATTCATATTCAAAGCAGGCGTGGCGGTTGGAGTAAACTGGCTGGCTCCAAAGTGAGGGCTCGTGAAGGAGCAGAGCGACGACCGGTTGGCCAGTGGCGACAGCAGCGGCTAAGGGTGCATGATCCTCCCATCGCAGGTCGCGTTTGAACCAAACGACTTGGAGCTTCATGGCTTCCGAAGAAAGACCCAGCGGGCGGACTCGGATTCCGACTTCTGAAAACGGTAACCTTCCTCGGTAAACTTTTTAGCCGTTTCGGGGTCCGAACTCGAATGGTTGGCCAGAAAGCGGGCCATGGCTCCGCGCGCCTGCTTGCTAAGGGCCGAAACCGAGCGGGTTTTGCCATTGACCGTCTGAAGGAATACGCAGTCAATCCACTCAAATTGAGAACGATCAAGTACCTCTGAGTACTCGTCGCTGGCGCAATTAATTACGGGTCCGCCCGCTGAGTCGGTGAGAAGCCAGTCCGTCACCAGCGGCTTCCAGTAGTGCAGAATCCGTTCGCCGTTTAGGCTTTGTCCCACGTCCAGGCGGTAGGGAAGTACTCCATCACTGGGCCGCAGGATGCCGTAGAGCCCAGAAAGGATGCGAAGGCGTTGCTCAGCCACATCGTAACGCTTCCACGAACTTGGATTTAGGCGACCAAAGGCTTCTCCGGAGAACGTCCACGCGGCTTTTGTCCCGACCGATTGAGGCTCCCAGTTGGACCATTGCTGGGCGACCGACTCGGCTACTTTTTCACTGCAGCTGTACCAATCGGCCCAATCTCGAACTTCAGATTTCACGCGGCTGGCCAGTGGTTCTGCCCAGCGGAGCAGCGGAGCCTGTTCCGTCGCCATAGGCGCCTTCGGGGCGTTCATCGTTTTAGAGGGAGAAAGTAGAATCTTCATGCTGCCGTAGGTGACCACATTTCAACGCACAGAGGTTTTTAATGTTTACTGTGGCACAAAGGTCGCCACGGTGCCCTGCTGCGAGCCAGAAGCTAGCGAGCCAGTAGCCAGAAGCTAACGAGCCAAACTCGCCAATTTTACCAGTCTTGCTAACGAGCAAACCTTGCCAATTTTACGAACCTCGCCAACAAGCCAAAGAGCCAACCTTGCCAGCCATGCCAACTGCGTACTACCTTGCAGCTATGCGACACTTCATGACACTTTTATTGGGCCTCGCAGCGGGGATCGCCGGGGCCCAGAAGCTTCCGGAGCCCATTAAGTTGGGTACTTCACTGCCCATGGCCGAGCATTTGCTTGGCGATGCCACCCGTGAAGACGACGCGTCGGCCACTTTAGGTTCCCTGCAAAAAACCCATGGGTTGCTGGTGATTTTCACGAGTAATTCATGCCCGTTTGTGGTCGGGAATGGCGACAAATCCGAGGGCTGGGAGGGCCGCTACCCATCGATCGCTGCTCTGGCGCGCAAGCTCGACATCGGGGTGGTCTTTGTGAACTCGAACGAGGCGAACCGCGGAACCACCGAATCTACAGAAGCTATGCGGGTTCGTTGGAAGAAGTACAAGTACCAGGCTCCGCTACTCGTGGACGACCGGCACCAGGTGGCAGATGCCTTTGGTGCGCGTACCACTCCGCATGTGTTTTTGTTTGACGGTACAGGAGTGCTCGTGTACACGGGTGCGATTGACGACAACGTCGATTCCGCCAAGAAAGTCAAGAAGAACTGGTTGCTGGATGCGATGAACGCGGTGGCAAAAGGACAGCAGGTGAAGGTTCCGCAGACGAAGTACCTCGGATGCAGCATTAAGCGCGTTCAGTAGGACGTGCAGGCTGAGGTTATTGCCATCGGAACCGAGCTGCTGCTCGGCCAAACGATTGACACGAATTCGGCATGGATCGGCGAGCAGCTGGCCGAATTGGGCGTGACGCTGCGCCGCAAAACCGTGATCGCTGACCGTACGGACGACGTGCGCGCCGCATTGGACGCGGTGCTTCCCGAGACTAGATGGGTGCTGATTACGGGCGGCCTCGGTCCGACCAAGGACGACCTCACTAAAAACGTGTTAAACGATTACTTTGGCGGAACCCTTGAGTTTCACCCGGACGTCTACGCACACATTGAGGCGATGTTTGCGCGTATGGGGCGGATTCCGGGTCCACTCAACCGCGGTCAAGCGGAACTACCCAACGTGTGCGAACCGCTCTCCAATGCCAAGGGAACGGCACCCGGAATGCTGTTTGAGCGCGACGGCGTGCGCTACGTGAGCATGCCAGGGGTTCCGTACGAAATGAAGCATTTGATGGAGGCGCACGTCTTGCCGAGAATGCGAGCTGAGTCCGACGCGCACATAGAGCACCGTTTTTTTATGATTCAAGGGATTCCAGAATCCGAGCTGGCGGCGCGCATCAGCGACTGGGAGTCGGCCTTGCCCGAAGGGCTGAGTTTGGCCTATCTGCCGTCTCCGGGAATTGTCAAGCTTCGGGTGACAGCTCGGACGCAAAACTCTGAGGAGGCTGCAGTGCTTCTGGAGCCCGCCACGCAGGGGTTGCGCGCGGTGCTGGGCACGGACATTTATTCAGAGGACTGGAAGACCATTGAGGAAGTCGTGGGCGAGCGCCTCGCCGCGGCTGGTCAGACGGTGGCCACGGCAGAAAGCTGCACGGGTGGTTCTATTGCGGCGTTGCTGACTAGGGTTCCGGGTTCGTCGCGCTATGTGCTGGGCGGAATCGTCGCGTACGCCAACGAGGTTAAAATGAGGAACCTCGGCGTTAACGAGGCCGACTTGCTGATGCACGGCGCCGTGAGCGAGCCCGTGGTGCGCGCCATGGCCCGCGGAGCCCGCAAGCGCTTCGGGTCCGATTGGGGCGTCGCGAGCAGTGGTGTAGCGGGGCCCGACGGAGGCTCTGCCGAAAAACCAGTGGGTACCGTATGGCTCGCCGTGAGTGGACCAGGGGTGGAGTGGGCCGGTCGTTTTCAGATGGGTGACAACCGCGAACGCACCGTCCGCAAATCCGTTTTGGAAGTATTGAATCGGCTGCGCGGCTTTTTGCCCGAAGCGCCTGCGAATTATTGAGAAATTCGCTGTACATTTGCACTCCCGTTGCGAAACGGAGCTAAAAGATTAACACCGCGCGATTATGTCACGAGTTTGCGAGATTACCGGTAAGAAGGCCATGGTTGGTAACCATGTGTCGTTCTCTAATAAGAAAAACAAGCGCACGTTTGACGTGAACTTGATGCGTAAAAAGTTTTACGTAGCTGCTGAAGATAAGTGGGTTACTCTGCGCATTTCAGCCGCCGCTTTGAAGACGATTAACAAGAAGGGTATTGAGGCCGTGCTGGCTGAGGCCCGTGCCAGCGGAAACGTTGCGCTTTAATTTTTAAGGAATCATGGCAAAAAAAGGCAATCGCGTTCAGGTGATCCTCGAGTGCACTGAGCACAAAGAGTCTGGCATGTCAGGTACTTCACGGTACATCACCACCAAGAATAAGAAGAACACGCCTGACCGCATGGAGATTAAGAAGTTTAATCCTGTGCTCAAGCGTATGACCGTTCACAAAGAAATCAAGTAAGCGACATGGCAAAGAAAGTAGTTGCAACCCTGAAAAAAGCCGGTGGCGTAACCTACGCTAAGGCAATCAAGATGGTGAAGACCGAGCGCGGTGGATACGCCTTCGAAGAGAAAGTAATGGTGAAAGACGACGTAGCCAATTTCTTTAAGGCTTAAGTCAAGGTTCACCCTTCAAATGTTTAACCGCTCCCCGAGCGGTTTTTTTATACCTTTCAGTTATGGCGTTGTTCGGATTAAGTAAAACCAAAGAAGCTCTTTTTGGCGGCATCAGCAAGCTGTTTGGAGGGAAGGCAACGGTTGATTCCGCAACGCTCGATTCCCTCGAAGAAGCCTTGATTTCGGCCGATGTGGGCGTGGAGACGGCGGTACGCCTGGTAGAGGCTGTCGAGGAACGTGTTGCGCGCGACAAATACGTGAGCGAAGACGACCTCAAGTCACTTATTCGCGCTGAATTGGCAGATCAATTTGCCGCTTGGGCTGACGTGAAGCCCATTGAGGTTCCTGCGGGACAGCCTCGGGTTGTCCTCGTTGTGGGTGTCAATGGAGTGGGTAAAACGACTTCAGTGGGCAAGCTGGCCAAAAAGTTCCGTACTGAGGGTCAAGCTGTGGTGCTCGGTGCCGCAGATACGTTTCGTGCGGCTGCGGTGGATCAGCTTCGCATTTGGGCCGAGCGCTCAGGTGCAACCTTCATCGAGAAGGGAATGAACACGGACCCCGCTGCCGTAGCCTATGCTGCAGCCGAGGCTGGAGCGCGCAACGGCGGAGGAGTGGTGCTTGTCGATACTGCAGGTCGCCTTCACAACAAGGTGAACCTCATGAATGAGCTCGGCAAAATTCGGCGCGTCATGGATAAGATTGTGCCGGGTGCGCCCCACGAGACGTGGTTGGTGCTTGATGCGTCAACCGGTCAAAATGCAGTTAATCAAGCTGTTGAGTTCTCTAAAGTGACTCCGTTGACCGGATTGGTACTCACCAAAATGGACGGAACCGCCCGCGGCGGTGTCGTCCTGGCAATTGCAGAGAAGCTTCGCATCCCCGTGCGCTACATCGGGGTGGGTGAGGGCGTAGATGACCTTCAGAAATTTGATGCTAAGGAGTTTTTGAATGCACTCTTGAGTTAGCCAGATGAAAACAAAAGAAGAAATCACGGCAAACTGGTTGCCCCGCTACACTGGGGTTAAAGCAGAAGAAATGTCCGACTACATTCTTCTCACGAACTTCAATGAATACCTGCACCGATTTGTGGCCATGACCGGCGGACACATCGTGGATCCGAACCGCAGTATGCCCACAGCCCACGGTCAGGGTATGACAATGATCAATTTCGGCATGGGTAGCCCTAATGCGGCCACAGTCAGTGACTTGTTGAGCATCGTGCAGCCTACGGCCATTCTTTTTTTGGGCAAGTGCGGCGGCCTCAAACAGCGCACCAAGGTGGGCGACTTCATTGTCCCCATCGGAGCCATTCGCGGCGAAGGGGCGTCAGACTCGTACTTCCCGCCTGAGGTGCCGTCGCTACCCGCGTTTATGCTGCAGCGCGCGACCTCGCACATCATTCGCAACCGCAACCACGACTACTGGACCGGAACCGTGTACACCACCAACCGTCGCGTGTGGGAACACGACGAGAAGTTCAAAGAGTACCTGCGCATGACCCGCGCCATGGCCATTGACATGGAGACGGCTACGTTGTTCTCTGCCGGATTTCACAACAGACTGCACTTGGGCGCGCTCCTGCTCGTATCAGACCAGCCCATGACCCCCGAAGGTGTGAAGACCAGCGAGAGCGATGCCAAGGTGTCGAGCGACTTCGTTGGATCACATATTAGTATTGGAATTGAGACCTTAGAAGAGATTAAGAATCAAGGTCTTTCAGTTCGTCACCTCAAGTTTTAAGTTAAGCACATGCGCACGAAGTCCGCGGCCAAAAACCGCATCAATGTTATTACCCTCGGCTGTTCGAAAAACGTCTACGACAGCGAAGTTCTCATGGGTCAGCTCAAGGCCGCCGGCAAAGATGTCGTGCACGAAGAAGAGGGCCGAATAGTTGTCATCAACACCTGCGGATTCATTGAAAACGCCAAAGAGGAGTCGATCAACACCATCCTCGAGGCCGTCGAAGCCAAAGAGGCGGGACTGCTCGACAAGGTCTTTGTCACCGGATGCCTCAGCGAACGCTACAAGCCAGACTTAGAGCGCGAGATTCCGAACGTTGATCAGTACTTCGGAACTCGCGACTTGCCCCTACTGCTCAAGGCGCTTGGAGCTGACTACAAAAAGGAATTGGTCGGAGAGCGACTGACGACAACGCCCCAGCACTTCGCCTACCTCAAGATTTCAGAAGGTTGCGACCGTCCGTGCTCGTTTTGTGCGATTCCGCTCATGCGCGGCAAGCACCGTTCGACGCCCATTGAAGACCTTGTGACCGAGGCCCAAAAGCTGGCCGCCAAGGGAGTGGTGGAGCTGATTTTGATCGCTCAAGACCTAACCTACTACGGCCTCGACATCTACGGGGAGCGCCGCCTAGCCGAGCTTGTGACGGCCCTCAGTTCTGTGGACGGAATCCAGTGGATTCGCCTGCATTACCTCTTTCCGACCGGATTCCCCGAGGACGTGCTCGACGTGATTCGCGAGAATCCGAAGGTTTGCCGCTACATCGATATTCCGCTGCAGCACATCGCTGACAACGTGCTCAAAAGCATGCGGCGCGGAACCACGCACGCCAAAACCGATAAGCTGCTAGCGGCCATGCGCGAAAAAGTCCCCGGAATCGCCATTCGCACGACCCTCATCGTGGGCTACCCGGGCGAAACCGAGGCCGACTTCGACGAACTCCTCGACTGGGTGCGCACCCAGCGCTTTGAGCGCCTTGGCGTCTTCACCTACAGCCACGAAGAAAATACCCACGCCTTCAGTCTTGAAGATGACGTTCCGGCCGAAGTCAAAATGGCCCGCCTGCAAGCCGTCATGGAGGTGCAGCGCGAAATCTCGCTCGAGCGCAACGAGGCGCTGATCGGCCAAACCTTGACGGTCATCATTGACCGCGCCGAGGGCGACGCCTACATTGGTCGCACCGAATTCGATTCTCCCGATGTCGACAACGAGGTCCGCATTGAGGCTCCCGGCCTGCACCTCAAGCGCGGAACCTTCGTGAGTGCAAAGATTGTGGGAGCCACGGAATACGACCTCGAGGCGGAACTGCTTTGACGAGCTACTAGCAGCTAGCTGCTGGATGTTCATTGTGGATAAATTCCGCGAGCCGTTTGCACGCGGCTTTGGGCGGTGGTTTACCTTTAGGATTCGACCATGTACCTCGTATTTGACACTGAAACCACCGGATTACCAAGGGATTGGAATGCGCCGCTGAGCGACGTAGACAATTGGCCCCGAGTGGTTCAGGTGGCGTGGCAGCTTCACGGTTTAGATGGGGCACTTCTGGAGGCCAAGGATTTCTTGATTCAACCGAACGGATTCAATATTCCGTTTGGGGCAGAAGACATTCACGGAATCAGTACCGAGCTGGCTCGCCAAGACGGTGTTGCGGTTTCTGAGGCGCTTGCAGCCTTTCAGTCGGCGCTCGACCGGACGCAGTTTATGGTGGGGCACAACCTCAAGTTTGACTTGAATGTGCTCGGAGCCGAGTACCTACGGCTCGGCTGGGATGAATCCTGGATTCAAAAGCCCGTCTTGGATACGATGACGCCGCAGACTGCGGCATTGGTGGGGATTCCGGGGCGAAGCGGATTCAAACCCGCGAAACTCGGAGAACTGCACGCCAAGCTCTTTAGTCAAGAGTTTGCCGAGGCACACAATGCCACAGCTGACGTTGAGGCCACCGCACGCTGCTTTTGGGAACTGGTGCGGAATCGCCACTGGCAGCCAAGTCAGATCGGCCTACAACCTGGGCAGCTCGAAGACTATATCGCGGCCAACCCGCAGATGGTTTCGCCCGTGGGGCTTTCGCACCGCAACCTCAAAGCGGCCAGCGCGGCGCTCAAGGCGAAGGCTGCGGAACCAGTTCCGCCCCTGGCCTCGGCAGTTTCGGCGGAAACGACCGGCACACCGTTTTTTCACCTGCACGTGCACAGCCAGTTCAGCGTACTGCAGGCGACGACCAAGGTTCCGGAACTGATTAAGCGCGTCACGGCCGACGGACAGCCCGCTGTGGCCCTGACCGACCTCGGCAACATGATGGGCGCCTTTCAGTTTGTGCAAGGGGTCCAGACCTACAATAAGAACCGCCCCGAGGGCAGTCCTGAGCTCAAGGCCATCATGGGCATGGACGCGTTTGTGTGCCGCAACCATACGGACCGCAGCCAGAAGGACGACGGATACCAGATTCCGCTGCTGGCCAAGAACAAAACCGGCTACCACAACCTGGCCAAGCTGAGTTCCATCGCCTACATCAGTGGATTTTACTACGTTCCGCGCATCGACCGCGACCTGCTGCTCGCCCACAAAGAGGGGGTAATGGTCACAACCGGCGGAATGATGGGGGAAGTGCCCCAGCTCATTTTGAATGTGGGCGAAAAGCAAGCCGAAGAGTCATTTTTGTGGTGGAAAGAGCAGTTTGGCGCTGATTTTTACGCCGAAATCAACCGCCACGGCTTGCCTGAAGAGGACGCCATTAACGAGGTGCTGCGTCGCTTCTGCGCCCGACACGGGGTTAAGGCGGTAGCCGCCAACAACTCGTTCTACCTGGACGAGGCGCAGGCCGAGGCCCACGACATTCTGCTGTGTGTCAAGGAATCCGAGAAGAAGTCAACCCCAATTGGGCGCGGAAGGGGATTCCGCTACGGGTTCCCGAACAGCAAGTTCTACCTCACCACGCAAGCTGAAATGCGCCAACGCTTCATAGACTGGCCGGAGGCGCTTGAGAACTTAGGTGAAATCCTTGAGAAGGTTGAGAACTTCGGCCTTGCGCGCGACGTGCTTTTGCCGGCGTTTGAGATTCCGCAGGAATTCGTGCACCCCGACGACGCCACCGATGGCGGTAAGCGCGGTGAGAACGCGTATCTGCGGCACCTTACGTACGTCGGAGCCAAAAAGCGCTGGGGTGATCCGGTTCCGGTCCAGATTGCCGAACGCCTGGACTTTGAACTCGAAACCATCGAACGCACCGGCTACCCGGGCTACTTCTTGATTGTTCAGGACTTTTGCCAGGCGGCGCGCGACATGGGGGTTAGTGTGGGGCCGGGCCGCGGATCGGCCGCAGGTTCAGCGGTAGCCTATGCTACCGGGATTACGAACGTTGACCCCATAACGTACGACCTTCTGTTCGAACGTTTTTTGAATCCGGACCGAGTCAGCTTGCCTGATATTGATATTGACTTCGACGACCGGGGTCGCGACAAGGTGATTCAGTACGTCATTGATAAGTACGGATCCAACCAGGTGGCGCAGATTATCACCTACGGATCGATGGCGGCGAAGTCGGCCATCAAGGATGCGGGGCGGGCTCTGGACCTACCGTTTGACGAGGCGGACCGGTTGACCAAATCAGTGCCCGACAACTCGAGCTTGCCAGTAATCCTCGATTCGGACGATGCGGCGATCCGCGAAAAGTTCCGAAACGAAGACTACGATAAGGCGGTGGCCCTGCGCGAAATGGCCAAGGGCAACGACCTCAAGGCAGCGACGCTGCAGCAGGCCAAAGTGCTCGAGGGATCGCTGCGCAACACGGGTATTCACGCCTGTGGGGTTATTATCACGCCGAGCGACATCCGCGAGCTGATTCCCGTCGCCACGGCCAAAGACAGCACGATGTGGACGACCCAGTTCGACAACGCGGTGGTCGAATCGGCGGGCCTGCTCAAGATGGACTTCTTGGGCCTTAAAACGCTCACGCTGATCAAGGACAGCTTGGAACTCGTGCGTAAGCGTCACGGCGTTGAGATTGACATTGAGGCGATTCCGCTCGACGACACGGCCACCTACGAGCTCTTTCAACGCGGAGACACCGTCGGCATCTTTCAGTACGAATCGCCGGGGATGCAAAAGCACCTCAAGGACCTCAAGCCCACGGTGTTCGGCGACCTGATCGCGATGAACGCGCTCTACCGTCCGGGTCCGCTCGAATACATTCCCAGCTTTATTAGGCGCAAGCACGGCATAGAGCCGATTTCGTACGACCTGGCCGACATGGAGGAGTACCTCAGCGAGACCTACGGCATTACGGTGTACCAGGAGCAGGTGATGCTGCTGTCGCAAAAGCTTGCCGGCTTTACCAAGGGCCAGGCCGACATGCTCCGCAAGGCGATGGGTAAGAAGATCAAGGCGGTCCTCGACCAGATGAAGCCCCAGTTTGTGCTGGGCGGAATTGAACGCGGCCACGCCGAGCCCATTCTTGAGAAGGTCTGGAAGGACTGGGAGGCCTTTGCCTCGTACGCCTTCAACAAGTCGCACTCGACCTGCTACGCCTGGATTGCCTACCAAACGGCCTACCTGAAGGCGCACTATCCCGCCGAGTACATGGCGGCCGTACTCTCCAACAACATGAACGACATCAAGCAGGTGACGTTCTTCATGGAGGAGTGCCGGCGCATGAAGCTCCCGGTGCTGGGGCCCGAAATCAACGAGTCCGAGGGGTCGTTCACGGTTAACCGCGAGGGCGCCATTCGATTCGGCTTGCTCGGCATGAAGGGGGTGGGCGCGGCGGCCGTCGACTTTTTGCTTCAGGATCGCGCCGCCAACGGCCCCTATACGAGCGTATTTGACGCCGCCCGACGCCTCGACCTGCGTGTGGTCAACAAAGGAACCTGGGAGTCGCTCGCGCTGGGAGGGGCGTTTGACCGCTTCGAGGGCGTGCACCGCGCGATGTTTTTTGCCGAAGAGTCTGACGGTCGGCCGTTCGTGGAACGCCTGCGCCGCTACGGCCAGGCCTACCAGGACCAGCTGAATTCCGCCCAAGTCAGCTTGTTTGGCGAAGACAGCGGAGTGGATACGCCTGAGCCGGCGCTCCCGCAGGTGCCGACGTGGAATAACCTCGAGCTGCTCAAGCGCGAGAAGGAGGTGATCGGCATCTACGTGAGCGCGCACCCGCTCGACGCCTACCGCTACGAGCTGCGCACCTTTCGCAAGCAGTCCGTGGCCGAATTGGGCAACCTCGACGACTTTGTGCAGGGCCGAGGTTCGCGCGACTTCATTGTTGCGGGAATCATTACCAACGCCCAAGTCCGCATGACCCGCACGGGCCGCGAAATGGGAAGCTTCGTGCTTGAAGACGAGGACGGTGCCAACGAATTTGTGCTCTTTGGCCAGCAGTTTTTGGACCAGCGAAGCTTCTTTGTCAACGACCTCATGGTGCTCGTGCGCGGACGCGTGCAGCGCCCCGCCTGGGCCCGCGACGACAGCCAGGCACGTTTGGTGGCCGACATTACCAAGATTCAGCTGCTGAGCGAGCTCTTTGACCGCGAGGCCAAAGGACTGACGCTGTTTGCAGCGGTTCAGGACATTACCCCGAGTTCGTTCGGCGAGCTGGCCCAAATTTTGCGCGCCCATCCTGGGAAGCAGCGCATCCAGTTCCACATTGGTGACCCGGCGAGCCAAACCCAGCTCCGCATGCCGAGCCGCGGGCCGGGGGTTCAGGTGTCGCGCGAACTACTGACCGAATTGGACCGACTTAACCACTTTCATGCCGCAGTACGCCTTGATTAAGATAAACCACCTCGTGCTCAGTGCGCTCCTGCTGGTCGCATCAAGCCTTTTCGCCCAAAACGCCCTTGACGCGCAAGGCCGCCGCACAGGCCCTTGGTCGGCCAAGTACCCCAACGGCCAAACGCGCTACGAGGGACAGTTTGATGCGGGGGTTCCCGTGGGGCGGTTTACCTACTACCACGACAACGGCTTTCGCAGTGCCCAAATGGACTACCGGGGCCGTTCGGGAGTCTGCTTGAGCGAGCAGTTCGACGAAAAGGGCAAGCTGATGGCGCGCGGTCGCTACGGGGCGGACCGCGAGCGCGACAGCATCTGGGTTACCTACGCGTTTGACGGGACGAAGCTCGAGGAGGCGCCCTATGATGCGGGCAAACTGCACGGTGCCTACACGATGTACTACCCGAACGGCAAGGTGATGGAGCGCGGAACCTACGAATCTGGCGTGAAAGTCGGAACCTGGACGCGCTTTCGCGAAACGGGCGCCAAAGAACGCGTGTCCAACTTTGCCGCTGGCCTTCTTCAGGGTACGTGGACCGAGTACGACGAAGACAACCGCGTTTCGGTAGTCGGGACCTACCTCAACGACCTGCGCCACGGCAAGTGGACCTATTTTGAGCGCGGTACGGCAGTGCGCACCGAAATGTACCGGCGCGGAATCCTCGAAAAGCCCGGCACGTAATGGCTCGGGTGGTCGTCGGCCTTTCGGGAGGCGTGGATTCATCAGTGACAGCGCTGCTCATGCAGCAGGCGGGCCACGAGGTCATCGGCATTTTTATGCGCAACTGGAACGACGCCTCGCCAACCCTCGAAGACGAATGCCCTTGGATTGAGGACTCGAACGACGCGCTGCTCGTTGCAGAGAAGCTGGGGATTCCGTTCCAAGTTCTTGATTTGTCGGTGCAGTACAAGCAGCGCATCGTCGACTATATGTTCGCCGAGTACGAGGCCGGACGCACGCCGAATCCCGACGTGCTGTGCAACCGCGAAATCAAGTTTGACCTTTTTTTGGACGCTGCGCGTTCGCTCGGAGCCGACTTCGTCGCCACGGGTCACTACGCCCGTGTGGACCAAACTGCCGACGGCGTGTACCACCTTCGTGCTGGCCTTGATTCCGGCAAGGACCAGTCCTATTTTTTGTGCCAACTGAGCCAGGAACAGCTTTCGCGCGCACTTTTTCCCATCGGAGGCCTGCAAAAATCCGAAGTCCGCCGCCTCGCCACCGAGGCTGGACTCGTAACCGCTGCCAAGCGGGATTCCCAAGGTCTGTGCTTTATTGGCCACGTGCGCCTTCCTGACTTTTTGCAGCAGCAGCTCAAGCCCAAGCAGGGCGACATCGTTGA
>CAYYWL010000017.1:29541-31108 GCA_964475135.1 uncultured Owenweeksia sp.
ATTGCGCTGCGTCCCACGGACTTTGCGCTACAGCCCGAGGTGGTCACCCAAGTGCACTCCGTGGCTCCCGTGATCGGGCGCAGTCGGTGGCTCCGCGCAGTGGTTGTCGAGGCTGACGCGAGCCAGCTCGCCGCCATTCAAGCCTTGGATTGCGTGCGTGCAACCCAGCCGGTGGCATTGATGAAGCGGCCTCTTACGAGCATCGAGCAGCGTACAGGTAACTTGTTTCTGGCTTCTCGTTCCGCGTGTGATGGCGACGAGGGCACCACATCCTACAACTACGGAGCATCCATCGACCAGGTCCTGCAAATCCGAGCGGACGCGCTGCACGATGCGGGCTTCAACGGGGCAGGAGTGAAGGTGGCCCTCATGGACGGTGGCTTTACGGGCGCCGATACCTATTCCGCGTTTACCGGCGCATGGCAGCAGGGTCGCGTGCTCGGATCCCTCGACTACGTCGACGGCGACACCAACGTCTTTCACGTGGGCAGCCACGGCATGAGCGTGTGGAGCACCATTTGCGCGGATCTTGACGGCAATTTTGTCGGCACGGCTCCGCAGGCTTCGTTTTACCTGTTTAAAACTGAAAACCAGATTTCAGAAACCATTGCCGAAGAGTACAACTGGGTCATGGCTGCAGAGCGAGCTGATTCCCTTGGAGTTGACGTAATCAATACATCGCTGGGTTACACCACCTTTGACAACGGAATCGGTGACCACAGCTACGCCGACATGGACGGCCGTACAACGCCGATTTCGCAAGCCGCCGTCGCCGCTGCCCGCACCGGAATGATCTTGTGCATTTCGGCCGGAAACGAAGGCAGCTCAAGCTGGAAGTACATTTCGGCTCCCGCCGACGCCGATTCCATTCTCGCTGTCGGAGCGGTCGATGTCTTCGGAATTCGTGCCGCCTTCAGTAGCCAAGGGCCTTCTGCCGACGGCCGAATAAAGCCCGACGTGGCCGCGCGGGGCTTAGGCGCAGCCGTCATGAACTCGAACGGCCAAGTCGCTACATCATCGGGAACAAGCTTCTCGTCGCCCATCATGGCGGGTGCCATGGCGAGCCTGGTTCAGGCCGCCAAAACGCTTCCCAACGGATACAGTGCTCAAGACCTCATTCACCGCGTCCGCATGTCGGCCCACAAGTCATTGGCTCCGGACTCGCTCGTCGGCTACGGAATCCCCAACTTTGCCATCGTCCTCAACGGCCTAGGTGTCGAACCACTTCAGGATTTGAAGCCTTGGACCCTTCACCTTGCGCCCAACGGATGGACGCTACGCCGAACTGCCTCTGGAACCGCAGACATCCTCGAGTTCTTCTCGGTGGACGGACGCGTGCTCGAGCACATCGAAGTGGCGCCGGGTCAAACTGAGATTCCGCTTCGAGGTCGCCCGTTTTGGGGCTACGTGCGCAGCGCCAGCCAAGTCCTACCCATAGCGGCCCGCCACTGATGAAGACGCGGCTGACCGAACTGCTTGGCATCGAAGTCCCCATCATTCAAGGGGGCATGATATGGTGCGCGGGCTGGGAACTAGCCGCGGCCGTCTCGAACGCCGGAGGGCTTGG
>CAYYWL010000018.1:0-3341 GCA_964475135.1 uncultured Owenweeksia sp.
TAACCGCGACCAGCTCGTGGTACTCACTACGATTCAGTGCTACCGCGTCGGCCGCCAGGCCCAGCTTCGCGCCGACCTCGACCATGCTTCCGACCACAGCTACTTCTACGGTGTGAAGTTGGTTCGCGGAGCCTACATGGAAAAAGAGCGCGAGCGCGCCGCCACCATGGGCTATCCCTCCCCCATTCAGCCCGATAAGGCCGGAACCGATGCTGAGTACGACGCCTGCGTCCGCATGATGCTTGAGGCCCTTGGCCGTCCCGACGCCCCTGGCCGCGTGGGCGTGGTCATCGGAACCCACAACGAAGGCAGCAACCGCCTTGGAGCCGAGCTACTCACTGCTCAGGGCTGGAACCCTAAGGACGCTCCGGTCTGGTTCGCCCAACTCTATGGAATGAGCGACTTCATCAGCTTCATCATGGCCCACCACGGGTTTCGCGTGGCCAAGTACCTTCCGTTCGGACCCATTGTCAACGTGATGCCCTACCTCTTGCGCCGGGCTGAAGAAAACACCTCTGTTGCTGGTCAGACAGGCCGAGAGCTGCTGATGCTCCGCAAGGAGGCAGCTCGACGAAAGCGGGTTAGCTGAGGTTGGCTGAGATTGGCACGTTGGCCATTGGGTACATTTAAGCGACTAATCCCTAAACGGATAACTACTTCAATTATCTGAATCACAAAGTTTTATGTAATTCGGAAAATTTGAAAAAAAGTAAACTCCGGTTATAACTGAATGATTGTTGCGCTTCGCGCTAGGGCCCTTCGGGGCTCATGCTGCTACGCAGCGAGAGCCGCTGCGCGGCAACAAGTTACTAGTAGCTAGTTACTTACGATCCAACGAAACGAGCCACGCGCTGTCCTGGCGAACTTCCCAGAGTCCGCGCCATTCGCGATTCTGAAATTCGACGTCAATCCAGTAGGCCGGAACCGCTGCGGAATGCCGTGTGCGCGTTTGACTTGCGCCAAAATCTACTTCGCCAAGGGTGAGAAATGCTTTGAGCACCGTCGAGTCCGCGCCTACTGCCTGCCACAATGCGGAATCGGCGCCGCGGACCGGCTTACGGTGAAGTTCCGCCAGCACACGATCGTTGGGAAAGTAGCTGCATTCAAAGTCGCGGTCCCTAAAAATGAAGGCCACGAGGAGTACGCCAAGGCCTACTCCGAATCCGTACCACAAAATGCGTCGGAGCAGCTTTTTCACAGCAGCAGGTCGAGGTCGGTAAAGGGCTGGTCGAGGGTTTGGGCGACCGATGCGCTCGTCACCTGACCGTGGTAGAGGTACACGCCCCTGCGCCAGTGCGGCTTGGCGTGAAGCGCCTCTTCGACGCCGCCCAGGTCGGCGAGTTCGCGCAAGAGGGGCGACGTCAAATTGTTCAGGGCAAACGAGGCCGTACGCGCCACGCGGGCCGCGATGTTGGGAACCGCAAAATGCGTCACCTCAAACTTGGTGTAGACGGGGGCGTCCCACGAGGTGACTTCGCTGGTTTCAAAGCATCCGCCGTGGTCAATACTCAAGTCGACGACGACGCTGCGGGGTTTCATTCCGGCCACCATTTCTTCGGTGACCACGACAGGGGTGCGGCCGTTGACGGGGCGCAGGGCTCCGATTGCGACGTCGCAGCGGCTCAGCGCTTTGGAGAGAATTTGGGGCTGCAGCGTGCAGGTGTAGACGTCGCCGACCCGCTCCCGAAGGCGCTGAAGGCGCGTCATGGACGAATCAAATACTTTGACGGAGGCTCCGAGGGCAGAAGCTAGTCGGGCGGCGGTAGTACCGACGGTTCCGGCACCCAAAATCACAATCTCGGTGGGCGGAACCCCCGTGACCGCACCCATGGCGTAGCCCTTGCCGCCAGACCACGTAGAGAGGTACTCCATCGCGATGGTAATTGCTTGGCTACCACCGATTTCGGCCATGGAGCGCACAAAGGGAGCGCGACCTTCTTCGTCGAGAATGCTTCCGTAGCTGAACGCGGTGATGCGCTTGGCCTTAAGGGCATCGAGAAATGCGGGGGTGAGGGTTCCGGGCTGTAGCGTTGAGAAGAGCACTTGACTCTGGGCCATCAGCGGCCATTCGGCTTCGCACGGAGCCTCGACCTTCGCGAGTACCGGGCAGCCAAACACAACGCGGCGGTCGGTGGTGACTTCGGCTCCGGCCTCGGCGTACTCGCGGTCGCTGTAGCGCGCGGCGGTTCCGGCGTTCGACTCAAGCACGACCTCGTGCCCTTGAGCCACCAGCAAGTGCACCCCCTCGGGGGTCAGCGCCACGCGGTTCTCGGCCCACGTCGATTCGAGCGGAATCCCAATTCGAAGTCGCTGCGACTTGGCATCGACCATCAGTCGTTCTTCTTGGGTTTGAAACACAGGTGCGGCTTCCATGAATCCAGGGTGCGAGGGTTAGCGGTAGGTCCCTACGAAGGTAACCTTTCTGGATCCATCCTCAAGGGCTTCGATGTGGACGGATACCGCATCTGACGGCATCAACGTGCCCGCGCGGTCGGGCCACTCAACCCAGCAGGGTTGGCCGCTGTCGAGGTAGTCTTCAAAGCCCATGGCGGAGACCTCTGAAGGCCGATCGAGCCGGTGAAGGTCGAAGTGGTAGATGGGGCCCTCAGGGCTTTCGTACTCGTTGACCAGGGCAAACGTGGGACTACTCGCGCGATCCGGAGACCCCATGGCGCGAAGCCAAAAGCTAACGGCCGTCGTCTTGCCCGCACCCATTTGGCCACGAAGCGCGACAACCCCCGAAAGCGCCGCCGCATGATCCGTCGCCCACTGAAGCCAGTCGGACGGCTCCCTGAGAATGTGCACCTCTTCCACAGCCGCAAAGGTCATGTACGCGGGCGCAGCACCGCAAACGGAACCACGACTTCTTCGAGCGAAATTCCGCCGTGCTGGTAGCTACCGTCAAACTTCTCGACGTGGTGGTGGTACTGGTTCTGGTACACGAAGTAGTCCTGCTCGCCGGCGAACACCACCTTGTCGCCGAGGTTGGTGGCAGGAATTCCGAGGCGCTCGGGGTCGGCCACCAAGGCGACTTCTTTGTCTTTGAACTCCATTCCACGGCCCACTTTGTAGCGCAAATTCGCCGTGAGGTCGCGCGCACCCCGAATGTGGACGGGCTTTTTGACGGTGAGGGTTCCGTGGTCGGTCGTTACCACGAGTGTAACCCCGTCGTGGGCCAGGTCGTCGACCCAGGCTTTGAGTGGCGAATGGTTCCACCACGAGGCAGTCAGGCTGCGAAAGCCCCGGTCGTCCTTGGCCAAGTCGCGCAAGATTACCTCATCTGTTTTGGCGTGGCTCATGCGGTCGATGAAGTTGACCACCACCGCAACGAGGTCCTTGCC
>CAYYWL010000018.1:3441-25786 GCA_964475135.1 uncultured Owenweeksia sp.
CTCGTCATCAGCGACTGAATCTCTTGCCACTGGTCAAGGCGCAGGTTGTCAAAAACTAGAAGCACCACCTTCTCGCCACGGTCCAGCAGGGGTTTGATGCGCACGTCGAGCAGCTGGTGGCTGAACAGGCAGGGCGCCTCGTCGTCGTGCAGCAACTTCGGGTACTCTGAGGCCCACCAGCGGGTGAAGAGCCTGTTGGCCTCTTCGCGCTGGTGGTCGAGCATGGCGCGCATTGACTCGGCTTCTCCGCCGGCCAGCTCGCGGTCCCAGCGAAGCAGTTCTCGGTAGACTTCGGTCCACGAATCCCAATTGTGCGCATCGGCGATGCGTTCACCCAACTCGCGAAACCCTTGCTGGTAGCGGCTTGCGCTACGCGCGCCCTGGAGCGCGCCCTGCCCGAGAATTCGGGTCAAGGTAGACAGAACTTGGCGGGGCTGCACTGGCTTGAGTAAGTAATCGGCGAGCTGCGACCCTAGGGCGTCCGCCATGAGGCCTTCTTCTTCACTCTTGGTCACCATCACCACGGGAAGTGCCGGCTTGAGTGCCTTGATCTGGGGCAGCACGTCGAGTCCACTCGGCCCGGGCATGTGCTCGTCCAAAAGGACGCAGTCCAGCGACTCCGAACGCACTAAGGCCAGGGCGTCGGCTGCATTCGTGGCGGTAACCACCTGGACTCCGCGCCCCTCGAGGTACAAAATGTGGGGGCGTAGTGCCTCGACTTCGTCGTCAACCCATAAGATCCTCGAATTTTCCATGCTTTTGTGGTTAAGTTTGGGTATTCAAGCTATTTCTATGCCGCCCGTTCCCGCGACCAACAAGTTCAAACTTTTTAACGATCCGATCTACGGTTTTATTTCGCTTCCGTCGGAACGAATTTTTGACCTCGTCGAGCACCCCTACTTTCAGCGGCTGCGGCGCATTAGCCAGCTCGGCCTCAGCTACTTGGTCTACCCGGGCGCCTACCACACTCGCTTTCACCATGCCCTGGGCGCGATGCACCTCATGCAAAAAGCCATACAGGTTCTTCGCCGCAAGGGCATTGAAATCACGGATTCCGAAGAAGAATCGGCCCAAATCGCCATTCTGCTGCACGACGTCGGCCACGGCCCGTTTAGCCATGCACTCGAGCACACCTTGCTCGACGGGGTGCACCACGAGACCGTGTCGCGCCTCATTATGCGCCGGCTGAACGAAGAATTTAACGGGCACCTCACCGAAGCCATCTCCATTTTTGAGGGCAGCCACCCCAAGCGTTTTTTGCACGAACTCATCTCGTCGCAACTCGACATGGACCGCATGGACTACCTCAAGCGCGATGCCTTTTACACCGGAGTCATCGAGGGCGCGATCAACAGCGACCGCCTGCTCGAAATGCTGCACGTTGCCGACGGACAACTCGTGCTCGAGCACAAGGCCATCACGTCGATCGAGAAGTTCTTGATGAGCCGCAGCCTGATGTACTGGCAGGTATACATGCACAAAACGGTGCTGAGCGCCGAACACATGCTGGTTGAAGTTTTGCGGCGTGCCTCGCTGCTCGCCCAACGCGGCGAGACGCTTTTTGCCGGAACCGAGCTCGCCACCCTTCTTCGCCGGCGACCAAACCATGATGAGTTTACGTCCGAGCCCGAGCTTCTTGACTTGTTTACCCGACTGGACGACAGCGACATTCTCAGTGCGATCAAGCAATGGCAGAGCCATAGCGACCCCGTACTAAGCGCACTTAGCCGACGCATTATTGAGCGTAAACTCTTCAGAATCAAGTTTCTTGAGACGCCCCTGGCCGCCGCCGACCGCGCGCGGCTTGAAACGTCGGTGGCTTCGAGCATGGGACTTTCACAAGAAGACGCCAGCCATTTTGTGCTCGAAGGCATCGCGACCAACAAAACTTATGCGTCTGACAAACAGGAGATTAAGCTACTCAAACGCAGCGGCCAAATTATTCCGCTCACCCAAGCATCAGAAATCCTGCCTTTGAGCGTTTACAGTCAAGTAATTACCCGTCCCTTCGTTTGTTGGCCCAAAGAACTTCCATGGATCCTCTAGGTTCTAGCGCTCTGCCCGCGCGCCCTGCTTCTGAGTGGGCCAAGGTTCTGGGCGGCGTGCTCGAGGGTCCCGATGTGGTCGTCGAATTCGCCTGCACGCTTGAGTCTGGTGCGCCGGGCGGAATCAGTTTTTTGGCCAACCCCAGCTACCGCCGTTCTTGGGCCAAATCCGCAGCATCGGTCGTACTTGCTAGCGCTGAAATCACACCCCCCGAAGGCTTCATCGGAAGTATCCTTCGGGTGGCGAACGCCTACGCAGCCTGGGCCACCCTCTTGGCCGGTGGCCAACGCCACGTGGCGTGGGCAACAGGCCGCCCCGCTGGGGTCGATACGAGCGCCGTGGTCGCCCCTGGAGTCCAACTCGCCGAAGACGTAGTTGTAGGGCCCCGAAGTATTCTCAACCCCGGAGTAGTCCTGTACCCCGGAACCGTCGTGGGAGCCGACTGCATCCTGCACGCTAACGTGGTACTGGGTTCAGACGGATTTGGATTTGTTCCGCCCCACTCTGGTGCGGCAGGCTGGACCAAAATTCCGCACCTCGGCCGCGTGCGAATTGGGGACGGAGTTGAATTGGGTTCCGGAACCTGCGTGGACCGCGCCGTAGTGGGCGAAACAGTGATCGGCAACGGATCCAAGCTCGACAACCTCTGCCAAATTGGGCACAACGTGCGGATCGGTGCGCACTGCGTCCTTGCAGGGCAAGTGGGCGTCGCCGGATCCAGCATCCTCGAAGACTACGTGGTCGTGGGAGGCCAAGCCGGAATCGCAGGCCACATCACCATCGGCCGCGGCAGTCGAATCGGAGCCCAAAGCGGCGTCGCCAAATCGCTTGCCCCTGGCTCTGAAGTACTTGGCAGTCCGGCCGTGGATGCCCGAGAATTCCGCCGTTTCTTTGCAGCCCAAAAGTCAGGCAAAGGTTGATCCAATACACACTAATTCAAGAGTTTAGCGCAAAAGGTCGCGGAATCCACAGCGGTTCAGCCTGCCACGTAGTGGTCAAGCCCGGCGAGCCTGAAAGCGGTTACATCCTCATTCGCAGAGACTTAGAAGGATCGCCGCGCCTTAAACTTCGCCCCGAACTCGTTACCGAAACCGACCGCTGCACCACATTGAGCGAAGGCGACGTTCGGGTGCACACTGCAGAACACCTACTCTCGGCACTATTTGGATTGGGAATTTTGGATGCCGAAATTCACTGTTCCGCGCCAGAGCTACCGATTCTGGACGGATCTGCGCAGCCCTGGATCGAGGCCATAGAAAGTGCCGGCCGCCGTCTGATGGGACCGATGCGTGGGTACGCACTCCGCGCCCCAATTCGCGTTGAAGACCCCGAGACCGGCTCGTGGGCCGAAGCCACTCCAGCTGCCGTCCCAAGCTACCACGTCGCCCTGAGCCACGATGCCCAAGCCATCGGCCCCTGCAGCGCTCACTTCACGTACGGAGGCGACTACGCTTCAGCCATCGCCCCAGCCCGCACCTTTACGCTAGTCAGCCACCTGCTACCGATGATCCACCGCGGCCTCTTGCAGGGCGCAGAAGAAGGATCCGGAATCGTCGTCATCGACCGCGAACTCGACCCCACCGATTGGACGGCCCTCGAGCAATTCATTCAGCAGCCCCTTGAACGCAGCACCGAACTCGGAGCCCTACCCCTCACCCCCTTTCGCATGCCGGCAGAACCCGCAGCGCACAAAATGCTCGACGTTCTAGGAGACCTCGCCCTCATCGGCCGACCCGTTGCCGCAGAAGTTCGTATTTTTAAACCCGGTCACCGCATCAACACCCTATTGGCCCAACGCATCATGGAACAACTCGAAACCACCAACCCGGTACCCTTTTTTGATCCGAATGCGGCTCCGCTCATGGACGTCACTCAGATCATGTCCATCTTGCCGCACCGCCCGCCGTTCTTGCTCGTCGACCGCATCCACAGCAAGACCGAAGACGAAATCTGGGGTAGCAAGGCGGTGACCATGAACGAGCCGTTCTTTCCGGGCCACTTTCCAGGCGCTCCCGTGATGCCGGGCGTTCTGCAGCTCGAGGCCATGGCTCAAGTGGGCGGAATCCTCGCACTCAGCACGGTCCCCGACCCCGAAAACTACCTCACCTACTTTCTCAAAATGGACGAGGTGAAGTTCAAGAGCAAGGTCGGCCCCGGCGACACCCTGTACTTTCACCTCACGCTCACCCAGCCAATTCGGCGCGGAATTGTCGTGATGCGCGGTGCCGCCTACGTCGGCCAAAAACTTGTCACCGAAGGCCTGTTCACGGCGATGATCACTAAAGATAAGTAAGCTGTGATTTCACCCCTTGCATCGGTCCATCCGGACGCCAAACTCGCCGGCAACGTTCGCGTGGACGCCTTTGCCGTCGTCGAACACGACACCGTACTCGGCGAAGGAACCTGGATCATGAGCGGCAGCCACGTGCTTGCGGGATCCCGCCTCGGCAAAAACTGCCGCATTCACCAAGGCGCCGTCGTTGGCGGAATGCCGCAGGACCTCAAGTTCAGCGGCGAATACAGCGAAGTCTTTTTGGGCGACGGCTGCATTATCCGCGAGTGCGCGACCATTAACCGCGGAACCAAAGCATACGGCAAAACCACCCTCGGCAAGGAGTGCCTGGTTATGGCCTACGCCCACGTGGCGCACGACT
The DNA here is from genome assembly GCA_964475135.1 of uncultured Owenweeksia sp. Lineage (GTDB taxonomy): Bacteria > Bacteroidota > Bacteroidia > Flavobacteriales > Schleiferiaceae > TMED14. Next base: position 8,142 of record CAYYWL010000018.1, read on the forward strand.
GCATCATCGGGGACCACGTCATTCTAGTGAATAACGTAGCCCTCGCCGGTCACGTCGAAATTGGCGACTGGTCAATTCTCGGTGGCCTGTCTGCAGTCCACCAGTTCGTTAAAATCGGCTCGCACGTAATGGTCGGTGGCGGATCCTTGGTCCGTAAAGACATTCCGCCATTTATCACAGTAGCCCGCGAACCGCTCACATTTGAAGGCGTCAACGCCGTCGGCCTTCGCCGCCGCGGATTTAGCAACGCCCGCATCGAAGAAATTCACCACGCCTACCGCCTGCTGTACCAAAGCGGATTCAACACGACGCAAGCAGTGAGTGAAATCGAGCGCGAGGTCAACGCAAGCCCAGAACGCACCGAACTCCTCAAGTTTGTGCTTGCCTCCGACCGCGGAATTGTGCGCAAGCAATAACCTCATGACGGGCCTCGACTGGAACGGCGTCGGCAAGCAGATTTCGGGAACCGAAATCATCCGACCGTGGTCCGCAAACTGGTCATCAAATGCCCGCGTCGCCGTGCTTGGAGTCAACGGTTCTGGCAAAAGCACGGTCATCCAACTCCTAAGTGGCCAAATGCCCCCCTCGGTGGGCAGCATCACGTCTCCATTCATCACTTCGGATTCTTGGCCCACTCAAGCTAGCTGGACCGGCCCCAACGTACAGCCCCCATTAGACCTCAACGGGCGCGAATGGGTGACGCTGCACGGACAGCTTCGTTCATGGCGCCACAGCCCTTGGCACTACCTGAGTGAGTCCGACCCGATGTGGTCGCGCCCACTACGCAATCTGTCAAGTGGCCAGCGCCAGCGCCTACTGCTCGCCGTAGCCATCTGTACGGACGCCCCCCTACTCCTACTCGACGAGCCCTGCAACCACCTCGATGCCGAAGGGCAAGAATGGTTTGCCGACATGCTGGGCGCGGAGCTTGAGGCACCGCAAGGTTCCGCCCGAATGCTCTTCGTGGCAAGCAACCACCACCCTATCGAAGTGCGCCACTGCCTTGAGGGCGTGACTCCGCAGGGGGATTCCGTACCTTTGCCAAAATTTTAGCGATATGGCGACTACCGCAGACATCAAGAACGGCATGTGCATCCACTTCAACCATGCGCCGTACCAGATCATCGAATTCCTTCACGTGAAGCCCGGCAAGGGCGCTGCATTTGTGCGGACCAAGATGCGCAACCTCAACGACGGCCGCGTCCTCGAGCACACCTTCCCGAGCGGAACCAAGCTCGAAGACATCAAAATCGAGTTCCGCACCTACCAGTACCTCTACAACGACGCCGACGGCTACCACTTCATGAACATGGACTCGTACGAGCAAATCCCCATGCCCAAAGAGGTCATCAACGCTCCCCAGTTCCTGAAGGACGGTATGGAGTGCATGGTGATGTTCCACGCTGACGAGGACCGCCCCCTAAGTGTGGAGCTTCCGTCTACCGTTACCCTTGAGGTCACCTACACTGAGCCCGGAATGCGCGGCAACACCGCCACCAACACCCTTAAGCCGGCCACCGTCGAAGGTGGAACCGAAATTCGCGTTCCCCTCTTCATCGAAACCGGTGAACTGATTGTCATCAACACCGCAGAGGGCACCTACAAAGAGCGCGCGAAGTAACCCTAGTTCGATCTTAATCACGGAACCCGCTGAACACACCCCAGCGGGTTTTTTCGTTCCAGTAAACTGTCCCGAACAAAAAAGCCCCGCCATTGCTGGCGGGGCTTCGTCTTCAACACAAACCGTGCTTACTGGGCATCCCAGAAGATCGGAGCGGTGTCGCTGTCGCCGTTGTAGAACGCACCAGCCGCCGTAACGTTGGCATTGTTCAAGGCGTACTCGTCAACTCCGTAGCTCATGCGCTTTGGAGTTACGCGACCAGCCTCAGCAGCAACGTTCATGTACAGATCATACTGACGCTGTGCAGCCCAAGCTTCGTTTCCGCGCGTAAAGAGCGAAATCCACTTTTGCGTTCCAACCAAGTTGCGCCAATCTGTCGCATTCCATGCTACACCAGTCTCAGTGAGGTAGGTTGCGGCGTCACTTGCTGAACCACCCCATGACAGGATCGACGCAGTCACTGCAGCCTCATAGAGGCCTTGGGCCGTAGCACCAGGAATCGTAAAACCACGTGAAGCAGCATCAGCCAGTAAGAAGTGAACCTCTACGTGGTCCAACAACTTGTGCGCCAAGGTTGGGTCCTCAAGAATGTTTCCAGGCTGTGAGAAGAGGGCGTACGACGAAGAAAGACCGTACGGTGCGCCATTGACACTGCCATCGCTATTATTGTTACGGAAGTAAATTGAGCGACGTGGATCGTTCAAGGTGTTCATTACATCACCCAGCGTGTTGGCTGCGATGAAGTCTGAACGACCTGACTGAACAAACTGGTCCCACAATGGATTCGCGTGCGGCGGAGCTGAAGCATAGTCCAATTTCGCATCATCGCCAGGAGTTAGGATTACCCCAGCCGTAATGGCGTAGGTGCCCCAATCCGTGGCGCTTGCTGCATCGACGTCCGCTACACGAACGGCCAAACGAAGCAAAAGTGAAGAAGCGAACTTCTTCCATCCGTCCGAACTGCCACCGTAAAGCAAATCATAGCTACCAAGGCCATTGTCACCGCCGAGGACTGCGATGTCCGCCTTAAGACGAGCAGCGAGGTCGGCATAAATCACGTTGGCGCGGTCGTACTTCGGAACCACCGTCTCTGTAGATAACGCCTCTGAGTACGGAACGTCACCAAAGATGTCGACCAAAGTATGGTACGTATATACCTCGAGCACATCGATCACAGCCATTTGCTGCTCTTTGTACGAAGGCAGCAAGCTCGCGTCGGCCTCTAGCGCCTTTTCGGCCTCTTGTAGGTCGCGAAGCACGTTGGTGTAGAGTTCATCATAGGTGTTACCATTGACATCACGGTTTGCGTAGTCAAAGTTGGCTTCGTCCGTGTAGGTAGTCTCAGTAAAGTGCTGTGCCCACAAGTTGAAGTTGTTCAAGTTTACACTGATGCTCGCCATATAGTCGGTGAGGCTCACCGTGGCGTTGGCGATCAATGCACCCGCAGGCACCTGCTCAGGTGCTTTAGGGTTTCCATTGAGGCTTGTAATGTCGCTGGTGCACGATGCCACAACGACGGCAATGCCTGCAGATAAAAGAATCTTTTTCATGGCTCGTATTAGAATTTCAGTTTAGCATTCAAACCAATCTCGCGAACGGCTGGGTACGCACCCGACTGGTAACCTTGAAGGTTGCCGGCAGAAAGACCTGCCTCTGGGTCGGTGTAGGGTGAATTCTTCCACAAGATGGCCAAGTTGCGACCCACAAGGGCTACATCAAGTCCTTTGATCGAAGAATTCTTATCCATTGGGAAGCTGTAGTTAATTGCAACTTCGCGAAGCTTGATGAACGATGCGTCCCACACGTGGTACTCTTGCGGAGCGCGAGCGTAACCAAATGAGTTGCCGTAGTAGTTCATGTCACCGTAGATGGCATCCGTATTCGGAGCAGTGATTGGGTTGCCGTCTTCATCAACGCTAGAGCCGTCCCATACTGCGACGTTACCCATATTGACACCGCCACCGTCGATCACCATCTCACGACGCTCTACTCCGCGGTCATTCTCACCAGCAGTCCAGTCGTAAATACCGGTTGCATAGCCGTACCATGTGTCAAGGCTGAAGAAGCTTCCTCCCATCTGCATATCGAGCAGTACGTTAGCCGTGAGGCGCTTGTAGCGGAATGAAGTATTCAAACCACCCATCCAGTCAGGGTTTACGTTACCAATCGTCTGTGGAGTCGCGGTGCGCAAGTAGCGGTATCCACGGCTAGCATTGATTGGGTACACGATTGGCAATCCGTTGGCATCGCGCTCGTGGGCCACACCGAAGATGGTTCCGTACGGCTCGCCAACCTTCGCAAGCAGTTGGAATCCGCCCTGGTTTGAAGTCAACTGAAGGCTTTCAGCATCACCGAAGAGCTCAAGAACCTCGTTGCGGTTACGAGTGTAGGTCAAAGCGAAGTCAAGACCCATGTCCTTGGTGCGGATCGCCGAAGCGTTCAGTACCAATTCCACACCCTGGTTTTGGATTACTCCAGCGTTCACGTACTTGAAAATGGTACCCGTTGAAGAAGACACGCGCGCAGGCATGATTTGGTTTTGAGAAATCGCGCGGTAGGCGGTCAGGTCAAATCCAAAGCGGTTGTCGGCAAATTGCATTTCAAGACCAGCTTCATACGAAGTAGTCGTTTCAGGCAGCAAGCTTGCGTTGTTCGACGTAGAAGGAGCCGAAGCCAACGGAGTTCCGTTGAATGGGGTACCCATAACGTAGATGTCGCGAAGTGAACTAGCTGGGGCATCAGCACCCACGTTAGCGTAGTTTGCGCGCACCTTACCGAAGCTGATTCCATCAAGGTCCATCAACTCAGAGAAGATCAGGCCCACAGAAGCAGATGGATAGAAGTACTTATTGTTCGCAGCAGGAAGCGTCGACGAAATGTCGTAGCGACCGGTCAGATCCAATGACAAGTAGTTCTTGTACAAGAAGCTTGCGCGCGCAAAGTATCCGTCGATTCCGATGGCGAAATTCTGCTCTGAAGGTGCAGCAGGCGCACTTACTGAGTTGCTTAACGAGTACACACCTGGAACAACCAATCCACCGTTTGTACCGGCTCCGATGAAGTCGTAGTAGGTGCGTCGAATATTGCTTCCGAGGTTACCGTTGAAGTTGATGTCCTCACCGATCATTTTATTGGCCGTCAAAATGAGGTCAAGGTTGGTCTCGGTGAAGTTGCGGTTGCGGCGAACGTACGAAGGCACGTCAACCGAACCTACAGCGAGACGCTCTTCTTGAACATCAGAATAGGTATCAATGTTGGCGCGTGCGGTAAGATCGAGCCAATCGTTAAGGCGGTAGTTTGCCGTCATGTTACCCATTAAGCGGTTGCGCTCGTCATTTTGGTACGACTCGTTCACCATGAAGTATGGGTTGTCGAAGTAGTGTGGCTGAGTAGGATTGGCGTACAAGGGACCGTAGGGGTTCCATGAAATGTTGCGCCCCGTAGACTCGTAGTATTCCTTGAGTTTGGCCACGTCGGTGCCCACATTGTACCATTGGCGGAACGACTGGTTGACGTTGCGCGCATCGTAACCGGTACCAGAACGACCGCGACCTTTTTGCTGCGTAAAAGCGGCCATCGTGCTTACGGTGAGGCGGTTTGACGCTTTCAGATTGCCATTGAAGTTGAACGAGTTACGATTCAAGCTTGAGTTCGGCTGAATACCCTTCATGTCAAACTTCGTGGCGCTCATGCGGAATGAACCGTTGTCGCTGCCTCCGTCAATAGCTACGCTGTTGTTGAACGTCGTAGAATTCTCCCAGAAGGTAGTTGGATCGTTGGCGCCCGCAACAAACGGAAACTTCTTACCGTAGCCGGGAAGGCCTTCGTAGACTGATTCCCACGTGTAGACATTGAGGTTGGGATCGAACTTCATACCAAATGAAGCGTCTTCTTCCATCGGAGTTACCATATCAACATTGCCGTCTCCGTCGTAGTCGTAGTCGTACATACGGAAGTCGGTGTAGTAACCATTGATGGTGTCCGTGTTTCCGTAGTAGGAACCGTAACCGGGACCGTACGACTTCTGGTAGCGCACAAAGGTGTCAGGGTTAATGCTACCTACGGTAACACCACTTGAAAGAGTTACACCTAGGCCTTTGCGAGCTGCACCCTTCTTTGTGGTAATCAAAACCACGCCATTAGCGGCACGTGAACCGTAGAGCGCCGTTGCGGCAGCACCTTTTAGAACCGTAATCTTATCGATGTCTTCAGGGTTGACGTCCATCGCAGCGTTACCGTAGTCGTAACCTCCTCGGCCCGTGCGCTGGTTGCCCGTGTTGTAGGCGTCGTTTGAAATCGGAATTCCGTCGACGACAAAAAGGGCCTGGTTGTTACCAGTCAGTGATTTGTAACCACGAACGACGACGTTCGATGATCCACCCATCGTACCTGACTGGCGAATGGTAACCCCTGCAACCTTTCCTGAAAGAGATGCCATAAAGTTGGCATCTTTCACTTTGGTCACTTCGGCACCACCAACCTCTTGCACGGCGTAGCCCACCGTTTTCTTGTCGCGCGTGATGCCAAGGGCGGTCACGACAACTTCGTCAAGTTTGCTGGTGGATTCCGACAAGGATACATTGACCACGGCTCCTGAAGCGGTAACTTCTTGGGACGAATAGCCAAGGGCTGAAAAAACCAATACTGCATTTTGGCCAGCTGTGATGGAATATTTTCCATCAAAGTTGGTCACTGCGGCATTGTTGGTGCCTTTAACTCGGACTGATACCGAGGGGAGGCCTTCGCCGTTTGCTGCGTCGGTTACCGTTCCGGACACCGTGCGCTGCGCAAAGGCAGACACGGACAGAAGGGCCGCTGCAACGAAGGCAAGAAAAGATGCTCTGCGTTTCATAAGTGTTAATGAATTGTTAAGGTTGTTGCAAAGTAGGCAAAATATTCATTCAACTTATAGTCTGCATAAAAAATCATAATTCTAAAATTCACAATAAAAAAGCCCCGCCGTCGCCGGCGGGGCCTAAAAACCCAAGTATAGCCTTAGTTCTTATCCCACCAGAGGCGGTACGTTGCATCAACCCCAAACTTTTCAGCAGGAGTTGAATTCATTGGCATCGGAACGTTCGCTGAATTGTAGAGGTACTCGCTCTCAGGGTACGGCATACGGCGTGGAATCTCCGAGAGATTTGCACCAGAAGGCGCAGAAATTTCAGGGAACCCAGTACGGCGCCAGTCCGTCCATGACTCGACGTGCGTGTACATCGCGATGTACTTCTCGTTCATCACGAGCTCGAGGTTCGTCGCCGCGGGAAGCGCAGAGATGTAGGCTTGCGCCGCCGCTGCATCCACGCCGAGGTAGGACATATTGGCAGCAATAGCCGCTTCAAGGCTTGCACGTGCATCGGCAGTTGAACCCAACGCGAGGTACGCTTCAGCTTTGATGAACATCAATTCATAGTCCGTGATAATCGGCAAGTCCGCGGTTGCAGCTCCATAGAACGGCAGGTAGGCAGAATCCGCAGAGCGGTATACCGACACACGCGGATCGTTGCTCGCACGCATCATGTTGAACATGGTTCCGTGCTGCGAAAGGTATCCGTCGCGCTCAATCACCGTGAACTGGTGCCATGGATTCTGGTTCTGTGCCGCTGACTGGAACGGAACGCGCGTGTAGGCGCCAACAGCCAGGGCCGCATCAGCTGCAGCAATGACGCTCGCTGGTGCATAGCTCGACTTCTTGCTCAAGTGGTTGAGGTAGCGCGCACCAAGGGCTGCAGCGGTTGCCTTCCACTTGGTGAGGTTACCCCCGTGAATCAAGTCGTCTGACTTCGGAGCTACGCTGCTTGGCAGGTCCAAATCAGCAGTACCCTCTTGAAGCAAGCGAGCAATCTCTCCATAGATTGACTCCTGAGAATCAAATCTTGGCTTGAAATTCTCAGCACCTTGAAGCGACTCCGAGTACGGAATATCACCAAAATGGTCGGTGAGTGTCCCTAGGTACATCGCCATCATGATTTTGGCAACTCCGCGGTATGCGGGGGCGTCTGTGGCGTCAGCTTTGTCAATGACGAGCTTGAGATCGTAGAGACCACCTGCATACGAATTGTTCCACGGCGTATCAAAGTCGCCTTCGCCGATTTGCGCATAGCGGTTGTGCGCGAGTGACTGGCGGTCAATACCTGTCATTTGCTGCATAAAGATGCCGGTAAGACGTGGAAGCACGTCTCCTTGCACAAATGCGTACGAAGCTTGTGCCGAAGGCAACAAAGTGCTCATCGGAGCGTCGCTCGGACGGGTCGGATCAAGCTTGTAAGCCTCGAGCCACTCGTCTGAACACGAAGTCGCTAAGACTCCTGCCGCGAATAGGGGGATAAACAATAGTTTTTTCATGATGTAAATTCGGTTAGAAGTTGGCCTTCAGGGTGAAGATGTAGCCCTTGGTGTTGGGCATGTTGAAGTAATCAGCACCTTGGCTGTTCGTCGCACCAGAGAGGTTGGTCTCTGGGTCTACACCGGTGTACGGGGTGCTCAACCACAAGTTGCGGCCTTGAACTCCAAAGCTTAGGCCTTTAAAGGCAGAGCCAGCCAAAGCCTTCTCAGGTAGTGTGTAGCTCACGCCAATTTGGCGGAGGCGAATCCAGCTTCCGTCCTCAATAAAGGGACGTGATGCACCGGTGAATCCGCTCAAGGGCCCTAGGGCATAGCTGTCCACGTCGTGAAGGATTGAAGTCGTATTCGCTTGTCCGCTGACATCTACGTCGTTAATGATGGTACCTGGAGCATAGACCCCATTGGTTCCGCTCACTGCGTCGTACCAGACGTACGAACCTCCGCGCTCCACTTGGTTGCCCTCACTGTCCGTCATCAGCTCAGTGTCGCCGTGGGTACCGAAGTAGTACAGTGCACCGCGGGTTCCGTTCCAAATATCGCCACCTTGGCGAATGTCCCACAGCATGTTAAAGCTGAAGTTCTTGTACGTGAGGTCATTGGTGATACCCATCAAGAAGTCAGGGTTAGGATCTCCAACTACCACCTCTGTTGAACTGTATACAGGGTAGCCGTTTTCATCTACCAACGGAATTCCGTCTTCGTTGCGCTGCCAGTCATCGCCGTACAACGTACCGTAGGCCTGGTCAACCATCAAGCGTTGGTTGGCACCAAAGAAGCCCCAAGGAAGCGAAATCACATCCACGCCTTCAGCGAGCGAAGTAACCTTGTTTCGGTTGCGGGTATAGGTGATTCCGGCGTTCCACGTGAGGTCGTCAGTCTTGATCAGGTCAGCACCAGCGACAATTTCAATACCTCGGTTGTACATGCTACCTGCATTGATGAATGCTGAGGTAAATCCAGTCGAACCTGCTACGGGCACTGCGATAATAAGGTCGCGCGACTCTTGATTGTAGTAGGTGAAGTCGACGTTGACGCGGTCTTTAAATAGGCGGAACTCGGTTCCGAATTCCGTAGTGACAGTGAATTCAGGCGTCAAACCAGGATTGCCCAGCGTGTTGCTGTACGAGAAGCCTGTTTGGCCCATGAAGGGGAAGTCCAAACCGGTTACCCAACCAGAACCCACTGAAGTGCGGTTGAAGTAGGTGGCGTTTGAAGCAAAGCTCGGCTCGATACCCACTTTGGCTTGGCTGGCGCGAAGCTTCCAGTAGCTTAGCACATCGCTCTTAATATTCAAGGCGTCGGTCATGACCAAACCTAAGCTGGCTGAAGGGTACAGAATTGGAGTACTTACGTCACCAAACGTCGATGCCTGGTCGCGGCGGGCAGTCAAGGTCAAGAACAAGTAGTTCTTGTAGTCGACGGTACCTTCACCGTATATACCCCAAATTCGGCGGCGGGTTAAGCCCTCGCCAGTCTGTTGGTTGGTCGCATTCGACATGTTGTAGAAGTCGGGAATCACGAGTCCGGATCCAAAGCCCCAAATGTTGCGAAGCTGACGCTGGTTGGTGTTCAGACCAGCCATTGCGCTTACACCGATGTCACCAAACTTGTCGGTGTAGCGAGCTGTGAGGTCCTGGTTGAGTTCCTCCCAGTTGTAGGTGTCATTGGTGATGCTCCCCACAGGCAATGAACGGCTGTTTTTAGCCATGATCTGGGTGCGGACATCACTGTATGCATCCAGTCCAATGCGGTAGTTAATGAGAAGCTTGTCGGTTGCCGCATAGTCCAATTGAACGTATCCAAAAGTGCGCGAAACCTTGTCCCGGAACGGATTCTTGTTTACTGTCCAGTACGGGTTGTCGTAGCCACCACCATTGCGGTAGTTGCGCTGAGTTCCGTCAGCCAATTCATAGCCAGCACTATTGTCAAAGCTCGGTGGCGTACGAAGCAGACCCAGCATCAATCCTGAGATGTTTGAACCCTGCTGAATCCGGTAACCCCCTGAAGAGGTATAGGCGAGTGAACCCGTAGCCTTAAGTTTTGAAGTGAGCTGAGCTGATCCAGTCATACGCACCGTGGTACGGTCAAATCGGTTCAGCGGAATAATGCCTTCATCGGCCAAGTTCGATACTGACAAGTAGTAGGTAGCTCGCTCTGAACCTCCCGAAACGGTGACTGAGTTGTTCAATCGCATTCCGCGCTTGAAGAAAGCGTACTGGTCGTACGGCGTTACGCCGGCAGGACCTACGAACTCAGCGGGGTCAGCCACAATGTTGCCGTTGGCGTCGTAGCCCAATTCAGAAAGCGGCGCACCCCATGAAAAGGGCGTGGTAGTTCCGCCACCGTAACTGCCAAAAAGTCCTTGGGCGTACTTCGACTGAAGGGCGGGTAGCTTATTGACTTCCGTGATTTCCATCGATGAATTCACGTCGACACGGAACGCTTGACCGTATGCACCTTTTTTGGTGGTGATAAGGATGACACCATTAGCACCGCGGGTTCCGTAGAGTGCGGCGGCTGCACCACCCTTGAGGACCGAAATGTTCTCGATGTCGTCTGGGTTGAGGTCCATCGCACGGTTTGAGTAGGCAACGCCGCTGCGAAGATCCTCGGTGTTGGTCATTGAGTTGTCAATGGGCACCCCGTCCACCACGATCAGTGGCTGGTTGTCGCTTGACGTAAAGGTGGCGTTACCGCGGATTTTAATGTAGGATGCTGCTCCTGATGCACCTGACGAGTTGGTGACCTGCACCCCACTCACCCGAGCAGAAAGTCCTGAGATGATGTTGGATTCCCCTGAGGCCTTGACCGCGGATCCTTTAATCTCTTCGACTCCAAAGCCTAACGCACGACGCTGCTTTTCGACACCACCGGCAGTGACCACAATGTCGTCAAGCTTGGTTGATTGCGGCTGCAATTTGACATTGACCACGGCACTTGCTGCGGTTACCTCTTGGCCTGCGTAGCCGAGGGCTGAAAATACGAGTACCGCATTCTGGCCAGCTGAGATGGAATACTTTCCATCAAAATTGGTGACTGCGGCAACATTGGTGCCTTTGACTCGGACGGATACCGAGGGTAGGCCTTCGCCGTTGGATGCGTCGGAAACCGTTCCGGTAACCGTGCGCTGCGCGTAGGCAGACACGGACAGGAGGGCTGCCGCCACAAAGGCAATAAAGGATGCTCTGCGTTTCATTTAGGTTAATTCTAGGTTAAGGAGTCCTAAAATAGAGAACGCATTCTCCTCTATATCAATTTATTAAATAATTTTATAATTGCTATTTAAAATTGTTCGGTTCTACACACTGGCTCGCGAATGCCGATCTGCCCACGCCACCATAGCCGCGCTCATCCAAACGAGGACGGCACCTTTGTCCATATCCAGAAAGTTGTTCAAGATCCCATGAACCCAGTAGGTGGTGAGTCCAAGCAGTGCCAGCAAAAGAAGTGTTCGGTCACGTCCTGGCTGCATTCGGTGGTAGGCGCGCACACCTGTTGTATAAAGCGCCGTAATGAGTACAAAAACCAAAAGAAGTCCGGGCCAACCGAGTTCCGCCAACGGACCAATGTATTCAGAGTGCGCGTTTCCGAGGTCCCCTGCGTTGGTCGAAATTATCGTCAGTTGGGACGAGTGCTGAAAGGGGGCATACTGGAACTGATAGGTTCCGAGGCCCCACCCCATGTGGGGACGCTCTTGCCACATGCGAATGGCTGAGGCCCAACGGTTCAGGCGTTCCAAATTGGAGGCGTCGGTCGAAATGTTGGAGGCACTTTGAATATGCTCGCTAAAGTTGTCGCTTGAAACCGTATCGTTCTTGGTAAAAATGCGCATCCACTGGTCTTGAGTCGCCCAAAGTGCAGCGAGGCCAAGGACTCCGATGAGCAGAATCTGCTTTGCGGAAATCCGCCACGCAAATACCAAGTACACCGCGCCTGAGGCCAGCAGGCTCAGCCAGGCTGCTCGGGTGTACGAAAACACCAACGCAACCGTCAGCAGGGTCCATAGACCTACGCGGATAAAGCGCCAAACCAAGCTTTGCGGGCGCCAGGCAGCCCAAATCGACCATGGATAGATGAAGGCCAGCGCCATTCCGTAGACCGTATGCTCCTTGTAGAAGGGGTACATCACCCACGTTGAGGTTTCTTTGGAGAATCCGTACTGGGAATGCACGTACAAGGTCCACAGCGCCGCAACCGCCAAGCTGAACGCATAGAGGGGGAATACGAAGTTCCGCGCCCACGGACGCTCGAACGCGGTCCCCAGCATAAAGTACATCGGAACCAAAAACCATACACGACTCAAGACCGCCTTGAAACTCACCAGGGGCATTTCGCTGAACAAGACGGTAAAGGCCATCCACGCGAGCTGCGCCAGAATAACCCATGTGAGCGGCTGCTTCAGGATGGGCCACGGCAGGCGGCCTTGGTGAAGGAAGCGGATGAGCGCAAAAAACGTGAGGCCAGCGAGTAGAATTTCGCCGGGCAGGCTGAGCCCGAGGTTAAAATCGGAATCTTTAAGTGTAACCGACAACGGAGTGATCGCCACCACCGCAAGAAGCAAACTCTCGACGTGGTAGAGCGCCCAAAGCACGACTGCCGCCGCGAAGGGAACGGCTGCCACGGCATACCACTCCATTGCGACGGCCGTAGCGGTCACTGCGGTAAGCGCCACCGCGGCCCAAAGGCCGAAGCGCCCGCTTACGACGGAAGCTTGTCCTTGAGCTCCTTCCATGTATTGGCGCCCAAAATCACGACCATAGTTGCGACAAACGCCGAGATGGCCGAAACAACGACCACCAGCCAGCGTACAGGGTACTTCTTTTTGTCGGCCGAAATCGCCGCATTCACGCGAAAGGTGGCGGGAAGCACTTGCTCGGCATCTACGCGCGATTGGTCAAGCTTGGTCTTGATCTTAACCTCCTCTTCTTTCATCAAGTGAAGCTCGTCGCGAAGGGCCACGTAGCGTCCGCCGTACTTCGCGAGGGTGTCGAGGACGGATTTGAGCTGCTTAATGGTCTTCTCGTTTCGCCCCTCGGCAATGGCAGTAGCGTACTGTTCAGATACGACCATTGATTGCCCTTCGTACTCGTGCACCCCTTTGCGGCGCAAGGCTTTGATCTCATCCTCCATATCGCGAAGTTCTTGGCGGACCTTTTGGTATTCATTCTTTACCAAATTGAGTCCCACAGCTGCGCGCTCACGTTGGATCCGGCTTTTGACGCGGTCGAGCAAGTCGACAATGGCGTTCGCCATGTCTGCGGCCATTTGCGGATCCTTGTCGAGCACGCTGATGCGCACACTCATAAATTGGGTGCGCTCGAACGAAATCTTATCGCTAAATTCTTCGTGCAGGTCGGTGCGGAGTGTCGGGCTCGACGGGTCCAAGTCGTAGTGCTCGATGAGCTTGAAGCGCGTCGTAATGGTGTCAAAAATCGCATCGGACGACAGCACCTGAAGGAGTTGCTCGGCCTGTTCTTCGGCTCCAAATTCCAAAAAGTCCTCGTCCTGGTAGGTGTTCTGCGGAAGCAGCGCCTTTGACGGCGAATTGGTGGTCGACGGAAACACGACTACGGTCGACTCGTACAGCGGAGTGATAAACCACGGCCCCGAAAAGATGGCGGCCGCCACGGCGGCGATGAGCGGAGCCACGAGCAGCGCCTTGCGGTTGCGAAACAAAAAAAGCAGGAGGTTCTGCGAGCTAGGATCCATAGTTTAGGTCAAAATCAAGTCCACAAAGATAGGTTTTTGCCAAGCAGCACTTCGAGCTCGGCCACATCGTCGACGAAGTACGTCCAAGCCGTGGCGCGGTCCTGGGGACTTAAGCGAAGCGGCTCGCTGGCTACCGTGGCAGACTTCGCGCGCTGCTGGAGCCCCTCAGGAAGGCGGTCCTTAAGCCAGCGCCCCACGGGGTGGTGCTGGGCAAAGCGCACCAAGTGGGGCCAACGCACATCGTGGGCGGCATGCACTTTTTCGGCGTGCGGAAGCGGAATCGCTTCCAAGCCCAGAGCCGACTGTACTTCGCTCCAGAAGACTTCGGGTTCCGCAAAGGCCTGTTCGTACATAAACGTATGGAAACGAATTCCCGATGCCTTCCAGCGCCGGTAGGCGTCTGCGTAGCGGCTTAATGCCACGAAATTTTCACTTTGACCCCATAAAGCTGGCCGATCCGCATCCGCTGCGAGTTCGTCGAGAAAGCTCCCCGATACAAGGCCGTACTTGCGCGCCATTCGGTAGTGCGAAAAGGCGCGGTCGACGGGGTTGCGCAGCACCACGATCGCCGTTGCAGAGGGATTGGCAGCGGGCAGTGACTGTGCCGCCGACGGACTCCAGAAGTAGCTCGTTGAAGCTTCAATGCGCAGCTGGCCGGGTTGGGCGTTCGACCAAAGGCGGGCGTAGTCCTCTGGGCGGCGCACAAATGCTTGGTGGCGCTGCGGTAGCGGATCAGGCTGAGCCCAGTAATCCGGTCCTGCGTCGGGTGAAACGCGTAAAAACGCTTCGCTAAACGATTGCGGATCCAGCTCCGCCGCGAAAAAGTTGGGCTCCTTGATGCGCGCCATGGCCACACCGGGGTGGGACTGCAGCCAGTCGGCCAGGGTGGTGCTTCCGGACTTCGGAACCCCTATAAGGACAGCATCGAGCATCGAATTCAACGCACAAAAATGAGGGTTCGTATTCCGGTCTTGCGGTAAACTGCGACGAGGGCCCAGACGTTCCAGAGAATCATGGTTCCGGACGTCGCCCAGGCCGCCCCTGCGACGCCCAGCCAGGGAATGAGAGCAAAGTTCGCGGCGAGGTTGGCAACCGACGCCACGGTCATGGTGCGGCGAGCAGACTGCTCGTGCCCCGTCATGTTGAGCAGGTACATGACTGGACCGCAGAGGGCATTGACCACCTGCCCAAGGGCGAGCACGCGAAGCGTTCCGGCATATTCGGCAAAATCGGGGCTAAAAAAGCTGAGCAGCCAGGGCGCCAGGACGGTGATTCCGACAAAGGCAGGCACGCCCAACGCGGAATTGAGAAGGGCGACGCGCCGCACCTCGCGCTGAAGTTCCGCGCGGTCGCCACGAGACCACAGCTCAGAAATCCGCGGCCCTAGCGATGCGTTGACGGCGAATTGGGCGAAGGTGATGAGAGTTCCGATTTTAAAGGCCACGCGGTAGGCACCCACGTCCTCAGGCTCCAAAAAGTAGCCCAGCATGAGGGTGTCGGTCCAAGTCATGACCATGAAGAGGGTTCCGGTCAAGAACATCGCGGTGGCCGGAGCCCGAAAGACCCACAGGCTTCGCAAAGCAGTCGGCCGAAGGTCGAGCCAACCGCGGCCCAAAAGCAGCGCGGCAGATGCACCAAGCCCCCAGAGCACGCGTTCCACGCTTGAAAACCACGGCAAAAGTGCCATGGCCGCCGCCACCATTCCGAGCAGAATGCCGTTTTGAAGGAGGCCAAAACCCAGGTATCGGTGCTGGGCACGGCGCACCTCAGACCAGACCTGAACGAGCGTCCAAAGCGGAAGCACCACGGCAGTCGCCTGCCAGAGCCCGGTGTAGCCTCCGTAGGCCGATGTCAACCAAGGCGCCGACAGCCACAAAGCTCCGGCAAGAACCAACGATCCGAGCATCGACGCCCACATCGCTTGGCGGGTAAGCGTACGGCCTTCTGAGGCGTTTAATGCTGGGATTTCGCGCAGCAGCAACCCGTCCAGGCCCCACTTGGCAAGCACCGACAAAATGCTGAGCACGGTGAAGGCCAACTCAAAGTAGCCGTAGTTCCCGGCGCCCAGGCGGCGAAGGGCCACGTACGCAAAGGCATAGCCGGCAAGGGCTCCCGCAACTTTGAGCGCCAGGACCAACGTCGACCGGCGCAGCAAAAGCTTCCACGATGTAGAAAGGGCGGACCATGAATACGGCATGGAGCAAAGGTCATACTTTTGGCGGGATGCCCCACGACCCCCGTCCCTTTCGCCTTGCCGTGAACGCCCGATGGCTGCTGCCCGGGGCGCTCGAGGGCACAGGGTGGTACAGCAACCGACTCCTGGAACGGCTATGCGCCACCCCCGGTTGGGAAGTTCATCTTTTTTTTGACCGCCACGTCGACGGCTTTACGTACCCCGGCGCGATCAAGCACGTGGTGGGTTTGCCTGCGCGCCACCCCTGGCTTTGGAAGCTGTGGAACGAGCGCTCCGTCCCCTGTGCCCTTCGACGGATCATGGCGGACGCCTACTGGTCGCCCGACGGACTGCTTCCATCGCGCAAGGCATTGAAGCGCGTGGGATTGGGGTCGATTCCGATGGTGGCTACGATCCACGACTTGAATTTTGTGCACCAGCCTGAGGGCATTCCGCCGCGGGTGGGTAGGTACTACCGAAGTGTGGTCGCGCGCGGAGCCGCCGAAGCCGACCACCTGTTCACGGTATCTGAAACGTCCAAGACAGACCTCATTGCTACATATTCGCTAGACTCTGAGCGCATTACCGTCACACCCAACGCGCCCCAGCAGCCGTTTTCACCGATTCGGGGCGGAACCGCCGCCGCGCAGCAGCGCTGGGCCGGCGGCAACCCCTACTTTTTGTTTGTTGGGGCATTCACCCCGCGCAAAAACGTAGCGACCCTGATTCGCGCATTTCAAACGTTTCAAACGCGCCACCCGGAACGCCCCGAGCAGCTCGTTCTAGTGGGCAATCCGCTGCACCGCGACGCGGAACTCGAAACTTTGTCGCGGAGCGCCGGGTCAAGTGTTCGCTGGGTGGGCCGAGTCGAGGGCAGCGACCTCAACGCCGTGTACTCGGGGGCGGTGGCCTTCTGCTTCCCTTCGCGTTTTGAGGGCTTCGGAATTCCGATCATCGAAGCCATGGCGTCGGGCTGCCCCGTACTTAGCAGCAATGTGAGCTGCATGCCCGAAATCGCGGGTGACGCCGCGCGCTACGCCGCACCCGACGACGCGGAGGCCTGGGCTGACCTTTTGTACCGCGCAGCCACCGAAGACCGCCAAAAATGGATCGACCTGGGTCTGAATCGCGCCGCCTTGTTTACCTGGGACGCGAGCGCCGCTAGGGCGCGGGCTGCGCTCGAACACATGCTCAAGGCCCTATGATTAAGATCGCGGGAGTCGACGAAGCTGGCCGCGGACCGTTGGCGGGACCCGTCGTGGCTGCTGCGGTGCTCTGGTCTGACGACTACCGTGTCGAGGGCCTCACCGACTCCAAAAAGCTCAGCCACCGCCAGCGCGAATCGCTGCGCCTCGAGCTCGAATCCCTTTTGCCCGCAGGGCACTGGGCCGTGGGCAGCGCAAGCCCGGCCGAAATCGACGAAGTCAACATCCTACAGGCCACCTACCTGGCCATGCACCGCGCCATCGAGCAGCTAAAGCCCGCTCCTTCCCTACTGCTTATTGACGGCAACAGGTTCAAGGCCTATCCGGGCATTGAGCACCGCTGCGAAGTCAAGGGCGACGCGCGGTTTCAGGCTATTTCTGCCGCTTCCATTTTTGCCAAAACCGAACGCGATCGCCTGATGACGGCGCTGCATGCAGAGTTTCCGCACTACGGTTGGGACCGCAACATGGGCTACCCCAGTCCGGGCCACCGCACGGCCATTGAGACACATGGCCCAAGCCCCTGGCACCGCCGTAGTTTTGCATGGAAACCCCGCCAACTCCAAATCGACCTGTGAACCGAATCCTCGCC
>CAYYWL010000018.1:25886-28025 GCA_964475135.1 uncultured Owenweeksia sp.
AAGTGGCCCGAAGGCCGCGCCCTGCTCAGTCGGCACCGAATTGGCGAATTCAATTCCGCGTGGATGCTTGCAATGCCCAGCGGCCTGTGGCAGCCCTCAATGCTGCGCCAGCCCTATGAAGTGCGCACCTACAACGGGACCAGCCTGTACGAAGGCGACGGGTGGGCCGCCGCACGCACCGACGCCTACGTGTGGATCGCCACCTCGGATTTGCTCGTCGAAGAGGTCCTGCGGCGCAATAAAAATTCCGAACCCGTCGACAGTGCGGGGCGCGCCTTGCTCGAAATGCTTCCCGAGGGCGGAATCGCCTTGAGCGCTGACGCCGCCCAGCAGTTTGGAGCACCTGCCGCATTGAGTTTCACATGGAAGGGTTCACGCACCCTAATAAGCTCTGAATACGAATACCCGGACAGCCTCGCCAGCCCCATTCGCCAGGGCGGAACCGTCCTGCTGCCCCCCGTGGATTCGGCCACCATCGCCGTGGGCGGAAACGCCGTGCGCTTTGCCGACGACGAGCGCGAACTCGAAACAATTGGGTCAGGCCAAGGCGTATGGAAGACCTACGTGCGCCGCCAGCCCTTCATCATGGCCTCGTGGCAAACGTGGAGCGACAGTAGCCAGGTGCTCGGCCATTGGGTTCCGCTTGATTCGGTGCACGACCGATGGACTTCGAGCTACCCGCAGTACGCCTTCACCAAATCGTTTGGGACCACGTGGGTCAGCACCGACGATACGCTGCGCTTCGACCGAAGCGTGGTATTCCGCCTCGAACCGGTCGCGTTTAAAGGCGACTACATCCAAGCGGAACTGCTTCGCGGCAGCGGAGGCGACCTCTGGACCTTGCGCGAAGACGACGGTGAAACCGCTCGCTGGACCTTTACCTGGAAGCCCTGGCCCGCGCAAACCGCTTCGCGCCCCGATCAAAGCGCTGAAGGTTCTCAGCCTCAATCAGCGCAGTAAGCCGCTCGGCATACTTCGGGTTGGTCGCGTAGCCCGCCTTCTGAAGGCCCTGTGCCCAACCCCGGTAGTCGTCGGGTTCGAGTTCAAATAGAGCGGAATACCTGGTGCGCGTCCGCAAAAAATCGCTGTGGTCCCGGTACGATTCGCGTACGCTTCGGTAGCGCCGAAAGCACTCGTGCTCGCGGTCGTCGTCTTCAAAAATCCGTCGGCCTTCCCAGTCCTTGTGGCACTTGATTCCGAAGTGGTTGCGCCCTTTGACTGCGAGGCGGCTCGTGCCGTTGCCGGACTCGAGCATTCCTTGCGCCAACGTTATGCTGGCCGGAACCCCACTGCGCTTCATCTCAGCCCGTGCAATCGCCGCGTAACGTGCCGTATAGGCCTGGCGCGGACTCATTTCGGGGGTCACTTTGAGGGCGGAACAGCCCGTCGCCACGAGCAAAAGGATGAGGATTCTGCGCATTCCCCAAAGATCGTTTTGTCCGACCTTTGCCCCATGCAATCCTTCGCTGAATCCATTTTAGCCGGAATTCCGGCCGAGCTCCCCGCCCATCCCGGAATTGACCCCTCAGTCTCGCATGCCCCGGTGCGCAAGGACATTTTGAGCGCGGATGAAAAAAAGTTGGCGCTGCGCAACGCGCTCCGCTACTTTGAGCCCCGCCACCACGAGGTTTTGGCACCTGAATTCGCTAACGAACTCCGCCGCTACGGACGCATTTATATGCACCGCTTTCGCCCCACCTACGCGATGCACGCCCGGCCGATTGGGGACTACCCCGCCCGCACGCCCCAGGCTGCGGCCATCATGCTGATGATCCAAAACAACCTGGATCCGGCGGTGGCGCAGCATCCGCACGAGCTCATCACCTACGGAGGCAACGGAGCCGTCTTTCAAAACTGGGCGCAGTACCTGCTGACCATGCAGTACCTCGCCACCATGACCGAGGACCAGACGCTGCACATGCATTCGGGGCACCCGCAGGGGCTGTTCCCGTCGTCGCCGCAGGCTCCGCGCGTGGTGGTAACCAACGGAATGGTCATCCCCAACTACTCAAAGCCCGACGACTGGGAGAAGTTTAACGCCCTCGGCGTCAGCCAGTACGGCCAGATGACCGCCGGAAGCTACATGTACATCGGCCCGCAGGGCATCGTGCACGGAACCACCATCACCGTCATGAACGC
>CAYYWL010000018.1:28125-30712 GCA_964475135.1 uncultured Owenweeksia sp.
TGGATCGAGCAGGCCGAGCAGAACCGTCTCGTGGTCGGCTCGCAAGCCCGCATCCTCTATGCCGACAGCGTAGGTCGCATCGCCATCGCGCGGGCCTTCAACCAGGCCATCGGCCGGGGCGAATTGGGGCCAGTGGTCCTCGGCCGCGACCACCATGACGTGAGCGGAACCGACTCGCCCTACCGCGAGACCTCAAACATCTACGACGGGTCGCGCTTTACCGCCGACATGGCCGTGCACAACGCCATTGGCGACAGCTTCCGCGGGGCGACCTGGGTGTCGCTGCACAACGGCGGAGGCGTGGGCTGGGGCGAGGTCATCAACGGCGGATTTGGCATGCTGCTCGACGGCAGTGCCGAGGCCGACACCAAGCTTGAGCGCATGCTCTTTTACGACGTCAACAACGGAATCGCTCGCCGCGCCTGGGCCCGCAATGCTGAAGCGCTTACAGCCATTCGCCGCGAACTCGAGCGCAGTGCGGGGCTGCGCGTGACCCTTCCCGCACTTGCCGACGATTCATTAATTGACCGCGTCGCAGCCGAACATTTTTAATCCTACCTTCACGGCCATGAAAAAAATAATTGTCCTCTCTGCCGCGGCCCTGCTCGCCGTTGGCGCGGTGTCTTGCCAGTCTGGCGGTTCCGCACCCGTCGCCGAAGGCGGCGCACGTATCGTGTACGTTCGTCTGGATAGCCTCGTGAACATGTACGACTACCACAAAGAAATGTCTAAGGAATTCGAGGCAGCTGCAACTAAAGCAGAGGCCGAACTCGTTCGTGGACAGCAGAACCTTCAAGCCGAATACGACGTCCTGCAGCGCGCAGCCCCTGGTCTCAGCAAAGTGGAACTCGAGCGCGCCCAGATGGATTTTCAGCGCATTCAAAACAACTACCAAATGATGGAGCAGCAAAAGAGCGGCGAGCTTCAGCAAATGGAACAGTCCATCAACGAAGTCGTCAAAGAGCAAGTTGACAAAGCCATTGAAGCGATGAAAGGCGAGGAGAATATTGACCTCGTCCTCATCTACGAGACCAACGTGCTCTACGGCAGCGAAGCCCTTGACTACACCTCAAAGCTCGCAGAATACCTCAACAAGCTTCCTAAGCCGGAAGCCAGCGAAGAGGTCCCCGCCAAGAAGTAAGTAGCCCCCCGCTACCCACGAAAAAACCCCGAGCGCGAGCTCGGGGTTTTCTTTTGGGATCAACGCTTGATTGCTTAGATACCCGCCGCCTCGTTGAGTACCGCACGCGAAATTACAATGCGCTGAATCTCGCTAGTGCCCTCGTAAATCTGGGTGATTTTGGCGTCGCGCATAAGTCGCTCGACGTGGTACTCCTTCACGTATCCGTATCCGCCGTGAATCTGTACCGCCTCGGTCGTAGCCTCCATCGCAACCTCAGATGCGTAGAGCTTGGCCATTGCCGACTCTTTGTCAAACGGCAGACCTTGGTCCTTGAGCCATGCAGACTTGAGAACCAGCAGGCGGGCCGCCTCAATCTTGGTGGCCATATCGGCCAGCTTGAAGGCGACACCTTGATGCTCGCCGATCGGCTTTCCGAACGACTTGCGCTCGGTTGCATACTTCGCCGCGAGCTCGAGGGCGCCGCTCGCAATTCCAAGTGCCTGGGCGGCAATGCCAATGCGGCCTCCGCTCAGGGTTTTCATCGCAAACTTGAATCCAAATCCGTCTTCGCCGATGCGGTTTTCTTTCGGAACCTTCACGTCCGTAAACATGAGCGAGTGGGTATCGCTGCCGCGAATGCCCATCTTGTCCTCTTTTTTACCAACGATAAATCCGGGCATACCCTTTTCGACAATCAAAGCATTAATCCCGCGGTGGCCCTTCGACACATCCGTCTGCGCAATTACGAGGTAAATGCTGGCGGAATTTCCGTTGGTAATCCAGTTCTTGGTTCCGTTCAGCAGGTAGTGGTCGCCCATGTCAATGGCTGTCGTCTTTTGCGACGTGGCGTCGGAACCCGCCTCGGGCTCGCTCAAGCAAAACGCACCGATGATTTCACCGGTAGCCAAAGGCTTGAGGTACTTCTCTTTCTGCTCGGGCGTACCAAACTTTTCAAGGCCCCAGCACACCAGCGAGTTGTTCACGCTCATCGACACCGACGCTGAGGCATCAATCTTCGAAATCTCTTCCATGGCCAGCACGTAAGAAATGGTGTCCATTCCGCTGCCGTTGTATTCAGGCGAAACCATCATACCCATAAAACCCAACTCACCCATCTTGCGGATGCCCTCGGCGGGGAACTTTTGGTGTTCGTCGCGCTCAATTACGCCGGGAAGCAGTTCGGTCTGCGCGAAGTCGCGCGCCGCCTGCTGGATCATGAGGTGTTCTTCGGTAAGCTGAAAATGCATGATGTCAAAGGTTGATTGCGCAAAAATAACACCGGCAGGCCCCACCTTTGTTCGGTGCATCAACCAAATTGGACGCAACACGGCCCCTTTCGCATCATCGGCGTCATGTCGGGCACTTCGCTCGACGGGCTAGACCTCTGCGCTGCGGAATTCGAACGCTTCGGCGACCGCTGGACCTACCGCATTCACGCGTTTGAAACGATTACGTACCGCGGAA
>CAYYWL010000019.1:0-4470 GCA_964475135.1 uncultured Owenweeksia sp.
TTTTTTTGGTCGGACTCTTCGCGTCCTACCTCAGTTTGGGGGCGCTCCTGCGCGTGGCGGTCGTTCAGGCAGGTCGGCGTCGGTTTCGGCGCGGAATCGGACTCGTCGGCGTCCACGGCCTCGGCGCTTCGCCCATGTGGGACCTCATTGCCCGCGAATTGGCCGAACGCCCTGACTACGGCTACCGCTGGTTGGGGACCGTGGAATCCCTCGACGGAGTTGATTCGGATGCCGCCGAACTGTGGTTGACTCCGGACCGCGTGCTTGCCGCCCTTGATGCGGCCGAAACCCGCGGACTTCGACTTCGTGTGGTGCCGGACCTTGCCGCCTTGCCTGCATCGCGCACCCAGTGGTCGGCCCTGGGCAACGTGCTGCTGCTGGACTGGCGCCGTGAGCCCTTAGCCACGGGCTGGGCGCCCACGGTGAAGCGAGCTATGGATGTTCTGGGTTCTGCTACCGCTCTGGTGCTGCTCGCGCCCCTGTTGGCCGGAATTGCCCTCTGGATACGGTTGCGCAGCCGAGGCCCCGTGCTGTTTGCGCAGGAGCGCTACGGGTACAAGGGTGAGCCCTTCACGATTTGGAAGTTTCGCAGCATGGATTCCCATGCCAACCCTGACCTTCAGGCGGTTCCAGGCGACGCGCGGGTGCAGCACCCTTGGTTGCGTGCGAGCCACCTCGACGAGCTGCCCCAACTCTGGAACGTGCTTCGCGGCGACATGAGCCTCGTCGGACCGCGCCCCCACATGGAAAGCGACACGCAGCGCTACGCGGACGCGGTTCGGGGTTACGGAATCCGCCATTGGGTGCGCCCCGGAATCACCGGGCTGGCCCAAGCCCGCGGGCTGCACGGCCACACCGACGAAGCCTCAATGGCTGAGCGCGTCAAAGCCGACGTCTACTACGTCGAGCACTGGTCGGTGGTACTCGACCTCAAAATTATGCTGGCTACGCTGCTTCGGGCGCGGGGTTGGGTGTGAGCCTGCCTTACTACGATGGTAGTGCCTAGTGCTTCAGAATTTTGAAGTGCTGAACAGCACCGTTAATTGCAACGTCGATGAGGTACATTCCAGATGGAATCGCAGACAATTCAATAGTTGTGGTACCGTCAACCACCCGTATGAGTTGCCCACTGGCAGTACGCAGCAGGATTTTGTAGGGTGTGTCTGATGGAAGTCCGTCAATGTGAACGAGATCTTTTGCCGGGTTAGGTCGCAGCACTAGTGAAAGCTGACTTGACTCGTTTACACCAATACCGTTGAGTTCAAGGAATGTGCATGTGGTATTGGTTCCGCACGAATCACTCACGGTGAGGCATGCTTGGTACAGACCTGAATTGGTGTAGGTGTGTATCGGATTAGGCAAAGCGGCACTGTATCCATCCCCAAAGTCCCAAGCGTAACTGGTAGCGGCCTGATTTAGGCTGGTGAATTGAACCGTTAATCCGGTATTTGTGTGATTCCAGGCCGAAGAAAGGGTATCACACAAACTTATCGTGTCGCACATTGTAGCTGTGCCGCATGAATCAGTTACCGTGTGGCACACGTAGTAACTGCCATGTAGGGCATACGTATGGTTTGGATTGGCTAATGTTGACATGTATCCGTCACCAAAATCCCACATGTGCGTGGTTCCTGCGCTTAAATTGGGCGCAGAAGAAAAGCTTAACTGCAGAGAAGAAACTTTGGTGTGGTTGAATTGTGGCGAACCTTGTACACAACTGTAGTACACGATGAGCTTGGGACGTTTATTGGGATCGGGGTGGTCGCCAGATGAGCATACCACGGACCGATAGGCAACCTCTGTATTGAGTTTCATGCCGAATCCATGATTGACACCCGACAAAAGGTGGTCGTTTACAATTGGCGTTACGTCAATCACATAATCTTGGGTATTACTCACAGATTGCGGAACGCTAACCGTGTTTACGCTGCTCAAAGAAGGCTGATTGGACCAGTTTACGGTGCTCGGCGTCCAAGCGGAAGACACATTGTAAACCGTAAAGTCGTTTTGACCCGTATGAATTCCGCCGTGAGAAGTAGAAATCGTGTTGCAGTACCAAAAAAGTTTGGCGCTGTCAATGGTGCTGACCGGAATGCTCGAGTAGTCGAACTTCATGAAAAACCTCTTGGTTGAGGGTGTGCCCCCAGCAGTCCATTTTGAAATCGTTGCGTCTTCGTGGGTGCTGTAGTTTGTGGTCGGAAACACGTCGACGATCATCGCGTCTTGGTTGGTTCCAGGGCCTGGTCGGAGCACCACCGCAGTAGTCTGGGCATTGAGGTTCTGACTGCAGAGCCAGGAGTTCAAAATGATGAATGCTAGAATTTTAGTGCGGATCATGCCGTGCTATTTTGCGGTGAATGTACAATTAATTATCAACCTGAAGTGACCATTTTGGACAGGTTGGCACATGCGAAATCGTACTGTTCCACAATCACGGCCCAACGGTAGCCGCGGTCAAGGGTCGCGCGGTGGTCGCGGATCAGGGTTGCTCGCTGATTCCAAGCGTGAGCGAGCTGCTCGCGGGCAGTTTCAGTGGTAAAATAGTGGGCCGAATCGCCCAAAATTCCGCGGTTGAAAGCATTGTCGTGGGCGGCAATCGCGCAGCCAGCGGCCATGGCTTGAAGAAGGCCGGGATTGGTTCCGCCCGCCGAATGCCCGTGGATGTAGAGCCCGCAGTGGGCGCGCAAGCTGTCGAGCAGGCCCGCGTCGAATTGGCCACCCAAAAGATGTACGTTGGGCAGCCCCTGCAGCGCTCGGCCCTCAGGGTTGTCGAATGGGCCAACTACCACCACGGGTGCCACGGGGCTCAGCGCCTCGGCGGCCACTAGGACGTGGTTTTCAGGGACCAATCGAGCTATGATGAGCGCATAGCCACCGGGCTGGAGGCCCAGCAAGGGGTCGAGTTGGCCAACGAACTGAGGGTTGTCGACGCCGTACGCAATTTCGGCGATGGGCTTTGGGTACTGGGCCGCGTAACGCGCCATTTCGGGGTGGTCGGCGACGAGCAGGTCTGCAGAACGAGCCGCAGTGCGCTCGGCCCACTTGAGGTAGCGCTGCACGGCGGGGCGGTACTTGCCGCGCATCCATTCCAGACCGTCGAGGTGCACGGCGAGCGGAGCGGTTCCGCGCAAGAATTTGAGGGCAAGCCAAGGGGCCGACGAGGTGGTCCCGAGGGTAAGGTGGACGTCGGGCCGCTGCCGGGCTGCGTCGCGAATGCTCAGTAGGTCGTAGATGAACTGGCCGGCGGAACCCATCCACGGCTCAGGATCCCGGTGGATTCGTCGGCGCACGCCCGGGTGCGACCACTCGGTGACGGGGTGGGTCGACGAGGTGGCTACATCGACGCGCCACCCGAGTGCTGACAGGCCTTGGGCGAGGTGGTCGACTAGTTCTTCGTATCCGCCGTAGCGGTTGGGGATTCCGCGTGAGCCCGTGATGCTGATGCGACCTCTCAATCCAGAGTAGATCTGTTCGAGCTGCTCGGCGGCCCGATCCCAGGTCAGTAGCGGAGCCCGGTCAGAGCCCAACTCGAGGTCGGCGTTCGCATCGGCGGCGCGCACGGCGGACTCCCAGGCTTCGAGTTCAAGGGGCGCCACATGGACCTCGTCGCCCCACTCGGCGGCGCCCAAGACTCCGGGTGCAGCCACGACCTGGCATCCAGCGCGGCGCGCCTCGGCGACGGTGAGGCCGTAGGTTTCACTCAGTGACGGAACCAGTACGCCCCGTGCTCCTGCGTAGGCCGCAGCTAAGGCAGCGGGTTCGAGGCGAGGAAGCCATTCGACATCGGCGCCCGCTGTGCGGGCCGCCCGAATCGCTTCGTGAAGTTGGTTGCGGTACCGGCCGTGGTTGGGTGCCGCGTCGCCGTACAGCCGCAAGGGTTCTGTGAACCCACGGCGGGCCATAGCACTCCAAAGTTCGACTGCAAAAACTTGGTTTTTCAGACCTTCAATGCGGGCCGGAATCAGCCATCCGCGCCGAAGGTGGCCGTGGGGACGTGCACTCAGTGGCAGGTGGTCGGCGCCCGGGGGGACGACGTGCACGCTGGCTCCGAGGCCCCAACGGCTGCGCAGCGTTGAAGCCTCTGCTTCGGTGGTCGCGACCAGGGCGTCGGCGTGCCACGCGAGTTCCGCGCTCAATCGGTCGGGGCGAAGCACGGACCAGCCCGACCAACGGTCTTGGCCCCGCAGGGCCCGCACCGCGGCCTTGCCCACCTCGACCCATCCCTGAGGAACCTTGGCCGCCAACGGCGCCCGCTGCGCGTCGTAGGCGCGGTAGTCCACCAGCACGCTGCTCACCACCCAACGCATCCCCGGGTATGCACGGCGCGCCTGAAGGCAGGGAATCTGGTCAGCCCAACGGCCCAAATTGATCGAATGAAGCACGTCCCAGGGCTCGCGCGCAAGGAGCGCATGAATTTGCGCAACCTCGGTCACCACCTCAACGAGGTGGCCACGCTTGGACAAAGCCGCC
>CAYYWL010000019.1:4570-19187 GCA_964475135.1 uncultured Owenweeksia sp.
CCCAGAGGCTTTTGCGGGCGAAAAAAAGCAGCTTCACGGGTTAAATGTACTGCGGCCGCGGCGTACCTTCGGGGGGAACAACGAACTCCCCGCAGCCATGGCCATCCCCAAGTTTCTCGTAGGCGACAACACCGACCACCCAGATAGCGTATTTCTCATTCACACCGAGTTTCCGCGCTTTGTCATGGACCTCGATACCGACGAAATTGAGTGGCTCGACGACGTCGACGGCGAGGACGAGGCCGACTTGACCGACGAAATGGCCAAGCTTCTTGGCGAGGCCCAGGCCTTCTACCAGCGCGAGGTTGACCGTTACGAGGACCTCGAAGACTAAATCCCAATGAGTTTCTGGAACCGACTTCAGTGGCGCCAAAACGCGCCGCTGGCACTTCCCGTGGTCGCCGGTCAGGTGGGCCATATCGCGGCGTCGGTTGCGGACTCGGTGATGGTGGGTCGGCTCGGAACCATTCCCTTAGCGGCCGTTTCACTGGCCAATAGTATCCTCTCGGTTCCTCTCGTATTCGGAATTGGAATGGCCTACGGCCTCACCCCCCTGGTCGCACACGCCCACGGCCAGCGCCGCCGAGCAAAGGGCCAGCAGCTCTTCAAAAATGCGGTAGCAGTGAACGTTGCGGCCGCGGTACTGATGACCATCATGGCCTATGCGATGGCTTGGGGCGCCGAGCAAACGGGCCAGGATCCGCGCGTCATCGACGCCTACCGCGACTACTTTTTTATCGTGTCGCTGAGCTATGTGCCCTTCATGCTTTTTATGGCGGGCAAGCAGTACCTCGAGGGCTTAGGCGAAACCAAAATTCCCATGCGCCTCAGCATTGCGGGCAACAGCTTGAACATTGGACTTAATGCGCTGCTCATTTACGGATGGTTCGGATTCCCTGAGTGGGGCATGTTGGGCGCCGGCGTGGCGACCTTGATTGCCCGCGTCGCGATGATGGCGGGCATGTACGTCGCGCTCTTTAGCCAAAAGAGGATCGATGCTGAGGTTTGGGCTGCCGCTCGCGTCACGCTTCACCGCGTGTGGGCGCTGCTCAAGCTGGGAGTTCCGACTGGATTTCAGTACATCTTTGAGGTTTCGGCGTTTGCGCTTTCGGCCTGGATTATCGGAACCTACGGGGCCACCGCCCTCGCCGCCCACCAAGTGGCCATCAGCTTGGCGAGCATTAGCTACATGGCCGCCACGGGCCTCGGAGCCGCCGCCACCATTCGCATCGGCCAGTACCTCGGGCAGCGCGACCACGGGTCGGCGCGCGAAGCAGCGACCAGCCTCTTCGGGCTGACGGTGCTCTTTATGACCTTTACGGGGCTGTTGTTCCTGTTCGGACGCAATCTTTTTCCATTTTTGTACACCGACGACACGGCGGTTGCGCGCCTTGCAGGTCAGCTCTTGATTGTGGCGACGCTCTTTCAAATCTCTGACGGGATGCAGGCGACGGCGCTTGGTGCACTGCGCGGAATCCAGGACGTAAAAATGCCCACTGTATTCACGTTTGTGGCCTACTACGTCGTGGCGCTTCCGCTCGAGTGGATCATCGGTACCTTTTTTGACTTCGGAGCCGTCGGCGTCTGGTTCGCCTTGGCCGTAGGACTTACCCTTTCGGCCGGAGCCATGACCTGGCGCTTTTACCGCCGGTTGGCGGTCATGGCGCGCTAAAAACTAAGAATTTACGCGTAGCGTTCCGCGTCGGCTCCGCTGATCGGGCTGCCGCCAAGGATGTGCAGGCGCTCGACCACGTTGCGAAGCTGGCGCACGTTACCAGTCCAGTCCATTTGCTGCAGGTGTGCCATGGCCTCGGGCGTCATGTGCTTGGCGGAACCGTCCAGCATTCCGAGAAAGTGCTCCACGAGCAACGGAATGTCGTCGCGGCGGTCGTTCAGCGGCGGAACCTCAATCACAATCACACTCAAGCGGTGGTACAAATCTTCGCGGAACCGCCCCGCGGCGATCTCTGCCTTGAGGTCTTTGTTGGTCGCCGCAAGAACGCGCACGTTCACCGAGATGGACTTGCCGCTCCCCACCGGAGTAATGCAGTTTTCTTGAAGGGCGCGCAGCACTTTGGCCTGTGCCGAAAGGCTCATGTCGCCGATTTCGTCGAGAAATAGGGTTCCGCCGTCGGCCAACTCAAACTGACCTTTGCGGTCCTTAATCGCGCTGGTGAACGAGCCTTTGGTGTGGCCAAAAAGCTCGGATTCAATAAGTTCAGACGGAATCGCCGCGCAGTTTACCTCAATGAAGGCCTGGCGCGAGCGTGCCGAGAGCTGGTGAATTTGGTTGGCTACGATCTCTTTACCGCTGCCGTTGGGCCCGGTGATCAGCACGCGGGCGTCGGTCGGAGCCACTTTTTCGACTACTTCACGCACCTGCTCGAGGGCCGCGGATTCGCCGACCATGTCGAACTTCTTGTCGACCTTTTTGCGCAAACGCTGGTTTTCGGCCACCAACTTTTTGCGGTCCAGAGCCTGGCGAATGGTGGTGATCAGGCGGTTGAGGTCGGGGGGCTTGGCGATGTAGTCATAGGCTCCGCTGCGGATGCAGCCCACGGCCGTGTCCAAGTCGCCGTGGCCGCTGATCATCACAAACGGCGTATCGGCATACAACTTCATCGCGTGGGCCAGCACCTCAAGCCCGTCGCGCTTGGGCATCTTGATGTCGCAGAGCACGAGGTCGTAGCTCGACGCGTCCAGCGCGGCGATGGCTTGGTCTCCGTCTTCGGCCTCGTCAATGGCGTGCTTGGGGTCCTCGTTCAAGAGGATGTTTCGCAGTACGTTGCGAATTGCTTTTTCGTCTTCTACCAGAAGTATGCGCGCCATGGGGTCTTGGGGTCTTGTATACTGCTCCAGACACCCTCTTTGAGGGCGAAACCGCTAAGGAGCATGCGGCGTGCATTAAGTCGGGCCAGAACAAGGTCGATTTGCCGCGCACTGAGGTGCAGCGTTTCGGCCCGCATAGCGAGCATGCCAGCCATCAAAATTCGTGCCTCGGTGGTGGCGGATTGCACGGCGTCCGATGTGGCGCGCCACGCGTTCAAATCGAATTCCGCCCGGGATTGCCCCAGTTCGAGCTCGGGGCGGCCCACTCGGTGGGCCATCACGTTGTAAAGGGTGTCGAACGAACCGCTTGATCCCAGCAGAATGCGGCACGGATTCGCCGCGAGCGCATCCCAAAGGGGCGTGAGTTCGCGGTCGAGGTGGGCGTCGATTTCAATCCATTGCGCGGCTGTAGGCGGGTCGCTCGGCAGAAACTGCTCAAAGAGGCGGGTCACGCCGAGGGTGAAGCTCTCGGCCCAGACGTTGCGGCCGGTCTCGCGAATGATGAACTCGGTGCTTCCGCCCCCGATGTCCATGATGAGGTGGCGCTCGCTGAGCTCGGGCCACGCTTGGGCCACGCCTTCGGCGATGAATGCGGCCTCTTGGTCTCCGTCGATAATGTTGATGGGTTGGCCGGTCTCGCGCTCGATGCGCGCTGCGAGTTCGGCTCCGTTGGACGTCGTCCGCATGGCAGAGGTCGCAAACGCAAAGCTGCGCGACGCGCCGTAGCTGCGTGCGCTAGTCAAATGCTGCGCGATGGCCGCGACGGCGCGGTCGGCCGCTTCAGGGGTGATGACCCCGTCGCGAAGTCCGCCGGCCCCAAGGCGCACCGGAATTTTATCGCTGAACACGAGGGCGCCGTCGGCGTTCCGCACCAAAAGATTAAAGGTGTTGGTGCCTAAGTCGAGAATGGCGGTGGCGCTCACGACTTCGGAGCCTCTTTAATCCACACGTCCATTTGCGGAAAGGCGATGGTGATTCCGTTGGTGCGAAACGCCTCGTCAATGGCAAACCGCAGGTCGGACTTCACAAATTCGATCAAAAAAAGTTGGGTCGAGTAGAAGTAGAGGCGAAAGACCAGCGCGCTCGACCCGAAGTCGCGAAACTGCACCGAGGGCCCTGGGTCCTGAATCACGTCGGGGTTGGCCAGGCCGCACTCGAGCAGCACCTTTTCGACAAGCCGCGTATCGCTTCCGTAGGCGACGCCCACCTCGATGTGAAAGCGCGAAGTCGTGGCTTGGTGGGCCCAGTTGATGACGCCCTGTCCCGTGAGGCGGCTGTTTGGAAGGATCACCGAAATTTCGTCCCGCGTCTTGATTTTGGTGGTCCGAAGGCCGACTTCGTGGACTTTTCCGACGATTCCGTCAACTTCAATGATGTCGCCAGCAGAGACGGATCGGTCGCTTAGCAGCACGATTCCCGAAATAAAATCCTTAAACGTGTCCTGTAGGCCGAGTCCCAGACCCACAAAAAGTGCGGTTGACGACGCGAGAATGACTGTGATTTGGACTCCTACAAAGTCGAGCGTGAACAGTGCTGCAAGCGTCCACACCACATAGGTGATAATTTGGCCCAGGGCGTATGCGGAACCGCGCTCAATCCTCCTTCGCAGCACCGCACGATTTAACGCGGTGCGAATCAAAAAGGTGAGCAGGCGGGTAACCCCGAGGATGAAGAGTACCTGGCCGACCTCGTAGACGGTGACGTCGAAGTTTTTGTAGGTAAGGATCTGGAACTCCAGCAGGTTTTGCAGCGTCATGTTGGCCTAAGTTACGGCTTCATTCGGATCCACTTCCAGAGGTCGGCGTAGGTCGGTTTTTTACCGTAGCTCAGGATTCCGACGCGGTAAATGCGCCCGGCGATCCAAACGGTTCCCAAGAATCCGAGGACCATCAGCGACATGCTGGCAGCGACCTCGTACCAGGGTACTCCGAACGGAATCCGGATCATCATCGCAATCGGCGCCGAGAACGGAATCATCGACAGTGCCACGGCCAAAGGTCCGTGCGGATTTTCCATGATGCTCGTCGCGAGAATAAACGTAAGCACCAGTGGAAGGGTCAGCGGAAGCATGAACTGCTGGGTGTCCGTCTCGCTGTCCACGGCCGCGCCCACGGCGGCAAAAAGCGCCCCGTAAAACAAGTAGCCCGACAAGAAGTAGAACACAAACATCCCAATCAGGGCGGGCAGGTTGAGGCTGTCGAGGGTGCCGAGGGCGGACTGGATTCCGCTCAATTCAGGCGCTGCTTGACCGGCCGCACTCAGGGCGGCCACTTGCTCGGGGTCGGGCGAAAGCAAGCCCAGCGCTCCGATGGCGGTCGAGGCAAGGGCGGTGAGCGAAATCCAGATTCCGAACTGCAAAAGCCCCACCGTGGCAATGCCCAGAATTTTGCCGAGCATGAGCTGTGCCGGCTTGACCGTGGTCACAAGAACCTCGACGATGCGCGAGGTTTTTTCTTCGATGACGCCGCGCATGATTTGGGCCGCGTACAAAAAGGTGAACATGTAAATCAGAATGCCCGCAAAGAACCCGGCGGCGGTTTTGATTTCGGTTCCGGACGCTTCGCTGCCCTCGTCACTGAGTTCAAATGCTTGAACACTGGCCTCGGACTTGGCCTTGGTTACCACCGCGGGATCGACCCCAAAGTGGCGCAGTTTGCCCTCGTAGGCAAAGCGCTCGAGCAAACTCTCAAGCTCGCTGGCAATACCAAGTGGTGCCGTTTCAAGCGTGTACAGTTTGGCGTTCTTGAGGCTGTATTCGGGGTCGTTGTTGACGGATTCGGGCACGTACAGCAGCCCGTCGACGTCTTCACGGGTGCGTACGAGCTCCAAAGCCTGCTCTTCACTGACTTCTTTGGGGTCAAAGTAGGCCAAGTTTGCTCCGTCGACCTTGGGTGTGCCGGGCAGCACGTAGCTGTGGTCGACGACGATGAGGTTGAGGTCTTCGGATTCGCTCGACATTGCGATGAGGGCCGGAGCCAGCATCAGCCCCACAAACAGGACGGGGCCGAGCAGGGTCATGACCAAGAAGCTCTTTTTGCGAACGCGCGTGGTGATTTCGCGCTGGGCTACGAGTAAAAACGGTTTCATGCGCCTTGTACGGTTTGAACAAATAAATCGTGAATGCTGGGCACCACCTCTTCAAATTGGTAGACGTTGACCTGAGGGGCCAACGCGGCGAGCAGGCGCGACGCGCCGTCAATTTCGGCGCGGAACCGGGCCGCCACAATTCCTTGGGCCTCTCGACGGTGGTCGGTCAGCTCAGCACCCTCGGGGAGGTTGAGGCTGGTCGGGTCTTCGCTGCGGTAGCGCAGTACAAACTGCCCCGAGCGGTGGCGGTCCTTGAGCTCTTGAATGCTTCCGTGCAGTACGTTTTGGCCCTGGTTGACCAAAGCTATGTGGCTGCAGAGCTCTTCGACGCTCTCCATTCGGTGGGTCGAAAAGATCAGAGTGCGGCCTTCGCGGTTCAGGCGCAGCATTTCTTCGCGGATTAGTTGCGCGTTGATGGGGTCAAATCCCGAGAAGGGTTCGTCAAAAATGAGCAGTTCGGGTTCGTGCAGTACGGTCGTGATGAACTGGACTTTTTGGGCCATTCCCTTAGATAGGTCGCTGACTTTTTTGTCCCACCAGCCCTGGAGTTCCCAGCGCTCAAACCATGCGCGAAGGCGCTGCTTGGCGTCTGCGGTTGAGAGTCCGCGCAGCTGTGCCAGGTACATGGCCTGTTCGCCCACCTTCATGCCTTTGTACAGGCCGCGCTCTTCGGGAAGGTAGCCGATGCGCTTCGTGGCGTCCGGTCCCAGCGGAGCACCAAAGAGCTCAATTCGGCCCTCGTCGGGCGCCAAAATGCGGTTGGCGATGCGGATGAAGGTGGTTTTGCCGGCCCCGTTGGGTCCGAGGAGGCCAAAAAGGCTGCCGTGCGGAATCTCCATGTCGAGGCCGCGAAGGGCGTGGTGCGACGCGTAGCGCTTGTGTAGGCCGGTGGCGGTGAGGGCGTTCATGCGAGTTACTAGTTGCTAGTTGCTGGTTGCTGGTTGGGGTTCAGACCAAGATGCTAAGAATCCGATGGCCTCGTCCACCGAGCGCACGGCGTCGACGAGAAGGTAGCTGCGTTGGTCTTTTTGCTTCATCTGAAAGCGCTGCGGATTCCGCTGCAGATCCCGCAAAAACTGACCCAAAACGTGCTCTGGAATCGAAAAGTCCGCATCGTCCGGGAAGTAGGCCATCAGTTTGCCCATTTTGATGCGGATTTTTTCCATGCCCATGCTCTGGCCGAGCCAGCGTATGTGCAGCGAGCGCAGCAAGTTGTCCGCGGCCGCCGGCAGGGCTCCGAAGCGGTCGACCAAACCCAGGCGGTAGGCATCGAGCGCCTCGGGGCCGGGCAGGGCGTCGAGCTCGCGGTAAATGCGAAGCCGTTCCTCGACCGAATTGACGTAGGAGTCGGGCAGCAGCAGTTCCCAGTCCGTGTCAAGCTGGCACTCGCGGGTTTGCGACCAACCGCCGCGCTGGTCCTCGTAGAGGTCCTTGAACTCGGACTGCTTGAGCTCTTCGACCGCTTCGGCAAGGAGCTTTTGGTAGGTTTCAAAGCCCAAGTCGTTGATAAATCCGGACTGTTCGGCGCCCAAAAGGTCGCCTGCGCCGCGGATTTCGAGGTCGCGCAGCGCAATTTTGAATCCGGAACCCAGGTCGCTAAACTGTTCAAGCGCTTGCAAACGTTTGCGAGCTTCTTCGGGCAGCCCGCCCAGCGGGGGCGACACGAGGTAGCAAAACGCCTTGCGGTTGCTGCGGCCCACCCGTCCGCGCATTTGGTGCAGGTCACTGAGGCCGAACATGTGCGCGTCCAAGATGACGATGGTATTGGCGTTGGGCACGTCCAACCCGTTTTCGACGATGGTGGTGCTCACAAGGACGTCGAAGCGCTGCTCCATGAATCCCACGATCAAGTCCTCCATTTCGTGGCCGTTCATTTGGCCGTGGCCGGTTGCGATTCGAGCATCCGGAACCAGTCGCTGCAGCATTCCCGCCACCTCGCTCAGGTTTTGGATGCGGTTGTTGATCACGTAGACTTGCCCGCCCCGGCTGATTTCGTAGCTGATGGCATCCCGCAGACGCTCTTCGTTGAACCCAATCAGGTAGGTGTCCACCGGCTGGCGGTTGGGGGGCGGAGTCGTCATGACGCTCAAGTCGCGCGCCGACATGAGCGAGAACTGCAGGGTGCGCGGAATCGGCGTGGCCGACAGCGTCAGCGTGTCAATGTTCGCTTTAAACGTTTTGAGCTTGTCTTTTGCGTTGACGCCGAACTTTTGCTCTTCGTCGATGATCATCAGCCCGAGGTTCTTGAACTTCAGGTCTTTGCCCAGGATTCGGTGGGTGCCGATCAAAATATCGATCTTGCCTTCCTCGAGGTCCTGCAGCACCGCCTTGGTCTCTTTGGCCGTTCGCGACCGGTTGAGGTAGTCGACCCGCGCGGGCAGTCCGTCCAAACGTTTACTAAACGTGCGAAAGTGCTGAAACGCCAGCAACGTCGTCGGAACCAGCACCGCCACCTGCTTGCTGTCAGCAACGGCCTTGAAGGCGGCACGCACCGCGATTTCAGTCTTGCCAAAGCCCACGTCGCCGCAAATCAGGCGGTCCATGGGGATCGGCGATTCCATGTCGGCCTTGACGTCGGCCGTGGACTTCATTTGGTCGGGTGTGTCTTCGTAGGCAAACGAAGCCTCGAGCTCGTGCTGCAGGTAGCTGTCGGGGCTGAATGCAAAACCTTTGGCTTCGCGCCGCTTCGCATACAGCTTGATCAGGTCAAACGCAACCTCTTTGACGCGGCGCTTGGTCTTGCTCTTGGCGTTTTGCCAGGCTGGTGACCCCAACTTGCTGAGCGAAGGCTCGGTGCCCTCTTTGGTGGCGTAGGGCGCAATTTTGTGCAGGCTGTGAATGCTCACATAAAGCACGTCGCTGTCGCGGTAAACCAGCTTGATGGCCTCTTGCTTGACGCCGCCGACATCGATTTTTTGAAGGCCGCCGAACTTACCGATTCCGTGGTCGATGTGCGCCACAAAATCACCCACTTGAAGTGCGTTAAGCTCTTTAAGCGTGAGCGCTTGGGCCTGCTCGTGCTGGTCCCGAATCGTAAAGCGCTGGTAGCGCTCAAACAGGTCGTGGTCGACGTAGGCGACGAGGCCGGCTTCGGGATCTTCCCAGCCGCGGTGTAGGGCTCCGTCGATCCAGTTCACCTCGAGCCCCTCGTTCAGGTCGTGCAAAATGGCTTTGAGGCGCTCGCGCTGGCTCTCTTGGCCGCACATAATCCACAGCGCGCGTCCGGAGTGACGGTGGCCGTCAAGGGTTTGGGCGAGCAGGTCGAACTTCTTGGCAAAGGCGGGCTGGGCCAGGGTCTGCCACGAGGCGGAATCGCTCGGGACCCCATCCACCGCAATGCCCCGTCCGGCCAGCTCGCGGTCCCACTCGGCTCCGCGCACATAAAGCTCGTGGGGCTCGAGGCGGCGCACCACGCTGTGCAGTCCGACAAATGCCTCTTCGGCCAGGCGGTAGACGCGGTCGAGCTTTTCGAGCGCCACATCGGGCCGTTCGACCCACACCAGTGCCTTGGGGCCGGCGTAGGCCGTTAGCGTCTCGCGCCGCTCGGTGCTCGACTTGTCTTCGACGTTCGGAACCAGCGTCATGCGGTCCACCCGCTGCAGCGTCAGCTGGTCGACGACGTCAAACGTGCGGATGCTCTCGACTTCGGAGCCAAAAAATTCCAGGCGGTGCGGCTCGGGGTGGGCGAACGAGAACACGTCGACGATTCCGCCCCGAACCGAGAACTGGCCGGGCTTTTCGACAAAATCCACGCGCTCAAAGTGCAGCTCAAAGAGGTACTCGTTCAAAAAGCCCACGTCGAGGCGGGCGCCCACTGCAACTTCCATGCTCCGGGCATCGAGCTGGCCCCTGGTGATGACCTTTTCGGCGATGGCCTCGGGGTAGGTGACCACCACCACCGGTTGGGTTCCGCGAAGCCGGTCCAGGACCTCGGCCCGAAGCCCGATGTTGGCGTTGTCGGTCTGGTCGCGGTCGGCGTAGGGGCGGCGGTAGGAATCCGGAAAAAACAGCGCCGATCCCGCGGGAAGCAGTTTTTCGAGGTCGTTAAAAAAGTAAGCGGCCTCTTCTTTGTCGCTGCGCAGCACAATGAGGGTCTGCTTGAGTTCGGTTAGGGCCGACGCAGCCACTAGAGCGGGCAGCGATCCCGCGGCCCCCGAAAGGGCTACGCGCTCGCCCTGCTGCGCGGTGGCCCAGCGGCGAAGAAACTCGTTGAGGCGGCGATCGCCGCGGTAAAGGCTTAGGAGTGAATTAGGTACGGCCACAAATAGCTTCAGCCGCGAAGAAATCCCTCGGCTTCGAGGACCATCGCGGTGGAGCCGGCAAAGTACGGCACCCTTTGGTGAAGTTCTTCAGGCTGGATGTCCAAAATACGTTCGAATCCGTCGGTGGCCCGCCCGCCCGCCTGCTCGGCGATAAAGGCGAGCGGATTGCACTCGTACAGCAAGCGCAGCTTGCCTTTGGGGCTCTTGGTTCCGGTGGGGTAGATGTAGATTCCGCCCTTGAGCATGTTGCGGTGAAAATCGCTCACCAGCGACCCGATGTAGCGCGACGTGTAGGGGCGGTCCGAGGCCGGATCCAGCTCTTGGCAGTACTTGATGTAGCGCTTGACTCCGTCAGGAAAGTGCACGTAGTTGCCCTCGTTGATCGAGTAAATCACGCCGCGTTCGGGCATGCGAATGTTTTCGTGGCTGAGCAAAAAGGTTCCGAGCGAAGGATCAAGCGTAAAACCGTGCACGCCGTGTCCCGTGGTGTAGACCAAAATGGTCGACGAACCGTAGATGACGTAGCCCGCGGCGACCTGGGCGCTGCCCGGTTGCAGAAAGTCCTCGAGCTGCACAGGTGTTCCGACGGGCGTGACCCGGCGGTAAATGCTAAAAATGGTTCCGATCGAAACGTTGACGTCGACGTTGCTCGATCCGTCCAAGGGGTCCATGGCCACGATGTACTTGGCGTTGGCGTGAATGGGGTCGGTAAAGGCGATGAAGTCTTCGAGCTCTTCAGAGGCTACGCCTGCTACTTCACCGCGTTGGCGCAAGGCCTTGATGAACACGTCGTTGGCGTACACGTCGAGCTTCATCTGCCGCTCACCCTGCACGTTGTCGGCGTCGGTGGCGCCCAGAATATCGGCGATTCCGGCTTTGTTGATTTCGCGGTTGACGACTTTGGCGGCCAGGCGAATGGCCGAAAGAAGGGCGGTTAGCTCCCCTTTGGCGTAGGGGAACATTTCTTGGTTTTCGACCAAGTACTCGCCCAGCGTAATAGCGCGTGCTGCACTCATAGCGTGGTTATCAAGGGTTGCGGTAAAGATAGCGGAATCGCTGTACTTTCGCCGTGTGGAGGCCCATTCCGTGGAAATTATGATTCGCAAAGCCACTGCGGCCGACGTGCCTGCGGTGCTCGGACTCGTGCGCATTTTGGCGGAATTTGAACGCGCCCCGCACGAAGTCACCCTTACCGAAGCCCAGATGGGGGCCGACCTTGAGTCCGGCCATTTTGACGCCTGGATGGCCTGGAACCCCACCGGCGAGGCCGTTGGGCTGGTGCTCTGCCACCGCCGCTACTCGACCTGGAAGGGGCTGACGGCCCACCTCGAAGACCTGGTGGTGCTCGAGTCCTACCGCGGTCGCGGCCTCGGCCGCCGCCTGCTCGAGGTTGCCGTTGCTTGGGCGCAATCCATTGGTGCCCAGCGCCTTCACTGGGAGGTCCTCGACTGGAACCAGCCCGCAATCGACTTTTACGAGGGCCTCGGGGCTGATCTTAATCGCGACTGGGTTCCGTGCCGCTTGGCCGGGGACTCGCTCGCCCAATTCACCTTTCGCTACCCCCGTTTGCTTTGAGTACCTGGTCCATTTTTAAGTTTGGCGGAGCCTCAGTCAAGGATCCCGAAGCCCTGCGCAACGCCGTGCGCCTGGTGCGCGCCTACGGAACCCATCCGCTGCTCGTCGTGGTTTCGGCCATGGGCAAAACCACCAACGCCCTCGAGCGCTACATCCAGGCCCGCGAGTTGGGAGACACCGCCGCCGCCTCTGCGGAGCTCGACGGCATTAAAGCCTTTCACGGCGAGATGGCCCGCGACCTGGGGCTGCTCGACACCGAGCTGCAGGTCCAGCTCGACGCACTCTGGGCTGCGGCCGAGCGGGTGGACTCACTTCAGGCCTACAACCCACGCTACGACGCGGTCGTTTCGCTGGGCGAATTGGCTTCGTCGCGCATCCTTGCCGCCGCACTGCGGGCCGACGGCCAAGACGCGGCATGGCTTGACGCCCGCGAGGTTTTGGCGACCGACGCCGTCTACCGCCGAGCCACGGTCGACTGGAATCAAACCGCCGCCCGCACGACGGCCGCTTTGGCTCAGCCCGCCGCGGTGACCGTCACCCAAGGATTCATCGGTTCCGCCCCCGACGGAAGCACTACGACCTTAGGACGCGAGGGTTCCGACTACAGCGCGGCCATTTTTGCCAACGTGCTCAAGGCTAGCAGCTTGAGCATTTGGAAGGACGTTCCCGGCATGCTGAGCGGCGACCCCAAGGTGTTTCCGTCGGTGGTTCGCCTCGAGCAGGTTCCGTACCGCGAGGCCATCGAACTGGCCTTTTACGGCGCCAGCATCATCCACCCCAAGACGATTCAGCCGCTTGAACAGGGCGGAACCACCCTGCGAATCCGATCCTTCGTCGACCCCGAGGCCCCCGGAACCGAAGTGGGCCCCTTCGACGCGCTGACGCCTGAGGTTCCGTGCTGGATTCGCCACGAAAACCAGGTGCTGATTGAGGTTTCGAGCCGCGACCTCAGCTTTTTGTCTGAGGGCCACCTCAGCGAAGTTTACCGCATTTTTGCCGAAGAGGGCTTGCTCGTTCGGGCCGCCCAGCACACAGCGCTATCAACTCGGTTTGCGGTGAACGACGACCGCGTAGCGGTTCCGCGCGCCCTCGAACGCCTCAACAGCCCCTACCGTGCCACTGCCGAATACGGGCTGAGGCTGACCACGGTGCGCCGCCCCGACGCAGCGTCCCTGGCCACCTTGCTCGCAGGGGGACCGCTGCGCATGGTGTTACGAAATCATGAAGTCGCCCAGGTGCTGACGGCACCGAACTAACTTAGCCGCATGAAGACGAAGCCGCTGATTTCCATCGACGAAGTACGCGGCTTTTTGGGCTGGCCGACTGCGGCACGCCCGCTGCTGTGGCTGCTGTTTGCCGTGCTGGGCTGGCACCGCCTCAACCGCGTCTATGCCCGCTACGCCGACCGCCAGGGCCCTGAATTTGCGCGGGCGTTGCTGGCTTCGCGTGGAATCAAACTCCGCTACTTCCCCAGCGACTTAGACCGCATTCCGCGTTCGGGCGGAGTCGTATTCGCCGCGAACCATCCGCTCGGAGCCATGGACGGCCTCGCCCTGCTGCACACCATCGCCGCCGTTCGCCCCGACGTGCGGCTCGTCGGCAACGCGCTGCTCGAGCGCATCGAGCCGCTGAAGCCCTACTTGATTGGCGTGGTTCCGTTTGAGGGGGCGCACCGCAACCCCGTGGCCTCGGGGCGCGGACTCCTCGAGGCCAAGCAGTGGGTCGAAGAGGGCGGAGCCCTCGTCATCTTTCCCGCCGGCGAAGTGTCGTCGTGGTCGCCCTGGCGCTGGGGTGTGCACGATCGCCCGTGGCCCCGCGCCAGCCAGCGTTTTTTGCGCGAGGTGGGGGTTCCTGTAATGCCGGTCGACATACGGGCTTCGCTCTCGTGGTACTTCTATGTGCTCGGACTGATGGGGTCATGGGTGCGCACCGTTCTATTGCCCTCTGAAGCAGTTCGTCCGCGCTGGTTCTTCAGCATTGACTTGCGCTGGGGCAAGCCACTTAAGCCCGAGTCCGCCCAGTCTGCCGAGGAGTTTGCCGATGCGGTGCGCCAGCGCCGCAGGCAGCTTCGCACGGTCAAGCCCAAAAAGTCCCGCCGCTGGAAGTTCAAGCTGTTCACCCTGCGCCGCCTCGAGCCCATCGCGCCCGCAGGATCTGCCCCTGCAATTGCTGCGGAGCTCGCTGCGCTTCCCACCGATGCGCTGCTCACAAGGCACCGCGACCTCGCGGTCTACTTGGCCAAGGGCGATGCGGTTCCCGCGGTTGTTCTGGAGCTGGGTCGCCTTCGCGAAATCACCTTTCGCGGGGTGGGCGAGGGAAGCGGACGTGCGCGCGACCTCGATGAATTTGACGCCGCCTACCACCACCTCGTGCTTTGGAACGAGACCGAGCAGGCCATCTGGGGCGCCTACCGCTTGGGTCTCGGCTTTGAACTCTATCCTCAGGGCGGAATCCGCGCCTTCTACCTAAGCGGATTTTTTCGGATTCGCCGCGAAGCCCATGCGTTTTTTGCCCAATCGCTTGAAATGGGCCGCGCCTTCGTCGTGCCCGAAGCCCAGCTCAAGCCCATGCCACTCTACCTCCTTTGGAAGGGAATCGTGCACGTTCTTTTACGCCACCCGGGCAAGCTTCGCTACATGGTGGGTTCCGTGTCGGTGTCCAATAGTTATTCGCGCCACAGCCAGGCGGTGATGCTCGGATTCTTAAACCACCACTTTAGGGATGCCCATTGGGCGCGCTACATCTTGCCGCGAAAGCGGTTCCGCCTAAGGTTGCGGCCGCGAGACCGCGAGCTGATTGCCCACAGCGAGCCCGCCGACATGCAGCGCTTCGATCGCTTGATTGCCGACATTGAGCCGCACAAT
>CAYYWL010000019.1:19287-22449 GCA_964475135.1 uncultured Owenweeksia sp.
GGCGGTTTCTTGTTGCTAGTTTCTGGTGATGCTTGGCAGTGGGTATTCCGTAAACGGATTTTTCGCGTAACGATTTGATTAAGTGAAATATAGCCGTTTCGAAATTTTTGAGAAAAAGTAAAATCCGGTTAAAACCGAACGGATTGCTGCGCTTCGCGCCGAAGGCGCGACGTTTCTGGCTTCTGGACCTTGGGAATCGCGACTGCTCGGCACAATTAACTAGAAACCAGCCACAGACTACAGCTAACGAGCAAACCTTGTCAACCTCGCTAACGAGCCAAAAAAACAAAACCCGACCAAAAGGCCGGGCTTTGCCAAACAAACAACATGACTCAGGTTACTGAGCCGCCCAATGCTTCGCGCTCACGCGACCATTAGGCCCAT
This sequence comes from uncultured Owenweeksia sp., assembly GCA_964475135.1. Taxonomy (GTDB): domain Bacteria; phylum Bacteroidota; class Bacteroidia; order Flavobacteriales; family Schleiferiaceae; genus TMED14. Next base: position 19,672 of record CAYYWL010000019.1, read on the forward strand.
AGACCAGCACGTAGTGCTGACTTTGGTCCGCTGACGTGGTCAACCACGTACCAACTTTTTTGCCGTGGAAGTACTGACCGTGGATCAGTACGTCGCCAGACTCGCTGTAGAGGGCGAATGTTCCGTGGCGCTCGCCGTTGCGGTAGTATCCGCGTTCTTTGATTTGCCCGCTTTCGAAGTACTTGGTGTACTCGGTGCGATCGCCCAATTCGGCAATCGTTATGCGTTCATTCGCATTGGGGGTGGGGTCGGGGCGCAGGTCCTGAGCTTGAGCAATCAAGCCGGATGTCAACAGCGCCACTAGTAGAAAGGTCTTTTTCATGGCGTCCGTATGTTAAGTTAACGTTACTCAAAGTTAACACAAAATTAACATTACGCAACACCTGCAACTCGATCGACTAAAATTTGTGCCATTCGGGCGAATGATTGGGTGCTCCATCCGGCTATATGTGGTGTAATCAGCACGTTAGGATGATTCAGGAGGTCGTTCCAAAAGGGCGCTGCTTCGGTCAAACCCTCGAGGTTGGCCTTTTCGAGGTCGACCACGTCGAGTCCGAGTCCGCGAATGAGGCCGTCGTTGAGGGCGCGCCAGGCGTCGTTAAGGGGCAAAATGTTTCCGCGGCTGGTGTTGATGACCCAGGGTTGGCGGGCGCACTGCTGCCAGAAGGCGTAGTCGGCGTAGCCCTTGGTTTCGGGCGATAGGGGCAGGTGCAGACTGATGATGTCGCACTCCGCTTGGATTTGGGCGAGGGTGGATTCGCCCTCAAAACCGCCGCGGTAGGCGTCGTGGGCCAGAACGCGCAACCCTAGACCGCGCAGAAGGGTGGCGAACGCGGGCCCGGTGTGGCCGTATCCGATGATGCCGACGGTGGCTCCGGCGAGTTCCCAGCCGGTGTTGCTGGCACGGTTCCATTGGCCGACGGCGACTTCGCGGGCGGACCAGGTCACGCGTTTGGTGAGGCCCAGCAAGAGGCCAAGGGCGTGCTCGGCGACGGCGGGGGCGTTGCCTTCGGGGGCTGACAGGCAGGCGATTCCGCGGGCTGAGGCAGCGGCGCAGTCGATGTGCTCCATTCCGCTTCCGAATCGGGCAATCCACCTGAGTTGGGGGGCGCGGTCCAGAAGAGCGGAATCGACGGCGATGCGTCCGCGCAGCACAAGGCCGGTGGCCGTGGACAGGGGCAGGTCGTCAATGGGGACTCCGTAGCAGCGGTCCAGCGTGTAGCCGAGCGACGCGAGGCCGTCTTCAAGAATGGGGTGGGTGGTGTCTACGAGCAGGGCCCTCATCCGAGCAGCGCGTTGGCGATGGCGAAGTAAATGCTTAGCCCGAGGATGTCGTTGGTCGTCGTGATAAAGGGGCCTGTGGCCAAGGCGGGGTCGATTCCGTAGTGGTTGAGGGCCCAGGGAACGGCGGTTCCGAAGAGCGAAGCAAAAATGATCACGCTGAGCAGCGAAACCCCGACGGCGACCGCAAAGAGCAGTCCGTGGCCCACGGCCCACGAGTAGGCGAGAATGGCCAGGGCGCAGAGGAGTCCGTTCAAGAGGCCTACGCCCAGTTCGCGGGAGAGGCGGGACCAAAGGGTTCCGGGCATGTTCGAGTTGGCAAGGCCCTGGACGACAATGGCCGAGGACTGGACGCCGACGTTGCCGCCCATGGCTCCGATGAGGGGCATGAAAAAGGCGAGTTGGGGAAGGAGCGAGAGTTCGCCCTCGTTGCGGCCGACGACGGTAGAGGTTAGGATTCCGCCCACGAGACCCACCATTAACCAGGGCAGGCGGGCACGCGTCATTTCAAAGAGGCCGTCGCCAGCCTCGACTTCGTCAGAAAGACCCGACATGAGCTGGTAGTTGCTGTCGGCCTCTTCTTGAATCACGTCCACCACGTCGTCGATGGTGATGCGGCCCAGCAGGCGCCCCATGTCGTCGACCACCGGAACCACAAAGAGGTCGTACTTTTTCATGATGCGGGCGACTTCGACCTCGTCGGTCGTCGAGGTGACGGAGCGAACGCTGCGGTCGTAGACGTCGGCGATGGGGGTACGGGCTCCAGTGGTGAGCAGTTTTTTAAGCGACAGCGATCCGAGCAGAATGTCGTGGTCGTCGACCACGTAGACGGCGTGCACCACCTCGACTTCTTCGGCCTGGCGGCGCATTTCGCGCACGCAGCGGCTGACGGTCCAGTTCTCGTTGACCTGCACCATTTCGGTGGCCATGAGGGCTCCGGCGGTGCCTTCGGCGTGGGTCAGCAGGTCGGCCAGGTCCTTGGCGTACTCGACGTCTTCGATGTTTTGAAGGACCTCGCGCTTCTTTTCTTCAGACAGGTCGGCCATGAGGTCGGCGGCGTCGTCTGAATCGATGTTTTCGAGGACGACCTCGGCGATCTCTTTACCGGTAAAGTTTTCGAGAATCTCGGACTGCAGCTCGTCGTCAAAATAGACAAGGATGTCGGTCCAGCGTTCCGCGGGCAGCAGCTGCAGCATCGCCAGCACCTCGGGAATCTCGAGCTCTTGCGCGATTTCAGCTACGTCGGCCGAGTGCAGGCCTTCGAGCAGGTCGACGACAGCGGAATCTTGCCCTTCAGAGAGCAAGCGCCGCAGTTCAGCGCGAAGTTCGTGGGTCGTCGTGGGTGTCATGGCGCAGGGCTTCGGCAAGCGCGATGAACTGGTCGACGCGGAGCTGTTCTGCTCGCAGCGAGGCCACCGATTCCAGCGCGCTTGGCGCGCTAAAGGTAAGGCTTTTCAGTGCGTTGCGCAGGGTTTTGCGCCGCTGGCCAAAGGCGGT
>CAYYWL010000019.1:22549-25990 GCA_964475135.1 uncultured Owenweeksia sp.
AGTCGGGCGCTGAGTTGCGGAAACTTGCTCTGCAGCACCGGAATGCTTTCGCGGTCCAGTTCCACTGCGTGCAGGGTCAGCGGGCGCTGCAGCAGGTACTGGGTCAGCACGCCGGTGCCGGGCCCAATTTCAAGGGCTTGGCTGCACTCGGCGAGGGTTAGGGCTTCGGCGGTGCGCTGGGCGGCGCTCAAATCCCTCAGGAAGTGCTGGCCCAGCTGTTTTTTAGCGCGGATTTCGGCCATTATTCGGTGGGATTGAGCAGTCCGGCGCGGCGCAGCAGCGCCTCGGGCTGGGGTTGGCGTCCGCGAAACGCGACGTAGAGGTCCATGGGGTCGACGGTTCCGCCCGATTCAAGCAAGGTGCGAAAGCGCGGTGCGGCCTGGTCCGGAGCCTCGCGAAAGAATCCATAGGCGTCCGCATCGAGCACCTCGGCCCATTTGTAGCTGTAGTAGCCGGCGCTGTAGCCTCCGGCAAAAATGTGGCTAAAGCTGGGTGAAATAAAGCTAGAATCGACCGCGGGCCACACGTCGACTGAGGCAAAGGCGTCGCGCTCGAGCTGCTCCAGATCGCTTGGCGCAGTGCGCGCGTCGTGCCACGCCATGTCCAGCAGTCCGAACCCAAGCTGGCGAACCGTCGCCAAACCTTCTAAAAACGTTTGGCTTTGAGCCAGGCGCGCGACCAAGTCGGCCGGCATGGCCTCGCCGGAGGCGTAGTGGCGGGCCCACTGGGCGAGCTCGGCGGGCTCGTAGCACCAGTTTTCCATGATCTGCGACGGAAGCTCCACGAAGTCCCAGCGCACAGAGGTTCCGGTGAGGCTGGCGTACGCGCCGCGCCCCAGCATGCCGTGCAGGCCGTGGCCGAACTCGTGAAACAGCGTCAGCACTTCATTGAACGTCAGCAGGGCCGGAGCCTCAGCCGTCGGCTTGCTAAAGTTCCCGACCAGGCTCACGACGGGGCGCACTTCGCGACCGCGTTCGTCGGCGTAGGCCGAGCGGTAGCTGGTCATCCAGGCTCCGGCGCGCTTGCCCTTGCGGGGGTGCCAGTCGGTCGTCAGGTGGGCGATGAACTGTCCGGCGGAATCCCATACTTCCCATGCCTTAGCGTCGGGGTGGTAGGTGGGGTTGTGCTGGGCCGGCTTCACCTCAAGCCCGTACAGCCGGCGTGCCACGTCAAAGGCCCAGGCCTCGACCTTGGGCAGCGCGAAGTAGGGCTTGGTCACCGCGTCGTCAAAGTCAAGCTTGGCCAGTTTGTAGCGTTCGGTGGTGAAGGCGACGTCCCAGCGCTGCAGGTCGTTCAGTCCCAATTCGCGGGCAGCGAATTCGCGGAGCTCTGCCGCCTCTCGCTCAGCCGCCGGCTTGGCTTTGGCGCGCAGGTCGGCCAAAAACGTGTGAACCGTTTCAGGCGTGGACGCCATGCGTTCGGCCAGCACGTACTCGGCGTGGCTCGCGAATCCAAGGAGCTGAGCCCGCTCAAGGCGCTTGGCGGCCAAATTCAGGACGCGCTGGCGGTTGTCGCGTTCGTCGCCTCGGGCTCCGCGTTGGGCGTAGGCGCGCCAGAGCTGCTCGCGCAGTCCGCGGTCCTCAGCATAGGTCATGAACGCCAGGTAGTTGGGCGCATCGAGCGTCGCGGCGTAGCCGCTGCTCAAGCCGTGCTGCGCGGCGGCCTCGGCGGCCTGTTCTAAGGCCCAATCCGGCAGTCCCGCGGGGGCTTCAGCCAGCGTCAAATGCCAGGTTTCGGTGTCTTTGAGCAGGTTGTCGCTAAAGGTCAGTGCTTCGGTGCCCAGCTCTTGGTCGAGCTCGAGCAGCTTGGCTTTGCCGGCGGAATCCAACCGGGCTCCGTGACGTTCAAACGCTTTAAGCGTTTTATCGTGGAGCATGCGGTCCTCTGCTGCGGCAGCAGCGGGCAGCACCACCGCCGATACCCGGGCAAACAGCGCTTCGTTGGTGAGCGTGGCGTTGCCGAGGGCGGCCAGCTTGGGCTGTACCACGCGGGCTAGTTCCTGAAGTTCGGGCGTCGAAGCCGCGCTCAACGCATTGAACAGCAGCGTCGTTTGGGCGTCGAGCTCGTAGGTCATGCGCTCAAGGGCCACCGTAACTGATTCGAAGGTTGCGGGCGCGGAATCCGTTGCAAGCCGTTCCAGCTCAGCGTAGGCGCCGGCCAAGGCGTCTTCGATGCGCGCGCCGAGCACCGAGGCCTCGGGAGCCGCGGTTTCAATGGCCGATGCGTAGCCCGTCAAGTAGGTGTAGGGCGCGGTGAGCGAACCGTCGGCGCATTCCGTGGCGGCTGCCAAAATGCCTTCGGGGTCGCCCGCGAGCCAATGCGGCCACACCTGCTCGATGAAGGCGCGTCCAAAGCCTTCGGTGGCGTCGGTCGGAACCTGGCTGGGCAAGTTGTCCACCGCCAGGACGCCGAGGCTGCCTGGGGTTCCGAGGGCCACCTCGCTACCGGTCACTGGATCCCATCCGAAGAAGGGGTCGTCGCCCTTGCTGGCGCGCAGGGTGCACGGAACCGGTCCCGCAATGTCGCACGAGATGTCGCCGACAAATTCCAAGCGGTTCGTTGGGCGAAGCACGTCGGCTGCGGTAAAAAATGCGGGTCCGCCTTCAGCGTAAAAGTGGCAGGGCAGGTACACCGTCGCCACTTCGAGGTAGGGCGCCAACGCCGAGGCGTAGCGCTCAGGGTGGGCGCGGAACTCGCTGCGGTCGTAGCCCCCGTCCGACGCGCGCTGAACGTAGTGTTCGGCCTCAAGCACGGTAAAGCACGGTCCTTCAGCGCCATTTAAAAATTCGGTGGGCGGAACCTCACGAAATCCGCCTGCGCGAAGCATGTCAGAGGCTCCGTGGCCTACACGTCCAACCCCGGTGAGCACAATCCGTGCATCGCTCGGCCACGTGTGGGCTGCAAGCTCGGCCTTCAGCGCCGCAACACGGCCCAACTCAAGGGCGGGAGGGAAGGACCAGGTTCTGCGCTGCAGACCCCAACCGCGAAGGGCCTCGTAGGCACCGACCAAGCCGGCGTACTCGCCAAAACCGATGATGCGTTTGCCATTCTGGCGCAGCAGTTCCCAGTCAATGAGTCGAACGTCGCGGTCAAGGCAGGCGCGCAGTAGGCCGCGGTTGTAGGGCTGGCCCTTGTAGGTGTGGCTAAAAAAGAAGTGGGTAGCTCCCGGAACCAATTCGTCCACCGGAACCTCTTTGACACTAACAATCAGTTCTGCGGGTCCTAGGTCTTCAGCCACAAAGCATCCAGCCGCCACGTATTCAGCGTCGTAGATGGCGCGCACCGAGCTTGGTTGCACCCAAATTTGCCAGTCGGGGTTGCGGTCCAGCAGTTCACGGCACTGGGCCGGATTCAGTACGGCGCGCTGGTCGGCCGGAATTTTTCCTTCGCGGAGGATACCTAAAATACGCATTCTTCAAAGGTACAGTTGGCGAGGTTGGC
>CAYYWL010000019.1:26090-29267 GCA_964475135.1 uncultured Owenweeksia sp.
TCGCGGAGGATACCTAAAATACGCATTCTTCAAAGGTACAGTTGGCGAGGTTGGCAAGGGTGGCAAGGTTGGCGAGGTAGGCGAGGGTGGCAAGGTTAGCTCGTTAGCTTTTTGCGCTGCGCGCCGGGGCCGCTTCGCGGCTAAAGCTGCTTCGCCGCTATTTTCTAAACGGAATTTTTGACTATGTGTCTGTAAAAGTGACGTTTAACTGATTCCGGATTTTTGAAAAAAAAGTAAAATCCGGTTATAACCGAACGGTTTGCTGCGACTCGCGCTAAAGCCGCTCCTCGGCAGCTAGTAACGAGTTACTAGCAACCAACTAACCAACGAGCTAACCTCGCTAAAAGCTAAACTGAATTTTTCGACGCGCCCCCACGTAGCGGCGTTCGTAGTAGGGTTGTCCGACCCAGTTTTCGATGAGGACTCCGCTGTGGGTGGCCGAGTGGAGCATGAGGATTTTGCCGTCCTCGACGCCGACGCAGAGGCCGACGTGGCCGATGCTGCCGGCTCCGCGCCCCGCAAAGAGAAGGAAGTCGCCGACGCGAATGCTGTCGCGCGCGATGGGTTGGCCCCAATTCGCGTAGGATGAGCTGCTAGCGGGCATGGTGTAGCCGAAGGAGCGAAAAAGGTGCTTTTGCAGGCCCGAGCAGTCGAAGCCGCCGGGATTTTGACCTCCGGCGCGGTAGGTGTGGCCCAAGACGTCGCGGTAGCGTGACTCGAGGTCCGACCACGCCACGGTGTCGGTCGCGGCCTGGGCCATTGGGGCCAGCGCACAGAGTAGGATAAACAGCCAGTTCTTCATCGGGGGAGCCAAACTTAGGAATTTTCGGCTTCCGAGGGCAAGACCTGTGCCGTAAATTCGCCGGGTTATGAAAAAACTCCTTCTGATTTTAGCTGCTGCGGCGCTTCCGGTTGCCGGCGTCGCCCAAGAACTTTTTCGCGTAGGCACGAAGACGGTTTCAAAGGCGGAATTCCAGTACGTCTACGGTAAAAACAAGGACGTTGGGGCGAATATTGACCCCAAGACGGAGTCCGAATACCTCGACCTCTATGTGCAGTTCAAGCGCAAAGTGGCGGCGGCAGAGGCCATGGGCCGCGACACCATGCCGTCGTTTGTCAACGAATACAACGGATACTACAAGCAGCTGCTCAAGCCCTACTTGACCGACAAAAACGTCGACGAGCGCTTGGTTCAGGAAGCCTACGAGCGCATGCAGTGGGACGTTCGCGCCAGCCACATCATGGTGGACTGTGCAGAGAATGCGCTTCCGAGCGACACCCTGCGGGCCTACAAGCAAATTATGGGCATCAAGGACCGCCTCGACCGCGGCGAGCCCTTTACCCAGCTGGCGGCCTTGAGCACCGACACCTACAGCGCCGAGCGCGGAGGCGATTTGGGCTGGTTCACCGTCTTTGGCATGGTCTACCCCTTTGAGTCGGCGGTCTACAATGCTCCTGAGGGTCAAGTGGTTGGTCCGGTTCGTACCCAGTTTGGTTACCACCTCATTCGCGTGACGGGCAAGCGTCCGGCGCGCCACACGATGCAGGCGGCCCACATTCTAATTCTCGATACGGAATCCGATCCCAACCCCGACGCCAAGCAGCAAATCGACGAGATCTATGCCAAGCTTCAGGCCGGCGAGCCCTTTGCCGCTGCCGCGATGAAGTACAGCGAGGACCCCACCACGGCCAAGCAGGGCGGCCGTTTGGCTCCGTTCGGAATCAACCAAATGCTGCCCGAGTTCGAGGACGCGGCCTTCTCGCTTACGGACGACGGAACCTATTCCGCCCCATTCAAAACCAAACTCGGATGGCACATCGTGCAGCGTGTGGGTCGCAATCCGCTGCCCGGTCGCCAGGAGGCTGAACGGCAGCTCGCCCAAAAAATCCGCCGCGACGAGCGTTCGAACGCCTCACAAAAGGCCTACGTTGACCGACTCAAGCGCGAGTACCGCTTTGACCTGAACGAGAAAAACCTCGAGAAGCTCCTCGTCGCCCTCGAAAGCGGCAAAGGATTGAGCAAGGCGGCCAAGCTGCAGCTCGCGACCTACAACGGCGCTGAGGCCGTGACCGGTACTGCGGTGCTGGCGAAGCTCAAAAAAGATTCCGAGCCCACCGTGGCCCAAAATGTGGCCTACGCGCGCTTTCAAGAGGTCGTGACTGAGCTGATGCTGGCTGAAGCGGAGCGTCAACTGCCGGTAGTCAACGCCGAGTTTCGCTACCTCGCCCAGGAGTACCGCGAGGGCATTCTTGTGTTTGAGCTCACCCGCGAAAAGGTCTGGGACAAGGCGGCGACCGACACCCTTGGCCTCAAGGCGTTTTTTGCCTCAAACCGCGCCAACTACCAGTGGCCAGAGCGCATTACCGGTTCGGTGCTGAGCGGAACCGACGCCAAATCCCTCAAAAAAGCGGCCGATTTGGCCCGTCAAGGTGTCCCCGTAGCCAAAATCCAAAAGGTGCTGAACGTCAAGTCTGAAGTGGTGAGCGTGACCGACGCCGAAAAATTGGCCCTCGGAACCGAAGGCAAAAACGCCCGCCAAGCCTTGCTGGGCCAGTTCACCGGCCCCGACAAAGTCAAGGGCGCCTTTGAACAAAACGGAACCTGGTACGTCCTCGTCGCCGCAGAGCGCATCCCTGCCGGACCCAAAGAACTCAGCGAGTGCCGCGGCCAAGTCATCGCCGACTACCAAAAGCACCTCGAATCCGAGTGGATGAAGGAACTCGCCAAGCAGTTCCCGCTTGAGATGCTGGGGGCGCTCTAGGCGATTAGCAAGGTTGGCACGTTAGCTCGTTTGTAGCTAATTACTAGTTGCCGCCGAGCTGCCAAAGCGCGAATCGTAGGATCCCGTTCGGTTATAACCGGATTTTACTTTTTTTCTAAAATCTCGAAACGGCTATAGTTCTCGTTTTCAATAATTTAATCGAAAATTCCGTTTAGATAATAGCTGCGAAGCAGCTCCAGCCGCGAAGCGGCCCTAGCGCGCAGCGCAAAAAGCCAACGAGCTAATCTTGCTAACCTTGCCAACAAGCCAACCTAGCCAATCTCAGCTTGTCGAAACTTGTTGTATTTTGCTCCGGAGAGTGAGGGATTCGAACCCGCGGTTCCGTTATATATGGGATTAAATTCAGTGAAATCATACAAAAGAACAACGCTCTAATTCAGCAATTTGGAATTTC
>CAYYWL010000020.1:0-20384 GCA_964475135.1 uncultured Owenweeksia sp.
CGCCCGCCACAACGGGTGGGCATACAGCGCATCTTCTGAAATGCTGTTCAGATCGAGCGGACTGGGCGGATGAAGAATCCAATCAAATTCTGAGCGGTTGTCCCATCGTGCACAGAGGGCAGAATCGATGCCACCCCAGCGCTCACGATCGCGCACAAACCCATCTACCTTCCATTGAGGCCAACCTTGTGCTCTTAACCACCGATCCGTCACCGTGTCTGATGCGACCACGGCCCGGGCGCGATCACTCGGTTGGACTTCATATGGCCGACGCTCCCATTTCTGATCGCGGGACCATTGGGGTTCTGTAAACTCCACACGGGGCACTTCAGGGAAAGAGGCCCAAATTGGTTCAGGTGCCGTTTGATTCGAGTGCCACCTGTAGTAAATGAAAAGGGCGAGGAAGAACCCCGCCCATATGAAATCTGCAACCCAGGGTTTGGGTTGCCGGCCCATTATTCGGGATCGTTCTGAGAAAAGGAATCCGGCTCAGCCTTAGGCGGAGTGCGCAAAACCTTTACAAAAAAGTAAATAGTGATTACTGTGACCAAGCCTTGGGTCACCAGCATCATTGTCCAGGCGGTAGGGGTCATATCAAGATTGTGTTGCTGTCCTACGCTTGTGAGCAGTAAGTACAAGTACAGAAATAAAAATAAACAGTGCCAATAAAAGCACACGAGCTAGATGACTGTAAAAGATTTTGTTGATGAAAAACCCCTCAGCAACGGTATCACCTGCTCGAACGAGCTGTCCTGTAACTACTGTGGGTCGAACGTCGGAATCCCAATCGTAACTCGCAACAGTACCATCTAAAGCCACAAGGCGCACATTTACCCGTCCATCAACATTGGTTACATCTGCTACACCTTCAAATTCCGACTCAAAATAGGACGCCCAAGCAGTTCGGTTGTAGGTTACATTAACGTTTCGAATTTGACCGATAATACTCGATCCATCAAACTCCCAGCCATTTTTGATCGCACCACTCCAATCATTTCCTTTTGGAGAAATCAGGCTAAGTGAAAACACAACAACAAGAATACTTGGTGTAACGTACTTGAGAATTGGCTTGTAAATCTTGGGAAGCCGAATATCTGAGCCGCGGTTTATTTCTTCCCAACCCTTATCCACACCCCATACCCATGAAAAGAGGATCGCTTCTACCAAACCAAAGAAAACAAGACCGACCGTGCCAGCCCAGTAGTCGTACTGGTCAAATACTCCCTCTTGATAGAAGAATACGGTTGGTAGCCCAATAAGTAATGTTACGAGGCCAAAACTCCATGCAGCTTTTTTAAGACTGAACTTAAACTCATCCTGCATGAAAGCCACCCATGGAGATCCCATAGCCAAAGAGCTTGTAATTCCCGCAAAAAAGAGAAGACCAAACCACATAACCCCTGCAACGGTCCCTAGAACTAAGCCCCATTTACCAAACAAGAAGGGCATGGTTTGAAAGGCCATTGCAAATCCGGCATTCTCCTTAACCCAATCAAGACCGAGGTAGCCCACGGCAATCGGAATAACAATGCTTGCTCCGAGTACGATTTCGACAAATCCGTTCATCCAACCTGCGGCCATGGCATTCAATGCAATGTCATCCTTGGGTTTGACGTAGGCTGCGTAGCAGTGAATGGTTCCCATTCCCACAGACAATGTGAAGAAAATCTGGCCCGCAGCTGCCAACCAAACATTGGGGTTGCTCAATGAATCAAATTGTGGGTTCCACAAGAAGTTGAATCCGAGCATTGCATCACAGTCCGTGCAACCTACTGGCGCGCCACTGGTACCGAGCATAAAGGCGCGAATAGCGAGAAATGCTCCGAAAACAATAAGCAAGGGCATACCAATTTTTGCCACCTTTTCAATCCCACCTTCGAGCCCCTTACTTAAAATCCAGGTATTCAGACCTAGTACAAGCACATAAAACCAAATTGCCTCGTACGGCAAGCCCGTCGTACTATGGCCAATGTCCACATAACTGGTGAAAAACTGTGCAACCTCTGTCTGACTCATCCCCGTAAACGTTTGCTTCAGGGTATGAAAAACGTACGAAAACGTCCATGATTCGATGTAGGTATAGTAGGCAGCTACTGCGATATTGGTAAAAATTCCAAAGACTCCGAAGTACTTCCAGAATTTCTTACCACCCATCGTATTCATGATGAACGGAGTACTGTGATCGCCTTTCAATCCCCCAAACCGCCCAGAGGCCCACTCAATCCACAGCAATGGAATACCCAAAAGCAAGAATGAAACGAGGTAGGGAATGATGAATGCCCCTCCGCCATTTTGAACGGCTTGGACAGGGAAGCGCAAGAAATTGCCCAAACCAACGGCATTTCCTGCCATTGCAAGGACGAGTCCTACCCGGGAACCCCAGGACTGGGTGTTGCTACTCATAGGTGATAAGGCTTAGCTAAGATTGCCAAATATAGGTATCTCATCTAAGACCGCACGGAATGAATGCGGATTGAAGTCCAAATCTTTTCGAGCCTTGCTGATGTCGAACCCCGTGACGGGCGGACGCTTCGCGGGCTGGCCCAAGGATTCGCTGCTCACCACGTCAATAAGGCTTGCATCAAGCTTCGCATGCTTCGCAACCTGAGTGACGAGCTCAAGGATGCTCATGGTGTCAGGACCGCTCAAGTGGTAGACTCCGGTGGCTCCGCGCTCGGCAATGCGCAGGCATCCCTCGGCGAGGTCCACGCTCCACGTTGGGCTGCGCACTTGGTCGTCGACGACGCGGATGCGCTCTCCGCGCTGCAGTGCGCCGCGGGCCCACAAAATGATGTTAGAGCGGCTGAGCCCTGGAACGTATCCAATCACAAGGACGGTGCGCGCAATGGTACAGCGGGCGCCACTGGCCTTGACTGCTTCTTCGGCGTGCAGTTTGGACCAACCGTAGACACTCAGCGGCGCAGGAAGCGCCTCTTCGGCATAGGGTCCATGTTTGCCATCAAAAATGAAGTCGGTACTTATGAAGACCAGGTGCACCCCATGGCGCGCGCAGGCCTCAGCGCAGTAGCGCGTAGCGTCGACATTGAGCAGGTGGCAGGTTTCGGGCTCCTTTTCGCAGTCGTCCACTTGGGTCATAGCTGCGGAATGAATCACGACATCAGGCTTAAACTCGGTCAGAACGCGTTCGAAGTCCTCGGGGCGGGTGGTATCGAGTTCCGCATAGGGGAATCCGAAATGGTTACCACGAGCGGGACCGCGACCTGTGGCAAGCAGCTCGTGCCGGCCCTGAGCCAGGTACAGCAGGGACTGTCCGAGGAGGCCATTGGCTCCGGTGACAAGGATGCGCAGAGGGCCTAGCTTAACCACGGTAGGCTGTTTGGATTTCTCGGGCGAGGTCTTCAGCGGCAAGAGCAGCGGCAGTTTGCCAATCGGCGCCGGATGACGCATACATAATGCTGCGGGACGCGTTGATCAGGAGTCCCATGCCGGGCTTTTCGCGAAAGGAACCGTGGCGCACTACTTCGGCGGCACTGCCTCCTTGGGCTCCGACACCCGGGACCAAAAAGAAGGTGTCGGGCATGCGATCGCGCAGTGCCCCAAGTGCCTCAGGACGCGTGGCACCTGCAACGACCATGAGGTTTTCAGGAGTTCCCCATTGCAGGTATGCGTCGGCAACCGCCTCGTACACGCGGCGGCCGTCTCCGAGTGCAAGCTGCTGCAGATCTTCAGCTCCAGGATTGCTGGTGAGTCCTAGGCCAACCACCCATTTTCCGTCGCGAAGAAAGGGTTCTACACTGTCGCGTCCCATATACGGAGCCACCGTAATCGCGTCGTACCCCATAACCTCAAGGATTCCTTGAGCATAGCGGCTGGCGGTGTTGCCGATGTCTCCGCGCTTGGCGTCGGCAATGAGCAGGGGCTTCTGGGGCAGTTCGCGCAGGTGGGCGGTCACGGCGTCGAGGGCGTCCCAACCCGGGCGGCCGAGGGCCTCAAAAAAGGCGAAGTTGGGCTTGTACGCCACGGCCACATGGGCAGTGGCATCAATGATTCCGGTGCAAAACGACACCAAATCGGTTCCTGCCGGTAGCTTGGCCGGATCAGGGTCGAGACCTACACAGAGTCCGTGGCCTGCGGTTTCAATACGTTGGGAGAGCGTGGTGTAGTTCATTCGTCGGCTCCTTGCTTAAGGCGCTCGGCGTGGTCGGCAACGCGGAGTCCCTCAATGAGGGTCTTGAGGTCGCCGTTCATCACGTCGGGCAGGTTGTATACGGTGAGGCCGATACGGTGGTCTGTCACCCGGCTCTGTGGAAAGTTGTAGGTGCGGATCTTTGCACTGCGGTCTCCGGTGCTTACCAGCGACTTGCGGTGCTCAGCTACTGCGGCATCGCGTTCAGCTCGGGCCTTGTCCCAAATCCGCGCGCGAAGCACGGTAAGGGCTCGGTCGTAGTTCTGGTGCTGCGAACGGCCATCTTGGCATTCCACCACAATTCCGGTCGGAAAGTGCGTCAACCGAACGCCCGACTCGGTCTTGTTGACGTGCTGCCCCCCTGCCCCACTCGAGCGAAAGGTGTCCTTGCGAATGTCCACGTCGCGAATCTGCACGTCAAGCTCGTCGGCTTCAGGCAGCACTGCCACCGTCGCTGCCGAAGTGTGCACTCGACCCTGGCTTTCGGTGGCCGGAACCCGCTGCACGCGGTGCACTCCGCTCTCAAACTTGAGGATTCCGTACACCTGCTCGCCGCGAATTTGAACGCTGGCTTCTTTGATTCCGCCCACAGACCCCTCGGTAAGGCTGAGCATTTCGGTGCTCCAACCTTTTTCTTCGGCAAAGCGCAGGTAGGCCCGAAGCAGTTCGCCAGCAAAGAGACCCGCCTCGTCCCCACCCGTACCCGCGCGGACTTCAAGAACGGCATCCTTAGAATCTTCGGGATCCTTGGGGATAAGCATTTCTTTGATTTCAGCCTCAAGTGCAGCGATGCGTTGGCGGGCCGTATCGAATTCGTCTTGGGCCATCTCGCGTATTTCGGGATCCTTTTCGGATTCGAGCATGAGCTGGGCCTCGTCGCGGTTGGCGAGTGCCTCTAGGTAGCGCGCACGCGCTTGAACGAGCTCGTCGAGTTCTTTGTACTCTCGGTTGAGGCGCACAAACCGCGCAGGATCCGCCGCCAACTCTGGAGTCATGAGCTGGTCATGAACGTCTTGGTGCCGAATCCAGATAGCCTGAAGTTTTTCTACAAGGTTCATGCGCGGCGGTAGGTATGAATTCCATCGGGCGCGTGCACCTCGACCTCGGGGGTTGATGAGGCCTCCACGCGGCCTACGATTTGGGCATCGACGCCCATGTGCTTCGAAATAGCGATGACCTGCTCTGCTGCCTGAAGGCTGTCAACGTAGAGCTCCATGCGGTGGCCCATGTTAAATACTTCGTACATCTGGCGCCACGGGGTCGCGGACTCCTTTTGAATCAGATTAAACAAAGGCGGAACCGCAAACAGCTGATCCTTGACCACTTTGCCCTGCTTGATAAAGTGCAGCACCTTAGTCTGGGCGCCGCCGCTGCAGTGTACGGCTCCGCGGATTTGGGCTCCGAGCTCTTTAATGACCGGAATCATCACTGGCGCATACGTGCGTGTGGGCGAAAGCACCAATTTACCGGCGTCAAGTGGGCTTCCAGCAACAGCTTCGGTCAGCTGCTTGGTTCCAGAATAGACGAGCGCAGGATCGGTCTCGGGCGCAAAGCTCTCGGGGTAGCGCTGCGCCAAAAGGTTGCTGAATACGTCGTGGCGTGCTGAGGTGAGTCCGTTCGAACCCATTCCGCCATTGTATTCACGCTCGTAGCTGGCTTGCCCGTACGAGGCGAGGCCCACCACGTACTGACCCGGAGCAATGCGAGCATTGTCGATGACGTCACGTCGCTTCATTCGAGCTACTACGGTGCTGTCAACAATTACCGTGCGCACGAGGTCGCCCACGTCAGCTGTTTCGCCCCCCGTACTTTGAATGTCCATGCCTGCGTCGCGCAGGTCCTGAAGGACGGACTCGGTACCTTCAATGAGCGCCTTAATTACCTCGCCCGGAATCAAGTGCTTGTTGCGCCCAATGGTCGAGCTCAGCAAGATAGGCCCTGTAGCCCCGACGCACAGCAAGTCGTCGGTGTTCATGACAACGGCGTCTTGGGCGATTCCGCGCCACACGCTGAGGTCACCGGTTTCCTTCCAGTACAGGTAGGCGAGCGACGACTTGGTGCCCGCTCCGTCAGCGTGCATTACCAGACAGTGATCTGCCGAGCCGCTCAACGCGTCAGGAACAATTTTGCAAAACGCGTTCGGAAACAGCCCTTTGTCGATTGCGGCGATCGCCTGGTGAACTTCTTCTTTGCCTGAGGAAACGCCCCGGCCGGCGTATCGGTTGCTCGAACTCATAGGTGCAAAAATAAAACTTCCCTTCGGCTCAGGCCGAAGGGAAGCTTAAAGGTTATCAACGCTACTTCGTGCGAATGTAGGTTCCTACGGGTGGCTCCACCTTAACCCACTCGGGGTTCAGTTCGCGAAGCTCTTTTTCTTTAACACCGAGGTCCTTCGCTAAGGTCTTCCAGGTTTCTCCGAGGTTCACCTGGCGGTACTTTGAATCGAAGTCCGCATAGTCACCGTTCGGGGTAACCTTAAGGATCATTCCTGGCTCGAGCTTCACGCCACGAAGACCGCCGTTCAGCTTGCGCAAATCGGTGATGTTCACGCTCGCGTTGCGGCAGACCGTTGCAAAGCTCTCTTTGTCTCCTACCGTATAGATTTCACCCTTAACGGGCTTTGCTGGCTCGGCATTCTTGGCCTTCTCTCCCATCTCCTCAGCCAACGCTGCAGTATCCACGGGCGGAGTATAGTCGTCACGGATAACGCGGAAGTCGGTTCGGCGGTTGATCTGGTTGGCGGTCTCTTGCTGCGAAGTAGGCATCTTGCGGATGTTGGCTTCGGTCAGCACGGTACCAGTTGGAAACAAATCCTTACCCAGTCCTTTATAGTTCTGCGGAATCTCAAACGGCTGCGTCTCGCCCATACCCAGCGATACGAGTCGAGCGGGGTCGATGCCCTTGCTGATGAGGTACTTCACACAGGTATCGGCACGCTTTTGCGAGAGCGCCTGGTTCTTGTCGTCGGCATCGCGGTAGTCGGTGTGCGAGCGAAGCTCGATCACAATGTTTGGATTGAGAACCAGTGTACGATAGACCGTATCTAGAGCCGCACGCGATTTCTCGGTAAGATCCCACTTTGCAAGCGCGAAGTAGAGCTCCGGAAGGATTACCGGGTACTCAATAGGCGCCATGGTCGCCGCGATTTCCATCGTGTGACGGAACACGTTTTCGTTCTCTACAAATACAAATTTGTCGAGATTCAATCCCATGGTATTTGCCTTGGCTCCGCCGTTCAAAAACTTTTTCTTTTCGAATGCAAACGAGTAGTTTACGTCTGCGCTCAATTTTTCGTCGATCAGTTCAAACGTGCCCAACTTGTCGGTCATCACAGTGGCCGTAAAGCCGTCACTGCCCGAAATTTTCACAGTAGCATTGGCGAGCGGAGTTTGGTCCTTTTCACTCTTCAAGGTTCCGCGCAAGCCGTACTTCAACGGAACCTCGTAAATCGTCCAAATGTCATCTCCTCCGGTTCCGCCTGCGCGGTTCGTTACGAAGTAGCCATCCCGAAGTCCACCTGGACGCAAAATGATGTTGAAGTCGTCCCCAGAGCTATTGAGCGGAGACTTCAAGTTTTCGGGCTCACCCGTGGGCAGTCCGTCTTCACCCACAGCAACCCGAAAGAGGTCAAAACCACCCATACCGGGTAGGCCGTCGCTCGAGAAGTACAAGAATCCATCGTCGTGAATGAACGGGAAGAGCTCGTCACCTTTGGTATTGACGAGTGCACCGAGGTTCACTGGATTGCTCCAGCTTCGGCGGCGCTTGTCGTAGGTTGCGACCCAAAGGTCCTTACCACCCAAAGCACCTTGAAGGTCGCCTGCAAAGTAGAGCAATGTCTCGTCAGCGTTAATACTTGGGTGACCGACCGACCGCGATGAGTCGCTGGTGAGTACCACAGGAGTTGGATCCTGCCATGTTTGTCCTGCGCGGCGGGTCACGTAAATGGCACAGCCGAGCTGGGCACGCTTCACGTCCATGCAGCGCGTGAAGTACAAGTTGCGTCGCTTGCCATCAAATGCAGGCGAACCCTCGTGGTCGATCGTGTTGATAACCTCTGGTAGCAGCTCGGGAGCTGAGAACTTTTGTGCACGTGCCGCAGTAGGGTCAACTTTGGAAGCGCCACCCTTTGGCTTTTTACCACCCCGAGCAGAACCGTCAGCATTGAGGCGCTTGGTCGTGTAGATGTCCGCAAACTGCTGGCCGGTCCAGCCGTCTTGGCGCTTTCCGATTCCGCCTTCACGTGTCGAAGAGAACAAAAGTTCTTCGTAGGAATCTTGGCGACCGTCAAAAGCCAATCCGTACTCATGGGCCTTGGTATTCAAATCGGTGAGCGGACCCACCTGATAACGGGTGGTTGCCGCCAACCAAGCTACCGCAGCTTTAGCGCTTTCGATCCCTTGCTTTGCGCGCTCGTCACCCGGAAACACTTTAGCCATGTCTTCGTAAGCCACCAGTGCATCGCCGTAATTGTCTTGGTACTTGAGCATTTCTGCAACACCCAAATACGCCTCGGGCTGAGTATAGCCCGCCTTGATCGCACGTCGGTACTGAGCCTCAGCGGCCTTGTACTGAGCGGTGTAGCGGTAGCACTCACCGAGCCGGTAGCTGATTTCAGCCTTTTCAGGTCGCGACTTGACCTTGCTGTAGGCCTTTCGGTAGATAGCGATCGCCTTGCTGTATTCTTTGCCCAAGTAGTAGTCGTCGCCTTGTCGGGCGATCTTGGGTCGCTTGGGCGCGTCGTCTTCGGATGATTTTTGGGCCCACATTGGCGTCGCCATTACCCCGAGGGCAAAGGCTAAACCGAGCGCAAAATGAGTTCGTTGTGTCATGAGGGTGGTGGCGTTTCAGGCGCTGAAGTCACGAAAATAACAAATGCTAGCGGATAAAACGAGAAAAGCCCCTCGTGCGCCTGCACGAAGAGCCACATTTCTCAGAATTTTTTGAATTCTAGCGGATGTAAAGCAGTTCGCGGTACTTCGGAAGTGGCCACGTTTCGTTGTCTACAATCAACTCCATTTTGTCAACTTCGTAGCGAATCGAAGACAAGAACGGCTTCACGGTATCGCAGTACGCCAAGGCACGTTCGCGAGCAGACTCAATAGCATTGGCCTTTTTGCGGGCCTCAGTCATCTCTTCTACCTGGCGAAGCGCCTTTGAAATGCGCTCGCTGAGCTCTTCAATAATGTCGAGCTGCTCTTTACACGTCTTCTTAAATGTAGCCTCCGGAAGCAAGGCTTTAAGGCGGAGCAAGTTTTCACTCATCACACTCTGGTACTTGATGGCCGACGGAATGATGTGATTGTGCACCAAATCACCTAGGGTACGGCTCTCAATCTGAAGATGCTTGAAGTACTCCTCTTGCAGGATCTCGTAGCGGGCATGAAGTTCAACCTTGCTTAGAACACCGTGCTTCTCAAACAAATCCTCGGCATCTTTGGTCACCAAGAAGTCCAATGCGTGCGGAGTGTCAGGCGTGTTCTTCAGTCCGCGCTTTGCTGCCTCTTCCTTCCAGGCATCTCCGTAGCCGTCTCCTTCAAAACGAATCCTCTTCGAGGCCTTGATGTAGTCCTTGAGCACGTTGAATATGGCGTCGTCCTTCTTCAAGCCTTGAGAAATTTGGGCATCGACGTCCTTCTTAAACTGAATCAGCTGGTCGGTGACCATGAGGTTGAGCGTGGTCATGGCATGCGAACAGTTGGCCAAGGAACCCACTGCGCGAAGCTCGAACTTGTTGCCCGTAAAGGCAAATGGTGAAGTGCGGTTGCGGTCGGTGTTGTCCAAAAGAATTTCTGGAATCTTGCCCACTACGTTGAGCTTCAACTCGGTCTTTTTCTCAGGCGACATTTTGCCGCTTTCGAGTTTCTCGAGCTCGTCAAGCACCTCGGTAAGTTGACTGCCAATGAACACTGAAATGATCGCAGGTGGCGCTTCGTTGGCACCAAGGCGGTGGTCGTTGCTGGCGGATGCGATCGCGGCACGAATCAGGTCAGCGCGATCGTGCATCGCTTTGATCGTATTGACAAAAAAGCTCAAGAATAGGAGGTTGCGCTTCGGCGTAGAACCGGGCGCAAGCAAGTTGATTCCAGTGTCAGTCGCGAGCGACCAGTTATTGTGCTTACCCGAGCCATTGACTCCAGCAAATGGCTTCTCATGAAGAAGTACCCGGAAGTTGTGGCGCGAGGCCACCTTGTCGAGCAAGTCCATAAAGAGCGAATTGTGGTCTACCGCCACATTGGCTTCTTCAAAGATGGGAGCAAACTCAAACTGACCGGGAGCAACCTCGTTGTGACGAGTTTTCACTGGAATTCCGAGCAAGTGGCTCTCAAATTCGATCTCGCGCATGAACTGAATGACGCGCTCTGGAATGCTACCGAAGTAGTGGTCCTCCATTTGCTGGCCTTTTGCCGGAGAATGGCCAACGAGAGTGCGGCCCGTCATCACAAGGTCAGGGCGTGCATGGTAAAGGGCCTCGTCGATCAGAAAGTACTCTTGTTCCCAGCCCAACGTCGCGTGAACCTTACCAATGTTCTTGTCAAAGTACTGGCAGACTGCAGTCGCTGCATGATCAACCGCCTGAAGTGAGCGAAGGAGTGGTGTTTTGTTGTCCAAGGCCTCCCCCGTATAGGCCACGAAAACGGTTGGAATGCAGAGGGTGTCTGCAAGCACAAATGCAGGAGAGGTTGGATCCCACGCGGTGTAGCCGCGAGCTTCAAACGTATTGCGGATTCCGCCGTTGGGGAAGCTTGAAGCGTCGGGTTCAGCTTGAACAAGCATTCCACCGTTGAACTTCTCAATAGCATAGCCGTCGGCTGTGGGCTCGAAGAATGCATCGTGCTTCTCAGCAGTCGCACCGGTCAAGGGTTGAAACCAGTGGGTGTAGTGGGATGCACCCTTTGCCATGGCCCATGCCTTCATCGCGGTCGCCACTTGGTCTGCAATTGCTCGGTCAATTTTGTCGCCGCGGTCGATGGCCTTCATCACGGATTCAAAAGCCTCTTTGGGCATGTACTCGCGCATAGCCTTTTGGTTGAAGACGTTTGCTCCGAAGTACTCAGAAGCCTTACCGGCGGGCTTGGTAAAGACTGAAGGTTTGTGGCTCAAGGCCGCCTCTAGGCCTAAATAACGTGAAGTTGGCATAGCAAATTGGTTTTTGTTGTCGCAAAACTACCAAAAATCTCCAACTAGCTCAAAAAAAATCAATATATTTTATCAACACCCCTTTAGAATTAGGGGTCAGGTTGATAAAAACTACTTTTTTCGAGGCACTACCCCCTCAATATCACTTTTTATTTCTTCGACAACCTTAGAAACTTCACTAACGCCCGGTTGATCCTCGGCCATCTTCGACATCTGCTGGGTGAGATCGGCTTGGGCATTCTTGACCGTGCGAATGCCTTTAGCAAGCGAACGCACAAATCCAGGAAGTCGATCAGGGCCAAAAAGCATCAGCACCGCGAAAAGCAGTATGAGTACTTCTCCGGTGCTGATGAAAAGAAATGACATATTCCTACTTTTTGGACGTGTCGTACAAGATGGGCGACGCAATAAAGAGCGACGAGTACGTACCAACCACAATACCAAACAAGATGGCAAATATGAAGCCACGCAGTACTTCACCACCAAGGAAGAAGATCACCAAAAGCACAACAATCGTGGTCATTGATGTATTAAATGTGCGACTTAACGTTGCATTCAACGCTTCATTTACTACACCTTCTGTCGGCTTTGCCTTGGGACCAAATCCTATCATTTCACGAACACGGTCAAATACAACAACCGTATCGTTGATGGAGTAACCAATCACGGTCAGGATCGCGGCGATAAACGCTTGATCAACCTCAAGTGAAAAAGGTAGGATTCCATCAAACAATGCAAATGCGCCTAAGGTGATTACCACATCATGCATCAACGCAACTACGGCGCCTAACGAATATTGCCAACGGCTAAAGCGAACAAGTAGGTAGATGAAAATACCAAGCAATGAAAACAAAATTGCCCAAACAGCTGAATTAGCAATGTCATCCGCTACGGTTGGTCCCACCTGACGGTACGAGACGATTCCCAAGCCAAGCTCTCCAGGGTTATCAAATTCAGATGCAGAAGGTGCTTTAGTGTAAAAATCTTTCACTCCGGCATATAGTTGAGCACGAAGTGCCTCTTCGACTTCTGAACCCGACTCGGCGATACGGAAGTTGGTTGTGATTACCACTTGCTCTGGCGTGCCAAGGGTTTTAACAATAGGAGTGAACGATTTTCCACTTTCATTCACAAAAACCTTAGCTAAGCTTGAGCTCACTTTAGAAACCTCAACAGGTTGATCAAAACGAACTTGGTACGTGCGACCACCTTCAAAGTCTACGCCGTAACTCAATCCTTTCGTGAAGAGTACTACCAAACTACCTGCGACAAGAAGAGAAGAAAGGATATATGCAGGTTTGCGGGTTTTGACAAAATTAAAGTTGGTATTGACAAACCACTTTTCAGTTGCCTTGGTAGTAAAACTCAGTGATCCACCGCGGCTGAGCTTCCACTCAATGTACAAGCGTGAAACGAAAATCGCCGTAAACAGTGAAGACAGAATACCAATAATCAACGTCGTAGCAAATCCTTTAATCGGACCTGTACCGACTGAGAACAGAATAATGGCAGTGATTAACGTGGTCGCGTTGGCGTCTAAGATTGCACCACGTGAACCGTTGTACCCATCTTTGACCGCCGTACGCGTGTCTTTACCAGCGGCAAGCTCTTCACGAATACGGTCAAAAATCAACACATTCGCATCCACAGCCATACCAATGGTTAGCACGATACCTGCCATACCCGGAAGTGTCAAGACTGCAGAAATAGCATCAAGGATTCCGAAGATAAAGAACATATTCACCAACAGTGCCAGGTTTGCGGCAAAGCCACCTCCCGAGTAGTAGAACACCATGTAGGCAAAGACCACCAAGAAGGCGATCAAGAACGAGTTCATCGACGCAGAAATGGCTTCTTTACCGAGGCTCGGTCCGACGACGTCAGCTTGGATAACGCGGGCCGGAACCGGTAGCTTACCAGCCTTCAGAACATTGGCCAAATCCGCTGCTTCATCGAGGCTAAATCCGCCTTCGATTTGCGTACGTCCCCCAGAAATCTCGTTGATCACACGCGGGTAGCTGTAGACCATGTTGTCAAGTACTACCGCCACGTGACCTTTAGGGTTCTTGGCGCTCTCTTCAGCGGTAATACGCTGCCAAATTTGCGCACCATAGCCGTTCATCGCCATCGTAACAATAGGGTTGTTGCCTTGGTCGAATTCGCGGCGCGCATCGACGATGACGCCACCGTCAAGTTCGGGTTCCATGGTTCGGTTGCCGTTGAGGGCAATTAAGAAGGTGATACCTGCTTTGGGATCAGGGCGAGTCCACGCAAAGCGCACGTAGCGCTTGTCACCTGGGATCAGCGTCTTCACTACATCGCTCTTGAGGTAGGCATTGATGGTACCCGTATCGCGCGGAAGGGCAAAACCGATGATCGGACCTTCTAGCGGCGTAAATGTTTGTGGATCAACATTGAGCTGAAAAATATTCAGCAGCGGATTGTGCTTAAGGGCGCTTGAGTCGGTTGCAGCGACCGCCGTTGATTCAGGAGTTGATACATCGTCAGCGTCGAGGGCTGTTGGCAGGTCGATGACCTTGGTCGCTTCTGATTTCGTCGTTGACTTGTTCGGATCGGGAACCACAGCACGAAGGCGCTCGTTGGCGTCGACCATAAACTGCATCCACGCGGCACCGTAGTCTGCACGCCAAAACTCTAGACGTGCAGTAGACTGAAGAAGGCGCTGTACGCGAGCTGGATCCTTTACACCTGGCAGCTCAACCATGATTCGACCGGTATTACCCAGGCGCTGCAGGTTGGGTTGCACGACTCCGAACTGGTCAATACGGGCCTTCAGTACGGTGTAGACGTTTTGAACCGACGCCTCGACATCTGAGCGAATGGCTGCTTGAACCTCTTCGTCCGTCGCGTTAAACCCAAGGCGGTCCGACATGTCTTTGGTTCCGAAAAGACCAGGATCACTCCACGACTTTGCGCCGCGCTTACTATCTAATGCCTTGATGAATAGATCAATGTAGGCTTCGCCACTGTTTTCTTGTTCTGCATCTGCCACAGCAAGTGCCGCGTTCAGCGTCGAATCGTTGGGATTGGCCGCCAGACCTTTGATGACGTCGCGAACTGAAACTTCGAGGATTACGTTCATACCTCCACGCAGGTCGAGGCCTAGGTTCATCTCCTTCTCTTTCACCTCTTTGTAAGTGAACGAAGCCACACCGAGGTTGTACACCTCTTGGCTGGCGAGCGAATCCAGCACGCGGTTGAGTTTGGACGGATCGTTTCCGGCTATCTCAAGTGCTTGCTTTTCAACGCGCTGGGCGATGAACGTGAAGGACAATTCATAAAGGGCCGCAAGCGCAAAAGCGACTGCAAACAGGCGGATTACCACTTTATTCTGCATAGTGTGGGTGACTTTAGTACGAGGCGGCAAATATAGGTGAATTACCTTTGGAAAATGCGCGCTCTACTTCGGACCTTCCTCATTCTGACCCTGTGGGCAGCTCTACCCTACTCTGGAGCTTCGCAAGTAAAGTGGTCGTTTTTTGCGACCAACTTGGCCGGAATTCAAAATTCCGCTGGTCAACTGCTCAACCTAGGCACTTCGGGTGGCCTAAATAACCCGCAAATGTTTCACGCGGACGTGGATGGCAACGGGAACGACGACCTGGTAGTCTTCGACCGCGAAGGCGGACGATGGCTCGCCTTTGAACGCGTCAGTGGCCAGTGGGTAGAGCGTCCGGAGTGGACCCGTGGATTCCCCAAAAACCAGCAGTGGGTTCATGTGGCCGACTTCAACTGCGACGGAGTTCCCGATATTTTTGGCTGGGTCACCAACGGAATCGGCGTCTGGCAAGGCACCCGAGTCGGGAGCAGTCTTCAGTTCAGCTGGTCTTTGGGCAACCAAACGGAGCTCAGATCCGTGTATGTTCAAGGTAATCCAGCCTATAACCTCCAGGTAATTAGCGTAGACCGTCCATTTATCACCGACGTGGACCAGGACGGCGACCTTGACGTGCTCACGTTTGACATGGGCGGAACCAAAATTGAGTGGCACCAAAATTCCGCACCTTGCGGATTGAATTTCGCGCTCGCCGACGCATGCTGGGGCGATATTGAAGAAGGCGGACTAAGCAATGCCCTGCAAATTGATGCATGCACGGGATCAAGAGTGGCGTCCACTGCCCTCGCCGAGGACATCAAGCACGCTGGGTCCACCGTGCTGATTCACGACCTGGACGGCAACGGGCTTCCCGACATTTTGCTGGGCGACGTGTCCTTTGCCACCGGCGTTGCGGGCTACAACGTGGGCAGCTTGGCAGTGGCGAATGTGGAAAGCCAAGACAGCACCTGGCCTTCAAGTGGAACCCCGGTCAACCTATGGTTTCCCGGGTTTTCGTTGATTGACGCCAACGGTGACGGCATCAAAGACCTTGTAGCCAGCCCCAACGAACGCGTGACCCAATCCGATTCCTGTGTGTGGCTTTACCCCAACAGCGGATCGACCACCGCACCCGTGTGGCAGCGCAGCCAAACCCAATTCCTTCAGGGCGAAATGCTTGAGCTGGGATCATATGTAGTTCCGTACGGTGGTGACTTAAATACCGACGGACTACAAGATTTGATACTAGGAAGCCGACTGGGGTTGCGCTACTATATCAATGTGGGCTCGGCTCCCAACCCCGTGTGGCGGCATACCCTTGTGCCGTTTCCAAGCAATTTGACTCCCAACCCCACGTGGACCGCGCCCTGCCTTGGCGACCTGAACGGAGACGGCCTGCTGGACCTCGTCGTGGGTCGCGCCGACGGTAAGGTTTACTCCACTTTGAATACCGGAAGCATTTTTGGACCCAACTTCAGCGGATCCGCCGTGCAGCTTGGTACGCACGACGTGGGCCAAAATGCCAGTCCTGAACTTTTTGACCTCGATGGCGACGGGGACCTTGACTTATTGGTGGGCAACGAACGCGGCGAAGTCGCTTATGTGCGCAACGATGCCGGCACGTGGGTGCTCGCCACCGAGCGCTTCGGATCTGTAGATGTGGACACCGCGCGGACGTACAGCGGACGCGCAGTTCCGAGGGTAGTTTTAAACCAAGGCAGCACGGAGCTCTGGGTGGGCAGCGCCTACGCCGGGGTGCGATCCTACCCCAACGTATCTGGGATTATCAATCAACCTGCGGAATTGACTCCACAAATCGTGAATTCCGTCACCGCCACTGCGACGAGCACCACCTTGGGCACTCCATTTGGCGGA
Source organism: uncultured Owenweeksia sp. (assembly GCA_964475135.1). GTDB lineage: Bacteria > Bacteroidota > Bacteroidia > Flavobacteriales > Schleiferiaceae > TMED14. The sequence continues at coordinate 16,500 of CAYYWL010000020.1, forward strand.
AGCAGGCGCGCCGGACGCCACCAGTACCTTATTCGCGGAAGCGAATTGGCCGCCGCCGGAATCTCTGGGCCTACGCGCATTCAGGGCCTCAAGGTCAACTGCGTGACGTCGAGTGCTCCCTACCTCAGTCAAGGGTTCAACATCACTGTGCGGCAGACCTCAGACAGCGTGCTCTCTACAATGGGGCCCAATGGCGACGTGGCATTTGCCTACCTCGCGGTGCTGAGTCAGGGATGGAATTTGATCAGCTTTCAAAATGCGTTTGACTACGACGGGGCGTCGAATCTGGTGGTGGAATTTTGCTTCAGCAAAAACCTTCCGAGTAGTGACGTGCACTTGGCGGCCCACCGGACTCCGTACCTCAGCCATGCTTTTGGCGACGTGGCCAACCACAACAGCATCTTGACCAATGGCTGCACCATGCCGGGTCTTGGAGCCGACAGCTTGCGCATCGACCTGGAATTTATCATGACCCCGCGCATGGTGGCCTCGGCGACCGTGGCGCACGACGGCAACCTCAACGCTCCGTGGATCAAGGATTTGGATTTCGATGGGATTCCCGAAATGGTATTGGGTGTGTCCACAGGCGGAATTCGCTTTATGAGCGCCGACACCAACCGAATCGGCTTGCCCGAAGCAGATTTTGAGGTTCGTGATCTGGTGGTTTGGCCCAATCCCGGGGCTTCTGAGTTTTTTGTGGAGGGTGACGGAACCGTGCGCGTACACGGCTTGGACGGACGCTTCATGGGTCAGTTTGTGGCTGGCGCAGGTTCACCGATCTCGACAATGGGCTGGGCTCCGGGGGTGTACGTAATCACAAGTCCATGGGGACGCGCTCGGTGGGTAAAGCTCCCTTAGCCGCACTTGGGAGCGCAGTGGTGCTCTACGACGGAGACTGTGCGCTGTGCCAGCGCTCGGTAAGGTTGTTGAATGCACTGGATCGCATTGGGGTGCTGAGCTATGCGCCCTTAACCGATGAGTGGCGGCAGGCCTACCCTGGCGGAGTGGTTGTTTGGACGCCCACAGCGGTGTATTCAGGCGCGGACGCCGTGGTTCAAGCACTCAGATGTCTTGGCTCACGGGGGCGAGTGCTCGCCACGTTGGTGCGGTTCACACCCGGGTATAAAAAAATGTACCGGTGGGTCGCAACCCACCGGTACCAGATTTTTGGACGCGCCACGCAGGATCTTACAAGCTGTCCAGCACCGAGTTCATGGCGCGGACGGCCGCTGCGCTTTTCGCAAACTCCGCCGCTTCCTCAGCGTTGAGCTGGTAGTCGACGATGGACTCCCAACCGTTGGCGCCAATTACCACGGGAACACCCATGCAAATGTCTGATTCGCCGTACTCACCCTCGAGGTAGACCGAGCATGGAAACACCTTCTTTTGGTCTCGCACAATGCTCGCAGTCAGTGCTGCACCCGCGGCACCTGGAGCGTACCACGCTGAGGTCCCGATAAGGCCCGTCAGGGTTGCACCGCCAACCATGGTTGCTGCTTTGACCTCGGCCAACTTCTCAGAACTGAGGTAGTTGCTCACGGGGCTACTTTGATAGGTCGCCAAGCGGGTAAGCGGAATCATGGTGGTATCACCGTGTCCACCCACTACGGTGCCCTGTAGGTCGCTTGCTGGAACGTTCATTGCCTCAGACAAGTAGTATTTGAAGCGTGCTGAATCGAGGATTCCGCCCATGCCGATGATGCGGTTTTTGGGAAGCCCGCTCTGCTTGGCCGCCAAGTAGGTCATGGTGTCCATCGGGTTCGAAATCACCACAATAACAGCTTCAGGAGAGTACTTCAGCGCGTTGTCAACCACCGACTTCACAATGCCGGCATTGGTTCCGATGAGCTCTTCACGGGTCATGCCGGGCTTGCGCGGAATTCCGCTCGTAATCACCACCACTTTAGAACCCGCGGTCGCGGCGTAGTCGTTAGTTACACCGCGAACCGTACTGTCAAACCCATGAAGGGTTGCCGTCTGGTTCATGTCCATGGCCTTGCCTTCGGCAAAGCCCTCTTTGATGTCGAGAAGAACGATTTCTTTGGCGAGTTCCATGCGAACCATCGCCTCGGCACACGTAGCACCTACGTTTCCTGCGCCTACAACGGTAATTTTCATCAGTTTGGGGTATTAAAAAAGGGCCGCCGAAGCGACCCATCAAAGGTAGTACGCAAACGCGTCGACTTAGGCGTCGATTCGGGCGTAGCGCGCGTTTTTCTCGATGAATTCGCGGCGTGGCGGAACATCGTCACCCATCAGCATTGAGAAGATGCGGTCTGCCTCGGTGGCGTTGTCAATCGTCACTTGCTTCAGCGTACGCGCCTCGGGGTTGAGCGTGGTTTCCCACAGCTGCTCTGAGTTCATTTCTCCAAGACCCTTGTAGCGCTGTACCGTGACACCCGTTTGCTCTTCGCCACCCAGTTCGCGGGCCACTTGGTCGCGCTGGGTTTCGTTCCACGCGTACTGCGACTTTTGCCCCTTCTTCACGAGGTACAAAGGAGGTGATGCAATGTAGACGTAACCGCGCTCCACCAATTCTTTCATGTAGCGGAATAGGAACGTGAGCACCAACGTAGCAATGTGCGATCCGTCGACGTCTGCGTCGGCCATGATGATAATCTTGTGGTAGCGCAGCTTCGCGGTGTTGAGAGCTTTGCTGTCCTCTTCGGTTCCGAGGCTTACGCCCAAGGCCGTGAAAATGTTGCGGATTTCTTCGTTTTCGAAGATGCGGTGCTGCATGGCCTTCTCGACGTTCAGGATCTTACCGCGCAGTGGCAGAATGGCCTGAAAACGGCGGTCGCGACCTTGCTTAGCCGTACCACCCGCCGAGTCACCCTCGACAAGGAAGATTTCGCACTGTGCGGGATCCGTCTCTGAACAGTCGGCAAGCTTTCCCGGAAGCGAATTGGATCCAAGGACCGTTTTACGCTGCACCATCTCGCGCGCCTTACGGGCCGCGATACGTGCCTTGGCCGCGAGGACCACCTTAGATACAATGATACGTGCCTCGTTGGGGTGCTCTTCGAGGTAGTTGGTTAGCATTTCACCCACGATGCGGTCTACCGCACCTGAAACTTCGCTGTTGCCCAACTTGGTCTTGGTCTGACCCTCAAACTGAGGCTCCATGACCTTTACGCTGATGACAGCTGTTAAGCCTTCGCGAAAGTCGTCGCCTGCAACCTCGACCTTTTCTTTGGTCAAGATTCCAGACTCGTCCGCGTACTTTTTGAGGGTACGGGTCAGTGCGCGGCGAAAACCTGCGAGGTGGGTACCACCTTCGTGCGTGTTAATGTTGTTGACGTACGAGTGAATGTTCTCCGCGTACGTGGTGTTGTAGGTCATTGAAACTTCGACCGGAATTCCTTCGATCTCACCTTCCATGTACATCGGCTCTGGAATCAGTCGCTCGCGGTTTTGGTCGATGAACTCGGTGAATTCCTTTAAACCGCCTTGGCTGTAAAACTCTTCGGTGCGGAAGCTTCCGTCTTCCTGTACGTCGCGCTCGTCGGTAAGTTGAATGCGGATTCCGCGGTTTAAGTAGGCCAACTCACGTAGGCGGGCTGCAAGAATGTCGTACTGGTAGACGCTCTCGTAAAAAATGCTGGTGTCAGGCTGAAAGTGGACAATGGTACCGCGGTAGTCCGATGGACCCACCTCTTTGACGTCGTACATCGGCTTGCCGATGTTGTACTCTTGCTGGTACTCTTTGCCGTCGCGGTGCACGTTGACGCGAAGCAAGGTCGAAAGTGCGTTCACACAACTCACACCTACACCGTGCAGACCGCCCGAGACCTTGTAGGAATCCTTGTCGAATTTACCCCCTGCGTGCAGGACCGTCATAACTACCTCAAGTGCAGACTTGCCCTCTTTGGCGTGCATGGCCAC
>CAYYWL010000020.1:20484-29208 GCA_964475135.1 uncultured Owenweeksia sp.
TTGTTTTCGCTCATGATTCCGTAAAAATGGACTATCTACAAAGATAACCCACGCCTCGCACCGGGGAGTCCATAAGCGCAGAAATTAGGCCCGTTTATCAACATTTTTTTCAACAGGCCGCACGAACGGCAACCTGTTGAGTTCCGGAGCCCTAAACGCTTAAAACTTGTAAACCAGGCCCAAATTTGCGCGAATTCCCTGAACAGGGTAGCCCATCCACCATTCCGCGCGCTGGTTGAGCAGGTTGTCGATGCGCACGACTGCGTCGAGTTGACTGTTGTATCGGTACTGGGCTCCAAGTCGAACGTCCATAAACGCGGGGAGGTCGTACTCCATCATCAATCCGCTTAACGTGGTGCGGGCGCCGCGAAGCACCATAGCTCCATCAAGGCGGATTTTGTCGCCAAAGTTGGCACGCGCCTGGGCGCCCAACTCGTACTTGGGTAGGTGGTAGACGGCCTTCCCGTTTTCGTCCTGGACCGCAAAGCGCAGTACCCCGTGTAGGCGAACGTCCCAAACCTGCTTAAACTGAAAGGTCAATTCCCCAGTGGGCTCGAGCGACGTCACCTTGACGTACTGCATGCCGACGCGTCCGCTGTCGTTCAAAATTCCGAAGTCTACGTCGGGACGCACAACCATCGGGTAGTTGTCCCAAGTCATGAATCGACCCCCGAAGCGGTACCCAATGATGCGGCTCCAGCGGCCGGTGGCTCCGCCGTAAATGCTGCTGCTGCGAATGGCCTCATAGGTCGCGGTTTCGGACAAAAACGGAACCGCGTCGACGCGGGCGCGCATTCCGCCGTTGTCCACGTGGCCCTCCATTCCGCCATAGAGGTAGAGCACGTCGCGCACCAACGGAACCTCTACATGCACCACAGGCGGGAAGTACGGGAGCGTCTTTTGGCCCGGCCCACCGGTCGCGATAATGTTGAGGCCGAAGCGAAAACGCACTCCTTTAATACTGTCAGACAGCGAAGGGCTAAACTGCAGAGCCCACGCAGCACTCGAAGTGTCGGGACGGGCTGAACCCTGAAGCTGGTTGAATGATGCATTGAACGGCAAGTTCAGCACCAAGTTTTGGACGGGCAGCGCAGACTCAAGCTGCATGCGTCCCCCGGTCTCAAACTGGCGGCCACCCTGGTCAATCCAATGGTGCCCTGAGAGCGAAATGGAACGAAACATTTGCGTACGGCGGTAGCGCGTGGCTTGGTAACGGGCGCCGGCGGTGTAGGTCTGGATTCCGCGACCAGGAGCAGCATTTGCAGTGTCGGCATCGTTAAAGCCAACTTCATGGCGCTGCCCGTAGTAGGGAATCCGATCCCATGCTCCACCCCCTTCAAGGCGCAAGCGACCCCGATTGAAGATGCGCTCGTACGAGGCGTCTAGCTTGCTTTCAGACCACAGAAGGCGGTCAAAGACCACGTAGTCCTTATCAAAGCCTCCGCGGGTGGAACGGTGGCTTCCGCGTACCGACCAGTGGTTAACGGCGCTGCGCACGCTTCCGATAGCTGCTTCGGCCTCTACAGAGCCATAATTGCCCGCAATCAGTGACACGTAGCGGGATGGCAGTCGTTCAAGCTTTGTCTTGGTAATTTTCACGGGCGGAATCAGCTCCATTACTGGATCCACCGGAACCACCGAGGGACGCACCTGAATGCGAACCGGAAGCTTTTGGACCGTCGTATCCGTCAGGCTCGGCTGGCCAGAGATTTTGACGGCCTCTGCAACTTTTGCCCTATACTTGTCGGTCACAGATACCTCTACATCCCCTACCTGTGCGGCCGCGGCGTAGCTCGCTACCGCGAGGCCCAGCATCAACTTCATCTTATTCTGCATCGTCTTCGGTCGTTGTTTGGGGTGCGTTGGATTCGAGTTGGGCGGCATTGAATTCCGCGAGAAGGACTTGCGCCTCGCGCACGAGCTCGTCGGATGGGTGTTCTGCTATCACAAAGTCCAGGGTGTAGCGGGCCTGGAACCCGTCGTTGAGGCTTGCATAGTTCCGCGCGAGCACGAGGAGCGCCTTGAAGCGCCATTCTTGCTGACCGGGGTAGTTGTCGAGCAAGGCGAACACGGCTTCACTCGAAGCGGCGTACTGCCCACGGATGCGAAGGATGCTCGCCTTGGCATACATCGCTTCGGCCTGAATTCCGACAGCCGCTTCTACCACTGCGTCTTCAGCCGCCTGCTGCCACAACCCGAGGCGTAGCGAATCCGCAGGTTGTGCGCGGTACTTGGACTCAAGTACTCGGAGCCGCACTGCAAAAGCCTCACTGCGGTCCTCAGGCAATTGGCGCAAGTCTGCGACAATTCCTTCAGCATAGGTCAACGCCACGTCTTGAGCTCCTTCGGCAAAGTGCGCGCGCATCATGGCGCGGTTGGCCTCGCTGCGCAAGCTCGCGTCCTCAGCCAAGGCAAGTAGGCGTTCGGCGTAGCGCTTGGTCTCGTTGCCATCCTTGCGCTGTTCTGCGTCGCGAAGCAGCCATTTGTAAGCCGAAACCGTATTTGACCCCACGGGCTGTCGCACCACATTGCGGTAGTACGGAAGGGCGTTGGCCATCTGTCCGCTCATCCGCGCCGATTCTGCGGTTTGAAAATTTGCATCGGCAGCGAAGTATCCATCAGGGAAGCGCTTAAGGTACTTGACCAAGGCATCGTAGGCTGCTTGGTTTTGACCTTGCGCAAACTTGTCGTAGGCCGACATGTACGCGACTGAATCGAGCTCGCTGGCGCGGATTCCCGATGAAGGCATGCCTTGCACCCACTCGAGGTAGTCGTCGATGCGGTTGGCCTCGTCGTAGACCGAGCGTGCCACCGAAATTGCCTCACGCGCCTCTGGGGTTCCCGGGTAATCCCGAACAACCGCTTGAAAGGTGGTGATTGACGCACTCAGATCTCCGTCGTTGCGCTGGGCAAGCGCGATGTTCAAGCCCGCCCTACGGCCCTTTTCAGTATTGGGTTTTTTGCGCTGGTAGGCGGTGAAGGCCTCGGCGGCCTCGCGGTTCCGCCCCATGCGAAGCAAGGTTTGGGCGCGCTCAAAAAGAGCGTCGTCGGCGCGCGCGGATCCTCGCTGCTCGAGCTTGGCAAGTTGTTCAATTTTACCCGGATTGTCGCCCAAAAGGCCGCGGCACAGCGCCTGCTGAAAAGTGGCGTAGTCGGCGTCGGCACCGCCGAGCTTCACGATGCGTCCATAGTAGTCGCGGGCTAAGGCATGTCGACCGAGCAAAAAGTACAAGTCGGCCACGCGTAGTTCCGCGTCCTCGCGGCGGCGGTCGCTCTTGGGAGCATCCTCAAGAAATACGCGGAACGTGGCCGCAGCTTCCTCGAGGCGATCCAGTCGGTAGAGCGCATAGGCCTTATTGTACTGGGCGGCAGGGCGTTCGGTGAGCGTGAAGCTACCTGGTGTTTTTAAAAACAAGTCGGTTTCGGCAAGCGACGTGCGGTAGTCGCCCTGGCGGTAGGCCATTTCAGCCTTCCAAAAGTGCGCCAGCGCTTCGTATCCGCGATCCAGTGGGTAGCTCAGTGATTGGTCGAGCAGTTCCTCGGCCTTAGCCCACTGCGAAGCTTGGTACAGTTCCACTGCCCGGAAGTACGCCACCTTCTGGTAGGCTTCGCGCATGGCCATGGACCCCATACCGGTCTGCACAATCGCCTCGAGTGCGCGTCCATAGTCGCGCGAAGTCAAGTACAGGTTGGCAAGGTATTCGTTGGCCTCGCGTCGGTATTCGGTACGCGGAAACTCGCGCAAAAACTGATTAAAGACCTGAATGGCGTCGCCAAACGGACTTGCGCTTCGGTAGGTCAACTTGGCGTACTGGTAGGCGGCCTGCTCGCGTGTCGCGTCGTCGGCCTTGCTCTGCCACACCGAACGAAAGGCCGTCTGGGCTTCCTCCCAACGCTCGAGGCGCGAATAACTGTCTCCCAGCATCAATCGGGACTGCAGTGCCCAGTCGGCTGTACCCTCGGCGGGCAACTGGTTAAAGGCCTTAACCGCCCCTTCGTAGTCCTGAGTTTGGTACGCACAGACGCCCATCTGGTAGGCCACTTCGGGTGTCATTTTTCCGCCATTGGCGAGGTTGAATTCAAAGTAGTCTTTAGCGTCCGCATAGCGCTTCTTGCGGAACATGCTTTGGCCAATAAGCAGCGAAATCTCTGGTGCACGCTTAGCGCTCGCCTCTTTCATGAGCTTTTCACCCAGCACGAGAAGCTCATCATCTTTGCCGGTACGGGCGTAGATCTGTGCGAGGTAGTACGGGACCACCGGTCCAAACTCTTCGTGATTCTGAAGGGGTTCGAGGTTCTCGAGTGCCGTTTGGTCGGACTTTTCGAGGTAGGCAATGTGTCCGTAGTAGTACTGGGCGGTCTTGGCAACGGCCGACTTGGACTTTTTTGCCTCAGCCAACTCAGCCTTGGCTTGGTCGAATTCATTAAGCAAAAAGTGCGCATAGCCCAACTTAAATTGGATTTCAGCACGAAGGTTGCGAGCGAGGTCGACCCCATCGAGCATGCGCAACCAGCGCTTCGCCTCTTGGTAGCGACGGCGGTTAAATGCTTGCTCTGCGGCGTCAAGAATCAGGTCAATTCGGCGCGACGACGACGGATAAGTTTGTAGAAATGACTCCGCAAACTCCTCAGAATCACGGTGAAGCAAGCGTATCGCACAGAGTGCCTGATAGTACATAGACTGTTCTGACCAGTCACTTGCCACGGGCGTCACTGCGCGGACTTCAGCGAAGTATTCGTAGGCGGAACTGTACAGCGCACGGTCAAATCGCGCGCGGGCTTCCGCAAAAAGTGCTTCTGGCTGATTGCCAGTAATCGGCTGTTGGGCGTACAGGGTGGCGCTCATCAGAAGCGCCGTTAGAATTCGAATCCTCATGTTCTTCAAAAGTACATCGTGCTTTTGGTTCGGCTCTCGTTACTTTGCACAAACTGTGCCCATGGAATCTACTGCCGTCTTATCGCTCCGAAATGCAAGCATCCTTCAGGGTGAACACCGCGTACTCAGCGACGTCAACCTCGAGGTTGCACCTGGAGAATTCATCTACGTTATCGGCGCCACGGGCTCAGGCAAGTCTTCGCTCCTCAAAACCCTTTACGCAGATCTGCCCTTGGAATCTGGGGAAGGCAGTATTGTGGGGTACGACCTGCGCAACCTCAACGAGCGCGACATCCCCTACCTGCGCCGCCAGTTAGGCATTGTATTTCAGGACTTTCAGCTCTTGATGGACCGTAGCGTTCGCGACAACCTCGACTTTGTGCTTCGCGCCACGGGACACGAGAACCGCAGTGAGAACGACGACCGAATTGATACGGTACTTCGCCGTGTGGGTATGCCCACCAAGGGCCACAAGATGCCGCACCAACTTTCGGGCGGAGAACAGCAGCGCGTTTCGATTGCACGTGCTTTGCTGAACGACCCTCCTCTTATTTTGGCAGACGAGCCTACAGGAAACCTCGATCCGCACATGTCTGAAGAGCTGATGCACCTTTTGGAAGAAATTCGCGCAAGCGGCCGCAGTATCTTAATGGCAACGCACGACTACGCACTGCTGCTCAAGTTTCCGCACACGACCTACCGCTGTGCGAACGGAACACTCGCCACCACCGTCCAGAAGACGCTTTAACTTGAGTGCGGAACCGAGAATCGGGCCGCAACTTCTAAAGCACGCGCGGCACATTCTGGGGTCCAGGGTTCTTCTTGAGCCTGACGAATGAGCGCATAGGCCTCAGGCCATGATGTGTAGGTGCGAACGCGACCTTCTAAGCCCAGTCCTTCAACAGCTTTGGCGTGGGCCACAATATGACGACCCTGAAGCAATGCTTGGATGAGTTTGAACTTGATTCCGAGGTTGTGCTCGGCATGCACCACGACAACTTGGGCATCCGCGTAGAGTTGGTCGAGTTCGCTGTCGGTAGGGCGGTCGATGTAGTGCGGCGTTCCCAAAGGCGCGTTGTGCCCCGCAAAGCATAGCGGCTCGATAGGGGGATTTGCAGCGAGCAAGCCCTTGATCGCCGCGGCATTCTCTTCGACGCTAAACTTGCCCACGGCTAGGACTAAAGGCCGCGCCGCTGCACCACTAGGAACCGACTGCCTAAAGGGGTGGTGTGGCGGAACCCAAACGGCCAACGAACGCGGGCTAAGGGCATTCCACGCGTTCACATCAAGCGGAGTAATCGCTGAAACCGGACCCGACCACGCTGCCGCAACATGCCGTTCCCAGTTGCGAAGGGCCCAAGCCTCCACTAAATAGTACCCCTTTTTAAGTCCGGATGCTTGATGTGCCAGACTAGCGTAGTAGGCTGATTCGGGATTGTGGAGCCGCAAGATTCCGTCGGTCGAAAGTCCGCTGCAGTGGAGGCCGTGGTAGGTGACGGTTCCGCGCTGGACCACTGCCTGGTGGCGTGCGATTCGGGCTTGACGGCTCTGCACGATCCATGGCCGAAAGCTGCGCGGGAGCCGAGCGCGTTGTAGAACGTTGGTGTGAACCTCAGCAAAGGGCGTTTTAGCGCCCAAGGCATGGCGGGTAAAGGCGTGAACGACCACCTGCTGGCCCGTGGACGCAACGGCGCGGACGTGACCAAGAACTTCGAGGGTTCCGCCGTAGCGGGGCGGCTCGAGGCGGTCCATGCTCCAAATGTGGTGCGTGGCACGCCCCTCAAGGCGGTCGATCAGGCGGTGCCAAACTTGGCCTTCGTGGCCCCAATGGTAGTGGTGGGCAGCCTGGCGGGCAGCACGGGTTGTGGCCGCATAGGCGGTGGGCTGCATGAGGGCTCGGGCAGCATTCGCGATGGCATCGGGGCTGAGATGGTCAAGTACGGTTCCGGCGCCGGAATCGCGAACCACTCGGGCTACTTCGACCAGGTCGCTCGCGACGACGGGGATTCCGGCCTGGAAGTAGTCAAATAGTTTGTTCGGCAAGCTCCAGCGGTAGTTCTGGGATTTGGGTTTGTCGAGGCTAAATCCAAGGTCGGCCGCTTGGGTGTAGCGCTGAAGTTGTTCGCGCGGAACCCGTCCCACAAAGCTCACATTCGTCCAGCCTTGACCGAGCACGTGCTGCTGAAGTCGAGGGATTGCGTCGCCGCTGCCGACCACCACGAGCTCCACCTCAGGGCACAGAGCCGCGGCTTCGACGAGTTCCTCGGCTCCTCGGTCGACGTTGATTCCGGCGCCTTGAAGGATCCAGAGGGTCTTATCTACGGGTAGGCCCAGTTCCGTCCGGATCGCGCGCTTGTGATCTGCCGCATCGGACCATTCGCCGTCGGCACCCCATGGCAGATCCGCGGCGAGGGGCACATTGCGGACGACATCCCAAGTTCCGCCGTACTCACGGGCGTACTGGTCGGCGATGCTCGGGTTGACGGTCACGCGAAAATCGGTGCGCGGAATTCCGTAGCGCTCAACCCACCGCCAAAGACGCTGCACCATGGGCCGCGCCTCGAGCTCAGGAGCCCCCAAAAAGTATTCATGGCTGTCGTAGACAAGGGGCTTCGCGCGGCGCATCGCCCACCAGGCATTGGGCGCCAAGGTGTCGAGGTCGTTAGCGAGGTAGACGTCAGGCTGAAGTCGCTTCAGTGCGAACCACAACCGTACCTGGTATTCGAGGTAGAACAAGGGGCCGTGGTTCGCCCAGCAACTCATGCGGTGCGTCTCGTAGGGGCGATCCAGTGGGGCTGGATTGGGATAGGTTCGGCCGACGACGACGACTCGGTACCCGCGCTCGGCCCAAAGCGTCGCTGTGCGGTGTACGCGCTGGTCGCTGTGCAGGTCGTTGATGACGCTCAGTACTACGGTCGGGCCCATGCAGCGAAGGTAGCGCAGCCAACTTTTGAACGAACTTTGCGAACATGACGACCGACCCCCGCCACATTCGCATTTCGGACTATGACTACCTCCTACCTGACACGCGCATCGCTCAAGAACCCTGCACCCCTCGCGACGCTGCGAAGCTGCTGGTATGGGACCGCGGTACTCTTGGGGATCTCGGCGTACGTGATGCACCAGATGTGGTGGCGCAGTGGGGACCCTACCGCTTGGTGGTGAACGAAGCGCGGGTGGTTCCGGCGCGGATTTTTATTCCGCGACCCAGCGGAGAAGGCCACTTTGAGCTCTTTTACCTGGACGCCGAAGGTCTGTCCGTCGAACAGGCCATGGCTGAGACCTTATCCTTGAAGGCATGGTGCAAAGTACGCCCCAGCAAAAAGTGGAAGGACGGTGTGCTGCTCGTGCACGAATGCGGGCTGACCGCATCGCGACTGACCCAGCGGGACGGTGAATCCCTCGTGGAATTTCGCTGGACGTCGGGGCAGACTTGGGCCCAAATCTTGGGCGAAGTAGGCCGGATTCCGCTACCCCCGTACATGCACCGCGCCGATACCGAAGTCGACCGCGACCGCTACCAGTCCGTATTTGCACGCCACGAAGGTTCCGTCGCAGCACCCACCGCAAGCTTGCACTGGACACCCGAGCTGATGGACCGCTGGCGCCAGGTCTGCGCGGACACTCAAGCCGTTACGCTGCACGTCGGGGCCGGCACCTTTCAGCCCGTCAGCGCCGACGCCGTGGGCGACCACCACATGCACGCCGAAGAGGTCGTGGTGGGACGCGCGGTCATTGAATCTTTGGCCGACGGCCTCCCCGTGCTCGCCATGGGCACCACTGCTGCCCGCACCCTCGAGTCGCTCTACTGGTGGGCCCTCGACTGGCAGCGCAGCGGAACCATGCCC
>CAYYWL010000021.1:0-1439 GCA_964475135.1 uncultured Owenweeksia sp.
GCGATTTTGGCCGTGGGCCACGCGACGATGAGGCGCGGATCGTAGGCTTTTCCGCACATCGCGTAGTTGCCGGCTCCGAAGGAGTGGCCCGTGATTACCGTGAATTTGGGCACCACGCTGTTGGCGACGGCGTTGACCATTTTGGCTCCGTCCTTGATGATTCCGCCGTGCTCTGAGCGCGAGCCCACCATGAATCCGGTGACGTCTTGCAGAAAGACGAGCGGAATTTTTTTCTGGTTGCAGTTCGCGATGAAGCGCGCGGCCTTGTCGGCGCTGTCAGAGTAGATGACGCCGCCAATCTGCATTTCGCCCTTGCCGGACTTGACCACTTGGCGCTCGTTTGCCACGATTCCGACCGCCCAGCCGTCGATGCGGGCGTAGGTCGTGATGATGGTTTTGCCGTAGTCGGCCTTGTACTCGATCATCGAATCGGCGTCGACCAGGCACTCGAGCAGCGCCCGCACTGGGTAGGGCTTGCCGTCGACGGGCATGCGCTCGTACACTTTTTCGGGGGCTACGGCCGGAGCCTGCGGCGCCACCCGGTCAAACCCGGCCGTGGGGCGGGTGCCCAACTTGTCGACGAGTCCGCGCAGGGTGCGCAGCGCGTCGTCGTCGTCCTTGGCCTTGTAGTCGCACACTCCGCTGATTTGGGTGTGAGTGGTGGCTCCGCCGAGGGTTTCGTTGTCGATTTCTTCGCCGATTGCGGCTTTGACGAGGTAGCTTCCGGCCAAAAAGATGCTGCCGGTGCCCTCGACGATGAGGGCCTCATCGCTCATGATGGGCAGGTAGGCTCCGCCGGCCACACAGGATCCCATGACGGCCGACAGCTGCGGAATCCCGAGGCTGCTCATGACCGCGTTGTTGCGAAAAATTCGCCCAAAGTGCTCTTTGTCGGGAAAAATCTCGTCCTGCATCGGCAGGTATACACCCGCGGAATCCACCAAATAAAGGATCGGAATCCGGTTCTCCATCGCGATTTCTTGGGCGCGCAGGTTCTTTTTGCCGGTCATCGGGAACCATGCCCCCGCCTTCACCGTCGGGTCGTTCGCCACCACCATGCACGTGCGGCCCGCAATACGTCCAAGCACAACCACCACTCCCGCCGAAGGGCAGCCTCCGTGCTCGGCGTACATTCCGTCGGCCGCGAAGGCACCTATTTCAACTTGGGGGGCGTCGGAATCCAGCAAGCGCTTGACCCGCTCACGTGCGCTCAGCTTGCCTTGCTCAGCGAGTTTCTCGAGTCGCTTTTTGCCTCCACCTTGAGCAACTTCGCTCCAACGGCGATGGCACTCAGCCACTAAGAGTTTGAGTTCGTCTGCGTTGCGTTCCGTTTTGAGGTCGAGGGCCATGTCTGGTTTGGATTCAGGGGTGTGAACCCGAAGGTAGGCCTCAAGTCTGCCACGTGCCAAGAGCCAGAACCGAGTAACCGGTAACTAGTT
>CAYYWL010000021.1:1539-21681 GCA_964475135.1 uncultured Owenweeksia sp.
AGGCCTCAAGTCTGCCACGTGCCAAGAGCCAGAACCGAGTAACCGGTAACTAGTTGCTAGTAACTAGTTTCTAGTAGCTCATCCGCCACTCCGCCACCCGCGCCCACAGCTCCTCTTCGTTCGGAACCGCATCGCTCAGGTAGAGCATAAGCCGGATTCCGCCCGGAACCTTTTGGTAGAGCAGCGCATCGGGCTTACCGTCGCCCATCAGGTCGCCGCTCCAGTATACTTCGGGCGGGCACGACGACAGGCTGTCAACCACCGGAGCCAATGTGTCAAGCTGCGCCCAGTTTCGGTCGCCCAGACGATGGCCCAGAATGAGTTGGTAGTCGCGAAGCTCAGGGCAGTCTACGCCCACACCCTGTACTGCGCCCGTAGCAAAGAGCACGTAGTTGCCGCGGTACATTTTGTCGCGTGCAGTAATCGACCCGAGGTCCGCTTGGCCTCCGGGCATCAGTACCGCGGAACCTTCGCGCACCAAACCCAGGTCGGCGCTGTCGAGGCGCACGGGGCTGCCGAACAAGAAATGGCTGCCTTGCTCGCGATTCGTGCGGATGTCAAACTCGAGGCCACCGCTCCCCGACGGGAACTCACTGAGTTCTGCCTTGACCCGCACGGGACGCAGCTTCCACATCCCCTCGACATCGTAGATTCCGTACCAGTAGAGCGACAAATCCAAGCCCCGAATGTCGCCGGTATAGTTGAAGGCTTCGGTCGCCACTTGGTAGCGGCGCTGCTTGATGGCCTCCACCCGCTTGCGCACCTCGCCCACAGGCCCGCCCTCTTCAAGCCATACGAGCAGCGAATCGCGCTTGAGACCCATCGGAGTGCGCAGCATTCGGCCCGTCAGGCTGTCGGCTGGCCAGGACCACGTCCGTGCGGCCCATTCGATGCGGATTAACTGGTTGTCGCTGAGCTGGTCCCAGCGCTCGGCACGGTCTGCGCGAACGGCGGCCGTATCCACGGACTGGGCTCCGAGGCCATAGGCCAGCAAGAAACCACAAACCAGAAACCGCCCCCGCATCGCTTTTAGGCTTTATTGCGCTTTCGGTACCAATCCCAGCCGTAGTACAGCGCCACCAAAATGGCAAACGGAATCAGGTAGCTGCGTGGCTTGCCCTCGCCGTGCACCACAGTGAATAGACGGTCCTTGCGAATTTTGTCGAGTCCGCTCACAAAGGAGTCCATGCTCCAGAAGATAAAGACCGGCTTACCAACCACGTGGTCCTCGGGCACAAAACCCCAGTAGCGGCTGTCCCAGGAATTGTGGCGGTTGTCGCCCATCATCCAGTAGTAGTCCATCGCAAAGGTGTAGCTCGTCACGGGCTCGCCGTCAAGCAGAAAGCGTTCGCCTTCAGGACCTTGCTCGCGAACCAACTCGTGTCCCTCGTAGGCATTGATGGCGTGCTCGTACTTGAGGTAGGTTCCGTAGTTCAGCTCCACCGTACTGCCCTTAGACGGAATCCAAAGTGGTCCGTAATTGTCACGAGTCCAAGCATATACGACCGTATCGCTGTGGCCACCCATGGGATTGGGAAACATGAGGGCTCCGCCCACAAAATTCGCGTAGTACCACTGAAGGGCCTCGGGCGTCCCGGCCGTGAACGTCGTGTCGCCAGCCAACGCGTCCATTACAAACATGGTGTCAAGGTTGGGCATTTTGGCGAAGTCGGCGAGCGACTCATTCGGAATCGTCACCACGTACTCCGTCTCTGTGATTTGAAGGACGTCGCTGACATTCTGGTTGTTGACCGTCATGTTAGTCACGTAGTTGATGTCAAAATCCTTCTTGAGCTGGCGTGCGCTAAACCCTTGACCGGGCAGCGTGCGGACGTAGTAGCTGAATTGGGCGTTGCTCCGCTCGGGGAACTCGACTCCCTTGCTGTCCACGTAGACTTGGCCGTGGCGCACTTCGATCGTATCGCCCGGAACCCCCATGCAGCGCTTCACGTAGTGGTCCTTCTTGTCGGCGGGGCGACCGGGATCCTGGGGGAAGTTGAACACCACCGCGTCTCCGCGCTCCACGCTGGCGAGGCCCGGAAGGCGCAGGTAGGGCAGCTGAATCCACGTCAAGTAGCTCGGCACGTTGGCAAATGGGATCACGTTGTGCATCAGCGGAATGCTCAATGGAGTGTTTGGCATGCGCAGGCCGTAGGCCACTTTACTCACCACGAGGTAGTCGCCCACCATGAGCGACTTTTCCATCGAAGACGTTGGAATGTTAAACGCTTCAAACGTCATCATGCGGATGGTACCTGCCGCGACGACCGCCCAAAGGACGTGGTTCACCCAGAGCGGCATGTGCCGGCGGATCTCGTCGTTGCTGCGGGTTCCGCGCTCAAGTTTGGCCGTGTAGTTCAGGTAGCCGAGGTAGAGTCCGCCCGTGGCTGCGGTTAAAAAAATGTGCTTGTTCTGGCGAAACCCATACATGTGAAGCGTTTCGTACGCCAGCACCAAAGCCATGGCGTTGTCCACCACCGGGATGTAGGCCAAAATCGTCCACCACCAGGGCCGGTCTGCCACCTGGGTCCAGATGTAGGTGCGGTAAATGGGCACAAAGGCCTTCCAGGTCGGAATCCCTACCGCCGCAAAAAAGCGCCAGGTAATGGCCGAACCGTAAAGATTGAGAAGAAGGTAATAGAGTAGGTATTCCATAATCATTTAAACCGCTTAACGCGCGTCTTGGCCCGACTCAGGTCGAAGCCATGAGGCATAAATTCCGTAGTTTTTGGCGATGCGCTCGACCTCGCCGGCCATGAGTTCGGGCGTGATGTCCTTGACTTTTTTGGCTGGAACCCCAGCAAACACTGAGCCTGCCGGCACGTGCGTGCCTTCGGTAAGTACCGCTCCGGCGGCGACAATGCTGCCCGATTCTACGACACAGCGGTCCATGACGATGGCGCCCATTCCAATTAAGACCCGGTCGTGCAGCGTGCATCCGTGCACCGTCGCACCATGGCCGATGCTCACTTGGTTGCCGATGGTGGTTCCGTGCTTTTGGTAGGTTCCGTGAATGACGGCCCCGTCCTGAATGTTGACCTCGTTGCCAATGCGAATGAAGTTAACGTCGCCGCGCACCACCGTATTAAACCAAATGGAGCAGCCCTCGCCCATAGACACGTCACCCACCACCGTGCAGTTGGGCGCCAAAAAGGTCGACTCAGGAATCTGGGGATACAGCCCGCGCACGGGCAAAATCAAGGCTCGCATGCCCGAATTTACGCCGGAACGACGTCGTCGACCAGCGTCGGTAGCATACGCTGCAGTATATTCTTAATGCCCTGCTGCAGCGTGAGCGTGCTCGAGGGACAGCCGGCACAGGCTCCTTGAAGCTGGACCTTGACAATCTTATTCTCGTAGCCGGCAAACACAATGTTGCCTCCGTCTTGAGCCACCGCGGGCTTCACGTACTCTTCGAGGATTTCGACGATGCGCGCTTCAATGCCGTTTTCAGCATATGCAGGTACGTCGGCCGCGTCCGAGGACTCGTCGGATTTCTTTGGCTGCGGAACCGCCGTGAGCACCGGCTTGCCCTCTTGAATGTGGGCCAGGATGAACTGGCGCAGCTCTTGTGTCACCGCATCCCATTCGACGACGTTGTACTTCTCAACCGCCAAGAAATTGGTTGAGATGAACACGTTCTTGACAAACGGAAAATTGAACAGCGCCGCAGCAAGCGGGCTGATTTGGGCCTCTTCAATGTTGGCGAATTCCACGTGGTCGACGTCGATCAGGCGCTTGTTGGCCACGAACTTCATCACCCCGGGATTCGGCGTCATTTCGGCATAAACGGATACGGGTACGCGCTGAATTTCCATAGGATTGCAAAGGTACGACTTGGTACCTTTGGGACTTGAATAATTCACATACCGTGCCGCACATGCTGTCCCGCGTCAATCCGACCCAAACCAAGGCCTGGAAGGCCCTCGAAGCCCACGCCGCCGTCACTTCTGACCGCCACCTGCGCGATCTTTTTGCCGCCGACCCCGCCCGCTTTGACCGCATGCATGTGCGTATGGACGACCTGCTTCTTTTTGACTACGCCAAGCACCGCGTAGACGAAACGACCCTAGACCTACTGGCACAGCTCTTTGATGAATGCGGGGTAGCCGAAGGGTTCCGTGCCCAGCTGCAAGGCATGGCAATCAACGAAACCGAGGGACGCGCGGTGCTCCACACCGCGCTCCGCTCCAGCTCGACTGAAGCCCTGCTCGTCGACGGCCAGGACGTGCGACCCCTGATCGCCCGCGAACGCGAGCGCATGCTCGAATTTGCTGAAGCCGTCCGCAACGGCGACGTCCGTTCCGCATCCGGAGAAAAATTCAAGCACGTTGTCAACATCGGCATTGGCGGAAGCGACCTCGGGCCCCGCATGGCGGTTGAGGCCCTCAAGCCCTTTGCCCACCGCGGAATCCAACTTTACTTCGTCGCCAACGTCGACGGCGCAGACTTGCACGAAACTCTGCAGCTCGTGGATCCGGCCCGCACCCTGTTTTTGGTCGCGTCCAAAACGTTTACTACCCAGGAAACCATGGCCAACGCCGAGGCCGCACGCACCTGGCTCGTGCAGCACCTCGGTGACCCTGGCGTGGTGGCCGACCACTTTGCGGCATTGAGCACCAACCTCGCCAAGGTTGAGGCCTTTGGCATTAGTGCCGACCGCACCTTCGGGTTCTGGGATTGGGTCGGAGGCCGCTACAGCGTATGGAGCAGCATCGGACTTCCGCTCGCGATTGCCATTGGGGCCGACGGATTTCGCGCCTTCTTGGCCGGTGCTGAGCGCATTGACCGCCACGCTGCCGAGGCTCCGTTCCGCCAAAATATTCCGTGGCTTATGGCCGCGTTGGGAATTTGGTACCGCAACTTCTTGGGTGCCGCAACGCACGCCGTACTGCCCTACGACCAGTACCTGCACCGCTTCGCCGCGTTTTTGCAGCAAATGGACATGGAATCCAACGGAAAGTACTTGGACCGCAGCGGCCAGCGCGTCACCTATGCGACCGGACCCATAGTATGGGGCGAGCCAGGAACCAACGGACAGCACGCCTTCTACCAACTTATTCACCAGGGAACCGAACTGATTCCAAGCGACTTTATCGCTTCAGTGATTCCGCAGCACCCACTGCACGCGCACCACGCCAAGCTCCTGAGTAATTTTTTGGCACAGACCGAGGCCCTCATGATGGGACGCCCTGAGGCCAACAGCCCGTTCCGCGTATTTGAAGGCAACCGCCCAACCTCTACCCTACTGTTTGACGCGCTCACCCCTGAAGCGCTAGGAGCACTCATTGCGATGTACGAGCACAAAGTGTTCGCGCAAGGAGTCGTGTGGAACGTGTTCAGCTACGACCAGTGGGGCGTAGAACTCGGAAAAGAAATGGCAAACGTAGTCCTACCGGAACTCGAAGGCGACGGCCCCATCGGGGCCCACGACGGTTCAACGACCGCGCTGATCCATCACGTGCGGACCTTGTCGAGCAAGGCGCTCAACAGCTGAGCCTCTTCGTTGGTCAAGCGCTTGGGCAGTTCATCTTTGGTGAACTTGTCCACGGAGCGAATTTGACCCAGTAGCTCAAGTCCGCGCAGCGTCAAAAAAATGTGCGTCACGCGACGGTCTTCTTTGCTGCCCTTGCGCTCGACGAAGCCCAACTTCACGAGGCGGTCCACGAGGCGCGACACATCACTGGTCTTGTCGAGTAAGCGCTCGCGTATGATGCCGATGGCAAGGCCTTCGGGGTGGGCTCCGCGCAAAATGCGCAGCACGTTGTACTGCTGCATCGTGATTTTGTAGGGCGCCAAGGCCTCAGAAATTCGCCCCTTTACCCAATGGTAGGTGTACAGAATATTGATCACCGCAACCTGCTGGTCGTTGTGCCAGTTGCGCTGCTGGATCTCTTCTTGTATGCTCTTACCCATTGGGCCTAATATACTTAGAGCTTGAGGATATCTCCCTCTTTTTCAGTCACACGCGCATCGATCATCGTGATGTGCTTGTCGACCAAGGTTTGAATCTCGTTCTCGAGGTCCTTGCGCTGGTCCTCGCTGAGGCCGTCTTTTTCCATGCGCTTGGCCTCGTCCATACCGTCGCGGCGTACACTGCGAATGGCAACTTTGGCCTCTTCGCCCTCTGCACGTGCCATGCGAACGAGCTCTTTACGTCGGTCTTCGGTCAGTGGCGGAATATTGATGATCACCGCATCTCCGTTGTTCATTGGATTAAATCCGAGGTTGGCGTACAAAATGGCCTTCTCAATCGCTTGAATTAGGTTCTTTTCAAACGGCTGAATAAACAGGGTGCGGGCATCCGGGGTCGAAATGTTGCTCACCTGCTGAAGCTTCACTTGGCTTCCGTAGTACTCGATGTGAATGCCCTCGAGCATGGTTGGATTGGCACGGCCGGCGCGAATCTTGAGCAGTGCCTTATCGAGGTGCGTCATTGCCTTGGTCATGTCCTCGGCCAAGGACTCAATCAGAAAGCTTACTTCTTCGTTCATTATTCGTTCGGAATTAAGAAACCAAAGTGCCCACCTTGTCGCCCTGAACGACGCGCAAGAGGTTACCTGGCTTGTTCATGTCAAAAACCACAATGGGTAGGTCGTTTTCTTGGCTCAGCGTAAACGCCGTGAGGTCCATCACGTTGAGGCCGCGCTCGTAGACTTCAGTGTAGCTAATGGCCTCAAAGCGGGTCGCGGTAGCGTCCTTCTCGGGGTCTGCGGTGTAGATTCCGTCCACGCGAGTGCCCTTGAGGATGACCTCGGCCTGAATTTCAATGGCGCGCAGCGTAGCCCCGGTATCGGTAGTGAAGTAGGGGTTTCCAGTTCCGCCCGAAAAGATGACTACACGGCCCTTCTCAAGGTGCCGAACGGCGCGGCGGCGAATGAAGGGCTCACAAATCTTGTCCATCTCGATGGCGGACTGAAGGCGGGTCTGAACCCCGATGCGTTCGAGCGAAGACTGCAGCGCGAGGCCATTGATTACGGTCGCAAGCATGCCCATGTGGTCGGCCTGGACGCGGTCCATTCCGCCTTCGGCGCCTTGCAGGCCGCGAAAGATGTTTCCGCCACCGATGACAATGCCCACTTGGGCACCGGCGTCGACAACTGTTTTAATTTCATGTGCGTAGCGGCTAATGGTTTCGGGATCAATCCCGTAGGCCTTGCTGCCCATCAGCGCCTCGCCGCTGAGTTTGAGGAGGATTCGGCGGTACTTCATTAAGATGCGAAGATAGCACAAAGGCCGCCCGAGGGCGGCCTTTGCAGTATGAAAATCAACTGGGAATTAAACGCCCAAACCTACACGGCGGAAGCCGGTGACGGTAGCGCCCGCAGATGCTGAAGCCACGTACTGGGCTACACTCTGCTTGCTGTCCTTGATGAAGTCCTGCTCCACAAGAGTGTTCTCTTTGTAGAACTTGCCGAGCTTGCCCTGGGCGATCTTCTCAATCATGTCCTCAGGCTTGCCCTCTTGACGTACCATGTCACGAGCAACCTCAAGTTCGCGCTCAATCACATCACTTGGAACTGAAGTACGGTCCAATCCTACGGGGTTCATGGCAGCAACTTGCATCGCAACATCTTTTGCCGTCTCTGCAGCACCAGCGCTCAATGCGGCAAGCGTAGCAAGTTTGTTTCCAGCGTGAATGTACCCAGAAACTACTCCACCCTCGAGGGTCTCATAGTAAGCGATCTCAATCTTTTCTCCGATGACACCGGTCTGCTCTGTGAGCTTCTCGGCAATCGTCAACGAACCTTCGTAGCTCAGCGCAAGAAGTTCCTCTTTGGTCGCGGGGAAATTGGCAATCGCAATTGACGCCATTTTCTTGGCCATGTCCACATAGCCTTCGTTCTTGGCGACAAAGTCAGTCTCGCAGTTCAGCGAAACAACCACCCCGCGGGTGTTGGTCTCGTTGGTCATTGCGATGACAGCTCCCTCGGTCGCGTCGCGGTCGGCGCGCTTGGCAGCGACCTTCTGGCCTTGCTTGCGAAGCACGTCGATGGCAGCTTCGAAATCGCCATTGGCCTCAGTGAGGGCCTTTTTGCAGTCCATCATGCCTGCACCGGTCATTTGGCGCAGCTTGTTTACATCGGCAGCAGTAATGCTCATGATAATTGGTATTTAAGTACAAAGAAAAACCGGGGCTGTTGCCCCGGTGTTAAACTTATTCCGCGGCTACTTTGGCGGCAGCTTTTGTAAGCTTCTCGCTTCCGGGCTTGTCTTTTTCAGTTTTGCGCTGGCTCAGGGCTTCTTTGATTGAAGCTGAAACTGACTCCATGATCACTGCGATTGACTTGGTCGCGTCGTCGTTTGACGGAATCACGTAGTCCACCAAATGTGGGTTGCTGTTCGTATCAACCATAGCAAATACGGGGATTCCGAGGTTGCGGGCTTCTTCAACAGCGATGTGCTCGCGCATTACGTCAACCACAAACAGAGCGGCTGGAAGGCGGCTCATGTCAGCAATTGAACCCAAGTTCTTCTCGAGCTTGGCGCGCAGACGGTCAACCTGAAGGCGCTCGCGCTTTGAAAGCGTCTCGAACGTACCGTCGGTCTTCATCTTGTCGATGTTCGACATCTTCTTGATTGCCTTGCGTATGGTCACGAAGTTCGTGAGCATACCTCCAGGCCAGCGCTCTACGATGTAGGGCATGTTGAGGGCCTTGGCCGTGTCGGCAACGATTTCTTTTGCTTGCTTCTTGGTCGCTACGAAGAGGATCTTGCGGCCGCTGCCGGCGATCTTGCCCATGGCGTCAGCCGCCGTGGCCAATTTCTTCTGCGTCTTCTGCAGGTCAATGATGTGGATACCATTGCGCTCCATAAAGATGTACGGAGCCATATTGGGGTTCCACTTGCGGGTCAGGTGACCAAAGTGAACTCCTGCGTCGAGGAGCTGCTGAATTTCAGGCGTATGTGCCATAGGATTCTTGGGGGTTTACGTTCGCTAAAAAGGCAACGGCCAAGTAGCGCCAGAGCGATCTTGACCGTTTGGATGCTAAACCCAATACTCGTTGCGCGATTAACGCTTCGAGAATTGGAACCGCTTGCGTGCTTTTTTCTGGCCGAACTTCTTACGTTCTACCATGCGCGGGTCGCGGGTCATCAATCCCTCAGGCTTCAGCGTTACGCGAAGCTCCGGATTGATTTCGCAGAGGGCGCGCGACAGGCCGAGGCGAATTGCTTCAGCTTGGCCGGTGATGCCACCGCCTTCTACATTGACAGTAATGTCAAAATTGTTGAGGTTGTCCGTCAGCGACAATGGCTGGCGTACTTTGTACTGAAGGGTGCCGGTCGAGAAGTAGTTCGACAGCTCGCGCTTGTTGATCTTGATCTCACCTTTGCCCGGCTTCACATATACACGGGCAACTGAGGTCTTGCGGCGTCCGATTGCGTGGGTCGTAGACATCTTAAAGTACGATTAGATTTGAACCGGCTGTTGGGCTTCGTGGCCGTGCTCGGCACCGGCGTACACGTGAAGGTTGCGGAAGAGTTCCGCTCCGAGGCGCGTCTTGGGAAGCATACCGCGAACGGCCTTCTCTACGATGCGGGTCGGGTGCTTGGCAAGCTCCTCAGCAGGAGTGCTGAAGCGCTGGCCCCCGGGGTATCCGGTGTAGCGGATGTACTGCTTGTCGTGCATTTTGTTACCCGACAAGGCTACTTCAGCCGCGTTGATGATGATGACGTTGTCACCACAATCCACGTGTGGGGTGTAGTTGGGCTTGTGCTTACCGCGTAGGCGGAAGGCAACATGCGAAGCCAATCGACCGAGGGCTTGACCCTTGGCGTCAACCACAACCCAGGTTTTACCTGCGGTGGCCTTGGTGGCTGATATCGTTTTGTAGCTGAGCGAATCCACGATGCTATACTTTTTTGGGGCTGCGAAGATACGGAGAATACTTTGAAGCACAAAGCTTTTCGGTGCAGAACTTGCTAGCGTATCTTCACGAACTCGAAATTTTGCCTCAAATACTAGGTTTTATGCGCTTTTCAGCCCTCCTACTTTCTGGTCTCTTGCTCGGCTTAACGGCTCAAGGTCAAACGATTCAACGCTGTGCTGCCGACGAAGTCTACGCGCACGAGGTTGCGAGGAACCCCCAGCGCGAAGCGTTCCGCGCCGAAACCGAAACCGAGATGCAGCGCGTGCAGCAGCTTGGAATGACTGAGTCGGTGGTGCACCAGATTCCGGTGGTGTTTCACGTGATGTACTACGACGAGGGCGACAACATTAGCGAGGCTCAAATTCTGTCTGCCCTTCAGATCCTCAATGAAGACATGCGCCGCATCAATCCAGACACGGGTAACCTTCGCGCCCTGTTTAAAGGAGTCGCCGCCGACATGGAAGTGGAGTTTGTGCTCGCAAAAAAGGGACCGAACGGAGAGTGCACGAACGGCATCAACCGCCAGTGGAGCCCGAATTCGCTCAAGGCCAACAATGCCATCAAAACTGAATTGAATTGGCCCAACACCAAGTACCTCAACATTTGGGTGGTGCGAACCATTGAGCTTACCGGGATCACCCCCGGCAGTATTGTGCTGGGCTACTCGGCGTTTCCGTACAACGGAATTCCAGTGACGCAGGACGGAATTGTAATCCGCCACGACCACCTGGGCAATGTCGGAACCGCGGCCGGCACGCGCAACCGCACCCTCACCCATGAGGTAGGACACTATTTAAATCTGTACCATACGTTTCAAAACGGATGCGGATTTGGCGACCAGTGCGCCGACACGCCGCCGGTGGTTTCTGCGAGCTCAGGTTGCAACGCAGCCCAAAACACTTGTGCAACCGACAGTCCAGATCTCGTGGATATGATCGAGAACTACATGGACTACACCGACGACGCGTGCATGAACACATTCACGCTGGACCAAAAGGCTCGCGCCAAGGCTGTGCTGAATTCGCCAGTGCTTCGCGGAAACCTCACCACGGCCGCCAACCTTTTGGCGACGGGCGTTACTGGAACCTTGAGCTGCAGTCCCGTGGCCGATTTTGAATTGACCCGCAGCCTACTGTGTGCTGGCGACGCTCTGACGTTTGAGGACCACTCGGCCTACCTTGGTAATCCGATTTACCACTGGAACGTGCTGGACGCAAACAACCAGGTCGTGCACCACACTACGACGCAAAACCCGAGTTTGGTGATGGCTAATCCCGGCCAGTACACGGTAAGTTTGACTATTCAGGCCAGCAATGGATCCAACACGATGAACAAGCCTTTAGCCCTCACCGTGCGCCCTGCCGCAGGCACTACGTACAGCCCATGGTTTATTGGGACGATGGAGGATCCACTTCCGAACGCCGACTGGACGACGACTACGTTTGCCGACAGTAGCTACTGGCGCCGCACCACCGCCGCAAGCAAGCAGGGTTCGGCCAGCTATCTTTTTCAAAACTACAAGCTCCCCGCGGGCGGCGAAGTCAGTTCATTGATTGCGGGACCGATTGCCTTCCCCAACACCGGCACACTCAACCTACGCTTTGCCCACGCGTTTGTGCGCCGCGCCGCCTCAAACAACGACCAGCTCAAAGTTTTTGTCAGCAGTGACTGCGGGTCCACATGGCAGTTGGCTCGCCTGATCCCGGCTTTTCAGCTCGGAATCAATGGTGCGGTGACGACGCCCTACGTTCCGGCGCCCGCCGACTGGAAGTATACGACCATCAACCTCGCGAGCCTTGGCCTTCAGGGAGCGGGCGACTTGATGGTTCGCTTCTCGCTGGTTTCAGGCGGCGGAAACAACCTTTACCTCGACGATGTGCAGCTCACCACGACTTTAGGTGACGAAGAGTTGGTGGCCCCCACGATGTGGGTGCAGCCGAATCCCTCGCGCGGCGGAGCCACCCTCGTGGGCGCCGAAGGCCGTGTGCGAATCACCGACCTGAGCGGTCGGGTGGTCGCCGAGTTGACCGCCGAGGGTGAAATGGCCCTTCCGCTGCTGCCCGCAGGGACCTACGCGCTGCACACCTCAACGGGCGTGCTGCGCTGGGTAGTACTGTAGGGCTTAGTCCAGTTTGAAGACGTAGGTGTCGGGGCCCGGCAGTTGCGCCACGAGCGTGAAGCGCTCGGGGTAGGCTTGGTAGGCCGGAATGAAGTAGCGCCCCACCGATCCAAACCCGAGTTGGTCGACGACGACGTGTGTAATTCCGTCGGCCTTGAGTTGGTCAATAAACGCTTCGGGGTTGGCTTCAGCCGGGAAGCGCTGGGCGCGCCGTTCGGCAAAGAGGTACCATAATGCCGGTTTTGAGGTGGCCACTTGGGCGTCAGCGGGCGTGTTTTCTTTGGTGAATTCCGCCAGCCGAAAGTAGTTGCTGAACGAGGCGGGGTACTCCATTTGGGCCTCTTCGCGCAGGGTTTTGAGCGGCGAAATCATTACCACGGCGAGGGCGGCGAACCACCATGGGTTCCAGGTCGGAACCGCGCGGCGCGCGATTTCCCAGGTTCCGTACAAAGCGGAGAGCATCAGTACCGGAACCAGCGGCTGGATGAAGCGAACTCCGTACCACACCGAGGGCCAAAGTAAGAAGATGGCCGCTGAGGCAAGGACGTAGCCGGCCACCAGCCAACGGAGCTTGGGTAGGCGTGCGATTCCGTAGGCGATTGCCACGAGTAGCACAAGGCCAATGAAGGTGTGTGTGATGGGCTCCTCGGGGTTGTAGTCGACCTTGAGAACCGGAAACATACTATTGGGCAGTTCCTGACCGAGGTAGCGGCTGGCGTTTTCGGTAATGCGGTCCCAGATTCCGCCCGCGTCCACCAAGCCCTCTTCTGGGCGGTAGGGGTTGACCGACAAGAGTTGGTCGACGTAGGTGGATTTGGTTCCGGCGAGGCGGCCACGGACGACCCAAGGAGCGTAGAGGGCGAAGAAGCTGACGCCAAAAGTGATCGCGGCAGCCCAGCGGCGTTCAAAGAGTAGGTAGAGGCCGATTCCGGCTCCAAGCGCAATGCCCGCCGTGCGGATGTAGAAGGCGGCCGAGGCGAGCACCACTACCAGCCAAAAGTCGTAGGATTTGTAGAATGGTTTGGATTCCGGATCCCAGCGCAGCAAGGTCCACAGCGCCAGCATGGACGCGGCGGTGTACGGAATTTCGCTCATCATGATGGTGCTCGAGCGCAGCAGGTGGCTGTTGAGTCCGACCAAGATGACTGCGGCCCAGGCCAAGGCCTTGGATCCGCTGGCCTTTTCGGCGATTGCGCGGAACCACCACAGGGCCGCACCGAAGAGGATTCCGTTCACCAGTTTGAGCCACGTAAAGCTCTTGCCCAGAAGCATGGCCACCGCCAGCACGGCAGGGTAGCCCGGCGGGAAGTGGTTGGCTGGTGGTGTTCCGGGCATGTGGATGTTGGTGTAGCCCTCCCCCTGCGCCAAAGCCTGTCCAAGAATGTAGTAGCCCGCATTATCGCCGCCCATGTCGAGCTTGGCGTCAAAGATGAATGCGTAAACGAGGCCGAAGGCGAGCGCGAAGATCGCCGGGATTTTAAAGCGTTGCATGGGACGAATTTAGGACATTGGCTCTTTGGCGAGGTTGGCAAGGCTAGCAAGGGTGGCTCGTTGGCTTGTTGTGCCTCGCGTGAGGGCCGCGGGGCGGATCAATGATCAAACACGGATATTTTTCGTAAAATTTTGATTTCAAAATATATAGCCGTTTCGAGATTTTAGAAAAAAAGTAAAATCCGGTTATAACCGAACGGTCGGCTTGGCGCGGTTTTTCGTGTGCGGCTTCGCCTGCATTAGAAACGAGAAGCCAGCAACCAACCTTGCCAACCTTGCAAACGAGCCAAACCCCTACTAATTTGATAGGAATTTAATACCTTCGCGCTGTGGAAGCCTGGATTTTGGGAAGTGTGTACGCTGCCGTGGTGGTGGCGGTGGTGGCCGGACTGCGCGCGTCGTGGGCGTTTGTGGGCGGTGCACTCGTACTGATTGCCTTTGGGCTGCTCAGTCCTGCGGAGTGGCTCGCTTCAGCGACCAATCCCAGCTTGCTGATTTTGTGGTTGCTGCTGGTCGCGTCGGTCGCCATTGAGCGTCATTTGGGCATTGGGCGACTGCTTCCGGGGCGGCCGAACGCACTGGGGCGGTTTCAGATTTTTATCGGCACCGGGGTGATTTCGAGTGTGCTTAACAATACAGCGGTCGTGGCACTGCTCATTGGACCGCTTCGTCGGTGGGCACGGAATAAAGGTGTACCTCCCGGCTTGGTACTGTTGCCTATGGCATATGCCGCCACGTTGGGCGGGGTGGTGACCTTAATCGGAACCTCGACCAACCTGGTTCTCAATGGATTGCTTAGAGATGCGGGCTTTGAGGGGTTGCGGTCGATGGACTTCTTGGTTCCGGGATTGGGCGTGCTGGTACTGGGTTCGGCCTACCTGTCGTGGGCCGGAAGCCGGATGACGCTCGGTCATGTAGCGGAAGATTCCGCCACCGAGCGCCCGTATACAGTTGAAACCAAATTGGCAAAAGACGCTCCCGAGGTCGGCCAGAGTGTGGAACAGGCTGGATTTCGGCAACTTATGGGGCTGTACTTGGTTGAGCTACAGCGCGGAACCCAATTGATTGCTCCGGTGGCTCCGAACGAAGTACTGCAGGCGGGAGACCGGCTTTTTTTTGCGGGAGAGCTCAGTCAGGTCGATGAACTGCTTCGCGCGAGGACGGGATTGATGCTTCCGCAGCGTGAAATGACCGAGCGGGCCCACGAGGCGCCGTTGGTTGAGGCGATGGTTCCGCCGGGAAGCCGTTTGGTAGGGAGTGCCGTGCGCGCCAGCCAGTTTCGCCAGCGCCTTGACGCCGCAATCGTTGGAGTGCGCCGACAAGGTGAGCGCATGCGCGGTCGAATTGGTGATATTGAGCTTCAGGCCGGTGACCTTTTGGTGCTGGTAGCGGGTCCGCGGTTTAAGGAGCGAGCCGCCGAAACCCGTTTGCTTCATGTACTCAGCGAAACCGCGGCGCCCGAAAAGTCGACCCTGACCCAGCGGGCCTTCGCTTGGGGTGGATTGGGCGCCCTCGGAACGCTTACTGCCGCGGGAGTTTTGGCTCCGCTCGCCGCGTTGGCGCTTTGGCTTGGGGTGCTTGGGGCCATCAAGTGGCTGCGGTGGACCGACGTGCGGCGGGGATTGGATCCTGAACTCATTGTGACCCTGAGCTCAGCCCTAGCGCTCTCGGCAGCCTTGCAGCAAAGTGGCTTTTTAGAACAAGGTCTTTCGCAATTGGTTCCGGGGCTTGCCTCAAGTCCTGAATGGATTTGGATCGCCGTGCTGCTGGTTGCGACGACGGTGCTTACCAATTTTGTTACGAACGTGGCTGCTGTTGTACTTGCCTTCCCATTGGCACTAGCAGCCGTTCAAGGGGGCTACCTCGATGCGAATCCGGCAATGCTGGCCCTTGCATTTGGTGCAAGTGCGGCATTTCTGACTCCGGCTGGCTACGCCACCAACTTGATGGTGATGGGCCCCGGAGGCTACAGCGCCCGCGACTACTGGCGCTTAGGCGGCGGATTAACGGCTATCTACCTCGCTGTCGTATTTACGTACTTAACATGGATCCTGTGAAGCACAACCATTCACCGAACGTGGTCGCCCAGCACTTGAGCGTGTCCACTACAGACCGCGAACGCCTCATGGGCCAGCGCGGATGTGTCCTGTGGTTTACCGGCCTCAGCGGTAGCGGCAAAAGCACCTTGGCCAACGCCCTCGACGCCGAGCTTCACGAGCGCGGAATCAAAACCGTGCTTCTCGACGGCGACAACGTGCGCCACGGGCTCTGCGGCGACCTCGGATTTAGTGCCGAAGACCGCCACGAAAACCTGAGGCGCATCGCAGAGGTCGCCAAACTGATGGCCGACACCGGCCTGGTTGTTCTCACCGCATTTGTAAGTCCGTACCGCAGTGACCGCGACCGTGCCCGCGCCATTGTTGGCCCAGAACGCTTTGCCGAAATCTATGTCGACGCACCGGTGGAGGTCTGTGCCACCCGCGACGTTAAAGGCTTGTATGCTAAGGCTCAGGCCGGGATCATCACGGACTTTACCGGGGTGAATTCGCCCTACGAAGCTCCGCTCGCCCCTGAACTGATCGTAGCAAGTGGTTCCGAGCCATTGACCCAAAGCGCCGCCCACGTCCTAAAGTGGTTTGATGCATTTACTGCCCGTTTGTAAGTATTTATGAAGTACAACCCCAGCTTTCTCGACGAACTCGAGGCCGAAGCCATCTACGTCATTCGCGAGGCCTACGCTCAGTTTGAACGCCCCGCCATCCTGTTTAGCGGCGGCAAGGACTCAATCGTCGTTAGCCACTTGGCGCGCAAGGCGTTTGCGCCGGCCGGAATTCCGTTTGCTCTCGTGCACGTGGACACCGGCCACAACTTCCCCGAGACGATTGAGTTCCGAGACCGCTACGCCGCCTCGCTCGGAGCCGAATTGATCGTAGGCAGCGTTCAGGATTCGATTGACCGCGGAACCGCACAAGAAGAGCAAGGCCCGCTAGGCAACCGCAACCGAATCCAGTCGGTGACCCTGCTCGAAACGATCGAGCGCGAAGGCCTCGACTGCCTGCTCGGAGGCGGACGACGCGACGAAGAAAAGGCCCGTGCCAAAGAGCGCTTCTTCAGCCACCGCGACGCTTTTGGGCAGTGGGATCCCAAAAACCAGCGCCCCGAGCTCTGGAACCTCTTCAACGGAGCCAAGCAGCCTGGCGAGCACTTCAGGGTGTTCCCGATCAGCAACTGGACTGAGATGAACGTGTGGCACTACATCCGCCGAGAGGGAATTGAGCTTCCGTCGCTGTACTTCGCCGCGCCCCGCCACGTCATTTGGCGCAGCAACAGCTGGTTGCCCGTCTCGGAATTCATTACGCTGCGGCCCACTGAGGTTCCGACCGAAAAAATGGTACGTTTTCGTACGTTGGGCGACATCACCATCACGGGCGGAATCGAGTCCGAAGCCGTGACCCTCGACCAAATCATCGCCGAGGTCGAAACCCTTCGCCAAACCGAGCGCGGCAACCGCGAAGACGACAAGCGCAGCGAATCCTCGATGGAAGAGCGTAAAAAACAAGGATACTTCTGATTATGAACGTGTTGCGATTTACCACCGCGGGATCCGTCGACGACGGAAAGTCCACCCTCATCGGCCGACTGCTCTACGACAGCAAGTCGGTCTTTATTGACCAGCTTGACGCCGTGGCCGCCAGCAGCAAGCGCCGCGGAACCGAGCTCGACCTCAGTCTGTTGACCGACGGACTCAAGGACGAGCGCGAGCAGGGCATCACGATCGACGTGGCCTACCGCTACTTTGCGACGCCGCGCCGCAACTTCATTTTAGCCGACACTCCGGGCCACGTGCAGTACACCCGCAACATGGTTACCGGAGCTTCGACGGCCGATGCCGCCCTGATCTTGGTGGACGCGCGCCACGGAGTCGTCGAGCAAACCCGCCGCCACAGCTTTATTGCCGGGCTGCTGGGCCTCAAAGCGGTCATCGTCTGCGTCAACAAAATGGACTTAGTGGACTACGCGGAGGCCGCCTTCACCAAGGTTTGCGCAGACTACGAGCCCGTCCGCCAGGCGGCGGGCTTGCCTGAGGTACACTTTGTTCCGCTGTCGGCCCTCGTGGGCGACAACGTGGTGGATCCTTCCTCACAGATGCCGTGGTACAGTGGCCCCACCCTTTTGGCGCTGCTCGAAACACTCGAGCCGGCGGTTCCTGAGGCGGTGAGTGACTTCCGGTTCCCGGTTCAGACCGTGATCCGCCCACGCACTACCGAGCACCACGACTTTCGCGGCTACGCTGGTCGGGTGGCCGGCGGTCGCGTCGCTGTGGGCGACCGCGTCACCGTGTGGCCCGAGGAGCTTGAAGCGACGGTTGACGGCATCTTTTTGGGAGCGCAAGCCCTCAAGGAGGCCCAATACGGCCAGTCCGTGGTGCTGACCCTCGACCGCGACGTCAATGTGGCCCGCGGAAGCGTACTCACCGCAGGTTCCGCCCCGAAGCGCGACGCCAGTTTGCGCGCCAAACTGTGCTGGCTCGACGCCAAAGGACACCGTCCGGGGGTGCGCTACGAATTCCGCGCCCAAGGCGGCCATGGCCAAGCGATGATCGCTGAGGTCGAACGCGTGCTGAACCTTGAAACCCTTGCCTACGAACCCGGCACGGGCCAACTCGAAACCAACCAAATTGCGGAAGTGGTGGTGCGCTGCGCGACGGCTCCGACCACCGAAACGTACCGCGACCAGCGCGTGATGGGCGGCTTTATTTTGGTGGATCCGGTGCGCGGAACCACCGTAGCCGCCGGAATGATTCACTAGCATGGTATCAGAGAACAAAACCCAGCCCATCGAAGCTTCAGTTGACGATTTTTTGAATGGACTGACCAAATCGGGCCAACGCGAGGACAGCATGGTGCTGGACCTGATAATGCGCCGCGTGACCGGCTATGCACCGACGCTGTGGGGTACAATTGTGGGCTACGGCCGCTTTGACTACTACTACCCCACCGGGCGCCAGGGCAAGTGGTTTGGATTGGGCTTTGCACCCCGGGCCACTGACTTGAGCCTTTACCTGAGTTTGGGTGGCGGCGAAGAGCCCTTTGCCCCATGGCTGTCGCGCCTTGGGAAGCACAAAATGGGGGCCGGATGTCTGTACATCAAGCGATTGTCGGATGTCGACCTGACTGTTTTAGAGGAACTTTTGACCGAAGCTTACGCGCAAAACCGCGCCAACCCCGTGCTGACTGAGGTGTTGGAATAGCCAAACTTTTCGCTAGGTTTGGCGGCATGGACCGCAGTTCACAAGTTCTCTTTCTCGAGCACGCCCGATCACGGCTGCCGCAGCGCATTCAGTGGGCCGAGGAGCTCGCTGAGCTGCTCAACATTGGTATTGATTCCGCCTACCGACGCATTCGCGGCGAAACGGCGTTGACGTTCAACGAGGCAGTGGTGGTGTCGCGCAAGTACGACATCTCGCTCGACTACCTGTTCAAAGAGGGCAACGAGCGCGTCGAATTTGATGCGGGCCGGCCGATTCGCACCCTGGTCGACTACGCCGAGTACACCAAGCGTGTGGTGGACCGCATGCTCGACCTCGAGAAGCAGCGCGAAGACCTGCACATGTACTACGCGGCTATGGATTTTCCGCTGTTTTACATCTACCAGATGCCCGAAATGGCGCGCATGAAGACGTACTACTGGGCGCGTACGATCATCGGAATTCCGGAATTTCAGGGTTTTTCACTGGACGACTTTCAGCTTCCGCCCGAGCGAGAGGCGGCGCGCCAGGTGGTCTGCCAAGCCTACGCGGGCATTCCCGGAACCGAGATCTGGACCCCCATGTGCTACTACGGAACCCTCAAGCAGATTCAGTTTTTGTGGGACACGGGGCTCATCAAGTCCCGAGATACGGCGCTTGGTTTGCTGGCCGAACTGGACGCTTTAGCTGACCGATTGTGGGTACAGGCTGAGGCGGGACGCAAGTGGGTTCCGGCAAAAAACGCCGCCGTGGGCGCCCCATTCCGGCTGTTTTTGAGCGAGCTGTCGCTGGGCAACAACGGAGTGGTGCTTGAGCACCCCTCGGGCCCGCGGACGTTTTTGAGCTACAACACGTTCAACTTCATCGAAACCAGCCAACCCGCCTTTGCCGAAACCACGATGGCTTGGATTCAGCAGGTTTGCTCACGGTCCACCGAAATGTCTTCTGTGGCCAAGGCCGAGCGCGACCGCTACGTCGCCAAGTTGAAGCGCCAGGTGGAGTCGATCCGGCAGTACATCGTCAACGACCAGGAGACGTTGCTTTGAGAGGTTTCTAATTTCTTGCTACTTGTAATTGGCTTGCTGGCCACTGGTTGCTGGTTGCGGGCTACTGGTTGCTGGTTGCTAGTTACTGGCTTTTGGGGGAGGCATCAAAGAAACCCGACATCGCTGCGCGAGGTGCGGGTTTTTTCACGCCCGAATGCCGAAGCGGGCTTCGCAACTACAGGATTGGCTTCGCCGTTCCCGGCGGGGGGAGGCATCAAAGAAACCCGGCATCGCTGCGCGATGTGCGGGTTTTTTATGAACTTATGCTGAAGCGAGCTTCGCATTAGTGCATAAAAAACCCGGCGCCGAGAGGCGCCGGGTTTCTCTGTGGGCAATACAGGATTCGAACCTGTGACCCCCGCCCTG